>NZ_QGTF01000001.1:571825-639631 GCF_003182025.1 Nocardiopsis sp. L17-MgMaSL7 | reverse complement strand
TCCTTGCGCTGATGGTACTGCCCTGTTGTGGGGTGGGAGAGTAGGTCGCTGCCACGGTTTTTCTTGGTAGGGAGGGGAAGGGCTTGTCCTTTGGGACGGGTTCTTCCTCTCCTTTTTTTGTTGGGGTTGTTTGTGCGTTTGTGAATCGACGTTTTCGGGCCGATTCCCCATGGGGTGCTGGCGGGACGGACCTCCCGCGATGGGAGAATTTCCGTATGACGAAGACAATCCCCGCGGACCTGCTGGCGGCCGCTGAGGCGGCGAACGGATTCATGCCCACTGACGAGGGGATGGCTCTCTTCGAGACGGCCCTGGAGTACGCGGACCGCGGACCCGTCGTGGAGATCGGCACCTACTGCGGCAAGTCCACCGTGTTCCTGGGTGCCGCGGCACGTGTGGGTGGGGCGAGGGTCGTCACGGTGGACCACCACCGGGGCTCCGAGGAACACCAGGAGGGCTGGGAGTACCACGACAGCTCCCTGATCGACCCGGTCACCGGGAAATTCGACACCCTGCCGCACTTTCGGCGCACGATCACCCAGGCGGGCCTGGACGACGAGGTCATCGCGATCACGGGCGCCTCAGTCGACGTCGCCGCCGTCTGGGGCACCGAGCTGGGCATGCTCTTCATTGACGGCGGACACAGTGAGACGGCCGCCCAGAACGACTACGAGGGTTGGTCGCCGCACGTCGCCGTGGGTGGGGCGCTGGTGATCCACGACGTCTTCCCGAACCCGGAGGACGGCGGACGGCCGCCGTTCAACGTCTACTGTCGCGCGCTGGACTCGGGGAGGTTCAGGGAGGTGCGCGTGGTGGGCTCCATGCGGATCCTCGAGCGCGTCTCCTGAAGCGATTCGGGTGTGCGGCATGGCATTCGTGACGGGGGCAGTGGTGAATCGAATGCGCACGCTCAGTGATTGTCCCTGCGTGTGGCAACATTGGTCCGGTATTGTGAGTGAACCAACACCCGGACATGGACACGCCTTCGGAGGGTAAGCCTTCGGTAAGAAGTGACCGTGCGGTTACGGATTCGGCCTTGACACGGTTACGTGCGGGTATCGTGGCTTTGAGGGTGGAGCGATGGTGGTGATTTTCCCCGAAATACCGCTTCAGCCCTGAATCGAACTGAACCGATCAGGGGCACTCGCGCGTCAAACACCAGGACGGCACGGTGCCGGACGTGATTTGCCTTGGGGGCGGGGAGCTGAGCAAGAGCACACACGGCGATGGCGGGACGGACGGACAGCGTCCCGAATCGAACACGCCGGAGACGAAAGAGACCTCTGCTGAGGAGCTGTCCACTCAAGCGACCCCCCAGCGTGATGATCTACCCACCAGCGGTGAGGATCAATCCGAGGGAGAAGCCTCGGAGTCGGGTGGCGAGCCCAACGGCCAACCCGAGCCGGAGTTCGTCCCGGGGGCCATCGCTTTCAAGACAAGCGGCACGTTCCTGCGTGACCGCGTCGCCATGACTCTCGCCGAACAGGGCTTCGAGTCCGAGGGATCGGACTCCACCGGGACGGCTGACGACGCGGAGCGGGCGAAGCCGGGGGCCTCCGAAGAGGACTCCGGTGACGTGCCCGTCGACGACGGACCCGTCGCCGGTGCGGAGGACGAGGCCGACCGGTTCGACCCCTCCGACCAGGCCGTCGGGGACTCCGCGCGCGCGGACACCGGGGAAGCCGAGCTGGAGGAAGCCCGAACGGAACAGATCCCGGTCCTCGGAGCCAAGGACACCGAGGAGCCCGAGGACACCGCCGAACCTGCGGTGGCGGCCTCCGCCGTCACCGACCCCGGGCCCTCCTCGGAACCGGAGAAGGTGACCGGGCCCGATACCGATACCGATACCGAGAAGCACTCCGACGACGGCGCTCGCACCGAGGCCATGCCCGCACCGGCGGCTGGCGCGGTGGCCTTCGCCGGGGCTTCGCCCGAGGCGGACGACGCGGTGCACGGTGCCGGGAGCGGGCCGGCCGAGGACACCGGTACCGGTGCCACGGCGGAGACCGCGGCCATGTGGCCGACGCCCCGACGCCTGTCCGACTACGTTTCGGACAGACCCACGGAGGAGGGGCCGAGCGGACCCGCCGACGGTGGGATGACCGGAGCGGCGGCGTCCGGCGGAGCCGGGACCCCCGGGGGGCCGGGCGGACCCGACGGTCCCACCGACAGCGCCGAGGGACCGGGTGAGGGTTCCGGGAAGAACAAGAAGAAGAAGGCGAAGAAGCCGCTCTGGCTGCGCCTTCTCCTGGGCTTCCTGGCCGTCACCGGCCTGGGCCTCATCCTGGCCTGCGGTGTCTTCACGTTCTTCTACGTGACCGTCGAGGTTCCCGACGCGGCCAAGGCCGACGCGGTGGAGCAGGGCTCCACCTTCTACTTCGCGGACGGCGAGACCGAGTTCGCCTACCGAGGCACCGACCGCGAGGTCATCAGCTACGACGAGATGACGGCCGGCGGCGACCACGTCGTCGAGGCGGTCATCTCCGCCGAGGACCGTGGTTTCTGGACCGAGCCCGGTGTCTCCCTCAGCGGCACGATGCGCGCGGTGTGGTCCACCATCACGGGCGAGCAGGTGCAGGGCGGTTCGACCGTCACCCAGCAGATGGTGCGTAACTACTACGAGGGCGTCTCCTTCGAGCAGACCGTGTCCCGCAAGATCCAGGAGATCATCATCTCCATCAAGGTGGATCAGAGCGAGGACAAGGAGTGGGTGATGGAGCAGTACCTCAACACCATCTACTTCGGTCGCACGTCCTACGGAGTCCAGGCGGCCTCGCAGGCGTACTACCACAAGGACGTCGACGAGCTCACCGCCGAGGAGTCCGCCTTCCTGGCCGCCGCCATCCAGCAGCCGACCCGGTTCGGCCAGGCGGACGTGGAGACCACGCCCGACATGGAGAACCGCTGGCAGTACGTGGTCAACGGCATGGTCACCACCGGGGCGATCACCCAGGCCGAGGCGGACGCCATGGAGTTCCCGGCACCCGAGCCGGAGAAGACCACGGAGGACCTCAGCGGCTACCGGGGGTACATGCTCCAGGAGGCCATGAGCGAGCTGACGGACCTCGGCTACACCGAGGACCACGTCAACCGCCAGGGCTTCAAGATCGTCACGACCTTCGACAAGGACATGATGGACGCCGCCTACGAGTCGGTGGAGGAGATGGTCGACCCGGACAGCCTTCCCGAGGGCGTCAACATCGGCCTGACCACCATCGACCCGGAGACCGGCGAGGTCCTGGCCTTCTACGGCGGCCACGACTACCACCTCAACCAGTACGACAGCTCGTTCCTGGGCGCCGCCCAGGCGGGATCGGCGTTCAAGCCGTACGTGCTGGCGACGGCGTTGGAGCAGGGCTACGGCCTGAACTCCACGGTGGACGGCCGCGGGCCGAGGGACATCCAGGGTTCCCGCGTGCAGAACGCGGGCAACGCGCCCGGTGGCGTCATGACGCTCACGCAGGCCACCACGGTGTCCAACAACCTGGGCTTCGTGGAGCTGGCCCAGGAGGTCGGCTTCGACAAGATCAGGCAGACCGCCTACGACGTGGGCCTGCCCGACGGGAGCATCGACGACAACCAGCTGGTCCCGGTCATGCCGCTGGGCGCCACGAGCGTCCGCTCGGTGGACCAGGCCAGCGGGTACGCGACCTTCGCCAACGGTGGCGTGCACATGGAGGCGCACGTCATCAAGGAGATCGTCAACCAGGACGGTGACAACGAGCGGCCGGAGATCGAGGGCAAGAGGGCCCTTGAGGAGTCGACCGCTGCCGACGTCACCTACGCCCTGGAGCAGGCGGTCAGCTCCGGCACGGGTACCGCCGCGCAGCTGTGGGACCACCCGGTCGCGGGCAAGACCGGTACCACCAACGGCAGCGTCGCCGCCTGGTTCGTCGGGTACACCCCGCAGCTGTCCACCGCGGTCGGGGTCTACAGCGGCAACAACGAGAGCTTCCAGATCCCGGGGCACAACATCTCCGGCGGCGGTCTGCCCTCGCAGATGTGGAAGTCGTACATGAACCGCGCCATGGAGGGCTACGAGCGCGCCTCGTTCCCCAGCCCCGAGTTCGGTGGCACCACGGAGAACTGGGCGCCGGACCCGGCGACCCAGGAGCCGCAGCAGCCCGAGGCGCCGGAGAACGACCAGCCGGAGACGCCGGAGGGGGAGCCGCCGCCTCCCGAGGAGCCGGTCGACCCGGGGCCGGACCTCCCGGAGGAGCCGACCTTCCCGGAGAACCCCGAGTGGCCCGGTGACCCGGAGGACCCGGGTATCCCCGAGATCCCGCCCGGCCGGGGCGAGGAAGGCTGACGAACGACCGAAGGAGGGCCCCTCGGGGCCCTCCTCGTGTCTTCGGGGCCGAGTTCAGACCCAGGTGCGCAGGAACACCCGGGAGCCGCGGGTGGTGCGGGTGAGCGCGTCCACCGCCAGGATGATCGCCGCGGAGGTCCACGTGCTGCGCTCCACCGGCCAGCGCACCTGCTCGGCGAACTGGTAGCCGGTCCAGTAGACGCCGTCGTCGGCGTCGCGCAGGTGCTGCACGTCCCGCAGAACGCGTACGGCCGTCTCCGTCTCTCCCATGGCGGCCAGCGCCATGACCAGCTCGGAGGACTCCGCCGCGGTCACCCAGGGCTGGTCGCTCACGCAGCGCACACCCAGTCCGGGCATGACGAAGGTGTCCCAGCGCTCGGCGATCCGCTCCTTGGCGGCCTCGTCGCGCAGCACGCCGCCGAGGATGGGATAGAACCAGTCCATCGAGAAGCGGGAGCGGTCCGAGAACAACCCCTCGTCCCCGGTGATGAGTTCGGCCAGCCGTTCGGCCGCCTTGGACCAGTCGGGCCGTTCACGGCCCAGCCGCGCGCCCAGCTCGGTCCCGCAGCGCAGCGCGTGGTGCACGCTCGCGCACACAGTGAGCAGCGCGTGGTCGCCCGGGGATCCGTCCTCGGAGCGGGCCCACAGGATCTCGCCGTGCTCGCCGCGCAGGGCCAGCACGAACTCCAGGCCGCTCTCCACCACGGGCCACATCCGCTCGGCGAAGTCGACGTCGCCGGTGGTCAGCAGGTGGTGGAGGAGCCCCACGGCCGGGTAGGCGGCGTGGTTGGCCTCGCGCAGCTCCGTCACGGGCCGTCCCTGGCGGTACTTGGCGTACCAGCCGCCGTCGGGGTGGCGGCTCCCGTCCAGCCACAGGTAGGCGCGGCGAGCCGCCTCGGCGTGCTCGGGCACGAGCACGCCGGTGACGGTCAGCGCCATGGCGCACTCCACGTGGTCCCACACGTCGGCGTGGCCGCCCGGGAACCACGGAATCACCCCGTCGCCCTCCTGGGAGCGCACGAGGTAGTCCGCGGACCGGTACAGCTGTTCGGCGTTGAGGATCCCGGGCAGGTGGAGAGCGCCGGGATCGGACGGTGCGGGTGCCATCAGGCGGCCGCGTCAGTGTGCGGCTTGCGCACGTACACGATGACGCTCTTGCCGATGACGGGGTTGAGGAGCCGCTCGGCCACCCGGGTGACCTTGGGGGCCTGGAGCATGTCCCAGACCAGGAGGTCGTGGTAGGCCTTGGCGGCCGGGTGGTCGTTGTTGTCGGTGCCCACGGCGCACTTGATCCACCAGTACGGGGCGTGCAGGGCGTGCGCGTGGTGGTGCGGGCCGATCACGAACCCGGTGGCCTTGAGCTTGGCCTCCAGCTCGGCGCGGGTGTAGATGCGGATGTGGCCGCCCTCGTTGGTGTGGTACTCCTCCGAGAGGGCCCAGCAGATGCGTTCCGGCAGGAAGCTGGGCACGGTGACGGCCGCGATGCCGCCGGGCCTGAGGACCCGGTACAGCTCCTTCATGGCGGCGGTGTCGTGCGGCAGGTGCTCGAAGATCTCGGCGGCCACGACACGGTCGAAGCTGTCGTCGTCGAAGGGCATGTCGAGGGCGTCACCCTTGACCGTCTCGGCCTTGGCGGTGGCGGGGGCCTCTCCCTCGTGGGCCATGGCCGCGAACATGGTCTCGACGTCGGCGAGGTCGCTCACGTTCTGGTCGAAGGCGACCACGTCGGCGCCGCGTCGGTAGATCTCGAAGGCGTGGCGGCCGCCGCCGCAGCCGAGGTCGAGGACGCGCTGGCCGGGGCCGACGGGGAACAGGTTGAAGTCGACGGTGATCAGTGGAGGCTCCCTAGGGACGGTGCTGCGGGTCGTGGGGTCAGGCGCCGTTCGCGCGGGCCCGCACGGGTGCGGGCCGGGTGTCGTCGTCTCCGGTACCGGCGCTGGTCCCCTTGACGGCGTCGATGGTGGTGGCGTAGCGCTGGGCGGTGAGTTCGGCCACGGCCTTCCAGGTGAAGCGCTCCTGGACCCGGCGCCAGGCGGCGGCGCCCATGCGCTCGCGTTCCGCGTCGTCGTCGAACAGGGAGGCGAGTTCGGCGGCCAGTAGTTCGGGGTCGCCCGGGGGGATGAGGCGACCGGCGTCACCGTCGGTGCCGACCACCTCGGGCAGGGCGCCCGCGTGGCTGGCGACGAGGGGTGTGCCGCAGGCCATGGCCTCCACGGCGGGCAGGGAGAAGCCCTCGTAGAAGGAGGGGACGACCGCGATCTGGGCGCTGGAGACGAGTTCGCCCAGCTGCTCGTCGTCGATGCCGCTGACGAACTCCACGCGGTCGCGCAGTCCGAGTTCGTCGACGAGCTGGTCGGTGGGGCCGCCGGGTTTGGGCTTGCTGACGATCCTCAGGGTGACGTCGCGTTCGGTGGCGAGCTTGGCTGCGGCGCGCAGCAGCACGCTGACCCCCTTGAGCGGGCTGTCGGCGCTGGCGGTGCACACGATCCGGCCGGGGACGCGGTGCACCTCGGGGCGGGGGTGGAAGTAGCGGGTGTCCACGCCGAGCGGGGTGACCTCCATGGTGGCGGGGTCGACGCCGAACTCGCGGGCGATGTCGTCGGCGGAGGACCGGGAGGGGACCAGGATCGGGTCGAGGCGTCGGGCCACCCGCGCCTGCATCCTGACGAACCCGTACCAGCGGCGCTTGGAGAGCTTCTGGAGGCCGCGGGCCTCCTCGATCTCGATCCGGCGGTCCACGCTGATGGGGTGGTGGATGGTGGTGACCAGGGGGAGCCCCGCGGACCTGATGCCGAGCAGGCCCCATCCGAGGGTCTGGTTGTCGTGCACGACGTCGAACTCGTCGAGGCGGCGGCGGAGTTCGCGGTTGGCGCGCAGCGAGTAGGTGAGTGGCTCCGGGAACCCGGCGGTCCACATGGTGGCGACCTCCAGGACGTCGATCCAGTCACGCCACTCGCGCACGGGCGGTGCGACGAAGGGGTTGACGTCGTTGTAGAGGTCGAGGGAGGGGATCTTCTCCAGGGTGACGCCCTCGTCGAGGACGGGGTAGGGCTGCCCGGAGAAGACGGTGACCTCGTGACCGAGCGCGGCCAGTTCGCGTGACAGGTGGCGGACGTAGACTCCCTGCCCGCCCACGTGCTGTTTGCTGCGGTACGACAGGAGGGCGACGCGCAGGGGGCGGTCGCCGGAGGGCCGTGGGGTCGGTCCCGTGCTGGTGCCCGACTGGGTCAAGAGTCCACCTCTTCGTTGGATCGCGTGCCCGGTCGCCGCCGTCGGTGTCCCGGTTCTGGCCGGAGCTGCTGGTGGGCGGCTGCCGGGATGCTGCGCGCCCCCATATGTTACTCGCGAGTTCACTCGGGGTCGGCGCCGGGCATCAGGTACAGGGGATCATATTCGGGGCGTCGTCCCCGGGGTGACGTTGGCCCAGCGGGGCCGGTGTGGCGTGCCCTCGCGGACGACGCGGCCGCGCTCCTCCAGCAGCCGAAGGTGCGCCGCGGTCTCGGAGGCGGCCATGTGCCGGGCCAGTGGTCGCATGTCCGCCCAGGGGCGCCGCCACTCCAGACGTGACGTGAGTTCCCACAGGGTGGTGGGGCCCTGCTCCACCAGACGGACCATGAGGTCCAGGCGCTCCTCGTGGTGGTCGACGATCTCCTGCGCGCGCTCGCTCACACCGGAGAAGCGCGTCTCGTGTGAGGGAAGACATAGGAGTCGATCGGCCCCGGGCAGGCCGCCGATCCGCGCCTGGGAGGCGAGGAAGTCGCCGAGCGGGTCGCCCTCGGCGGAGTCCAGGGGGAACTGGCCCACGTGCGGGGTGATGCGCGGCAGGACGTGGTCGCCGGTGAAGAGGAGTTCGCGTCCGGCCAGGTGGAGGCACAGGTGGCCGGGCGTGTGGCCGGGGGTCCACACGGCGCGCAGGTCCAGGCCGGGGACGTCGACGCGCTGGCCGTCGTCGAGGGCGGTGTCGGGCGGGGCGGGCGGCCGGAAGACCGTGGGCGAGGCGCGGAACGCCTCGACGTCCTGGTCGGGGAAGCCCGCTCGGACCATCTGTTCGATGACGGAGGCGGCACGCTGGTCGTCGGTGAGCTCCTCCTGGCGGCGCAGGATCCCGGCGTCGGCGGGGTGCATGGCGATCCAGGCGTCGGAGGCCTCGCGCAGGCGGCCGATGAGTCCGGAGTGGTCGGCGTGGAAGTGGGTGACGACGGCGCCCCGGACCTCGTCCACCCGGTGTCCTGCCTGGTGGAGGCCGCTGACCAGGGCGTCCCAGGAGTCGTCGTGGTCCCAGCCGGTGTCGACGAGGACGGGGCCGACCGGGGTGTCGAGGGCGTAGACGTAGGTGAACCCGATGGGGTTGTGGGGGACCGGCACGGGGATGCTCCACAACCCCTCGCCCAGGTCCTCTACTGGGGGAACCACACGCATCCCTGGCCGACCTCTCCACTGGAAACCGAATCTGGTTCGATTCTAGGGAAGGGTCGTTCGGGTCGTGCGGGCGGTGGGTGCCTCCGGGGCCCGGGCGCGGGCCGCCGCGTTTCGGGCCGACAAAATAGAACATATTCTACATAGGTCGGGGTGTCGTCCTGAAAGTTCCGGCCAAGCTCTCGTATTGCCTCTGTCACGTCGGGCTATGAGGCGAGGATCATGGGTTCCAGGCGCTGTGATCAAGGGAATTCGTTGGATAACGTGTTCTCGTGAGCCGGTGTCGCCGGGCGCGGGTCCACCGTGCTCGGCTGACCCTCGGGCCGTCGCACCTCGGCGACGCGGACCGATGACGAATGGGAGAGACCCTGTGGCGGTGCAGGCACCGATCGGAACGATGACACGGAGTCAGACCCAGCGTCGTCGGCGCATCGTCCAGACCGCGGCCGCCCTGGCGGTGCGCGGCGGCGTGGAGGCCATGCAGATGCGTTCGGTCGCCGAACGCGCGGGCGTCGCCCTGGGCACGCTCTACCGTTACTTCCCCTCTAAGATGGACCTGGTCGTGGCCGTGGTCACCGAGGAGCTCGACCTCCTGGAGGGCGGTATCGTCCGCCGCCCGCCCATCGCGGACAGCCCCTCCGGCCGGGCGGTCGACGTCCTGCTCCGCGCCACGCGCGGCCTCATGCGCGAGCCGGAGCTGGCCGACGCCCTGGTGCGGTCCCTGATCATGGCCGAGGTCAAGATCGAGCTGGACGTACGCATCAGCGACCTCGTGTGGAGGGTGGCCACCGGCAACCTGGAGGGCGCGGACACCACCGACGGGGCCGGGGAGGACGAGGCCGGCGGTGACGTGGACCGCGCCAGCACCGGGTACGTCCTGGTCGGCGCGCTCACCAGCGTGTGGATCTTCGAGCTGGTGGAGATCCTCAAGGGACGCCGTGACGTCGACGAGGTCGAGAGGCGTCTCCAGACCGCCGCCGACCGCCTGCTCTCCTCCTTCTGACGCCTCCGCCTCCCCGCGGCCCCGCGACGTGACGCCGGTGCGGACCGCGGTTCCGGGCGGTTACTCGGCCGGTTCGCCCGCCTCGCTCTGTCCGTTCCCGAACAGCAGCCCCAGCAGGTCTCCGAGCAGGCCGGGGGAGCCGTTCCCCGGGGCCCCGCCGCCGTTTCCGGGCGGCTCCTCCTCGTCCTCGCCCTGACCGGGGTCGGGCTGCTCCGCCGGGGGCTCGGGTGCGCCCGGAGCCTCCCCGGGGGATTCCGGGCCCTCGCCGCCGTGTCCCTCCCGGGGCTGGCCCTCGCCGTCGCCCTCGTCCTGCGGACCGTCCGGGCTGCCGCTGGGGCCGTCGCTCTTCGGCGTGTCCGTCCCGGGGGCCTCGGTGCTCGCGTCCCCGGCCGCGGTGGCCGAGGTCGGCTCGGTCCCCGGCTTGCCGTCGGAGGCGGTGGAGACCGCCTCCACCTCGGACAGGCCCGGACGCTGCCCCGGTAGCGCCGGGCCCGAGTCGATCATGGTGGTGGGGCCGCCCACCGAACTGGCCCACCACCACAGCCCGAACGCCACCACGACCGTGGCCAGCCCGGAGATCGCGGGCAGCGGCCAGCGTCTGCGTCCTGCCTCGGTGATCTCGCCGTGCGGGTCGTGGTCGGGGGAGGGCAGCGGTGAGCGCGCGTCGTCGCGCACGGGGTGGTCGGCGGTCATCACGAGGTCGCGGGGCAGAGCCCGGGGGAGCGGGACCTCGACGGGACCGCCGTCCTCCGTGGCCTCGACCACCGGGTCGCCGGGCAGCCGCGAGCGGTGGACCGGGTAGCCGTCCGCCGTGAGCGGTTGCATGGCGGCGGTGATCCGGGCGCGTTCCTCGGCCGCGTCGGGTGAGGTGCAGGTGTGCACGACCCGGTCGCGCAGACCGGGCGGCGCCCCGGGCGGGCGCAGCAGGGCCAGCGCGGAGGAGACCTGGTGCACCTGGGTGCGCCAGTTGCCGCTCGGGGTGTCCTCGTCGGGTTCCGGGGCGGGAAGGTCCTCCAGACCCTCCGCCGCCCGGCGGATCGCGGAGCGGGACAGCTCTCCGCAGATCCTCGGCTCCAGTCCCAGCACCCGGGAGACGGCCGAGGTGGACAGCGCGTGGCGCAGGTTCAGCTCGACGAGTTCCCGGTGGCTGGCGGGCAGGCGGGAGAACATCCGCGCGACCGGTGCCTCGGCGGGCACGGTGGCCAGACGGGTGTAGGGGCAGGTGTGCGCGAATCCGCGCCGCTGGCAGGCGGCGCGGACGAGCGCGAAGAGCCAGGGGCCCCGGTCGGCGGGGTCGGCGAGTCTGGTCCCCAGCTCGACCCCGGCGACGAGGGCCTCGTGTACGGCGTCGGTGACGGGGTCCTCGTCGGGCCGGTCGGCGCCCTCGCTGTACTGGTCGGGGTCGCCCAGCAGGGACCACGCGTACCGGAAGAGCGGCTGCGCGAACGCGTCGTGCAGCCCCTCGACGGCGTCGGTCGTCGGTACGCCTGTTTCGTTACCTCTGGTCACGATTCTCCCCCCGCTCCTGAGGTGACGCTAGCGAGGGGAGGCGTCTGGTGTGGGCAAATAGATCAGCTGTGGCTGGAAGGTGAGACTTCTGTTACCGTCCACGCGCCCACGGCGTCACTCGCCGGGCGCCGCCGACCGCACCCACGTGCCCCTTACTCGCCGCCCCGGGAGGGCTGGCCGATGGCGACCATGCGCTCCACCGAACGACGTGCCCGCTCGGCGGTCCCGGGGTCCACGTGGATCTCGGTGGTGCCGTGGCGGAGTGAGTTCAGCAGCTTGTCCGCGTCGATCATCTTCATGTAGTGGCACTCGGCGCGGGAGTTGACCGCCTCGAACTCCGTGGTGGAGTTGGCGTTGCGCAGCTGGTGCAGCATGCCGGTCTCGGTGGCGATGAGCACCTTCTTGGCGGTGGTGTTCTCGGCGGCGCTCAGCATCCCGCCGGTGGAGAGGACCTTGACGCGCTCCTCCGGCACCGCGCCGCTGCCCACGAGGTAGAGCGCGGAGGTCGCGCAGCCGCACTCGGGGTGGACGTACACCTCGGCGTCGGGCTCGGACGCGACCCGTTCGCGCAGCGTGTGGCCGTCGATCCCGGCGTGCACGTGGCACTCGCCCATCCAGATGTGGATGTTCTCGCGGCCGGTGACCCGCTTGACGTGGGCACCCAGGAACTGGTCCGGGAGGAAGAGGATCTCCTTGTCCTCCGGGATGGACCGGATGACGTCGGCGGCGTTGGAGGAGGTGCAGCAGATGTCGGTCTCGGCCTTGACCGCCGCCGTGGTGTTGACGTAGGCGACCACGACCGCACCGGGGTGCTCGGCCTTCCAGGCGCGCACGTCCTCGGCGGTGATGGTGTCGGCGAGCGAGCACCCCGCGTTGGGATCGGGCAGCAGGATGGTCTTCTCCGGTGCGAGGATCTTGGCCGTCTCGGCCATGAAGTGCACGCCGCAGAAGACGATGGTGCTGGCGTCCACGCTCGCGGCCAGCCGGGAGAGCGCCAGGGAGTCGCCGGTGTGGTGGGCGACGTCCTGGATTTCCGGGCGCTGGTAGTTGTGCGCGAGGATGACAGCGTCGCGCTCCTCTGCCAGGCGGCGGACCTCGGTGGCCCACTCCTGCCTGGTCATGGTGTCCGCCGTCGCGGTGACCGATGCCATGTCCTACTACTTCCTTGAGGCTGTGGGCACGCCGTGCGGGCGCCGTGCCAGGGGAGATGAGTGCGCCGACCAAGTTTTTGTCTGCCAGGCACAAACCTGGTGAAGCTTAACATGGCGTGGAACGGAAGGGACAGGGTGGATATCCCGGAAGCAAACGGACAAGCCATGGTGGCCGCGGCGGGCCCGACCGCGACGGCCGACCCCGAGCGGGGGGGAGGGGCCGCGGTGCTCTCGGCGCACGAGGCGATCGCGGTCGTCCTCCAGATCCGCTCGGGCGAACTGTGCGTCCTGCTGTGGCGGCGGGCCCTCCCGCCCTGTGAGGGCGAGTGGGCGCTGCCCGGCGGCCGGCTCGGCGCCGACGAGAGCCTGGGCGCCTCGATCCGCCGACAGCTCGCGCAGAAGGTCGACGTCCGGGACCTGAGCCACATGGAACAGCTGGAGACCCGCAGCGATCCCGACCGCGACCCCCAGCGTCGCACCCTGGCCACCGCCTACCTGGGGCTGGTCCCGGCGCACATCGACCCGGTGGTTCCGGCCGACACCGACTGGCACCCCGCCGCCGACCTGCCCCCGATGGCCTTCGACCACGCCTCCATCGTCCTCTCGGGTCGCCGACGACTGCGCTCCAAGCTCAGTTACACCAACCTGGGGTTCGCCCTGGCTCCGCCGGAGTTCACGATGTCGGAGCTGTCGGCCCACTACCGGGCCGCCCTCGGGCACGACGTGGCCGCCACCAACCTGCGCCGGGTCCTGCTCCGGCGCGGCCAGATCGAGGAGACCGGTCGCTCGGTGCCCTCCGGCCGCTCGGGCGGTCGGCCCGCGGCGCTCTTCCGCTTCCGGGCGCGCGAACTGGAGGTCACCGACGCCTTCGCCGTGCTGCGCCCGCCCGGCACCTGAGCCCCGTGCGTCGCGGGCCCGGGCCGCTCCGGCCCGGGCCCGTGCCGGAGAACGCCTTGTACACTCCCTAACCGTGGCAATTCGTACTGTGGTGTTCGATGTCGGCGAGACGCTCATCGACGAGACGCGGATCTTCGCGCGCTGGGCGGACCGGTTCGCGATCCCGCACATGGCGTTCTTCGGCACCATCGGTGCGGTGATCGCCTCCGGCGGCACGCTCACCGACGGCTTTCGGCTGCTCGTGCCCGGATTCGACCTGGATGCCGAGAGCGCCCGCTGGCGGGCCGAGGACCCCGAGGGCGCCCGCGAGCACTTCGACGAGCGCGACCTCTACTCCGACGTCCGCCCCGCCTTCAAGACCATGAACGAGGCCGGGCTGTCCCTGGTGATCGCGGGCAACCAGCCGCCCGAGGCCGGTCCGACCCTGGACGCCATGGGTCTGGGTGTCGACGGCATCGGTATCTCCGACGTGTGGGGAACGCAGAAACCCGAGCCCGAGTTCTTCGACCGCGTCCTGGAGCTGGCCGACCGCGTGCGCCCGGGTGTGACCGCGGGGGAGATCCTCTATGTCGGCGACCGCGTCGACAACGACGTCCTCCCCGCCCGCCGCGCCGGAATGCGCACCGCCCTGCTGCGCCGGGGCATCTACGGGTACCGCCACGCGGCCACCCCCGACGCCGAACGGGCCGACGTGGTCGTGGACGACCTCCACCAGCTCTCCGACTGGATCTCCGACCAGGGCTGAGCCCGACCGGCGCGTGAGGTGTGTCGGGTCATACTCATGTTCGAATCCGGGCGGCGTGTCGTCTGTTCAACCACCTCCTGGCCTCGGGTACCCTTCCCGGCACGCCCAGGGACCGACCGGGGTCGCGGTCCGGTCACGGTGCCCGATTCAACCCGTTTGGTCCCCGAGCTCAGGGGAAGGCCGCGTACCTGCGCGGCTCCCCGCGGTAACCCAACCGGCCCCCGAACGGAGACGACCCCGCGATGATCACATTCGAGGGCGCCGCCAAGACCTATCCAGACGGCACGGTCGCCGTCGCCAGTCTGGACCTGACCGTGGAGTCCGGCGGGACCACGGTCTTCGTCGGACCCTCCGGCAGCGGCAAGACGACCTCCCTGCGGATGATCAACCGCATGGTCGAGCCCACCGCCGGAACCATCCGTGTCGACGGCGCGGACATCCGTGAACAGGACCCGGCCCAGCTGCGCCGCTCCATCGGCTACGTCATCCAGCAGGCGGGGCTCTTCCCGCACCGCACCGTCCTGGACAACATCGCCACGGTGCCACTGCTCCTGGGATGGCGGCGCACCAAGGCTCGCGCACGAGCGGCCGAGCTCATGGAACTGGTCGGCCTCGAACCCGCCCAGGCCAAGCGCTACCCGCACCAGCTCTCCGGCGGCCAGCAGCAGAGGGTGGGCGTCGCCCGCGCCCTCGCCGCCGACCCGCCGATCCTGCTCATGGACGAGCCGTTCAGCGCCGTCGACCCGGTCGTGCGCACCAGCCTCCAGGACGAGCTGATCCGACTCCAGCAGGAACTGAACAAGACGATCGTGTTCGTCACCCACGACATCGACGAGGCCGTGCGCCTCGGGGACCGGATCGCGGTCTTCCGCCCCGGCGGCGAACTCGCCCAGTACGACTCCCCGAAACGCCTGCTGGCCGAGCCCGTGGACGCGTTCGTGGAGTCGTTCATCGGCTACGACCGGGGCGTGCGGCGCCTCTCGTTCTTCCCCGCCAGCGGACTCTCCTTGCGTGAGGACGTCGTGTTCGACGACGAGGACCGCGTCGAGCGCGCCAAGGACGTCGTCGCCGGGGACGCCGAACCCTGGGCCCTCGTGGTGGACGCCGACCGGATGCCCCGAGGGTGGGTCAGCGCGGCGCAGCTCGACCGGGCACCTACCGGGGTGCCGCTCGGCTCGCTGGACCTGGCGCCCTACGGCCACACCTTCGACGTGGCGGTCGACTCCCTGCGCGCCGCCCTGGACGCCGCCGTGCTCTCGCCCGCCGGCCGCGCCGTCGGCGTGGACGACGAGGGCCGGGTCGTCGGCGTGGTCTCCCAGGACGACCTCGGCTCCGCGATCTGGTCGGTGTCCGAGTGATCGCCGCCGACGGCGGGAACTGGGCCGTCGGGGCCTGGGAGTGGGCCGTCCGGGTCACCGACTGGGGCGTGGCCAACTGGAGCTACCCGGGCGAGCCCAACCGCGGGATCTGGCCCCGGCTCCTGGAGC
Source organism: Nocardiopsis sp. L17-MgMaSL7 (assembly GCF_003182025.1). Classification (NCBI taxonomy): domain Bacteria; kingdom Bacillati; phylum Actinomycetota; class Actinomycetes; order Streptosporangiales; family Nocardiopsidaceae; genus Nocardiopsis; species Nocardiopsis sp. L17-MgMaSL7. The sequence continues at coordinate 624,114 of NZ_QGTF01000001.1, read as the reverse complement.
ACATGCGCCTGGCCTACCTGTCCATCCTCATCGGGCTGGCCGTCGCCGTGCCGCTGGGGCTGGCGTGCGCGCGCTGGCGCGGTGTCTACCCGCCCGTGCTCACCGGCGTGAACGTGCTCTACGCGGTGCCGTCCATCGCCCTGTTCTTCCTCATGCTCCCCTACACCGGGTTCAGTGACTGGACCGCGATCATCCCGCTGTCCCTGTACACCCTGGTGATCCTGCTGCCCAACGTGGTGGACGGGCTGCGCCAGGTCCCCGACCACGTACGCCAGGCGGCCGTGGCGATCGGCTACAGCCCGCTCCGACGCCTGGTGACCGTGGAGATGCCGGTGGCGGTGCCGGTGATCATCGCCGGGCTGCGCGTGGCCTCAGTGGCCACCATCAGCATGGTCAGCGTCGCCTCCCTGGTGGGCCTGGGCGGATTGGGCCAGCTCATCCTCAGCGACGGGTTCCGCCGCCAGTTCGACGCGCCCATCGTGGTCGGCATCGTGCTGGTGGTCCTGCTGGCCTTCGTCACCGACGCCCTGCTGGTGATCGCCCAGTACCTGCTCACCCCCTGGACGCGCGGCAACGGACGGCCGGGCGGCGGACGGCGCGCACGAGCGCGCCGCGGGGCCACCGCGCCCACCGGCGCACCCGCCGGCGCCCCGGGCGCCGCGCCCGCTAACCCGAGCCCAGCCACGGCGGGGGAGTAACCATGGACATCCTGAACGAACTCGTGGCGTGGTTCAGCGACCCCGCGCAGTGGAGCGGCTCGGCGGGTATCCCCGCCCGGCTGGGCGAACACGTCTACTACTCGCTGCTGGGCCTGCTGATCTCCGCCGTCATCGCGGTGCCGATCGGCCTGTTCACCGGACACACCGGAGTGGGGGGCTTCCTCACCGCGAGTCTGGCCAACTTCGCCCGCGCCCTGCCCACCATCGGCGTGCTCTTCCTGATCGTGCTGGCCGCCGGGATCGGCCTGGTGCCCGTCGTCGCCGCACTGGTGGCGCTGGCCGTCCCGCCCATCCTCGTCAACACCCACGAGGGGGTCCGGGCCGTCGAACCCCGGCTCAGGGACGCCGCCCTGGGCATGGGCATGCGCGGTCGCGAGGTCCTGTTCAAACTCGAACTCCCGGTGGCCACGCCGCTCATCCTCATCGGGATGCGCACCGCCGCCGTCCAGGTGGTGGCCACCGCCACCATCGCCGCCTACGTGGGAGTGGGCGGCCTGGGACGTTACATCGTCGACGGCCAGGCCCGCCAGGACCTGACGATGATGCTGGGCGGCTCCCTGCTCGTGGTGGCGCTGGCCGTGGCCACCACGCTCCTGTTCGCCGGGCTGCGACAGGTCCTCGTCGCTCCCGGACTGCGTGCCGAATCCGCGGTGGCGCGCTGACCGGGCGGTCTTCGGGCACCGCCTGTCAAGTAGGACTCCCCAGAGAGAAGGTTCGGACATGCACAAGAAGCTCGCCCTCATCGGGCTACCCCTGGTGTTGCTCCTCAGCGCGTGCGGTGGCAGCGACCCCTTCGAGGAGGACGGCGGCGGAGGCGCCGAGTCGGGCACGGTCGTCATCGGCTCAGCCGACTTCCCCGAGAGCACCCTGCTCGCCGAGCTGTACGGCCGGGCCATGGCGGCCGAGGGCGTCGACGTCGAGTACCAGCTCAACATCGGCAGCCGCGAGGTGTACTACTCGCAGATCGAGTCGGGCAACCTCTCGGTCTTCCCCGAGTACAACGGGGCGACCCTGGCCTACCTCGACGACGACGCGCCCAGCGCCGACGCCGAGGAGACCAACGCCCTGGTCGAGGAGGCCCTGCCGGAGGGGCTGGAGATCCTGGACTCCTCCAGCGCCGAGAACAAGGACTCGGTCACCGTCACCAGAGAGGTGGCCGAGGAGCACGACCTGACCAGCCTCACCGACCTGGCCGACGTGGCCGACGAGCTGGTGCTGGGCGGGCCGCCCGAGTTCGAGACCCGCCACCAGGGCGTGGTGGGCCTGGAGTCGGTCTACGGGATCGAGTTCGCCGAGTTCCGCTCGCTGGAGGTCGCGCTGTTGACCAAGGCGCTTCAGGACGGTGACATCCAGGCGGCCAACCTCTTCACGACCGATCCGCAGATCGAGGTGGAGGACCTGGTGGTCCTGGAGGACCCGGAGAACCTCTTCGGTTCGCAGAACATCACCCCGCTCATCAACGCCGAGCAGGTCGACGACACCGCGAGGGGCGCCCTCAACGCCGTCTCCGAGGCGCTGACGACGGAGGAGCTCACCCGGCTCAACGAGCGCGTCGTGGTCGGTAACGAGAACGCCGCCGACGTCGCCCAGGAGTGGCTGGAGGAGCAGGGCCTGGTCTGACCCGCCCGCTGACACAACGGGGCCCCGGAACCGTCGCCCGGTTCCGGGGCCCTCATGTGTCCGTGGGCCCTCATGTGTCCGCGGGGCCCTCAGCCCAGGGCGTGGTACCGACCGTCCCAGCGGACCATCGCCGGACCACGCTGCCGCGCGCCCACCTCGGGCAGGCCCACCACGTCGGCGAAGAACACCACGTGGTCGCCTACCTCCACGCGCTGGCGCACCGAACACTCCAGCGCGGCCAGCGCGTCGTCCAACACGATCGCGCCGGTGTGCCCGCCCCGGTGGTGGGACAGCCCCGACACCAGGTGTCGGGCGCTCGGGCGGCCCTCGGCGGCGAACCGTCCCGCCACCGCGCGCTGGTCGGCGGCGAGCACGCTCACCGCGAACGCGCCCACCTCCTCCACCACCTCGGCCACGTAGCCCTCCCCGGCCACGCTCAACATCACCACCGGCGGGTCCGTGGAGATCGACACCAGGGCGCTCACCGTCGCCCCGATGTCGTCGCGGCCGTCCGCGACGGTCACCACGGTCACACCGGTCGGCAGCAGCGCCATCGCCTCCAGGTAGGCGCCGCTCGGAACGCTCAACGGATCTCCCACGAGCCGGGCATGCTCAGCGGACCGGAGGCGGGCAGCCCCAGCCGGGCCGCCAGGTGCTCCAGCGGGCCCCAGGCGCTCAACACCGTCTGCGGTTCGGCGGAGGCCACGTCGTCGCTGGACTCGTGCTGGCGGAGCCGGTCCAGCGGGTGCGCACGGGGGAACACACGCACCGGGAGCGCCCCGGCCCCCACCTTGGCGCGGGCCAGCCGGACCGCCGTCTCCACCCCGCCCAACTCGTCCACCAGGCCGTTCTCCAGGGCGTCCGCCCCGGTCCAGATCCGGCCCTTGGCGACCGCGTGGATCTCGTCCCAGGTACGTCCCCGCGCGGCGGCGGCCTTGGCCACGAAGTCCTCGTAGATGGTGTCCAGGAGCGTGTTGATCCGCTCCCACTCGGAGTCGCTGAACCCCGTCAGGGTGTCGAACATGCCCGCGTGCGGGCCCTCGCTCACGGAGTCGGAGGTGATCCCGAACCGCTCCCGGAGCGCGCCCATGACCGGCTTGCCGATCAGCACGCCGATGGACCCGGTGATGGTGGCGGGCTGGGCCACGATCGCGTCCGACCCCATGGCGACGTAGTAGCCGCCCGACCCGGCGACGTCGCCCATGGTCGTGACGACCGGCTTGCCCGCCTCGCGGGTCAGCTGGCTCTCCCGGCGGATCAGGTCCGAGGCGATGGCGGAACCGCCGGGGCTGTCCACCCGGAACACCACGGCCCGGACCCGGGGGTCCTGGCGGGCGGCGCGGAAGGCGGCGCAGACGGTGTCCGAACCCATCACGGTGCCGCCCAGCGGCGAACGGCGGCTCTTCCCCAGGTTGATGCCGCCGTTGGCGGAGATCAGGGCGATGTGGTCGCCGTTGTCGGCGAACCGCGGCCGGGGCGGCGGGACGTGCCTGCGGTGGTACCGGGTGACGAACTGGAGGGCGGGTTCGGGGGAGCCCTCGGCCTTGGCCCGCACCTCGGCGTTGAGTTCGGCGTACACCTCGTCGCGGTAGGCGAGCTGGTCGACGAGCCCGGCGTCCAGCGCCTCCTGGCCCAGGATCGGCGCGGTGGCCACGAGCTCCCGGACACGCTCCTCGGAGAGCCCGCGGCTCTCGGCGACCGCCGCGACGATCTGGTCGTTCATCGACGCCACGAGCCGTCCCGCCGCCTCACGGTGGGCGTCGGTGTACCCCGTCTGCGTGTACGGGTTGATCGCGTTCTTGTACTCGTGGCGCGCCCCGGCCTCGAACGTGACGTCGAGCTTGTCCAGGGCGCCCTTGAGGAACGTGGTGCGCGACATCAGGCCGCTCAGCCCCACCAGGCCGGTGGGGGAGAGAACCACCCGGGAGAAGGCGGTGGCCAGGTAGTAGGGCAGGTTGCCGTCCCCGGCCTCCCCGAAGGTGTCAGCCCAGGCCACGGCGGGCTTGCCGGTGGCGCGGAAGTCGGCCACGGTGTCGCGCAGCTCCTGGATCTTCGCGATCCCCAGCGAGCGGGCGTCCACGCGCACGACCAGCCCGCCCACCTCCGGGTCCCGGGCACCTCTGCGGATGCCCTCCAGCACCTCCAGGTAGTGCTGCTTGCGCCTGTTCATGATCTGGCTGAGAGGGTCGCCCGGCGCCTCGTCGGCGACACCCTCCGTGAGGTCCAGCTCCAGGACCAACGGTCCCCGGGGTCGGGCCCCGAACCGGTTGAGGGACAAGGGCTCAGTGATCTTCGCGAGGTCCACCATGGACCCAGAGTAGTAGGGGAGGTGGTCCGGCGCGGAGGGTGTGTCGGGGGCGCTATGGTCGACTGTGCTCCGATCTGTCGGACGCGAGTTCGGGGACCGTATGAGAAGGGCGGAACGCACAATGGCGGGCACGACGGACCTGGTTCGGGACCGGTTGAGGGGCGGTCGTGTCGCCGCGGTCGCGGCGACGGCCCTGCTGGCGCTCACCGCCTGCGGTTCCGAGGACGCCCCCGGAGAGCTCGAACTACAGCGCGGCGAGAGCGGCATGATGCCCGCGATCGAGCCGCCCGGCCCGGAGGGGTTCGAGAACGCCGACGTGATGGGCGTGCGGATCGACACCCCCGAGGACTGGGACGTCCAGAACGACGGCTCCGAGCTGTGCATGACCCCGCCCGGGCAGAGCTCCTGCGCCTACGGTTCCATCCGGCTCGTCCCCAAGCAGGCCGACAATCACCCGCAGAGCTGGCCGAAGAAGGACGAGTCCTTCAACGACGACGACGGCTGGGCGGACGACACCGGCAGCTGCCGCAGCCTGAACACGGCCGCCTCGGGCAACATCGGGGTCGCCGACGCCAGCCTGGAGACCGGGGCGGGAAGCGTCTTCGAGCACGCCGACGGCCGCAAGTCCCACTACTCCATCTGGTCCGTCACCTGCGACAACGACGACACCTTCGAGGTGCGCATGTGGTTCCTGCCGGAGAGCGACGTCCTCCTCTACGTGTGGTCCGTGGACGCCCAGTACAGCGCCGTCTACGACGAGATCGCCGAGTCGATGGACACCACGGAGTACCGGAACGGGTAGCCGGGGCCGTGCTCAGGGGCCGTGGCCGGGGTGACCGGCGGGCCCGCGGCCGCGGGCCGGACGGCGGCCGGGTTTCGCACCTGTGGATTACTCCAACCGAGTGTTCCCGAAGGGCCCTGAGGACATAGGGTCGTGTTCGGTGAAGCAGTCAACGGAACTTGATGGGGTGCATGCGCAGGTGACCACCATGGGAACGGCGGGACGGGTCGAGCAGTACACGCTGGACAACGGACTGCGTCTGGTGACGGCTCCGGCCTCCACCGGGCAGGTCGCCTCGGTCAACCTCTGGTACGGGGTCGGGTCGAGGCACGAGGTGACCGGCCGCACCGGGTTCGCGCACCTGTTCGAGCACCTGATGTTCCAGGGCAGCGGGAACGTCACCAAGGGCGAGCACTTCGACGTGGTCGAGCGGCTGGGCGGCGACATCAACGCCTCGACCTCCACCGACCGCACCAACTACTACGAGACGGTCCCCACCCACGCCCTGGACACCGTCCTGTGGCTGGAGGCCGACCGCCTGGCGACCCTGCGCGAGGGCATGACCCAGGAGGTCCTGGACAACCAGCGCGACGTCGTCAAGAACGAGCGCCGCCAGCGCTACGACAACCAGCCCTACGGCACGGCCCTGGAGCGCATCCTGCGCCTGGCCTACCCCGAGGGCCACCCGTACCACCACTCCACGATCGGCTCCATGGCCGACCTGGACGCCGCCGACCTGGACTACGTCAAGTCCTTCCACAAGGCGCACTACGGCCCCGACAACTGCGTGCTGACCATCGTCAGCGACCTGGAGTCCGAGGACGTCCTGGCCAGGGTCGAGAAGTTCTTCGGCGGCATCCCCGCCCGCGAGGACCTCCCCGAGACCCCCGACCCGACACTGCGCGCCCCCCTGGGCGGCCCCGTGCGGGACGCCGTGACCGAGACGGTCCCGGCCGCCGGGGTGTTCATCGGCTTCCGCGTCCCCTCCTACGGCGAGCGCGGACACGACGCCGCCCAGTTGGCCGCCGCCGTCCTCGGACAGGGCCAGGGCAGCCGCCTGTACCGGTCGCTGGTCGTGGACCGGCCCATCGCCGCCGACGACGGCGGGGGCTCCGCCGACATCCTGCCCTTCCGCTACACCGACAGCCTCCTGCTGGTGAACATGCTGGCCCGCGAGGGCGTGGAGGGCGACGTCCTGGAGCAGGCCATCCGCGAGGAGGTCGCCAAGCTCGCCAACGGCGTCACCGACGAGGAACTCGACCGGGCCCGCGCCGTCCTGGAACGCGACCACCTGCACTCCATCGCCAGCCCCTCCGGCCTGGCCGACACCATCGGCAGCTGCACACAGCTGCTCGGCGACCCCGAGCTCGCCTTCACCTGGCCCGAGCGCTGGGCGGACATCACCGCCGAGGAGGTCCGCGCCGCCGCCGCGAACCTGCTCGGTGAAGACAACATGCTGGTCGTCCGGTTCGACCCCGAGCCGGAGACCGCCGCCGAGACGCTCCAGGCGGAAGCCGAGGCCGACGCCGCGGCCCAAGCCCAGCAGGCGTAACCGCCCCGTTCCCGCCCAGCCGCAGAAAGAGCCGCAGAGCATGCAGAACCGCCCGGACCTCGGCGCCCCCGCGTCCTTCACCTTTCCCAAGCCCCAGCGGATCACCGTCGGCGGCGGCACCATCGTCGCCCTCGACGTCCCCGGCCAGCAGCTGGCCTCCCTCCGCCTCGTGCACCCCTTCGGCGGTGCCGTCGAACCGCTCGACGCCATGGGCGTCAGCGCCCTGACCAGCGAGGCCCTGGAGGACGGCCCCGGCGGCAACAGCTCCCTGGCCCCGGCCCTGGAGCGCCACGGCGCCGAGTGGATCGCCCGCGTCAACTGGGACGGCTTCATCACCGGCCTGGACGCGCCCACCAACCGCCTGGGCGAGGCCGTCCACCTGTTCGCGGACGCCGTGCGCAATCCGGCCCTGAACCCCGACGACGTCGTTCGCCGTCGTGAGCAGCTCCTGGAGCGCTTCTGGCTGGATGCCTCCTCCGCCTCCACCCTGGCCATGCGCAGCCTCGGCGGTCAGCTGTTCACCGGCCGCTACGCCACGCCGCTGGCCGGCGGGCCGGTCAAGCTGGCTGACATCAGCCCCGAGACCGTCGCGCGCTTCCACGCGGACTCGATCGCCTCGGTGGCCGGAACCCTCGTGGTCGTCGGCGACCTGGCCAACGTCGACCTGGAGGAGCTGGGCCGGATCGTGTTCGGCGACGCCGCTCCCGCGCCCGAGCGCCCGGTCACCGAGCACGCCCCGCCGCCCGGGGACCTGCCGCGCGTGCTGATCGTCGACCGCCCCGGATCCGTGCAGTCGGCCCTGGTCATCGCGCACCGTGCACCCTCGCGTTCGCAGGTGGACCTGCCGCGCGCCGAGGGCATCGGCGAGATCCTGGGAGGCATGTTCACCTCCCGCCTCAACATGGAGCTGCGCGAGCGCCTGGGCTACACCTACGGCGCCGGGAGCCGCTTCGACCTGCGCCGCGACAGCGGTGTGTTCTTCATGAGCACGCAGGTCGAGGCCGGGACCACCGCGCACTCGGTCACCTCCTCGCTGGAGCAGGTGAACAAGCTGCGCGACCAGGGAGTGACCGAGGACGAGTTGTCCACGGTCCGCGAGTCCAACACCGTGGGGCTGCCGGTCGCCTACTCCACGGCCCGGGCCATGGCGGGCGCGCTGGTCGACATGGTCGTCCACGACCTGCCCGACGACAACGTGGACCGCATCCGCGCCGGATACGAGAAGCTCACCGCCGAGGACCTGAACTCCGCCGCCGTCGAGTACCTTCGTCCTGAGGAGGCCGTCGTGGTGGTGGTCGGCGACGCCGACAGCCTGCGCGAACCGCTGGCCAAGACCGGTGTCGGGCCGGTCGAGGTACGCAGCCCCGAGTCCCTCTGGAGCTGATCCCTTGGGCGGCGCACGCGAGCACGCACGTGCACGTGGGGCCGCCCGGGTCAAGGATTGGTAAGGGAGGGCCCCGTCGCCGCATGTGTGGCCCTCCCTCGGACATAACGAAACCGAACCTATGTGTCAGCCATCAGACAACCAGCGGCGTGACCCCGGCGTCATCCTGGTATAACGAGTGATCCGTGCACCTAAGTGGTGACAGCGACCGCAATGCTCCGCAGGAGGCCACCATGGCCGGTGAATGGACCCGTGGATAACCGTGTCCTCCCTAGAAAACCCGCACACGCAGCGGCCCCAGGCGTCGCTCGATTCCGCGCGTCCCGAGGCGGCCGTGGCTGAGCCGGAGGGCGGTGGCAGGCTGCTCAAGGCTCGCTACCAGCTGACCTCCGAGATCGCGCGCGGCGGCGTCGGTACCGTCTGGCGCGCCACCGACCTGGTCATCAAGCGCGAGGTGGCGGTCAAGGAGCTCCGCCTGCCCTCGGACCTGAGCCGGAACGAACGCGAGTCCCTGGTCCAGCGCACCACGCGGGAGGCCCGGGTCGCCGGACGCCTCGTCCATCCCAGCCTCGTCACCGTCCTGGACGTCGTGGACGAGGACGAGCGGCCGTGGATCGTCATGGAGCTGCTGGAGGCCTCCACCCTGGAGGAGATCATCCAGGTGGGCGGCCCGCTGCCCTACCAGCGCGTGGCCGAGATCGGGCTCCAGCTGATCGACGCGCTCAAGGTCGCGCACAACGAGGGCATCGTCCACCGCGACGTCAAGCCGGACAACGTGATGATCAGCGAGGCCGGACGTGTGGTGCTGACCGACTTCGGCCTGGCCGCCTGGAACGGCGAGTCCGCGCTGAGCGCCTCGGGACGCATCATAGGTTCGCCCGCCTACATCCCACCGGAGCGCGCCAAGGCCGGTCCGGTGGGGCCGGAGTCCGACATCTGGTCCCTGGGCGCCACCCTGTACGCGGCGGTCGAGGGGTATCCGCCCTACGACCGCAAGGGCTACATCAAGATCCTGCGCCAGGAACCGTTGGACGAGCCCAAGGAGGCCACCAACGCTGGTCCGCTCGCCCCGGTGCTGGCCGGGATGCTGCGGGTGGAGCCGGGGGAGCGGCTGAGCGCGGAGAACGCGGCCAAGATGCTGCGGATCGCGGCGCTCGCGCCCTGGGCACCCGATCGTTCCGACGCGGAGCGCGCCCCAGCGGAGGGGGACGCCTCCGAGGAGGAGACGGGCGCCGACACCGAGGGGGCGGAGGAGCGCGAGTCGGCTCGCGAGCACTTCCGCGCGGGAGCGCACGTGCTGGCCGAGTCCATCAGCGAACGGCTGCGCAACAGCCCGGAGGCGGTGAACTCGATCATGCTGTCCATCCGCGAGTCCACGGAGACGCTGGGGCTCACCAAGTCGGGCAAGCACTCCGAGCGCAGCCACCTGACGGTGGCGGCCGGCGTCGGCCTGGGCGTGGTCGCCCTGCTGGCTCTGGTCATGTGGGCGCTCTTCGGTCTTTGACCACCGGACACACGAAGAGGCGCGCGAACCGGTGTTCGCGCGCCTCTCGTCGTTCACGGGGGTCCGCCGGGACTCTCCGGGGAGCCGCCGGGAGCGGAGTGGGGCCGGCGGGATTCGAACCCGCACTGTACAGCACCTAAAGCTGCCGTCTCCTGCCGTTGGACTACGGCCCCGCCGGGGCCACTCTACCGGGATCGGGGACTCGACCGGCCGTCCGGGCCCGTGCTCTCCGGGCGGCCGGTCGGCGGGATCAGACGCCCAGTTCCTTCTTGATCCGGTCCACGTGGCCGGTGGCCTTCACGTTGTAGAACGCCTTGGCCACCTTGCCGTCGGTGCCCACGATGACCGTGGAGCGGATGACGCCCTGGACGACGCGGCCGTAGTTCTTCTTCTCGCCGAAGGCGCCGTACGCGCGCAGGGTGTCCTTGTCCGGGTCACCGAGCAGGGTGAACGTCAGGCTCTCCTGTTCCCGGAACTGGGCGAGCTTCTCGGGCTTGTCCGGGGAGACACCCAGGACGGTGAAGCCGGCGGCGGCGAACTCGGCGATGTTGTCGCGGAAGTCGCAGGCCTGCGTGGTGCACCCGGGCGTCATGGCGGCCGGGTAGAAGTACAGGACGACGCTCTTGCCGGTGTCGGCCAGGACCTTGCTCAGGGTGACGGGCTGGCCGTCGGCGTCGCTGAGGGTGAAGTCGGGAGCCTGGTCGCCGGGCTCCAGACGGATGGGGTCGCTCACGTTGTGTCTTCCTGTCTGCTGCTGGCGGACCGCGTGCGACGGTCCGCGTCGTTTCACGCCTCACAGTACGAGACCGGTCTGAGTGGGGGGAGGGCCGGTTCGTCGGCGCTGGTCGCGGACGCCGATGATCTTCGGTTGCGATTCCGGTTCGGTTCATCCGCTTTGGGATCGACCAACGGTTCGATCACCTATTGTTGACCCTGTGCTATAGGTTGGTCGTCCTCTGGGACATGGCGCAGCGTGCGCGGGTCGCCCGTGACCCGATGGTGTGTCCGACGACCACGGACCGGGACACATCCGCTTCGCTTTGGGAGTAGTTCGTCACGATGCCTCGATACACACTCGACGAGGTCAGGGCTCGTACCCTCAAGGAGCGCGACTCCTGGTTGACGGTGTACCTGGTCGACCCGATCGCGGTCCGGCTCGTGCGTCTGTTCGCGAACCGGACGTCCGTCACCCCCAACCAGCTGACCGTCGTCGCCCTCTTCCTGGGCCTGGGCGCGGCCGTGTGCTTCGCGTTCGGCTACTGGCAGCTGTTGCTCCTCGGAGCCCTGCTCTACTACGCCTGCTTCCTCGTGGACTGCACGGACGGCAAGCTCGCCCGCCTCACCGGTTCGGAGTCGCTCTTCGGGGCGTGGATGGACTACGTCTCGGACCGGTTCAGAGTCCTGGTGTGCGTGGTCGCCCTCATGGGCGGCCAGTACCGGGAGACCGGGCACGTGGCGTTCGTGTGGCTGGCGCTGGCCGTCGTCTTCCTGGACATGCTGCGCTACCTGAACGCCCTCCAGGTGTACAAGGTCCGCCGTGAGATGCGCTCGCACCTGGCGGCCGCCCTGGAGCGGGCCCGTGCCACCCTCTCCATGCTGGAGCCCGAGCGCGACGCCACCGGCGACGCGACCGGTGGCGGCGGCCGCACCATGAGCGACGGCGGAGAGCAGGCGGTGCTGCGCCACGGCATCGGCGTCCTGGAACAGATCCTGCGCAGCCAGAACGAGCGGGAGGCCCGCAACCAGCGAACGGCGGGCAAACAGCCGGACCTGACACTGCCCAAGGTGGATCTGCACCAGGAGTTCCGGAGCCGTTTCCCCTGGTACCAGCGGTTCTGGGCGGCGCTCAACGCGCGCCGGGTCCGCACCCACCTGGTGGGCGGGATCGAGTTCCAGATGGCGGTCTTCGTGGTGGCCCCGGTCGCGGCGGTCGTGTTCGGGCCCCCGGTCATCGGCTGGATCACCGCGGTCGTCGGCGTTTTGCTGCTCGCCTTCGAGATCGCCATCATCTATAAACTGTGGTTGTCCACGCGGGACTTCTTCCGTGTGGTCGACGGAATCGATGGCGCGCTGAGATTCTCCGGTCCGTTCGACGGCGCGGAGGAACAGGGTCGGGACACCGGCTCGGACTCGGACTCTCAGACAACCGTGCGCTAGTGAAGAGAGGCACCCTATGACGGGACACGAGACCGAACCGCGCCAGACCCCCGCCGAACTCCAGGCCGAGATCAACCGAGAGCAGCGCCGGCTGGCGGAGACGCTGGAGGAGCTGGGCGTGCAGGCCCGTCCGGCCAACATCGCGCGGAGGCAGATCGACAGGGCCAAGGATCGCGGGACCCGGATCTTCGACGAGGCGCGGGCCCTCGTGTTCGGCGGCGGCGCCGTACGCGTGGAGAGCCGCCTGGTGCAGCCCGAGGAGGGCAGCATCGTGGTCAAGGGCGACGACAAGGTGGTGACCACCTACCAGTCGCGCGGTCAGCTGCCGCCCGAGGCGCTCATCCTGATGGCCGGGGTGGGTACGGTCGTCGCGGTGGGCGTCGTGGCCTGGGCGGTCCGCCGCAGACGGAAGTAGCCGCACCGAGCGACGACGACGGGGCCCGCGCGAACACTCGCGCGGGCCCCGTCGTCATGTCGGCGTGGTGCCGTGTCCCCGGGAGTCAGAGGAAGGTTCGGCCCTCGCCCCGGTAGGTGGGTACGGCGCCCTCGTAGGTGCCGGTTTCGGAGTCGATCAGGTGCAGGGTGTCGAACCGCTCGCAGAGCTCCCCGGCCTTGGCGTGGCGCATCCACACGCGGTCGCCGACGGCGAGCCCGCGCGCGGCCTCGCCGATCAGGGGGGTCTGGACCTCGCCCGCGCCCTCGGTGGGGCTGTAGGTCAGGCCCCCGGGCAGGTGGGGGACCGGCGGGCGGTGCGCGTCGGCGGGGCCGGAGGCCGGGTAGCCGCCGCCGAGGACGGTGGCCACGTTCGGGGCGGGGCGGCGGACGACCGGAAGGGCGAACAGGGCGGCGGGACGGCCACGGAACGACCGGTACTGGTCGAACAGGTGCGGTTGGTAGAGGCCGGAACCGGCGGCCAGTTCGGTCACGGCGCGTTCGCGTCCGGTGGTGTGCAGGCTGCCGGTGCCGCCGCCGTTGACGAAGCGCAGGTCGGCGACGTCCCGGACGGCTCTGGTGATCGCGGCTCTGCGTCTGGCCAGCTCGACGGCCGAGCGGCGCTGCACGGCCCGCAGGATCCGACCGTAGAGCGGACGGCCGGGCGGCGCGTCTCCCACTCCGGCGATCTGTCCCTCGTAGGCCATGATTCCGTCCAGTTCCAGCTCGGGGCGGCGCACGACGGCGCGGGCCAGAGCCGCCGCCTGTGCCGGGGTGCGGACGGGGGAGCGGTAGGCGCCCACGCGCATGCCGGAGCCGAGCGGCTGCCAGCTGGTGTCGATGTCCAGGCAGACCCGGATGGGGGGTGCGTCGGGGGCGCGGTCGGCCCGGGCGACGGCGGCGCTCACGAGGTCGAGGTGGGCGGGGTCGTCGACCATCAGGGTGATGACGCGGGCGGCGGTGGGGGAGGCGGCGAGTTCAGCGAGGGCGTCGGTGTCCGCCGTGGGGTAGGCGACGAGGATGTCGTCGCTGAGCGGTTCCGGGTCGCCGGTGGCCAGCCAGAGTGCCTCGGGGAGGGTGAAGGCCATGACGCCCGCGTATCCGGGCAGGTCGAGCACCGTGCGAAGGAGGTCCCTGGAGCGCACGGACTTGCTGGCCACGCGGATGGGACGTCCGTGGGCGCGGCGGGTCAGGTCGGCGGCGTTGGCGCGGAAGGCGGCCAGATCGACCATGGCGAAGGGGGCCTGGATGTCGCGCGTCGCGGACTCGTACTTCTCACGCAGTCTCGTCATGTTCCTGAGGATGCCAGAACATGAATGTGCTTCATATTGCCCGGGGGTCCGATCTCGTGCCTTTCGGGTCGGTCGCGGGTGACGCGGGATACGCGGGGAGCGGCCCCGCCGGTCGCGCCCGCTGGATATCCTGGGGCGTCACGGCTGATCAGCCGGTCGACCCCGGGAGTTGTTCCTTTCATGAACGAGCGCGAGTACGTCCTGACCCTCTCCTGCCCCGACAGCCGGGGCATCGTGGCCGCCGTCGCCAACCTGTTGGCCGACCACGGTTGCAACATCACCGAGAGTCAGCAGTACGGTGACCACTTCTCCGGTCGCTTCTTCCTCCGGACGCAGTTCGTCGCGGAGGCGGGACCCACGGGCGTGGTCGGCGAGGACGCTCTGCGCGGAGCCTTCGCCGCTCTGGCCGGTGGGTTCGGCGGCGGCTCCGAGGGCTCGTTCGTGGAGTGGGACCTCCAGGCGCGGGACGTGCGCCCGCGCATGATCGTGATGGTGTCCCGGTTCGGACACTGCCTCAACGACCTCCTCTACCGCCAGCGCAGCGGCCTGCTGGACATCGACATCGCGGCGGTGATCTCCAACCACGCCGACCTGGAGTTCCTGGCCGACTCCTATGGCGTGGACTTCCACCACCTGCCCCTCACCCCCGAGAGCAAGGGCGAGCAGGAGGGGCGCGTCCTGGAGCTGGTCGACTCCTACGACGTGGACCTGGTCGTGCTGGCCCGGTACATGCAGGTGCTCTCCGAGCAGCTGTGCACCAAGATGTCCGGACGCATCATCAACATCCACCATTCCTTCCTCCCCAGCTTCAAGGGCGCCCGCCCCTACCACCAGGCGCACGCGCGCGGTGTGAAGCTGATCGGCGCCACCGCCCACTACGTCACGGCGGACCTGGACGAGGGCCCGATCATCGAGCAGGAGGTCTCCCGGGTCGACCACACCCACAGCCCGGAGCAGCTCACCGCGATCGGCCGGGACCTGGAGTCCGTGGCCCTGGCACGCGCCGTGAACTGGCACGCCCAGCGCCGGGTCCTGCTCAATGGGGACAGGACGGTCATCTTCGGCTAGGGCGAACCGCCTGGCTCGCGCGACGCGGGCAGGCACAACACGATTTCGGACGCGCAGGGGTGCCCACGGGCACCCCTGACGTTTTTCCTGCGCAGCCGGGGTTCCGGATGTGTTTTTGGGGCACGGATGGTATGACCGTGACCCTTCTGACCTGCAAATCATGACCAGAAGTGTCTTGTTGGCTACATAGAGTGCGTATAAGGTGTGATGAGGTCCAAACCGCTCCGGTCGTCCCGACCCGGGGCGACACGGGTTTCGGACCATCAACCCTGAGCCGCACAGGCTCTGATCAGGGGGCACAAATGGGCAAGCACTTCGACGACGCCGCCGGCAAGGGCAAGGAAGCCTTCGGCAAGGCCACCGGCGACAAGCGCACCGAGGCCGAGGGCAAACTCGACCAGACCAAGGCCGGGGCCAAGGACAAGGCCGACAAGGCCAAGGACAAGGCCGAGGACCTCAAGGACAAGGCCGAGGACAAGATCAAGGGCGTCTTCAAGAAGAAGTAGAGCGTCCAGGACGGATTGCGCACTGTGTAGGGGGACCAGTGTCGGACTTGAAGACCGAATCCGCGGTACCGAGCGCCCGTGAGTCCAGGGGCGGACGTGACTCCGCGAGCACGAACGAACAGGGACACACCCAGATCGCCGACGGCGTCGTGGCCAAGATCGCGGGCAAGGCGGCCCGCGAGATCGGTGGCGTCCACGCCATGGGCGGCGGGGCCGCCCGCATGGTCGGCGCGGTACGCGACGCCGTGAGCGGCGGCGGTTCCTCCGGGTCGGTGGCGCAGGGCGTCTCCGTCGAGGTGGGGGAACGCCAGGCGGCGGTCGACATCGACCTGGTCGTCGACTACGGGGCCGCCATCCAGGACCTCGCCTCCGCCGTACGACGCAACGTCACCCAGGCGGTCGAGCGGATGACGGGCCTGGAGGTCACCGAGATCAACATCCGGGTGGACGACATCCACCTGCCCGAGGACGACGAGTCCGCCGACGACCGCGACTCCGAACCCAGGGTCCAGTAGCCGTGGTCGGCGGCGATCCTGGAGCGACCGCACGAGCCATCGCGGAGGGCGCGCTGCGCTTCTCCGACGTGGTGGAACTGTCCTCCGGCTCCTTCGGAACCCTGAGCACCGCTGTGCCCGGGGGACGTGTCCGGGGGGTCGCGGTGCGCGAGGACCAGGTCGAGGTCGGCGTGGTGCTCCGCTACGGGCGTCCGCTGCCGGAGATCGCCGCCGAGATCCGGCGGGGCCTGGCCCCGTTGTCCGGCGGCCGCGCCGTCCACGTGTCAGTGGAGGACGTGGTCGCCGGACTCGGTGACGGCGCACGCACCGTCAGCTAGACCTACAAGCAGGGGCGTTCTGATCAGAGGGGGTAGCCATGTGGCCCATCGTTGGACTGTCCTACGGGACGGTGCTCGGGCTCGCGGCGGCGTTCGGCGGGTTCCCCGCCTTCGCGCTGGTACTGGTCCTCGGACTCGTCGGGTTCGTCGCGGGCCGGGCGATGGAGGGTGAGATCGACCTGGCCGAGATGTTCACACGGCGGTCGGCGTAGACAGGGGTGAGGTCGTGGTCGGGGTTCGCACGGACACCGTCCCTCGTCAGAGGGGTCCCGTTCCGGAGGGTGAGGCCACAGGGCACACCCGCGGACGGGACCCCGGGGGCCGCACGGACATCCCCGGGGCCGTCATCGAGAAGGTGGCGGCCAGGGCTGTCGGAGAGGTCTCCGGGGCCCGGGCCGTGCGGTCGAGGACCGCCCGCGCCCGGGTGAGCGGGGAGATCGTCATCCTGCGCCTGCGCGTCGGGGTGCGCTACCCGAGGCCCGCGCGCCAGGTCGCCGAGGAGGTGCGCGGCCACGTCAGGGACCGGGTCGAGCGGATCACCGGCAAACAGGTCCACCACATCGACATCGAGATCGCGGAGCTGGTGCGCTGACATGACCACCGTGGAAGAGGCGCTCGGCCGTCCGAGCCAGGGGATCGACCGCCGCGCCAAGCGCGTCGCCGTCCACACGTTCCGCCCACGCAGGTCGTGGCCCGCGGTACTCGTCGGACTGCTGATCCTGGTGGTGGCCGTGGTCGCGGCCGCCGAGGTCATCGCCGCCCTCGCGGGCAACCCGTTGCGGCTGATCCCGGTCGGCCCTGCCACGGACTACGCCGCCGCCACGACCTGGTCGGAGCCCTCGGTGCAGATCGCCTCGGCGGTTCTGGCGCTGATTGGACTGGCCCTGATCGTGGTGGCGCTGGCCCCGGGGCGGAGCCGGTGGACGGCGCTGCGCACCGACGACCCGGCCCTGGTGGTGGGACTGACCCGGCCCGCTCTGCGGCGGGCCGTGGCGGCCGCCGCGCAGGACGTGAGCGGCGTGGACCACGTGCACGTGGTCGTGCGTGGGAACCGGATCCGGGTCCACGTGCGCACCGGGATGCGTGAGTCGCACGGGCTGCCCGCCGAGGTCACCTCGGCCGTGGAGACCCGACTGGAGGAGCTGGCCCCGCTGCGCAGCATGCGGATCGCCACGCACGTTCGATACGCGGAGGGTTGACCATGGCACGCGAGAGGTCTCGAAGGTCGGCCCGGGGCAACCGCCTGGGCCTGGTGATCGTGGGGATCGTGCTGCTCGTGGCGGGCGTGGCGGCCCTGGCCACGGGGCAGGGCCTCCTCGGCGGCGAACTCGCCGCCACGCCGTTGCTCGGGGACCGGGTCAACGAGGTGCTCGCCCAGCAGTGGGTCCCGTACGTGGCGGTGGCCGTCGCGTTCGTGGCCGGTTACCTGGCCCTGCGGTGGCTGATGGTGCAGGGCATGAACGACACCGTGGGCCGTATGCACCTGGCGCGCGACGACGCGGGCAACGTGGAGATCTCGGAGAGCGCGGCCAGGGGTGCCCTGGAGCAGGAGGTCACCGACTACCCCGGGGTGCGCCGTGCCCGTGCGCGTCTCACCGAGTCCGGCGACCGCCCGCACCTGCGGCTGGCGCTGACACTGGAGGAGGACGCCGACGTGGCCGGGATCTGGCGGCGCGTGCGTTCGGAGGCCATCACCAACCTGCGCGGCGCCCTCGAACTCGACCAGGTGCCCGCGGTCATCCGGATGTCCATGACCGCCCCCGCCAAGAACCCCCGCCGCAGCCTGGCCTGAGCCCGGAACCGACGGGCGGGGGAGGAAGGGGCGAGTCTGGTGGCGAGCAGAGCTCAAGCCACCAGACCCGGGGTGACGACCGACGAGGGCGAGCGGGTGGGAGCTCGAGCCCGGTCATCGGCCGTGCACTCGGTACAACCAAGGGATTAACCGGGACATTCCCGGCATCGGGTCAGCACTCGATGACGTTGACGGCGAGGCCGCCGCGGCTGGTCTCCTTGTACTTGTCGTGCATGTCGCGGCCGGTGTCGCGCATGGTCCTGATGACCTTGTCCAGGCTCACGAAGTGGCTGCCGTCGCCGCGCAGGGCCATGCGGGTGGCGCTGATCGCCTTGACCGAGGCGAGCGCGTTGCGTTCGATGCAGGGGATCTGGACGAGGCCGCCGATGGGGTCGCAGGTCAGTCCCAGGTTGTGTTCCATGGCGATCTCGGCGGCGTTCTCGACCTGCGCCGGCGAACCGCCCAGGACCTCGGCCAGGCCGGCCGCCGCCATGGAGGAGGCCGAACCCACCTCGCCCTGGCAGCCCACCTCGGCGCCCGAGATCGACGCGTTCTGCTTGAACAGTATGCCGATGGCCGCCGCCGTCAGCATGAAGCGGACCACGCCGTCGTCGCCCGCGCCCGGGCTGAAGTGCAGGTAGTAGTGCAGGACCGCCGGGACGATACCGGCCGCGCCGTTGGTCGGCGCGGTCACCACTCGGCCCCCGGCCGCGTTCTCCTCGTTCACCGCGAGTGCGTACAGCGTGATCCAGTCACTGCCGCGCATCGGGTCCGGGTCCACGTGGGTGGGGGCGAGCAGGCCGTGCTCGTCGCAGTTGCCGCCCAGCTGGCGGTAGAGCCGGTGGGCCCGGCGCGGCACCTTCAGCCCCCCGGGCAGACTGCCCTCGGTGGACACACCGCGACGCACGCACTGGCGCATCGCCGCCCAGATCTCCAGCAGCTCCTCGCGGATCTGGTCCGGGGTACGCCCGAAGGCCTGCTCGTTGGCGAGCATCAGCGCGCTGATGGACATGCCGGTCTGTTCACACAGCTCCAGCAGCTCCTCCGCGGAGGAGAAGGGGTGGGGCAGGACGGTGTCGTCGGCTTTGATCCGGTCGGCGCCCGCGGCTCTCTCGTCCACGACGAAGCCGCCGCCCACCGAGTAGTACACCTTCGCGGCCACCTCGGTACCCGCGTGGTCGAACGCCAGGAAGCGCATCCCGTTGGGGTGGTCGGGCAGGCTCTCCTTGCGGCGGAAGTCGACGTCGACGGCGGGGTCGAAGTCCACCGCCGGACCGTCCGCGCCGCCAAGGAGGAGACTTCGGTCCGACCGGACCCCCTCAACCAGGTGGGGGACGGCGTCCACGTCCACACCCTCCGGGGTGTGCCCCATCAGCCCCAGGACCACGGCGGTGTCACTGCCGTGCCCCTTGCCGGTGAGTGCCAGTGAGCCGTACAGCTCCACCCGCACGTGGGTCACACGCGAGAGGAGTTCCTCGGAGCGCAGACCGGACACGAACGTCCGGGCCGCCTTCATCGGGCCGACGGTGTGGGAACTCGACGGTCCGATACCGATCTTGAACAGGTCGAAGACACTGATGGCCATGGCTGTCCTCCTCGTTGAGCACAGGGATGGGGCCGTGGTGACCGGCGCCGTGTGGGCCCGCGCGGCCCACACGGCGGAGACTGCTACAGGTTCGGGTAGAGCGGACGCTTGGCGGCCAGAGCGCTGACCCGGTCGCGCAGGGCGGCCTCGTCGAACTCGGGCTTGAGCGCCTCGGCGATGACGTCGGCGACCTCGGTGAAGTCACCCTCGTCGAATCCGCGCGTGGCCAGGGCCGGCGTGCCGATCCGCAGACCCGAGGTCACCATCGGCGGCCTGGGGTCGTTCGGGACCGCGTTGCGGTTGACCGTGATCCCGACCGAGTGCAGCCGGTCCTCGGCCTCCTGGCCGTTGAGCTGGGAGTCGACCAGGTCCACCAGGACCAGGTGGACGTCGGTGCCGCCGGTCAGGACCTTGACCCCGACCTTCGCCGAGTCCGGCTGCGTGAGCCGCTCGGCGAGGATACGGGCACCCGCCACCGTGCGGCGCTGGCGCTCGGCGAACTCCTCGCTCGCGGCGACCTTGAACGAGACCGCCTTGGCCGCGATCACGTGCTCCAGCGGGCCGCCCTGCATGCCCGGGAAGACCGCGGAGTTGATCTTCTTGGCCAGCTCGGCCTTGGACAGGATCATGCCGCCGCGCGGACCGCCGAGGGTCTTGTGGGTCGTGGTGGTGACCACGTCGGCGAACGGCACCGGGTTGGGGTGCAGTCCGGCAGCGACCAGACCGGCGAAGTGCGCCATGTCCACCATGAGCAGCGCGCCGACCTCGTCGGCGATCTCGCGGAACTTCGCGAAGTCGAGGTGGCGCGGGTAGGCGGACCAGCCCGCGACGATCATCTTCGGCTGGTGCTCCTTGGCCAGGGCGGCGACCTCGTCGTAGTCGACGGTGCCGTCCTCGTCGCGCACGTGGTAGGCCACGGCGTTCAGGATCTTGCCGGAGTAGTTGATCCGCATGCCGTGGGTCAGGTGACCGCCGTGGGCCAGGTCCAGGCCCAGGATGGTGTCACCCGGCTTGAGCAGCGCGAAGTACACGGCCGTGTTGGCCTGCGCGCCCGAGTGCGGCTGCACGTTCGCGTGCTCGGCGCCGAACAGCTCCTTGGCGCGGTCGATCGCCAGCTGCTCGACGACGTCGACGTGCTCGCAGCCGCCGTAGTAGCGGCGGCCGGGGTAGCCCTCGGCGTACTTGTTGGTCAGGACGGTGCCCTGGGCCTCCAGAACCGCCTGGGGGGCGAAGTTCTCGGAGGCGATCATCTCCAGGGTGTCGCGCTGGCGCGCCAGTTCGGCGTCGACCGCGGCCGACACCTCGGGGTCCAGCTCGCCCAGAGTCTGGTTGAGAAGGTTGTCGCTGGTCATGCTAGTTCTCGCCTTCGGTCAGCTTGGTGTACTCCTCGGCGGAGAGCAGGTCCGCGGGCTCCTCGGACACGCGCACCCTGAACAGCCAGCCACCCTCGAAGGGGTCGGAGTTGATGGTCTCCGGGGCGTCCTCAAGCGCCTCGTTGACCTCCACGACCTCTCCGGTGACGGGGGAGTAGATGTCGCTGACGGACTTGGTGGACTCCACCTCGCCCGCAGTCTCACCGGCGGTGACGTCGTCGCCGACCGAGGGGGTCTCGACGAAGACGATGTCACCCAGCGACTCGGCCGCGTACGCCGTGATCCCGACGGTGGCGATCCCGTCCCTGACCGCGATCCACTCGTGTTTGGCGGTGTAACCCAGCTCCGTGGGAACGCTCACTTCAACTCTCCTTGGAGGTGTTCCATTTGTCTGCCGTGCGCCCGTACGGCGACCCGGCCCGGCCTACGCCTGGCCACGCCCCGTCCGTGCCGGTCCCTCGTGGGGATCCGGCCGTGCGGGACGTGCAGGTTCTCGGGTCCGCCCGGGGGCGTACCCGCTTCCTACGACTGCCGCTTGTAGAACGGCAGCTCGACCACGTCGACTTCCTCGCCCCGCCCGCGCACGTCCACGGTGAACGTGCCGGTCGCGGTGTCGAGGTCGCCGTCCACGTAGGCCATGGCGATGGGGCGGCCCAGGGTGGGGGAGGGGGCGCCACTGCTGGTGACTCCGATGACCGTGCCGTCGCGCAGCACGTCCTGGCCCTTGCGGAGAGGGCGGCGGCCACGGGAGACGAGGCCGATCAGGCGCCGTTCGCGAGCGGTGCGCGAGGCCTCCTCGAGCGCGGCGCGGCCCACGAAGTCACCGGGTTTGTCGAGCTTGACCACGCGGCCCAGGCCGGCGTCGAACGGCGTGAGCCCGGCGTTGAGCTCCTGGCCGTAGAGCGGCATGCCGGCCTCCATACGGAGGGTGTCGCGGGAGGAGAGCCCGGCCGGGACCAGCCCGTGCGGCGCTCCCTCGGCCATGAGGGCGGCCCAGACCTCGGGCGCGCGGTCGGCGGGCCGGACGAAGATCTCGAACCCGTCCTCGCCGGTGTAGCCGGTGCGGGCGAGCAGGACCGGGACCCCGGCGACGGTGTGCTCGTAGCCCGCGTAGTAGCGGATGTCGTCCAGGTCGGCGTCGGTGAGCGGTGCGAGGATCTCCACCGCGCGCGGGCCCTGGATCGCGATGAGCGAGTAGTCGGCGGACTCGTCGGCGACCTCGACGTCGAAGCCGGAGGCCCGCTCGGCCAGGGCGGAGGCGACCACGGGCACGTTGGCCGCGTTGGCCACGACCAGGTACTCCTGCTCACCGAGCCGGTAGACGATGAGGTCGTCCAGGACGCCGCCGTCCTCGGCGGTGATCATGGTGTAGCGGGCGCGGCCCACCTTGACCTTGGACAGGAAGCCGACCAGCGCGTGGTCGAGGGCCTCTGCGGCCTGCGGGCCGGTCAGCCGGATCTCGCCCATGTGGGAGAGGTCGAAGAGCCCGGCGGCCTCACGGACGGCGGTGTGCTCCGCGGTCTCGCTGCTGTAGCGGAGGGGCATCAGCCATCCGGCGAAGTCGACGAGCGTCGCCCCGGCCTCTTCGTGGGTCTTGTGCAGCGCGGTGAGGCGCGGCGCGGTCGCGGAGTCTGACATGGGCACTCCCGAGAGGATGGGTGTCGTGCGTAAGGCGTTGCCATCCTCCCCCTCTGTCATGGGTGCCTGAGAGCTTCACCGCGCGCTCGGCGTGGTTTGCACCTTCGGCGAGGGAACGCGTCCCTGCTTTCCAGAGTGGTCTCGCCCGTACGGTCCGCTGTGCCTGAGAGGTTGTCTTCGGGGAGGGATTGCTCCTTCGGCGGCCCACGCTGGATACGCGGACACTCTCCCGTACGGGGTCAGCAACACGCTCAGCCTAGCAGCGGCGACCTGGGGCGCCCAAGACAGCCCGGGCGCTTGTGGACGACCAGGACGCCCATGCCCGGACGCTTGGGGACGACCTTCGCGACACGGTCGTCGGAGGCGGCCGAGCGGGGTGTGTGACCACCGGGCATGCCCTAGCTTTGTGGGTGGACGTTCCCGCGGACAGCCTGTGGAGGAGACGAGTGCGTACCGACACCGAACACGCTCCCGGGAGGTCCGGGCGCGCCCCCGGCCGCTTCGCCCTCGGAGCCGCCGGTTGTGCCATCACCCTGTTCAGCGGGGCCGCCTGCGCGACGACGGACGAACCCGAGCCCGCGCAGGGCACGGTCGGCAACCCCGTCCAACTGGGCGACGTGCAGACCGTGGAGCGCCACGACCTCGAGGCGGTCTTCGCCGAGGTCGGGGTGAACGGGACGTTCGTGCTCTTCGACGCCGGTGACCGGTCCGCCGTCGTGGTGAATCTGGACGAGGCGAGCGAGCGCGCCGTGCCCGCGTCCACCTTCAAGCTGCCGAACACGCTGATCGCCCTCCAGACCGGTGAGGTGTCCGACGTGGACGACGTGATCTCCCCCGAGTCCGGCGACGACCTGAGTCTGCGCGAGGCCCTGCCCACCTCCGACGTCCCGGTGCACCAGGAGGTCGCCGACCGGATCGGGTTCGACCGGATGTCCACTTGGGTGGACCGGTTCGACTACGGCAACCGGAACGTCGGCGAGGAGGGGGCGATGGACCGGTTCTGGCTGGAGGGTCCCCTGGAGATCTCCGCCATGGAACAGGCCACCTTCGTCGCCGAACTCGCCCGCGAGGAACTGCCCGTGGACGTCGAGCACCAGCGCGCCCTGCGTGACCTGCTGCTGGTCGAGGAGGGGCCCGGGCACCAGCTGTTCGCCCGGACCGGCCTGGGTGTGGACGTGGACCCGGTGCCCGGCTGGTGGGTGGGCTGGGTCGAGCAGGGCTCCGACCTGCACACGTTCGCGCTGCGTCTGGAGGTCGAGGACCAGGAGGACGCGGAGCTGCGCGAGTCGCTGGGCCGTGAACTGCTGGTCGCCCTCGACGTCCTTCCCGCAGCCTGACGCGTCCGCTCCGCGTCCCCCGCCAGGCCGCCTAGGGATCGTCGGGGGAGCGGAGCTGGATCGGGACCGAACGCACGAAGCGCTGTTCGGAGTCGGTCACCCCGCCCATGAACTTGAACGTGCGCAGCGTCATCCGGCGGTCGGCGATGCGCAGCCCCGGCAGCTCCTCCAACAGCCTGCGCTCCACACGGGTGAGGTCGGGGGCGTCGCGCAGCCACAGGATGAACAGGGTGTTCTCCGGACCCGCGATGGTCGTGCACAACCGGACCTCGGGGATGCGTTCCCCCAGGTCGGGCACGCCGTCCAGAACCTCGGGGTCCACCGTTCCCCACAGGGTGGCGGCGCTCGGCCAGCCCATGTGCGCGCGTGAGATGTCGCAACGCAGCCCGAGGAGCCCGTCGCGCAGCAGCCGGTTGATTCGGCGCGCGGCGGTGGTGGGCGCGATGTCCAGTCGTTCGGCGATGGTCTGGTAACCCAGCCGCGCGTCCGCGCACAGCAAATCCACGATGCTCTGGTCCAGTTCGGTGACGCGTTCGTTGCCCACCGGGGCGCGCAGCGTGGGGGAGAGGGCGCGGAGCCGGCGCCGCTGCCCGGGTGACAGGGCGCGGACCTGCCACAGGTAGGCCTCCCGGGGGACCTCGGTGACCACGTGCACCCGGTAGGAGACCACGTCGGGGATGCCGCCCACCCAGTTGAGCAGGTAGTCCGCCAGCCCTCCGCCGGGCACCACGGTGAGCATGAGCTGGTGGGACCCGGCCACGAACTGGATGCTCAGGGTGTCGCGGTCCTCGGCCAGGGCCGCCGCGACCCGCTCCACCGACCCGTTGCGGCAGCTCAGCTCCACGTAGCTGAGGTACCGGCGGGCCATCACCCGGCGGCGTGGGAACGCGGCTATGCGCGCCAGCCCCTCGTCCTCCAACCGCTTCCACCGGCGGGCCAGCGTGGTGGGGTCCGCGTCCAGGACCGGCCCGAGCTCGGCCCAGGTGGCCCTGGGAGCCAGCTGGAGCGCGTTGATCAGGGTCAGGTCGAACTCGTTGGGCATGCTCGATTCCGGCAAAATCCACCTCCCTCATGGCGGTTCCCGGCGATTCCCGCAGGTTACCGGAGGGTCCACGTAGGTTTCCGCAAGATCAGAAGCGCGGCCCTGAGCTGCGAGTCTCCGTTGGATTGCGCACCGTCGCGTCCGGGTGTCCGCCTCGCGGAACCAGGGACCGGGTGCGGTGAGAAAGGTGGCGTCGATGACCTCGGCTGGCAGGACCCTCGTGGTCCGCGACGGAACCGTGATCGACGGGACCGGGGAGGGCCCCCAGCGCGACCGGTCCCTCGTCCTGCGCGACGGCCGGATCGACTGGATCGGCCCCGCCGACCAGACGCCGCACATCGGCGAGCCGCACCGGGTGGTCGACGCGGCCGGGGGCACGATCCTGCCGGGGTTCGTCGACACCCACGTGCACATGACCATGTCCGGCGACGGCATGAACCCCGCCGACCTGATCAACCAGCCTCCCCACTACGGCTACTTCACCGCCATCCCGCGCCTGAGGGCCACCCTCGACGCCGGGGTCACCAGCGTTCGCGACCTGGCCGGGCTCGACCAGGCCGTGGTCCGCGCCGTCGACGAGGGCATCATCCCCGGCCCCCGCCTCACCACCGCCTACCGGGCTCTCGGCCCCACCGGAGGCCACGGCGACTTCCGCACCTGCTGCGGCTTCGACTACGGCGCGATCCTGGGGCCCGACGGCGCCGTCTCAGTCAACACCGACGGCCCCGCCGAGGCCCTGCGCGCCACCCGTGAGGTCATGCGCAAGGGCGCCAAGGTCATCAAGGTGATGGCCAGCGGAGGCGTGTGGAGCCCCCAGGACACCCCCTGGCACGACGGGCTCAACGTGGAGGAGATGTCCGTGATCGTGCGCGAGGCCGCCAGCCACGACATCCCCGTGGCCGCCCACGCGCAGAGCGCCCGCAGCATCCGCAACGCCCTCACCGCCGGGGTCACCAGCGTGGAGCACGGCTACGAGATCGACGAGCGGGGCATCCAGCTCATGCTGGACGGCGGCGCCTTCCTGGTGCCCACCCTCTCCACCGCCACCACCCCGCCCGACCCCGCGAAGTCGGCCGACTACGCGGTGGCCAAGAAGCTCAGGCTCCAGGAACACCTCAGCGAGAACATCACCGCCGCCGTCCGGGCCGGGGTCCGTGTGGCCCTCGGCACCGACTCGGGTATCTGTCCGCACGGCCGCAACCTGCGCGAACTCGCCCTGCTGGTGGAGCACGGCATGAGTCCCATGGGGGCCCTGCTCACCGGAACCCGCGACGCCGCCGCGCTCCTTGGGCGGAGCGAGGAGATCGGCACCCTCGAACCCGGCAAGCGCGCCGACGTCGTCGTCTGTTCGGGGGACCCCCTCGCCGACATCACCCTGCTCGGCGAGCCCGACAACGTCACCGTGGTCATCAAGGACGGTGCGGTCCACAAGGACACCACCGGAACCCGACCGGGCACCGCGCACTGACCAGGCCCCACCCGCCACCCCTTCGTCCCGGAGGTGACCCATGAGCACCCCACGCTCCCAGCAGGGAGGCGCGGTCGAGACGCGCCCCGGCTTCCTCACCCGCTCCCTCGACAACATCGAGCGCCTCGGTAACAAGATCCCCGACCCGTTCGTCCTCTTCCTGCTGCTCTTCGCGCTCGTCGCCGTCGCCTCCTCGGCCCTGTCGGCTCTGGGCGCCACCTACGTGGTGCCCGGCAGCGAGGACGGAGCCCAGGAGATCAAGGGCTTCTTCACCGCCGAGGGACTCACCTGGCTCACCACCAACCTGGTCCCCAACTTCATCGGCTTCCCGCCCCTGGGCGTGGTGCTGACCATCCTGCTGGGCGTCGGCATCGCGCAGCGGACCGGTCTGCTCAACACCCTGGTCCGCCGGGCCTTCAGCGGTGCGCCCCAGTGGCTGCTCCCGTACGTGGCCGCCCTGGTCGCGGTCTCCGGCAGCATCATGAGCGACGCCGCGATGGTGGTCATCCCGCCGCTGGCCGCGATGGTCTTCAAGGCGGCCGGGCGCCATCCCGTCGCCGGTCTGCTCGGCTCCTTCGCCGCCGCCATGGCCGCGTTCAGCTGTAGCCCCTTCATCACGAGCACCGACGCGCTGCTGTCCGGCATCACCAACACCGCCGCCGCGCCGGTGGAGGGGCTGGGCACCACCCACGTCAGCCCGATCTCCAACCACTTCCTCACCTTCACGATCGCGATCGTGCTGAGCGTCGTGGCCGGTTTCCTCATCGACCGCGTCCTCGAACCCGCCCTGGTGCGGCGCGGGGTCAGCCGCGAGCAGACCGGTGCCGAGGACGGTTCCGCCGCGAACGGGACCGCCGAGGAGCGCCCCGACCTGAAGATGGACGCCGAGCTCACCCCGAGCGAGCGCGGCGGAATGCGCTGGGCCGGGATCGCCCTGGTCCTCACGGTCGTCGCGGTCCTGCTGGTCACCCTCCCGCCGGGCGCGCCCATGCGTAACGAGGACGGCGCGTTCCTGCCCGAGTCCCCGCTGCTCAGCTCCGTGGTCTTCCTGGTCTTCCTCACCCTGGCCGTGCCCGGCGTCGCCTACGGTCTGGCCACCCGGGCGATCCGGGGCGGGGCCGACGTCGCGCGGATGATGGGCCACACCGTCAAGGAGATGTCCGGTTTCGTCGTCCTGGCCTTCGTGATGGCGCAGTTCCTGGAGCTGTTCAACTGGACCGGCCTGTCCACGTGGATCGCGATCAAGGGCGCGGAGGCGCTGGAGGCCACCGGGTTCACCGGGTTCGGGGCCATCCTCTGCTTCATCCTGCTGGCCTGGCTGATCAACTTCTTCATCATCTCCGGCTCCGCCCAGTGGGCCCTGTTCGCCGTGGTGTTCGTGCCGATGTTCGCCCTGCTCGGCTACGAGCCCGGCTTCGTCCAGGCGGCCTACCGGATCGGCGACTCCACCTCCAGCGTGCTCTCGCCGCTCAACCCGTACGTGATCATCGTCCTCGGCTTCCTCAAGTCCTACGAGCCCAAGGCGGGCATCGGCACCGTGATCGCGCGCTGCCTGCCCTTCTCTCTGGTCTTCCTGGTCATGTGGGTCGCCGTCTTCGCGGTGTTCTACTTCGGGGGCCTGCCCATCGGCCCCGGCATGTACCCGCGGCTGTAGACCACGGGCCCGGGCAACCGGGCCCGCCACCCCGCACGCACACCGACGTAAGGAGACCACCCATGACCGGCGCCAGGACCCTGTACCGGGACCTCACCCTCATCGACGGCACCGGAGCCGCCCCGGTCGCCGACGCCGCCGTCCTGGTCGAGGACGGGCTGATTGCCTACGCCGGGCCCGCCGCTGACGCGCCCGCGCCCCGCCCCGAGGACACCGTGGAGAGCCTGGGCGGGCGCACCCTGCTGCCCGGATTCATCGACACCCACGTGCACTTCGGGTTCTCCGACGGCCGTGCCCTGGCCACCAACAACGCCGACGTCTCCCGCAGCCTGCACGCGTTCGAGTCCGCCGAGCGGATGCGGGTCACCCTGGAAGCGGGCGTCACCGGCGCCCGCGACCTGGGCGGGGCCGACACCGGCTTCCGCATCGCGCGGGAACGCGGTCTGATCCGGGGGCCGCGCCTGAGCATGGCGCTGCGGCTGATGAGTCACACCGGCGGCCACGCCGACTTCACGCTGCCCTCCGGCGCCAACCCGCACGACTGCGAGCACACCGCCGCCGAGATCGTCGACTCGCCGCAAGAGGCCCGGGTGGCCACTCGCAGGCTGGTCCGGGACGGCGCCGACGTCATCAAGGTGTGCGCCACCGGCGGGCTCTCCAGCCCCTCGGACGGCCCCACCGACGAGGGCGTCACGGAGGAGGAGATCGCCGTGATCGTGGCCGAGACCGCCAAGCACGGCGGTCGGCCGGTGGCGGCGCACGCCCAGGGCGCGGCGGGGATCAGGAACGCGGTGCGCGGCGGGGTGGCCAGCATCGAGCACGGCTACCTCATCGACGACGAGGGCATCGACCTCATGCTGGAGCGCGGCACCTTCCTCGTGCCGACCCTGACCACGTTCGACTTCGAGGACCGGGTCCACCTGATGACCCGGAAGGCGGTCGACACCAAGCGGGCCCTGGCCGAGGAGACCTACCGCCGGATCTCCCACGCGGTCAGCCGCGGGGTACGGATCGCGATGGGTACGGACGCCGGTATCTCCGAGCACGGCCGCAACCTGCGCGAACTCGCCCAGCTGGTGTCCGTGGGGCTCTCGCCCATGGAGGCGATCAGGGCGGGCACGAGCAACGCCGCGGAGCTGGTGGGCACCGCCGACACGACGGGCACGGTCGAGGCCGGGAAGTTCGCCGACCTCGTGGTGTGCGAGGGCGACCCCCTCGCCGACGTCTCACTGCTGGGCGACCGCGCCAACGTGGTGCTGGTCGTCCAGGGCGGCGAGGTCGTCAAGGACACCCGGGCCTGACCGGGCGCCGACCGGCCCGGTCCGCCGACCCTGGGGCCGGGCGGACAGGAGCGGGGCCCGGCACGTCGTCCGCGCGCCGGGCCCCGCGTGTGTCCGGGATCAGGCGGCGTTCTTGCGGCGCTGGCGGACCGCCTCGGCCAGGTTCTCCAGGACGCCCTCGGTGGTCTCCCAGCTCATGCACTTGTCGGTGATGGACTGGCCGTAGGTGAGCTGGTCCGGGTCACCCAGCTTCTGGGCGCCCTCCACGATGAAGCTCTCCAGCATGACGCCGACGATCCCCTTCTGACCCTCGGCGACCTGGGCGGCGATCTCCCGGGCCACGCCCGCCTGGCGGACATGGTCCTTGCCGCTGTTGGCGTGGCTGGCGTCGATCATCAGGCGGCGCGGCAGCTTGGAGCCCTCGATCACATCCAGGGCGGAGGCCACCGACGCGGCGTCGTGGTTGGGGCCGCTGCGCCCGCCGCGCAGGATCACGTGGCAGTCCGGGTTGCCCTCGGTGACCACGACCGAACCGGCGCCGGCCGGGTCCACGCCGAAGAACGTGTGGGAGGCGGCGGCCGCGCCGACGGCGTCCACGGCCACCTGCACGTCGCCGTCGGTGCCGTTCTTGAAGCCGACCGGGGTGCTCAGGCCGCTGCTGAGCTGGCGGTGCACCTGGCTCTCCGTGGTGCGGGCGCCGATGGCGCCCCAGGAGACCACGTCGGCGATGTACTGCGGGGTGATCGGGTCGAGGAACTCGGTTCCGGCGGGCAGACCGAGGGCGTTGATGTCGATCAGCAGCTCACGGGCGGTGCGCAGGCCCCGGTGCACGTCGTAGGTGTCGTCCAGGCCCGGGTCGTTGATCAGGCCCTTCCAGCCGACCGTGGTGCGCGGCTTCTCGAAGTACACGCGCATGACCACGCACAGCTCGTCGCTGACCGACGGGACGAGGTCGCGTAGGCGACGGGCGTAGTCCAGGGCGGACTCGGTGTCGTGCACCGAGCAGGGGCCGACGACGACCAGGAGGCGGTCGTCGGCGCCGTCCAGCACCCGCTTGACCTCGGCGCGCGAGCTCTCCACGAGGGCGGTGCTCTCCTCGCTCATGGGGAGCTCGGCGAGCAGGTCCTGGGGGGCGATGAGCGGTTTGTAGCTCGCCACCCGTGTGTCGTTGGTGCTCGTCATCGTCTCCCCTGGTCCCATCACGTCGATCGCCTGGCGACAGATGCTCGTGCCGCACCTTGACCGTAGCGCGGTCCGGCGGGGCGGACACGGTCGCGGTGGAATTCGACGTGCGAACCCGGGATGGGAAAGGCCACACCAGCGCATTTCGCGGGAAGCCGTCCCAACCAGCGAGACACAATGGCCCCCGGCCGCCATTCCGCCGGGTGCCCCGAGCGCCCGGGGGATCAGTCCTTCAGCCCGGGGAGGTCCTCCTCCCAGTACTCGCGCGGGTTGCGCACCCCGTCGGCGACCGTGCCGCGCTCGGTCTCGGCGCGGCGCAGCCGGACCCGCCTGATCTTGCCGGAGGCGGTCTTGGGCAGGTCGGCGAACTCCAGGCGGCGGACCCTCTTGTGCGGAGAGAGACGGCTCCGCGCGTACTCCATGATGGCGCGGGCGGTCAGGGCGTCCGGTGCCACGCCCTCGGCCAGGGTCACGTACGCCTTGGCCACCGAGAGCCGGAGCGGGTCCGGTGACGGCACGACCGCGGCCTCGGCCACGTATTCGTGCTCGACCAGAACGCTTTCCAGCTCGAATGGTGAGATGCGGTAATCCGAGGCCTTGAACACGTCGTCGGACCGGCCGATATAGGTAATGGAACCGCGCGAATCCCGCGTGGCGATGTCGCCGGTGCGGTACAGCCCGAGCCGCGTCACGTCCCGGGTGGTGTCCGGGGCGTCCGCGTAGCCGCGCATCACTCCCACGGGACCGTCGCTCATGTCCACGCAGATCTCACCGGTGTCGGAGGGCCGGGCCGTCTCCGGGTCGACCAGGACCACGTCGTAGCCGGGCATGGGGCGTCCCATGGACCCGCGGGCCACCTCCTGGCCGGGACCGTTGCCGACGAGCAGGGTGGTCTCGGTCTGCCCGAACCCGTCCCGTACCGTGAGCCCCCACGCCTCACGGACGTAGTCCACGATCTGCGGATTGAGCGGTTCCCCCGCCGCCACCACCTCGCGCAGCGGTACCTTCCACGCCGCCAGGTCCGCCTGGACCAGCATCCGCCAGACCGTGGGCGGCGCGCACATCGTGTGCGCCCCGCACCGCACCGCCGCGTCCAGCAGGGTCGCCGGATCGAACCGCTCCTGGTTGACCACCAGCACCGTGGCCTCCGCGTTCCACGGCGCGAACACGCTGCTGTAGGCGTGCTTGGCCCAGCCGGGCGCGGACACGTTCAGGTGCACGTCCCCGGGCCGGACACCCAGCCAGTACATGGTGGACAGGTGCCCCACCGGGTAGGAGCTCTGGGTGTGGGTGACCAGCTTGGGCCGGGCCGTGGTGCCGGAGGTGAAGTACAGCAGCAGGGGGTCGTCGGGGCCGGTGGGTCTGGGCTGGGTGAACTCCAGGCCAGAGTGCTCCGAGTCGGGGTAGCTGAGCCATCCGTCCATGTAGCCCACGCAGATCCGGGTCCAGTGGCCGCGCAGGTGCTCGAACCGCTCGGTCTGCTCGGGCGAACAGACCACGTGCGCGACCTCCCCGCGGTCGAGCCGGTCCACGAGGTCGGCCTCGGACAGGTTGGTGGCGGTCGGGGTGATCACCGCGCCCAGCTTCACGGCGGCGAGCAGGATCTCCCAGAGTTCGACCTGGTTGCCGAGCATGAGCATGATGCGGTCGCCCGGGTGCACCCCCTGGCCGATCAGCCAGTTCGCCACCTGGTTGGAGCGTTCGGACAGCTGACGGTAGGTGTGGTGGGCCTCGGTCCCGTCCTCCTCCACCAGCCACAGCGCCGTGCGGTCCGGTCGGGTGGCGGCCACGTGGTCGAAGTGGTCCAGCGCCCAGTTGAACCGTTCCGGCCTGGGCCAGGTGAACTCCCGGTGGGCCGTCTCCTGGTCCTCCCGGTGCTCGAGGAGCAGGTCCCGCGCGGCGCGGAACTCCCGTGCCCCCTCGGTCATCTCGTGCGACATCGAAGGCCTCCGGTTCGGGGGCGGCGCGCCGGGCGCACCGCCACGGGCTCCCGGCCACCGGAAGGGTGGCGGGAC
The DNA here is from genome assembly GCF_003182025.1 of Nocardiopsis sp. L17-MgMaSL7. Lineage (NCBI taxonomy): Bacteria > Bacillati > Actinomycetota > Actinomycetes > Streptosporangiales > Nocardiopsidaceae > Nocardiopsis > Nocardiopsis sp. L17-MgMaSL7. The sequence goes on along the minus strand of NZ_QGTF01000001.1, from coordinate 591,593 downwards.
GAGGTGTGCCCCTGCGGTTCTACCCGGAACGGGACATCCCGACCCATCGCGACCGTCGGCTCCGGTCCGGACCGGTCGGCCCGGGCTCCCGGAGGCGGGGATGTCCGTTCGCGACCCGGCGCCCTAGGATGGTGTCCCATGGAGGAACTGCACGGACACCACGCCATCTGGCGCTTCGACGAGGAGACGGTGCGCATCGGTTTCGGTACCGGTCGCAGGGTTCCGGCCCTGTACAAGGCGCTGGGACACTGTTCCGTCCCGTTGGCCGCCGTCCGCGACGTGGAGTTCGATCCGGGCGAACGCAAGCACGGGTGGCGGATCCGGCTGCGCCTGGTGGAGGGGGCCGACCCCTACGCGCCCCTGGAGACCGCGGGTGCCGGTGGAGCCGCGACACCGCTGGTGCTGACCGGCCCCCACGAGCGGGAGCTGGTCGCCGAGTACTGTGCCGACCGGATCACCGAGTCGGCCCGCTACGCCCGCGAGACCTTCACCGGCCCGCTGGACCTCGCACAGGTCGCCAGAGCCCTCGTGGTGGGTCTGCCCTACCAGGCCCGTACCGGGGAGGGTGCGGTCTCCTTCGACGGGGACCGGGTGCGCCTCGTGTGGGACGGCTGGATGGCCAGCACCGCGAAGGGGCAGGAGAAGTCGCGCGAGTTCCCCCTCTCCGAGATCGAGTCCCTCCAGTGGTTCCCCCAGCGCGACTTCGACGAGGGATTCCTCCGGGTCGTGCTGCGCGGGGTGACCATGCCCGAGGCCTCCGGGCTGGAGAACGACTTCTTCACGCTCGCCTCGCACGGCCTCAAGGGCAGTGAGGAGAGCCTGTTGATGGCCGCCACCGTCAACACCCACATCGCCCTGGCCAGGGGGGACACCGCAGAAGAGCCGGCGGCCCGAGCCCCCGAGCTGGAGGCGGCGGCCCCCGCCGAGGGCAGTGACGAGATCTTCGCCAAGATCCGCGAGCTCGGCAGCCTCCACGCCGAGGGGCTGCTGACCGACAGCGAGTTCAGCAGCAAGAAGGCCGAACTCCTCGACCGGCTCTGACCCGGGAACCACCCAGCCACGAACACCACGAAAGGGCCATGCCTTGCGCACCTTGTACCCGCCCATCGAGCCCTACGACTCGGGCACGCTCGACGTCGGCGACGGACACCGCGTCTACTGGGAGCTGTGCGGCAACCCGACGGGTAAGCCTGTGGTGTTCCTGCACGGAGGCCCGGGCGGCGGCTGCACCCCCGACCACCGACGGCTCTTCGACCCGGAGCGGTACCGCGTCCTCCTGTTCGACCAGCGCAACTGCGGCCGGTCCACCCCGCACGCCAGCCGGATGGACGCCGACCTGTCCACCAACACCACCTGGTCGCTGGTCGAGGACATCGAGCGGCTGCGCGAGATGATCGGCGTGGACGCCTGGCAGGTCTTCGGCGGTTCCTGGGGCAGCTGCCTGGCCCTGGCCTACGCCCAGAAGCACCCCGAGCGCGTCACCGAGCTGATCGTGCGCGGCATCTTCACCCTGCGCGACCAGGAACTGCGCTGGTTCTACCAGGAGGGCGCCTCGAACCTCTTCCCGGACCTGTGGGACTCCTACCTGGAGCCCATCCCGGAGGAGGAGCGGGATGACCTGATCAGCGCCTACGCCCGCCGTCTGGAGTCCCCGGACCGCGAGGTGCGCCTGGAGGCGGCCCGTGCGTGGAGCGTGTGGGAGGGGTCGACGATCACGCTGCGGCCCAACCCGACGCTGCGGGAGCACCACGCCGACGAGGACTACGCGCTGGCCTTCGCGCGGATCGAGAACCACTACTTCCACAACAGGGGTTTCCTCAGCCCCGAGCAGCTCATCAAGGGCGCCGAGATCATCCGGCACATCCCCGGCGTGATCATCCAGGGGCGCTACGACGTGTGCACACCGGTGCGTACCGCCTACGACCTGCACCGCGCCTGGCCGGAGGCGGACTTCCACATCGTCGACGACGCGGGCCACGCCTTCAGTGAGCCCGGCATCCTCGACCTCCTCATCGAGACCACCGACCGCTTCGCCAAGTAGCGGGTGGGGTCGCGCCCGGCCGGGCGCGACCCCACGCCGACAGCCACAGCGGGGCGGCCGGGAGCGGGGATCGGGCGGACGATCGGCGACGCGGTGGGATGTGGTTAGGGTGTTGCCACCCGCAGACCCCAGGGGCCCACGGCCCAGGAGAGAAGGACGACATGCGAGTAGAGGTCGACTACGACCAGTGCGAGAGCAACGCCCTGTGCATGGCCGCCGCCCCGGAGGTGTTCGAGGTCAGGGATGACGACTTCCTCTACCTCCTGACCGAGGAGCCGGGCCCGGAACTCCGCGAGAAGGTCCTCAAGGCGGAGCGCCTGTGCCCCAAGCAGGCCGTCACCGTGACGGGGTGACGCCCGCCGCGGCCAGCGCCTCGTCCCAGGTGGTGGGTTTCTCCAGCAGGCCGCGGTAGCGCATGGTGCGTGGGGTGGAGCGCAGCCCCAGCACACCGGTGAGCATCCCCCCGCGCCCCAGGAACGCGACGAACTTTCGGTCCTCCGGCGAACCGTGCACGAAGCTGACCTGATCCGCGGGCGCGCCCTGCCCGAGGAGCTGAATCTTCTTCCGGTACTGGTCCGACCAGAAATAGGGCACCGGGGTGAACGGTGTCCGCCCCGATCCGGCGAGCAGATTGCTGGCGGCCGCCTCGCCCTGCTCGCTCGCGTTGGTCCAGTGCTCCAGCCGGATCCGACCGCCGAAGCGCGGGTGCGGCCAGTTGGCCAGGTCTCCGACCGCGTACACGTTCGGCACCGAGGTCGCGGAGTACTCGTCGCACACCACCGAGCCGTCGTCGAACAGCCCGACCCCCGAACCGCGAAGCCACTCGGTGTTCAGGTGCACACCCACACCGGCCACCACCAGGGAGGCTTCGATCGCGGAGCCGTCCGCCAACCGGACCCGCTCCACCCGTCCAGCGCCCTCGAACCCGCTCACACCCACACCGAGGCGCACGTCCACGCCGTTCTCCCTGTGCAGGTCGGTGAGGACCTCGCCGATCCGGGGGTCGACCACCCGGGTCAACGGAGTGGACGCCGCCTCGACGAGCGTGACCTCCATGCCCACGGCGCGGGCGCTCGCGGCCACCTCGGCGCCGACGAACCCGGCACCGACCACCACGAGGTGCCCGGAGGAGTCGAAGGCCGCCCGGACCGCCTCGGCGTCGTCCAGGGTGCGCAGGACGTGCACGCCCGCCAGGTCGGTGTCCGGGCGGCGCGCCCGCGCCCCGGTGGCCACGATCAGCCCGTCGTAACGCAGCGCGCCCCGCTCGCCGGGGCCCTCCACACGAACCTCCCGTGCCGCGGCGTCCAGTCCGACCACCCGGGTGCTGGGCCGGAAGTCGAGGTCGAGACCGTCGATGACCGAGTCCTCACGCAGTTGGAGCGCCCGGTGCCCGACCAGCCAGCCCGGGTCGCCGCCGGTCGGTTCCAGACCGACACCGGTCAGGGCCTCCTTGGACAGCGGGGGCCGGGAGTAGGGCCGGTGGGCCTCCTCCCCGACCAGGGTCAGACGCCCCTCGTACCCCCGCTCACGCAGGGCCTCGGCCGCGTGCAGGCCAGCCATGCCCGCACCGGCGATGACGATCTCGTTCAGGGTGTCCGACACCGATCTCTCCTCCAGTCGTCCCGTTGTCCCGGGGTCCTCCGCACGCACGTCCGCCCTCTGTCCCACCCGGTGCCCTCCTGCCCGTCCCAGGCCCAAGGGCGGCGAACACGGGCCGAGGCGCCATCGGAGCGGGAGCTACAGGGCCCGCACCTCACCGACGGTCGCCCCGCCGCCGCTCACGGGGGTGGTCAGACGGTCGACCACCGGGCTCACGTCCACGCCCAGGGCACGCAGGGCGGTCAGCCCGACCACCACGCGGGAACGCTCCTGGGCGTCACCGTCGCTGATCTTGACGGCGACGGTCTCGCCGGTGGGGGCGTTGAGCACGAGCACGCCGTCCGCGCCGATCTTGGAGACCAGGCCGGGCAGCCGGGTCATGAGGTCGGTGTCGACGCGCTCGGGGCCCGACACGTACTCGGGGTGCGCGCTCATCGCCTCGATGATGTCGTGCTCGTGCGTGCCCTCCGGAGACAGGCGCATCCCCTGGACGCCCCGGGCCAGACCGGCGAGGGTCACGGCCAGCTGGGGCGCGCCACAGCCGTCGACGGCGGTGTGCGCGATCGTCTCCCCGCACATGTCCTCGATGGCCTCGCGCACCAGCAACTGGAGGGGGTGCTCCGGGTCGAGGTAGTCGTCGGTGCTCCAACCCCCGGCCACACAGGCGGCGAGCATGCCCGCGTGCTTGCCGGAGCAGTTCATGTACCGGGGCTCGGGCTCGCGCCCCGCGGCGACGAAGGCCCGGCGTGCGGTGGGGGAGCCGGGGGCATCGGGCGGGCACCGGAGGGCGTCGGTGGTGAGCCCCACGGAGGTCAGGATCCGCTCGGCCTCGGCGGCGTGGAACTCCTCGCCGCCGTGGCTGCCCGCCGCGATCGCGAGGGAGGGGCCGGTCAGTTCGGCGCCCGCGCGCAGCATGGCCAGCGCCTGGAAGGGCTTGGCGGACGAACGGGGGAACATGGGGTCGTGCACGGGGCCGCGCGCGTAGGCGATCTCGCCTTCGGCGGAGAGACCGATCACCGCTCCGTAGTGCACGCCCTCGCGCATCCCGGACCGGACGACCTCGGCCAGGGGGGCGTAGCTGGGCAGCGGTGACTGGTTCATGCGGCTTCTCCTCGCCGTTGAGGCTGTGCGGTGAGTGCCCGTTGGTGCCGGACACGCGTCAAAACGTACACACCCCCCTCCTTCTTCCCGTCCGCCGGTGTGCCGTCCGTGAACCCCCACGCCGTGGGGCGGTCGGTGTCGGGCACGGGCAGTAGGGTCGTGAACCGACGTTGATCGACCACAGGGAGTAGGGACAGACGATGGGAACGCTGCGGACGGGCGCACTGACCCGGAGAAGGGTCGGCACGCGAGCGGCGGACCTGGAGTACGCGGTACTCGACGTCGAGACGACCGGGCTCGACCCGCGCGAGGGCGCGCGGCTGGTCGAGATCGCCGTGGTGCGGGTGCGTGGGGACGGCACCCTCGTGGAGGAGTTCAGCACCCTCGTGGACCCGCGGGCACCCGTCAGCGGCCAGGAGTTCCACGGGATCGGGGAGGGCGACGTCGTCGGTGCCCCGCGCGTGGAGTCGATCGTGCCCCGGATCGCCCAGCTGCTCTCCGGCGCCGTGGTGGTCTGCCACAACCTGGACTTCGAGGAGCGCTTCCTCTCCTCCGAGCTGGTGCCCGCCGGGCTGCCGCGCGGGCTCTCGGGGCTGTGCACGCTGCGTGCCCTGCGCTCCCAGCTGGACCTGCCGCGCTACTCGCTGCCGCGCGCCACCCACCTGCTGAGCGGGGAGTGGCCCACAGGTCAGCACACGGCGCTCGGCGACGCGCGTGCGTGCGCCCGACTGCTCGTGGAGATGATCGCGAACGCCCCCGGCGAGCTGCGCTACACCGGCCCGGAGCCCCGCGTCCTTCGGGTCGACGTGTCCCCGCACGAGGACGCGCTCCTGGAGGAGCCGGTGCGCTGGAAGCCGCGGACCACCCCGTCGCCCGGCGGCCTGGACCCCCTCAACACGTGGAAGGCGCGCTGGCGCGGTTCCGAGCTGGACGCGGCGCTGTGCGGCGGCGCGTTCCGCGCCACGGAGCGCGTGGTCGCGGAGTCCGCCGCACGGCGTGAGTTCCGGCTGCGGAGCCGGGTGGCCGCGGTCGCGGCGGTGACCGGAGGGATCGCGGCCACCGTCGCGGGCGGTCTGCTGGTGCGCATGGCCGGAGGTCGCGGCCTCGGAGGTCGCGCGAACTGAACCGGCCGGGCCCGGCCGGTTCGGTCAGAGTCCGGACAGGCTGAGGAAGAACGCGACGATCAGCGCGCTTCCGCCCACCGCGGTGAACAGGGCGCGCCCCTGTTCGGTCAGTCGGGCGGAGACCAGGCACACCCGTGGGGGCACGCTGGTCCGCTGGGCGGTGGCGACCCCACCGGCGGAGCGTGGATCGGGGAGGCGTCCGGGCACGAAGCGGGGCACCTTGTTGAAGAGGGCGATCGACACCAGGGTGGCGCCGACGGCGATCAGTGTGAGGGACACGAGAGAGGAGGGCCTTACTGAACTCGGCGGCGGTCGGATGGGTACGCCCGGGTGGGGGTCGGGCAGTGCGGGTCGTTCCCCGCCTCCGTCGCTTCATGCAGTGGGGCGTTGGCCGCTAACGGCCAGCATCCGATTAGAACCGGACCCTTATTACTGAGGGTGTTTCAGTCGGAACTCTGGGTGTTCTCCTGGGTGGTCGAGGGCAGGATCGTGTCCACCGTTTCGGTCCTCACGCCGAGGGCCCGGAGCACGAAACGGGTCACCAGAGCGTGCGTCCCGTCGATGTCGACCTCACCGTTGACCAGGGGCAGCCGCTGCGAGCCCACCATGGACAACGTGAGCCCCGCGACGCGTTCGGAGGGCAAGCGGTCGAACTCGCCCGCGGCGGTGCCCTCCTCCAGGATCTCGGTGAGCAGGCGCTGCATCGGAGCCACGTGCGCGGCCAGTGCCTGGTAGGCGTCGGGTCCCAGGCTGGCACCCAGTTCGGCGGCGGGCGGGTGCGGGTGCGCGACGATGCCTTCCAGCTGGAGGCGGACGAAGGCTGACAGGCGGCGGGCGGCCGAGACCCCCGAGGGGAGCTCGCGTTTGTAGCGTTCGACGAACGCGGTGCTGACCTGCTCGGTGAAGGCCAGGAGCAGCGCGGGCTTGTCCGGGAAGTAGTTGTACAACGCGGTGCGGGTGATACCCGCCGCGTTGGCCACGTCGGTCATGGAGATGCGGTCGATCCCCTGTGACCTGGTCAGCTCCTCGACGGCGTCCATGATGCGCTCCCGTGTGCGGGCACGGTGAGCGGCGATGGTCGGAGCCGTGATCTTGGGCATGACTCCTATGGTGGCACGCCAGGGGAGTGCCGAACGTTCCCCGAGGCGCGGCCGGGGGAGGCGGGGGCGGGTCAGGCGTACCGCCTGCCGAGGTCGGCGAGGACCTCGGTGTTGAGCTGGTAGGCCAGTCGGGTCTCGCGGACGAGGAAGTCGGCGGTGCGTTCGTCGAGGTCCAGGGAGTCGAGGCGCTCGCGGTACCCGGTGCGGAACCTGGGCAGGCTGCCGAGGGAGTCGAAGACGTAGAAGGCCACGCCCGCGTCATCGGTGAGGCCGTACGCCCCGGCCGCGATCCGCCGGATGAACTGTCCGCCGGAGACGTCGCCCAGGTAGCGGGTGTAGTGGTGCGCGACGAAGCCCGCTGGGTGGTCGGCCATCTGCTCGATGCGCGCCACGTAGGTCCGGGTGGCCGGGGTCGGGGCGACGCGGTCGCGCCAGTCGGCGCCGAGCAGGTGCGTGAGGTCCGTCTCCAGCGCGGGGACGCGTTCCAGTTCGGGGTAGTGGAACCGGCCCGCCACGGGGTCGCCGACCAGCTCGCGGCCGACCCGCTCCAGGGCGACGTAGGCGAAGTAGTGCTGGGCGACCATCGCGGTGTAGCCGTCGAGGGGGAGTTCGCCCTCGGTGAGGGCCTTGGTGAAGCCGTGGTGTTCGGCGGCCGCGTGGTCGTTCCAGGTGGCGGCCTTCAACCTCGCGGAGAACGGTTCGGCTGTGGGGTCCGCCGTCGTGGGGGCCTCGACCGTGGCGCTCATCGTCACCTTCACCTCTCTTTCCGGGATCTTTATGACATGATGTCATTTAGGTGGCTCGGGTTGTCAAGATCGATACGACACCCTGTCAGAAAAAATGTGACACAACGCCCACTCGAAGTGTCCTGCGTCACAGGCTTCACGTGCTTTCGCACGCGCACCCGCACGCGCTGACCACCTGCGCGACCCCCGAGCCACGCCGGGCGGCCCCACCCGCTCGACCCTTCCGACACGCGCGGACGAGGGAGGTTCCGTCCCTCGGCGTTGGATGTGTCTCGTCTCGTCCGCTGGTCAACTGGTCGCCGGGGCGTTTATCGTTTGGGTGTCGTGCGGTCCGAACCACTGGTGGGACCCGAGGTGCCCGCCTCGGAACCCGGAGTGACGGGCCCCCACGGCACAGTGGACCTTGAGGCGATGAGTGGATACCAGGAGAACAGGGCACGATCACTCGACGGTGATCGGCGACGACGCGGCCCGAGCCGCCGACGGCGCTGCGACAGACGGCAGCGCCGCCCTGGGTGACGACACAGTCCTGGACGACCGGGTGGAGGCTACTGTCGAATCAGTTGACGTCCTGCTGATCGAAGACGACCCCGGCGACGCCTTCCTCGCCGAGGAACTCCTCGCGGACACCGCGCTGGCCACCAGGATCACCTGGGTCTCCACTCTCGCGGCCGCCCGAGAGCACCTCAACGGCTTCCGTGGCTGTGTGCTGCTGGACCTCAACCTCCCCGACGGGCACGGCCTCGGCCTCCTGCGCGAGGTCCTCGAAGGCGCTCCCTCCGCCGCGGTCGTGGTCTTCACCGGCCTCGACGACGAACACGAGGGCATCGCCGCGGTCGCCGCGGGCGCCCAGGACTACCTGGTCAAGGGCCAGGTGGACGGCTCCCTGCTGGCCCGCAGCCTGCGCTACTCCCTGGAGCGGCGCCGCGCCGACGAGAACGCCCGCCAGCTGCGCGAGGCCCGCATGCGTGCCCGCGAGAACATGCGCCTGGAACGCGGCCTGCTGCCCCAGGTGCTGCTCGACGCCTCGCCCCTGAGCCACCGCGCCTACTATCGGCCCGGCCGTAAACGCGCCCTGGTCGGCGGCGACTTCTACGACGCCGTCGAGAAGGACGGCACCACCCACGTCATCATCGGCGACGTCAGCGGCCACGGACCCGACGAGGCCGCCCTCGGCGTCAGCCTGCGCATCGCCTGGCGCACCCTGGTCATGAGCGGCGTCGCAGAGGAGCGCGTCCTGCCCAACCTGGAGGACCTCCTGGTGAGCGAGCGCGCCCAGGAGGAGATGTACGCGACGCTGTGCATGATCAGCCTCGACACCGGCAGCGACCGCGCCCGGGTGCGCGTCCTCGGACACCCGCCGCCCATGATCGTCACGGACGGGGTCGCCGAGGAGATCCAGGCCGCCCCGCAGCCGCCCCTGGGCGTCTTCCCCGTCGACCAGGACGAGTCGACCGAGGTCGTCCTGCCCAAGGGCTCCAGCATGCTCTTCTACACCGACGGCCTGGTCGACGCCTACGACGGCGGTCCGCCCGCCCGCCTGGAGGTCGCGGGCCTGCGCCGGATGGTGAACGGGGTCCTCAGCCAGGGCGTGGCCCTGTACAACCTGCCCGAACACCTGGTGGACGAGGCCGAACGCAGTAACGGAGGCCCGCTCCAGGACGACGTGGCGATGCTGCTCATCAACCACGGAGAGCCGGAGTGAGCCCCACCGGGGAGGAACACCACGCCATGGACACCGAGTCCCGGATCGCGGACGCCCAGGACGAGGGACCGGAACACGGGGAGGGGGCCCGGACGTCCGTCGGCGGCGCCCCCTTCGTGAACGCCTCCCCGCATGAGCGCGTCCACTCCAGCCGCCACTCCTGGAGCCTGCGCCGCAGGGTCACCAGCCTCCTGACGGTGGTCGCCGTCGTCCTCGTGGTGGCCGTCTCGGTCATCACCCTCGCGGCCTTCCAGGCCAGGGACTCCCTGGTGCTCCAGGTCGACTCCCTGACGCCCGGGCTGAGCACCGTCGAGCAGACCCGCTCGGCCTACCTCAGCCAGGACCACGCCCTGCGCGGCTACATCCTCACCGGGGACCGGGACTTCCTCCAGCCCTTCGTCGAGCAGCGCATGTCGCTCGCCGAGCACCGGAGCGCCCTGGCCACCCTGGCCGAGGAGAACCCGGACATAGCACCCAAGGTCAACGAGCTCATCGAGGCCGGTGACGTCTGGAGCGAGGAGTTCGCCGAACCCGTCCTGGAGGAGGTCCGCAGCGGAGACACCCCCACCCAGGAGGACCTCCAGCGCGGGCGCGTGCTCTTCCTGGAGCTCAACCGGGCCGCCGACGCCACGACCAACTACCTCGCCAACGAGATCCAGGAGGCCCAGAGCGGCCTGACCCTGGCCACCCAGCAGGTCGTGGCCCTGCTGGTACTGGTCGGCCTGGTCGTGGTCTTCCTGTCGGTCTTCCTGTGGGTCATGCTCCAGCAGTGGGTGCTGCGCCCCTTGGAGGAGCTGGCCGGGCACATGCGCCAGGTCTCCGAGGGCTACTACGCCCACCGCATCTCCCTGCACGGGCCGCCCGAGATCGTCCAGCTCGGCCAGGACGTGGACGCCATGCGTGAGCGCATCGTGCAGGACCTGGACGAGGTCGCCTCCGCGCGCCGCAAGCTCCAGGAGCAGTCCACCCTGCTGGAGCACCAGACCGAGGAGCTGCGCCGGTCCAACCTGGAGCTGGAGCAGTTCGCCTACGTCGCCTCGCACGACCTCCAGGAGCCGCTGCGCAAGGTGGCCAGCTTCTGCCAGCTGCTCCAGCGCCGCTACCACGGCCAGCTGGACGAGCGCGCCGACTCCTACATCGACTTCGCGGTCGAGGGCGCCAAGCGCATGCAGACCCTCATCAACGACCTGCTGGCCTTCTCGCGGGTCGGGCGCACGAAGAACTTCGCCCCGGTCGACCTCAACGTGGCCCTGGACGACGCCCTGAGCAGTCTGGAGACACGTCTGGAGGAGGCGGGCGCGGAGATCTCCGGCGATCCCCTGCCCACCGTCCAGGGTGACCGCACCCTGCTCACCCAGGTGTTCTTCAACCTGGTGGGCAACGCCGTCAAGTTCCGGGGCGAGGACGCGCCCAAGGTGCGCCTGAGCGTCGAACGCCAGGGCGACGAGTGGGTGTTCTGCTGCGCGGACAACGGCATCGGTATCGAACCGCAGTACGCCGAGCGCATCTTCGTCATCTTCCAGCGCCTGCACACCAGGGAGAAGTACACCGGCACCGGCATCGGCCTGGCGATGTGCAAGAAGATCGTGGAGTTCCACGGCGGTCGCATGTGGCTCGACACGGGCGCCGAGAACCCCGAAGGGGCCGAAACCACCGGCGACACGGACTCCGGACGGACCGGAACCCGCATATGCTGGACCCTGCCCGTAGACACAGAGGCGGAGAAGGAAGAGTCGGTTCCCGTGGAGGGAACCGAACCGACCGACGACGTCGATAACGGAGTCGAGGGCACCGAGGTCGCCGAGCCCGCCCCCACGGACGAGGCACCGACGGCCACACGAGAGTCCGGCGGCACCGAGCCGGAGACCGAGTCCCCCACGGGCCAAGAACCCGAGGGGGAACCGCGTCCCCTGCCCGGCGGCGCTGGCGGTACGGTTCCACCCGGTCACGGGGCGGGACCCGTATAGGGGTCTGGAAGCTTGAGCGAGGTCATGTTGGTGCATCCCATTGAGGTGCTGCTGGTCGAGGACGACCCCGGGGACGTCCTGATGACCAAGGAGGCTTTCGAGGAACACAAGCTGGGCAACCGGCTGCACGTGGTCTCGGACGGCGTCGAGGCGCTCCGCTTCCTGCGTCGCGAGGGCGAGTTCGCCGACGCCCCCCGCCCCCACCTGATCCTTCTCGACCTCAACCTGCCGCGCAAGGACGGCCGGGAGGTCCTGGAGGAGGTCAAGAACGACGACGACCTGGCGCACATCCCCGTCGTCGTGCTCACGACCTCGGAGGCCGAGGAGGACGTGCTGCGCAGCTACCGCCTGCACGCCAACGCCTACGTCCCCAAGCCCGTGGACTTCGAGCAGTTCATCCGGGTCGTGCGGCAGATCGACGACTTCTTCGTGACCGTGGTGAGGCTGCCCAAGGGCTGAACCGTGAACGGACCGGGGACGGAACCGGCACTCACCGCGCCGGATCGGGTGGGTGTGGCGGTTTTTCGTTACGGTTAGGGGCATGAGCCTGCCGGAACCGCGTGACCCCACTGGTCCCTACCGTGTCAGCGTCGTGTGCCTGGGCAACATCTGCCGATCGCCCATGGCCGAGAAGGTGCTCACCGCCGACCTCGAACGCGCCGGAATGAACGACCTCGTACGGGTCGACAGCTCCGGCACGGGCCACTGGCACATCGGCGACGGGATGGACTCCCGCGCCTCGGCGACCCTGCGTGTGCACGGGTACCTCACCCACCACACCGCCCGTCAGTTCGACCCCGAGGACCTGGCCACCCGGGACCTCGTCCTGGCCATGGACCTGGACAATCTCGGGGACCTGAGCCGGGTCGTCGAGGAACGCGGAGCCGAACTGGGCTTCGACCCGGACCGGCTCCGCCTGTTCCGCTCCTTCGCGCCCGGCGGCGGCCCCAACCCGGAGGTCCCCGACCCCTACTACGGGGGGGACGACGGGTTCACCGCCGTGCTGAACATGGTCGAGGCCTCGTCCAAGGGCCTCACAGGGGAACTCGTCACCCGGTTGCGGGGCTAGTCGCATGGACAGGGAGCCGATCGTGCGGTCCTTCGGGGGTACCGGAGACGGGCCGGGCCGACCGGGCCGTGACCCGCAGACCGGCACCCTCGCCGACCGGGTCGCGGCGCTGCTGGACACCGAGGTCCGCCGCGCCGCCAAGGCGGGGACCAGTCATGACTGGACCCTGTCCTACGTCGAACTGGCCGACGGCACCCGGCTGTTCGTGAAGTCCCAGTCACGCGGGCCCGAACCGGCCGGCGCACTGGCCGCCGAGGCGCGCGGTCTGGAGTGGCTCGGCCGGTGCTTCGGCTCCCCGGTGCTCCAGCCCCTGGGCTGGGACGAACGCCTGCTCGTGCTGCCGCTGGTGGAGCAGGACGAGCCCACGCCCGCCGCGGCCGAACGGCTCGGCCGGCAACTCGCCGGAACCCACCTGACCGGGGCGGACGCCTTCGGCGCGGACTGGCCCGGCTACATCGGTCCGCTCCCGTTGGACAACACGCCCGCCCGGCACTGGCCGCGCTTCTACGCCGAACAACGGTTGCGCCCCTACCTGCGCCAGGCACTGGACCAGGGGGCGCTCACGCCCACCGACGCCCGGGCGATCGAGCGGGTGGTCGACTCCGTCGAGGAGCTGGGAGGGGAACCCGAACCGCCCGCGCGCATCCACGGGGACCTGTGGAGCGGCAACGTGCTGTGGCGTGCCCGCGACGCGGTGCTCATCGACCCGGCGGCGCACGGCGGCCACCGTGAGGCCGACCTGGCGATGCTGGCGCTGTTCGGCCTGCCCCACCTGGACCGGGTCCGCGACGCGTACAACGAGGTCGCCCCGCTCTCCGCGGGCTGGCGCGGCCGGGTGGCCCTGCACCAGCTGCACCCGCTCCTCGTGCACGTGTGCCTCTTCGGCGCCGCCTACCGGACCACCGCCCTGGAGGCCGCGCGGACCGCCTTCCGCTCCACCTGACGCACGTGGGCGGTGCGCCGGTCCTCACCGTCGCCCGGCGGGCGGGTCCGATCGCCCGGCGGGTTCGACGGAGCCGTACATTGGGGGCATGGCTGACACACCCACCAGCCCTGATCAGGGCGCCTCCGGACACGACGGACCCGAGCTGCACGTGGCCCTGGTCGGCTACGGCAAGGGCGGTGAGGTCTTCCACGCGCCGCTCATCGACGCCGTACCCGGACTGCGCCTGTCCGCCGTGGTCACCGGCTCCGCCGACCGCGCGCGGGCCGCACGGGAGCGCTACCCGTGGATCACCGTGTACCCCACCGCCGCCGACCTGTGGGCCGACGCCGGGAGCTACGAGGTGGCGGTCGTCAGCACCCCCAACGACACCCACGCGCCGCTCGCGCGGGCCGCGCTGGAGGCGGGGCTGGCCGTGGTCGTGGACAAGCCCTTCGCGCTCACCGCACACCAGGCCCGGGAACTCACCGACCTCGCAGACAAGCTCGGCCACGTGCTCACCGTCTACCAGAACCGCCGCTGGGACGCGGACTTCCTCACCCTGTGGCAGCTGATCGAGGAGGGAAGCCTGGGGCGGGTGCACCGCTTCGAGTCGCGGTTCGAGCGCTGGCGGCCCGAACCCAAGGGAAGCTGGCGCGAGACCGGCGGCGTGGACGCGGGAGCGGGGCTGCTGTACGACCTCGGCCCGCACCTGATCGACCAGGCGGTCAACCTGTTCGGCCCGGTGTCCACCGTCTACGCGGAGATCGACGCCCGCCGCACGGGTGTGAACGCCGACGACGACGTGTTCCTGTCCCTGGGGCACGAGCGGGGGACCCGCTCCCACCTGTGGATGAGCGCCCTCAGCGCGCAGACCGGCCCCCGGTTCAGGGTCCTCGGCGACGAGGCCGCCTTCACCAGCCGCGGACTGGACGGCCAGGAGGCCCGGCTGACCGCGGGTGAGCGCCCGGACGCCGCCGACTGGGGCGTGGTGCCCCGGGAGGACTGGGGCCTCCTCGGCAGCGACGGCCGGACCGAACCGGTGCCCAGCGCACGCGGCGCCTACCCGGAGTTCTACGCCGGGGTGCGTGACGCCGTGGGCGAGGGCGAGCCACTGCCGGTCGACCTGCACGAGGTCATCCACGGACTGGAGGTCATCGAGGCGGCCCGCCGCGCCGCCCGGACCGGCTCGGTGGTGCGCCTGCCAGCCACCTGACCGGCCCCCGAACCCTCACCTTGGCCCTATGTTGGAGTGCAGGGTTTTCCACATCGAAGGAGCAGCGCCGTGGCCCAGGTCCTCGTGGTCGCCGATGACCTCACCGGAGCCAACGCCACCGGCGCACGGTTCGCCCGCACCGGTATGCGTGTGGCCACGGTGACACCCGAGCACGTCAGCCGGGTCGCCGGGGACTACGACGTGGTGGTCGCCAACCTCGACAGCAGACACGTCCCCGCCGAGCAGGCGGCGGACCTCGTCACCGACGTCGTCGAAGCCGTGTGGCCCGTGGGTCTGGTGGTCAAGCGCACCGACACCACGCTGCGCGGCAACGTCGGCGCGGAGATCGAGGCCACCTACACGGCCGTCCGCGAGCGCCTGCCCGCCGGGACCCGCGTCCGGGTGCTGTTCGCCCCGGCCTTCCCCGGCTCCGGGCGCATCACCGAGGACGGCGTGCAACTGCTCGACGGGGTGCCGCTGGAACGCAGCGAACTGGCCCTCGATCCCCTCTGCCCGATGACCACCAGCGTGGTCTCGGACATCCTCCGGTCCCAGAGCGACCTCGCCGTGCGCCACGTGCCGCTGAGACGGATCACCCAGGAGATGCTCACAGCAGAGCTCCTCGCCGGGGACGAGCCGATCGTGCTCTGCGACGCCAGCACCGAGCAGCACCTCACCGACATCGCCGAGGCCGCTGCCGCCGCCCACCACGCCGAGGGGATCGTCTGGGTGGCAGTGGACCCCGGCCCCACCGGGGCGCTGCTCGCCTACGCCCTGCGCCTGCGCGGCCAGGCCGGTTCGCGGGGGCCCCTCCTCGCCGTGGCGGGGAGCACCACCGACCTCACCCGCCGCCAGCTCGCCACGGTGGCCCGCACCGGAGCCGTCCGCTTCGTGGACCTGGACGCCGTGGCGCTCAGCGATCCCGACAGCGAGCACGCCGACCAGGTGGCGCGCGAGCTCACCGACCACCTGTCCTCTTCCGGCTTCCCCGAACTCTGCGTGCTGAGAGTGGTCACCACCGCCGAAGGAGTCCGCGAACTACCCGCCCACGCCCGGGCCGAGCTGCCCGGCCGCGTCGCCCGCATGGTGGCCGACGTCGTCAACGAGCTCGCCGACACAGTGGGGCCCCAGGCACTGCCCAGCGGCCTCTACCTGACCGGTGGCGATCTGACCGCCAGCCTGCTGGACGAACTCGACGTGCACGCCTTCGACGTGGGCGGGGAGATCGTCCCGCTGGCCGTCCACGGCCACCTCAGCGGAGGCCCGCTCGACGGAACCCCCGTCGTGGCCAAGGGCGGCCTGGTGGGGGACGACATCACGCTGGTCGAGTGCCTGGCCAAACTGCGCCGGTCGGTCCAGGCCCGCCTCCACCAGGTGCACTCCGAGGTGTCGGAGCACGTGATCCCCACCGGCGGCCGCGAGCACTGAACAGGAAGGGGCGCGGTGCCACCTCTGCACCGCGCCCCGGTATGCGGGCAGCCCTAGGCCTCCGAGCTGATGTGGCCGGCGACCAGCTTCCCGAGCAGGTCAGCCAGGGTGCCGGGGGCCTCCAGCGGACCCATGTGGCCGAGCCCCGGGATGATCCGGACCTCCACCGGGTTCTGGACCAGACCACCGATGTGCCGCGCGTGCCACGGGGGAGTCAGCTTGTCCTCCTCACCGCCCACCACGACGGTGGGCACCGCGATCTCCCGCACGGAATCGTCCAGGTGGAGCTGGGTGATGACGCGGCCCCACTCACTGCGGGGAACACTGGCGCACCCGTGGACGAGCCGGGCGCAGAGCCGTTTGGCGGCCGGGCTGCTCCTCTTCCCCATGACCAGGAACCGGAGCACGTTGGCGCTCCCGGCGTTGGCCGGCCCGAGGGGGAGCGGAGTGGTCAGGAAGGCCCTCGAACCGAGTCTGCCGAGCGCCCCGGGCAGCGGGATCGCGGTGGCCCGGTCGGCGAGCTCCGTGCACCCGGTGTTGGTGAGGAGCACCGCCCCCACCTTCTCCTTGAAGGTCGCACGCGGCCCGGAGGCCATGATGGTCATCCCGCCCATGCTGTGTCCGGCGACCACCGCTTTCCGGCCGGAGGGAACGGTCGCCTCCAGGACCGCGCACAGGTCGTCGGCCAGTTTCTCCGGCCCGTACCCCGCCCGGGTGAGGGGGGTCTGACTGCGGCCGTGCCCGCGCTGGTCGTACAGCACCACCCGGAGGTCGGGGTCGAGGTCCCGTACCACGGGGCCCCAGGAGGCCAGGGACGTCGACCAGCAGTGGGAGAGCACCACGGTCGGTCCGTCCGAGGGACCGCGCACCTCCACGTGCAGTCGGGTGCCGTCCGCGGAGCGCACCCGGAGTTCCTGTGCCTGTCCCACGTGTCGTATCGCCATGGGGGTCTGCCTCTCACTCGGGGGAAGTCAGGTCGGGTGGGCGCGGGGCCTCAGTCGTCGTCGAGGTCGATGCGGGGGACGGCGAAGGGCGGCGTGCCCGACCCGTTCACGGGGTGCCCGCCCCACAGGTTGGGGGTGTCCAGCCTGCCGACACCCTCGTGTCCGTCGGGGGTGCGCACGACGACTGTACGCGCACCCTGCTCGTAGGCCCTGGTGAGGCCCGGCTCCGGGGAGAGGCGTCCCTTCCACCGGTAGTCGCCGGTCAGCGGGGAGAAGTGCCCGGCGAAGTGCGCGCGGACCTCGAAGCTCCCCGCGTCCGGGGCGTCGGAGGTCTCCTGGAGCAGTCGGACCGTGACGGTGCCCTGGTACTCCTCTTCCTCGTCGTCGAATCCGCTCATGTGGCCGCTCCTTCCGGGACCCGGCTCGGGCGCCGTCCGCCGGGGGCGCGGCGCAGGTTGTAGTTGTGCGGGTCGAACCAGCGGGTACGCAGCGCGAAGTTCCAGGTGAAGGTGGGCCACAGCGTCGTGTTGCGGCCCTGCTCGTTCAGGTACCAGCTGTCGCATCCGCCGGTCACCCACACGGTTCCCCGCATGGATCTGTGGACCATCTCGTTGTAGGCGCGCTGGGCCTCGGGCCGGGGCTCCAGGCGGTCGACCCGGTTCTTGCAGGCGAACTTGAGCGCCTGCATGGTGTAGCGGATCTGCGCCTCGATCATGAACACCTGCGAGGTGTGCCCCAGGCCTGTGTTGGGCCCGGCCAGCACGAACGCGTTGGGGAAGCCGTTGACGGTGGTTCCCCGGAAGGCCTGGACGTCGGATCCCCAGTGCTCGGCGAGGGAGCGCCCCGAGGAGTCGTACACGCGGTGCGCGATGGGCGGGTCGGTGACCTGGAAGCCGGTGCCGAGGATGATCGTGTCCACCTCGTGCTCGGTCTCCCGGCCGGAGGAGTCCCGGGTGACCACGGAGTTCGCCCGGACCTCGGTGATCCCGTCGGTGACCACGTCCACGTTGGGCCGCGCCAGCGCTGGGTAGTAGTCGTTGGACATCAGGATGCGCTTGCACCCGGCGCGGAAGGTCGGGGTGAGCTTGCGCCGGAGTTCGGGGTCCCTCACACTCCGGTTGATGTTGGCCCGGCCGAGCCGCTCCACCACCCCGAGCAGCCTGGGGTTCTTCGCGAACCCGAGGATGTAGGTCTCACGACCCCAGTAGATGCTCTTGCGGGCGACCTGCTGGGCGCCGGGGACGTTCCGGTACAGCCAGCTCTCGGCCTTGGTGATGTCCCGGTCGTGGCGGAACATCACCCACGGGGCGGTGCGCTGGAACAGCGACAGCTTCCCCACGAGCGGCTGGATCCTCGGTACGAACTGGATCGCGGACGCACCCGTGCCGATCACCGCCACCTTGCGCCCGGTGAGGTCGTGGTCGTGGTCCCACTCGGCGGAGTGGAAGAGCCTGCCCTCGAAGGAGTCGAGGCCCTTGATGTCCGGGTAGGTGGGGTCGGCGAGCGGTCCAGCGCCACTGACCAGGAACTGGGCGGTGACGGTGCCGCTGGAGGTCTCGATCCGCCAGCGGTTGGCCTCGGGCTCCCAGCGGGCGGCCCGGACGTCGCTGTCGTAGCGCACGTGCCGGTCCACACCGTGTTCACCGGCGACCCGCTTCATGTACTCCCAGATCTCCGGCTGCGGGGAGAAGGTGCGGCTCCAGTCGGGGTTGAGCGCGAAGGAGAAGGAGTACAGGTGCGAGGGGACGTCGCAGGCGGCTCCCGGATAGGAGTTGTCGCGCCAGGTCCCACCGATCCCGTCGGCCCGTTCGAGGATGACGAAGTCCCGGAGTCCGGCCTGCGTGAGGCGCACAGCCATGCCGATCCCGGCGAACCCGGAGCCGATGATGGCGACCCGGTGGTGCGGCACTGTTTCGGTCACGATGCTGTTCCCTTCGTACGGGCTCGGTGCGGCCCTGGACGCTGGTGTACCGACCGGTAAGTATGGGCCCCCGGGGAACGTGGCGCGTTACGTTCCCCGGGGGGAGGGGGTCGGGGGCTGAGCGCGTGGCGCGTTCGCTCTCAGCCCCCGACGTCAGGGCCGCCGCCGGAAGACGTGGCGCGTTGCGCCTTCCGACGACGGTGTTCGGGGGAGAGGTGGTCCTCTCGTGGGTCGTGGCACGGGTGCCACGGTGGGACGGTACTAGCGGCCGAGCAGCCCGGCCTTCTTCCAGAAGTACCGGCCCAGGCCCGTGATCGCACCCGCGGTGTCCAGCGTGTCGACCACCTTGCGGGCGGCCCACGTCTTGGTCTCCACCCAGTACGGGTTGTTCTTCGCGACCCGGGAGGCCTCCTTCGGGTCCAGCCCGACCTGCTCGTAGACCTTCGGATTGATGAGCCGGGTCGCGGAGTAGTACGTGACCAGCCCCAGCACGATCCGGCTGTAGGCCTTGTTCAGGGCGCCGCGCTCGGGCCAGTCGCGCTGGAACTCCTCGCGGGCGTAGCGCATGTGGCGCGCCTCCTCGGTGACGTGGATGCGGGCCACGGAACGCACCAGGGGGAGGATCTGCTCGTCCGGGACCGCCTCGCGCTGGAGCTGGTCCAGGACCTCCTCCACGAAGAGCGCGCCCGCGAAGATCAACGGTCCGTGCGCGATCGCCTTGAACACGCGGCCGAGGTGGAAGGTGACCGGGTCGAGACGGTGCGCCTCCCAGCCGAGCTTCTGCACCATCTTCGCGAACATGACCGTGTGGCGGCACTCGTCGGCGATCTCGGTGTAGGCGTACTGGACGTGGAGGCTCGTGGGGTCGTTGTGGTAGGCGTGCCG
>NZ_QGTF01000001.1:0-571726 GCF_003182025.1 Nocardiopsis sp. L17-MgMaSL7 | reverse complement strand
CTTCGCGAACATGACCGTGTGGCGGCACTCGTCGGCGATCTCGGTGTAGGCGTACTGGACGTGGAGGCTCGTGGGGTCGTTGTGGTAGGCGTGCCGGACCAGCATCTGCATGAGGATCGTCTCGAACCAGATGCCGATGGTGGCGACGCTGGCGACCTCCAGTCGGGAGAGCTCCTTGCGCTTCTCGTCGCTGAGCTGGTCCCACAGGTGGGTGCCGTAGAGGGAGATGCGCTCGGGGCGGATCGCCCACATCTCGGGGTCCACGGGGGCGTCCCAGTCGATCTCGACCATGGGGTCGAAGGAGGCCTTGGCGGAGCCGCGCAGGAGGCGCTTGGCGATGTCCTCGCGGTCGGTGGTCTTCGGCTTGGCGACGACTTCGGCGGTCATCTCGTTCCTCCTCAGGAGGCGCTGGTCAGGGCGTGCGGGGAACCGTGGCGCGCATGGAGCCCCCGGGCGATCTCCGCGTCCGCGAAGGCGCCGTCGCTGAGGAGCAGGCCGAGCTGGAGCGACACGATCTGTTCGGTGGTTCCGGGGAAGTGCTTGGTCAGGTGCAGGGCGGCCGTCCCGAACGCCGTGCAGGCGACGTCGCGGGGCGCGCGCCGGGCACCGGCGGCGCGGACCACCGTCATCACGGTGTCGCGCTCGGTCTCGGCGGGCACCAGGCCGTCGAGGGAGGCGCCGGTGGCGCGGGAGCTCTCGTGGATGGGGGTGTCCACGTAGCCGGGGTAGACCGTGGTCACCCCGACGTGCGTGCCGTACTCGGCGCGCAGGCTGTCCGCGTAGGCGGTGACCGCGCGCTTGGAGACCGTGTAGGCCCCGGCGAGCGGCAACTGGAGGTTGGCCAGGAGCGAGGCGGTGACGATCACGCGGCCGCGGCTCCGGAGCAGGGCGGGCATCGCGGCGGCGGTCACCCGCCAGGTGCCGAGGAGGTTGACCTCCAGCGCCTGGTGGGCGTGCGTGTCGGGCAGGTGGCCGATGTCGACGGAGGGGCCGACCCCCGCGTAGTGGATGAGCAGGTCCAGGCTTCCGCCGAGTTGGTCGATCGCCTGGGCGACCCCCTCGCGCACCTGTTCGTCGTCGGTGATGTCGCAGGCGACGACGCCCGGGGCGGGCTTGCGGTCGATCCCGACGACGTTGACGCCGAGGTGGCGCAGGACCGCCACCGTGGCGCTGCCGAACGCACCGGAGGCGCCGGTCACGATGGCGTTCTGTCCGGGCAACCGACTCAGGTGGCGAGGCAAGGGGGTCGTCATGTGATCTCCTCCACAGTCATTGCCGGAACGTTACAACGAGCATTGTCACAATGCAATGGGTGGACACGGGAAATTTACTCACGAGTAAGGTCCGTGTTCCGGCGGTGTGACAGGGGTGCGGAGGGGTGTGCGGCCACGCCGCCGGGGGCCGTGCGCGCGCACGCACGGCCCCCGGCGGCGCTCGGCTCGGCGGTCGCCCTACCGTCCGAGCAGCCCCGCCTTCCGCCAGAAGTACCGGCCCAGGCCGGAGACGGCCCCAGCGGTGTCCAGGGTCCTGACCACCTTGCGCGACAGCTCGGTCTTGCTGTCGATGAAGCGGGTGTTGCGGCGGGCCGCCCGCTGCGCCTCCCGAGGGTCGAGGCCGATGCGCTCGTAGACCCTCGCGTGGATCAGCCGGGTGGTCGCGTAGTAGGTGACCAGGCCCAGTACGAGCCGAGAGTAGGCCCGGTCCACGGGGCCGCGCCGCACCCAGTCGCGGTGGAACTCCTCGCGGGCGTAGCGGATGTGGCGTGCCTCCTCGATCACGTGGATGCGGGAGGTGGCGCGCACGACCGGCTCGATGCTCTCGTCGTCGATCATCTCCCGCTGGAGCTGGTCGAGGATCTCCTCCACGAAGAGCGCGCCGGCGAAGATCAGTGGCCCGTGCGCGATCGCCTTGAAGAAGTTGCCCAGCACGTGCGCGACCGGGTCCAGTCGGTACGCGTGGGACCCCAGCCTCTCGATGGCCTTCGCGAACATGACCGTGTGGCGGCACTCGTCGGCGATCTCGGTGTAGGCGTACTGGACGTGGAGGCTCGTGGGGTCGTTGTGGTAGGCGTGCCGGACCAGCATCTGCATGAGGATCGTCTCGAACCAGATGCCCGTGGCCATGGTGCTGGCCATCTCCAGCCGGGAGAGCTCCCGGCGCTCGTCCTCGCTGAGGCGGTCCCACAGGTGGGTGCCGTAGAGGGAGACCCGCTCGGGGCGCATCCCCCACAGGTCCTCCAGGGGAGCCTCCCAGTCGATCTCCACGAGGGGGTCGAAGGAGGCCTTGGCGGAGCCGCGCAGGAGGCGCTTGGCGATGTCCTCGCGGTCGGTGAGTCTCGGTGTCGGCGCGTTTCCCACGGACATGGGTCCCTCCAGGGGGTTCCGTGCCGGAGGCGCGCCGAACGGGCGGTTCGAGTGGTGTGACCCCGTTCACTCCGATCACCTAGAACGTTACAATCTCCGTTGTCATCGTTCAACGGCGCCGGGGAGCGGATTTACTGATGAGTACGGCACTCCAGGGTCTCTAGGCTGGGTTCCATGGCCGAATACCGTATTGACGAACTCGCCCGGCTCGCCGACACGACGGTGCGCAACGTCCGGGTGTACCAGGACCGAGGTCTCCTCGCCCCGCCCCGGCGCCAGGGCCGCGTGGGCATCTACTCCGAGGCGCACCTCGCGCGTCTGCGGCTGATCGGCCAGCTCCTCCGCCGCGGCTACACCTTCGCCAACATCGGTGAGATGTTCCAGGTGTGGGAGCGCGGCGGCGACCTGTCAGAGATCCTCGGCTTCGAGTCCGCCGTTGGTGACGCCTGGAGCGACGAGATCGCCGACTACATCGGCATGGGCGACCTCAAGGACCTGTTCGGCAAGGGGGTGACGCCCAAGACCATAAAGCGCGCCCTCGACCTCGGTGTGCTGGAGCGCGACGGTCTGCGCTTCCGGGTCCCGAGCCCGCGCCTGCTGCACGCCGGCGTCGAGCTGGTCAAGCTGGGGATGAGCGTGGGGGCGGTGCTGGACATCGCGGAGAACCTGCGGGACAGGATCGGTGACGTCTCCGAACACATGGTCCGCCAGGTCTCCGACCACATCCTCGCCGAGCACGCCCCGGGCACCGTGATCCAGAGCGAGGACGTCGCGAAGATCGCCGAGCTCATCCGCCAGGTGCGCCCCCTCGCACAGCAGGCGGTGGACGCGGTCCTGGCCCAGGAGATGGCCCACCACCTCACCAATGTCATGGGCGACCACTTCGCCGTCGCCATGGAGCACCTCCGGAGCGAGGACCAGGCGACCCAGGACACCGACGGCCCCCACGGCCCCTGACCGGCACAGCGCCAGCCCACTCCCGCCGGACCCGCTCTCCGGCCACCTCGGACCCCGGACCCCCGTCGCCCCGACAGCCCAGGCCCCCACCCCCACCCCAGCCTCCTCCCGTCCCTCCGCGCCGGGCCCCACACCCGGACCGCCAGCCGGATCCCCACCATCCCCCTCCACACGAACCACGGGCCCGGACACCGGAGCAGGTGTCCGGGCCCGTTCGTGCACGGGGCCGGTCCGTCAGTCGTTGACCTTCGCGGCTTCGGGAGCGGGGACGGTCGTGCCGTCGACCACGGTCAGGGGAAGCGAGGTCGTGAAGCGCAGTTCGGCGAAGGCGCCGCTCGGGACCGCCGGCTCCTTCGGGAAGACCGGACGAACGCTCCGGTACCCCTCGCCCGACGCCGGACGGGCGTCCTCCTCGCCCTTGTTCGGCCACATCGACATCGCCCGCTCGGCCTGGGCGGTGATGGTCAGGGACGGGTTCACACCCAGGTTCGCGGTGACCGCCGAACCGTCCACCACGTGCAGGCCGGGGTGCCCGTAGAGCCGGTGGTAGGGGTCGATCACCCCGGTCTCGGGGCTGTCGCCGATCGGACAGCCGCCCAGGAAGTGGGCGGTCATCGGGATGTTGAAGATGTCGCCGACCGTGCCGCCCGGGTGGCCGTCGATCCGGTCGGCCAGCCGGGTGGCCACCTCCTGGCCCGCGGGGATCCAGGTCGGGTTGGGCTCGCCGTGGCCCTGCCGGGAGGTGAGCTTCTTCCTGCCCAGCAACCCCCGCCGGACCGAGGTGGTCAGCGAGTTGTCCAGGGACTGCATGACCAGGCCGATGATGATCCGCTCGGACCAGCGCCGGTTGGAGAAACTGCGCAGGAACACGGTCGGGTGGCGCGCGGCCAGGCCGAGGAAGCGCAGCCAGCGCGGGATGGAGCCGCCGCCCGGAACCTGGATCGCGGTGAGCAGGCCCATCGCGTTGGAGCCCTTGCCGTAGCGGACGGGCTCGATGTGGGTGTTCGCGTCGGGGTGGATCGAGGAGGTGATCGCCACGCCGTGGGTGAGGTCCTCCGGCGGCGGCACCCGCTTGCTCATGGCGCCCACCAGCGCTTCGGAGTTGGTCCGGGTCAGGGTGCCCAGCTTCTCGGACAGCCGGGGGAGGAGTCCGTCGGAGCGCATCCGGTGCAGGAGGGACTGGGTGTTGTAGGTCCCGGCCGCGACCACGACCTGGCGGGCGGTGAAGGTGCGGGCGTTGGAGCGGCGCCGGGGCGCGTCGGTCCGCAGGGTGTCCACCGCGTAGCCGCCGCCCTGGGACTCGGGGCGCTCGCGCAGCCGTTCGACGGTGGTCAGCGGGTGGATCTCGGCGCCGCCGCGCTCCGCGAAGTGGAGGTAGTTCTCGGTGAGGGTGTTCTTGGCGCCGTGGCGGCAGCCGGTCATGCACTCACCGCACTCCGTGCAGGCCCGGCGGTCGGGGCCCGCACCACCGAAGTAGGGGTCGCCGACGGACGCGCCGGGGGCCGCCTTGGCGCCGTCACCGTCCCTCCCGTCGCCGAAGCACACGCCGACCGGGGTGAGGCGGAAGGTGTCACCGACTCCCATCTCGTCGGCGACCGCCTTGAGGTGCACGTCAGACGGGGTGACGGTGGGGTTGGTGCGGACGCCGAGCATGCGGCGGGCCTGGTCGTAGAAGGGCGCCAGCTCCGACTTCCAGTCGGTGATGTGGCGCCACTGCGGGTCCTCGAAGAAGGCGTCCATCGGGTGGTACAGCGTGTTCGCGTAGTTGAGCGAACCGCCGCCGACTCCCGCTCCGGCCAGGATCATCACGTCCCGCAGGAGGTGGATGCGCTGGATTCCGTACAGTCCGGCTCCCGGGGCCCAGAGGAAGTTCCGTACATCCCAGGATGATGACGGCAGGGTCTCGGGTGTGAATCGTCGGCCCGCTTCCAGGACGCCGACGCGGTAACCCTTCTCGGTGAGGCGTAGGGCGCTGACCGATCCTCCGAAACCGGAGCCGATCACCACCACGTCGTAGTCGAAGGGGCCCTGGGTGCGGTGCGGTGCTTCGGCGGGGTCTTCCGTGCGCTGAGGGGACATGTCTCGGGTCTCTCTCCAGGTCGGATGCGGGGCCCGTATTGCGCCGGATACGAGTCCGCAACGATGAATGCGCCAACTAGAAATGTGACATTCGATATTGTAATGTTCGTCACTACCGCCGAGTAAGGTGTGTTCCATATAACACACGAGGCGTGCTTCGGCGCAAGTATCGCTCCCCTCGCCGCTCCCCCCGGCGGCGGATCACTGGAGGTTCACATGCCCAAGGCCCCCGAAGAGGTGCCCGAGGCGCCACAGGACGCGCCTGAGCAGCACGAAGGCAGTGGTGGAACGCGCTGGCGCAGGTTCGCCCTCGTTGTGGTGCCGGGGTTCCTGGCGGCCGGAGTCCTCGGCGCGATGACCACCCAGGGCCTCCTCGCCGCCTCCTTCGCGGTCTCCGGGGACAGCTTCAAGATGTCCGCGGACTCGCTCGCCGGAACCGGGTTCAGCCAGTACGGCGACGTCGCCAACTCGGTGGACGGCTCCGCCCGCGCCGTCGGCCTGTCCACCGTGAACAGCGCCGAGCTGGAGAACCTGTGCATGTCCTCCCTGTGGGACCTTCCCATCGGTGAGGCCACCCTCGTCATCAACGCCGGGGCCAGCGACCCGGTCGAGGGCACCAACCTCGTCATCGACATCGAACAGCTCCAGGGCAACGCCGAGTTCAGCGCCATCGAGATCGGCCGGGACGCCAGCACCCTGGACAAGGCGGAGGGCGGCCAGGGGCCCACCGGTGGATTCGGTCTCCAGGCCGACACCATCACCGTCTCGGAGATGGAGATGACCACGTGGGCGGTGAGCTCGGGCTCGCTGCGCCTCACCGGGCTGAACCTGGCGATCAAGCCCGGCAACCACGAGTGCTTCTGAGCCATGGCGCACGCACTGACGCCGATCCGCTCAGCGTGGGGATGGTTCCGTGACTGGCGACGGAGCCGCCCGTTCTGGGGCGGCTTCCTGCTTGTCGCCGCCGGGGTCGAGCTGCTGGTCGCACCGGCCGCACAGAGCCTGGTCCTGCCGATCGACCTGGTCATCTACGCGGGCATCGCCGGGGTCTACGGACCCCTCATCGCGTTCCTGCTGATCTCGCTCGGCGTGCTCAGCTGGCTCCAGCCCGCGCAGCACGTGTTCTTCGGCCTGGTCGGGCTCATGCTCGCGCTCGTGTCGTTCCCGACCTCCAACTTCGGCGGGTTCGTGATCGGCATGCTGCTCGGCATCGTCGGCGGATCCCTGGTGTTCGCGTGGTCGCCCGAGGTGCGACGCCGTCCCCGCCGACGCCGGGGTGCCCGGCCGCCCGCCTCCGAGGAGACCGGGGCCGACACCGGGAAGGCCGAGGACACCGGTCCCGAGGACACCGGGACGGGAACCGACACCGACACTGACAACGGGACCGCGGGCACCCGGGACCGCACCGAGGGGCCCGGCGGGGACGACACGCTGACCGAAACCGTCGACCGGGCCGAACCGCGCGATCACCCGCGCTACCTGGCCGCCGTCGCCCTGCCCCTCGCCGCCGCCGTCACGATCGCCTCGGCGCCCGCTCCCACCCTCGGCTGGCCCTGGGACTGGCTGCTCCCCGGCGACGACAAGGAGCAGACCGAGGAACAGCCGTCCGAGGAACCCTCGGACGAGCCCACCGAGCGGCCCGGCGGCACCGACCCCGAGGACGACCCCGCGGAGGACCCGGCCGACGAGGACACCGAGACCGACGAGCCCGAGGACGGCACCGACGAGGAGGAAGAGGAGACCGACCCGGAGGAGGGCGACGCCGAGGACTGCGAGCTGCGCGTCGGCGAGGCGGCCCTCATCGAGGACGAGGAGGACCTCCTCGCGGCGGTCCTGGCCTGCCAGGCCGCCCAGGACGAGGGACAGTACCCGGAGGTCCTGGTCGACTCCGACTACGACTGCTTCCGGGGCTCGGTCCGGGACTCCGGTCTCACCGCCGACAGCCTCACCATGTACGGCGCCCGCTACCGGGGCGTCGTGGAGTGCCCCACCGAGGACGGGCCCCAGCGCTACATCCGCCTCACCATGAGCAGTGGCGACGTCCGGGGCGGTGAGCTGTGGTTCGACGACCTCGGCACCCGCCGGAGTCTCGGGCTGCCCACCATGAACATGACCGGGGACGTGGAGATGCACGTGACCCGCATGCACGTCCGGCTGCTCGGAATCCCGCTGACCTTCACACCGGACTTCCCGCCGCCGCTCCTGCTCCCGATCATGTACCTCACGGACGTGGACGTGGACAACCCGATCGCCTACACCGACACGATGACCATCCCCGACCTGAACGGCCAGTACGGCGGGTAGCCGTCCCCGGCCGG
Source organism: Nocardiopsis sp. L17-MgMaSL7 (assembly GCF_003182025.1). Classification (NCBI taxonomy): domain Bacteria; kingdom Bacillati; phylum Actinomycetota; class Actinomycetes; order Streptosporangiales; family Nocardiopsidaceae; genus Nocardiopsis; species Nocardiopsis sp. L17-MgMaSL7. The sequence continues at coordinate 564,009 of NZ_QGTF01000001.1, read as the reverse complement.
GACGCGGGGGACCGGCAGCGCCCTGACGGGGACGCCGCGACCGCGGCGTCCCCGTTCCCGTGCGCCCCGAAGGGGCGGGCACCCGCTCGGGGTGCCCGCCCGCTCAGGGCCTCATCGGCGACGGCTCAGCCGACCAGCCCCCGGTTCACCAGTTCTCCGAGATCAGACGGCTGGGCTGGCCCACGTGCGACACGTAGAGGGCGTCCCGGGCCCGGGTACAGGCCACGAACAACAGCGTGCGCTCCTGCTGGCGGGCGTGCTCCAGGGCCACCTGGTCGCCGTCGGCCGCCTCCAGCGCGGCCTTGGGCGGAAGCAGGTGGTCACTCACCCCGACCAGCGCGACACAGCGGAACTCCTGGCCCTTCATCCCGTGCATCGTGCCGACCCGGACCGCAGAGGTGTCGGCGGCTCCCTCCAACGGGGTGGTCCGCACGCCACGGGCCTCCAGTTCCTTGGTCACACCGCGCACGACCCACTGGTTGCGCCCGGCCACGGCGATCTCGGACGGGTTCACCCCGGCCTCCAGCCACACCCGCACCCACTCACCCAGGGCGTCGAGCTCCTCGGTGCGGTTCTCGCAGCCGCGCACCACCGGGGCGGGGCCGCGCAGCAGTGAACGGTAACCGGCCAGGGTGTCGGCGTCGTCGTCCATCCCCAGGGCCGACCGTCGGCCCAGGATCGGCATGCTCCAGTCCAGGATCTCCTGGGTCACCCGGTAGCTGACCCGCAGCCGGTGGCCCCGGCCGCGCACGTTGATCCCCAACGAGGCCAGCGACACCCGGTTGTCGGACACCCGCTGGTTCGGGTCGCCCACGATGAACAGGTCGTCGGGGCCCTCCGGGACCGCGGCCCGCAGCATCCGCCACTGCGCCGGGTGCAGGTCCTGGGCCTCGTCGACCACCACGTGCCGGTACAGCGGTCCGGAGCGGCCGACCAGCCGGGCGGCCTCGCCGGCCAGCTGCGGGAAGGACCACAGGCCCTCCACGCGCATCGCGCCCACGTAGCGCCGGACCGTCTCCCACACCTGCCGCCGGTGCTCGGGCGCCAGGTGCTGGACCCGGCCGCTGCGCTCGCAGCGGATGTAGTCGGGGAGCAGCTCGAGGCCCTTGGCCAGGATCACCTGCTCCCACTCGTCCACGAGGAAGCGCCCGGAGAAGGGGAGGCCGTCGGCGAGCGCGACCGCGCGCCAGCGCTGGGCCAGCTCGTCCCGGCTCGCCATGCGCGGGGCCACGCTGGTGTGCGACTGGACGATCGACCGGGCCAGGCTGTCGATGGTGGCCACCCTGACCCGGGAACGCGTGCCCGGATCGGGCAGCAGCTGGTCGAGTCGCTCGGACAGGGACTGGGCCAGGGCTCGGTTGTAGGAGGTGAGCAGGACCGACTCGCGCTGGTCCTCGGGGTGGGCGGCGGCGTCCAGCTCCGCCAGGTACGCGGCTCGGTAGAGGGCCATGACGGTCTTGCCGGTCCCGGGGCCACCGGTGACCTGCGCCGATCCCCTGAAGTGCGCCTCGGTGACCCGGTGCTGGTCCGGGTGCAGGGTGATCCGCCACTGGGAGAACGGTGAGCCGAGGGCCCCGGCGAGCTCGGGCGGGCCGACGGGAGTGGGGTCGACGCCCTCGGCCCCGACCTCGGTGAGGGTGGCGGTGGCGTGCGGGCGCAGGCTCCGGGCGTAGCGCAGGGCCTCGTCGCGCGGGCGCACGGTGAGCAGCCGGTAGGGGGTGTCGTCGGTGTCGACGCCGGCGCTGGCGTCCTCGGCCGGTTCGGTCCCGGCGTCGGGGTCGGGGACGATGACGCCGGACCAGTCGGGGGCGATGCTGACGACCCGGACCCGGGGGTCGGCGGCGCCCGGGACGGACTCCGTTCCCGGGTGGTCACCGGCCTGGTAGGCGCGCATCACGGCCAGGGTGTCGAGCTGGATCTCGGGCGTGAGGCGGCTGAAGTCGCTGAGAAACGTCGGGGCGATCGCAAGGGCGGACACGTGGTGGATTCCTCCGGTCTTCGACCTGGTGGTGGCTCTGCTGGACGGTCGGAGCGGATGGTGTCGTTCGAGGAAGCCGGCGGGCTTCGCTCTCACCTGAGACATGCTCGCGGCGGAATTTGGGCAAACGCCGCCTGAGGGCGGATTCACGGCCGTTTTCCGGGAGGCTTCCTTCGTCTCGTATGTGCAGGTCAGTGGCGTTTTTGCGTAAGGGAGTTCGATGGGTTTCCGGGGCCTCTGAGTGGCCGTCGAAGTGGTCTCGACTGACCTGCGGTTCCTCGGTGGTCCGTGATGTCCGAAAGTGGGGTTGTGTATTGGTCCGAAACCCGTGAATCGAGTGCGGGCTTCGCTGTTCCCCCTGGGGAGGGTTGGCGGGATGGGAGTGGTCGGATGCGCGAGAACAGGGTGACCGAAAACCGGAATGGGCCAGAGGTGGGAAGGACCCGCCAAACATGAGAGGTCACCGGCTACGGGCTCACACTCTGGCCGGTACCGGACACTCTCTGTGCAGGGGGCCGTGCGGTGCGAGATCGTGTACGGACCCGGGGCGCACAACGCGTGGTTCAGGACTCTGCCGGGGTCCGTCCTACCCCGGCAGAGTCCTCAACCACCCGGAGGGCGAGGTCGTCGGTCCGCGCAGCGTGTGCGGCCGCCGACCGCTCCGGTGAGCGGGGACCCCAACCACCCTAGAGAAGCGGTACCCCGTCCCCGGTCTCCCCAAAGCCCTGGCAGTGCCGAAAGCCGGACTCCGGCGAAGGGCTCGGGCTTCGCGGCGACCTCCTCGACGACGGGACTCCGTGTTCTCGCCGGTTCCACGCGGCACCTCCTTCCAAGGACGGCCCGGTCGACACTCCGGGACCTCGAACTCCGAGAAGCATCCTGCCGTCCGGGTGTGACATTCGGACTCCCGACGCGTGACCACCAAGGCCCCCGAGCGCCGCGGTCACCACCGTCCACTGAGGCGCGGAGCCCGGCGCATGCTCTAACGTTGGTGGTGACAAACCGGGCGGAAGGAGCGGGACGAGCACGTGGCCCCCAACGACAAGAACCACCTGCGTATCTCGGACACCGAACGCGACCAGGTCGCCGAGATCCTGCGCGAGGCCGCGGGCGAGGGACGGCTGGGCCTCGACGAGCTGGACGAACGCCTCGACGCCGTCTACGCCGCCAAGACCTACGCCGACATCCAGCCGATCGTGGCGGACCTGCCCGCCGGGGCCGGCGGCTTCGGCGGCCCCGCGCCCGCCGGACCGAGCCGCCCCGGCGCGCTCGCACCCCAGGTCCCCAGCCCGCCCTCCTCGGGAGGTCAGACGCTGTACCTCACGGGCCAGGGCGACTCCGTCGTGCGCAAGAAGGAGTGGACCGTTCCGCAACGGGTCGAGGTGAACGTGCGGTTCGGCGAGGCCAAACTCGACTTCCGTGAGGCCCGCCTGACCGCCCCCGTCACGGAGATCTGGCTGGACGTCTCCTGGGGCTCCGGCGACCTGATCATCCCCGAGGGCGCCACGGCCGAGGTCAACCTCGAGACCTCGTGGTTCGGCAGCCAGCGTTCGGACGTCGACTCCATCGCCCGCCACGACGCCCCGCACTTCGTCATCACCGGTAAGAACCAGGGTGGCAGCCTCAAGGTGCGTCACAAGAGGTCAGGCGGCTGGACCGACATCTTCGGGTGACCCGGGAACCCGAGACCCGGGCCGCCCGCCCCCGTCGTGCGCCATGATGGTGTGGCCGCGCGGCAGGGGCCGTGCGGAGAGCGGGAGGACTCGGGGCTGTGGGCATCTGGATCGCGGCGAGCCTGGCGGGCCTGTGCGCCCTCGCACTGGCACCCTTCGCCTGGACCTACCTGGCGAGCGCGCGCCGACGGCGCACCGTCGACTCCGTGCCGCACCGGCCCGTCGCGGTGGTGCTCGGCGCCGCGGCCTGGTCCGACGGACCCTCCCCGCTGCTCGCCCGCCGCCTGGACCTCGCCGTCCGACTGGTGGAGGCCGGGAGGGTCGACCGCGTCATCGTCTCCGGAGACAACCGCGAGGTCTCCCGCCGCGAGACCGACACCATGACCGACTACCTCGTGGCCCACGGGGTCCCCGCCGACCTGGTGACGGCCGACCCGTTCGGCTACCGCACCTGGGACACCTGCGTGCGGATGCGCGGGCTCTACGGCGTGGACGCCGCGACCATGGTCACGCAGTCCTTCCACCTCCCGCGCACCGTCTCCCTGGCGCGCGCCGCCGGGATCGACGCCGTGGGGGTGGGCGACCCCAGCCTCGGGGCGCGCCGCCGGTCCACGCTCATCGGCTACGCGCGGGAGGTCGGCGCCGCCGGGAAGGCCCTGAAGGACGCCCTGCTGCGCCCCGACCCCCTCCGGGGCGAACTCACCGACTCCGACCCCCAGGCCCCCCGCACACCCGGCGAGGAGTTCCCCGGCAGCCGGTGAGAAGCACGACGCCGGGCGCCGATTCGCGCCCGGGCGTCAAGCCGGGATAATCGGCACATGAACGCGACCTCCGGAAACGAACCACACGACAACACGGCGGACACGGACTGGACCGCCCTGGTCCCCGAGGGCGGTGAGCGCGTCCCCGAGCTGCTCGAACAGGTCGCGGCCAGCGACAGCGCCCTGTCCGACCTCCACGACCTCATCCACTTCCCCGCCCCCGGCCACCGGGCCGCCCCCAAGGTTGTGGACCGTCTGGTCGACATCGCGACCGCGGAGGAGACCCCGCCCACCGACCGGTGGCGCCCCCTGAGCCTCCTCCTCGAACTCGTCAGCGCCCACGCCGAGGACCGCTTCCCCCAGCACCGCGACCTCGACCAGTGGCGCGACGAGGTGGCCTGGGCCGTCTCCAACGACGCCGCGAAGGTCCGCGAGCAGTACCGCGCCTGGATGGAGGAGGCTCCGGACGAGCAGCACTTCCACCGGATGCGCAACCGCCTGGCCGTGATGGAGGCCGACGACGGCGCCGAGCTGCTCCAGGCCGAGCTGGACACCTACGACGCCGTCCTGGCCCGCGTCCCCGACCTGGTCACCCTCCTCCAGGGCGGTACCAACCGCGGCGGCCTCGACCGCGCGGGGGAGTGGGTCAGCTACCTGCTGGGCTTCCTCCCCGCCGACGCCGAGCGGATCTCCTCCGAGATCACGGGCGCCTCCCAGGTGCTCCTCGCCAAGGACCTGCGCTCCGCCCCCAAGGCCCCCACGTCGATGCGCGAGATCATGACGCAGGGTATGGACAGCGGCGAGCCGCTGCCCGCCGAGCTGTTCGCCCTCGGTCAGGTCGCGGATCCGCAGGACGTGGACACCACCATCGGTCTCACCCACCAGATGGCCGGCGGCAACCTGTACAACTCCTTCGCCGCCTCGGTGGCACTGGTGCTGATCCACGGGGAGAACACCCCCAGGGAGGGGCTGCGCCGGGTCGGTCGCGGCGGCGGCACCACCGTGGGCTACGAGGGCCTGTTCAACGAGTCGTGGCCGCACTGCGGACAGCGTTCCCCTCAGGTCCTGGGCTTCCTGGCGCTGGGGCGCGCCGGTGACCGCGCCCGCCGCCTGCGCCTGGACATCCTGTCCGGGCTGCTCAAGAGCGAGGAGGAGTCCCGCGCCCTGGTCACCGGCGCCGGTCTCGAGCTGGTCCTGGGTCCGCGCTCCAAGGGGTACACCGTCGAGGAGCACGCCCAGGCCGACTACGACGAGGAGACCCTGAAGGTCCTGTGGGCCATCGCGGAGCTGCCCGCCTCCGCGTGGGAGGACGAGGAGTTCACGGAGACCCTGCGCGCTTGGGCGCTGCCCGACAACGCCGAGGAGTACTGCGCCCTGGTCGGTGTGGAGCCCGAGCCCGAGGCGGAGGAGCCGCAGGAGGCCGCGCCGCAGCAGCAGGCCCCGGAGGCGCCCACCGGCCTGTTCGGCCGCCTCTTCGGCGGGGGCCGCTGAGCCCGACCCCGCCGAGCCGCGGCCGTCGAACCCGCTCCCGGACGCCGGGAGCGGGTTCGACTGTCAGGGGGTGGACTCCACTGCGAGGGCGTCGTCCACACCGGTCTCGTAGTCGCCGAGGAAGCGGGGGTCGGGCCGCAGGACCACGGTGCCCAGCGCCGCCACCGCCGCCGCGACCTCGCGGGCCCAGCCGTAGACCGTGGCGACGGCGCGCTGGTCCATGCTGGCCCCGCCCACACCGACCGTGTCGATGCCCGCCGCCCGGCACAGGCGCACGGCGCGAGGCAGGTGGAACTCCTGGGTGACGACCGTGGCCTCCTCCACGCCGAAGACCTCCCTGGCGCGGGCGCAGGAGTCCCAGGTGGAGAAACCGGCGTGGTCGCCCACCACCCGGTCCTCCGGGACGCCGGCCGCCACGAGGTAGTCGCGCATCGTGTCGGTCTCGTTGTAGTGCTCGACCCCGTTGTCGCCGGTCACCAGGACCGCGCGGACGCTCCCGGCCTCGTAGAGTTCCGCCGCCAGGTCCAGCCGCTGGGCCAGCAGGTAGCTCGGCAGGCCGTCGGGACGGACTCCGGCGCCCAGGACGATGGCCACCGGTCGGTCGGGCACGGAGCTCACGGAGTGCCGCTGATCGCCGGTGGAGGCCAGCACCCACACGAACGGGACACACCCCAGCAGCACCAGGGACACGGCCAGCAGCGCCAGGCGGCGCCGGAGCCGCCTCCCGCTCTCGGGTTCGCTGTTCTCGGCGGGGGTGGGTGTCGCGGAGGTCGTCACATCAGGGGAGACGCACGGCGAACGAGCGGAGTTCCGGAACCGCGCCCCCGGAAACCCGCCTGTGCGGGACCGAACGCCCGGGCTAGAGTCGGCGCATGTCCCCACAGCCGCACGAACCCCACGACGAACTCCCGCCGAGACTGCGGGCCATCGCCGACCTCATGCCCGGATCCCTGCGCGAGGGCGCGGGGATGCACGAGTACGACGGCAGGGCCGCGGACCTCTCCCCGGACGGGGTGCGCGCCGCCCTCGCCGGGCTCGGAGGAGAGCCCCTGGGGGACCCGTACGACGAGGCCCATCTGACCGCCTTCGAGAACGGTCTCCGCTACGAACTGGGCGAACTGGAGACACACCGCACCAACCCGCTCCACCACGTGGGCGAGATGGACCTGTCCAGCTACGAACGCGAGTACGCCCCCGAGGCCGAACGCGCCGCCGCGCGGATCGAGCACCTGCGCCTCTGGCCGACCCTCGCCGACAACGCCGTGGCCGCCCTGGACCGGCTCAGCGCTCCCGTCGCCCGGTCCCTGCTCGGACCGGTCCGGGGTCTGGCCGAACTCCCCGACGGCCTCCCCGAGGACGTGCGCCGCGACGCCCTGGCCGCGCACGCCCGCCTGCTCGCCCACGTCGAGCACGCCGCAGAACACGGCCCCGAGAGCGCGTCGCTGGGAGCCGAGGCGCTGAGCCGCCTGATGGGCGTCGGAGAGGCCATGGAGGTCGACCTCGACTCCCTGGCCTCCCGGGCCGACGCCGAACGCGACCGTCTGCGTGCCGGACTCGCCGAGGCCGCCGCGCGGCTGGCCCCCGGCCGCGACCCGATGGAGTTCAGCCGGGAACTCACCGGCCAGCACCCCGACGCCGAGGGCGTCCTGGACGCCGCCCGCACGTGGACCCGGATCTGCCTCGACTTCACCGAGGAACGCCAGCTGGCCCCCTTCAACGACGGTGAGTGCCGGATCGACGTGCCGCCGCCCGCGCTCCGCTGGGCCACCGCGATGATGGCCTGGTCCGGCCCGTGGGAGGCGGACAACCCGTCCTTCTACTACGTCACCCCGCCCGCCCCGGAACTGTCGGAGCAGGAGGCCGCCGAGTGGCTGGAGCAGTTCAGCCACACCACCCTGCCCGCCGTGAGCGTCCACGAGGTCGCGCCCGGCCACTTCTCCCACGGCCGCGCCCTGCGCCGCGCACCGAGCCAGGTCCGCCGGGCCCTGCACTCCATGACCTTCGCCGAGGGCTGGGCCCACTACGCAGAGGAGATGTGCCTGGAGGAGGGGTTCGGCGCGTACGCGGCCGAGCGGCTCGGTGACCCCGGCTGGACCGCCGACCACTACGAGATCGGTGTGTGGCTGGAGGCGCTCATCCGCGTCACCCGGCTCTCCGTGGCCATCGGCATGCACACCGGAACGATGACGGTGGAGCAGGCGGCCGCGCGCTTCTCCGAGGACACCCCGTTGCAGGGACCCGCGGCGCTCTCCGAGGCCAGGCGGGCCACCTTCGATCCCACGTACGGCCGCTACACCTGGGGCAAGCTGGAGATCATGGCGCTGCGAGAGCGAGCCAGGGAGCAGTGGGGGAGCGGGTTCTCGCTGCCCCGCTTCCACCGCGCGCTCCTCCAGCTGGGCTCGCCGCCCCTGGGCCTGATCGGCGCCGCACTGGACGACTGAAGCGGGCCCCGGCCCGTGGAACACCGCACCCGGTGCCCACGGGCCCGGTCGACCGTCGTGAAACTGCCCGCGTCGACGCCCGGTCCTTTCCCGCAAGCGCGGAGCGTACGGGCCACCGGGCGCCCGCGCCCTAGGCTCCGGGGGTCTCCTGGCCGGGCAGGCCCAGGTTCGCCAGGGCGGTCCGCACCCGGCCGCGAGCCTTCTCCAGGGACCTCGCGGCCGTGGTGGCGTCCACCTCGGCCAGCAACGACACCAGGGCCACCCGGGTGTCCCCCTCGGCCTCGGAGAGGGCCTCGGCACACGCCTCCTCGGCCAGACCGGTGGCCTCCACAAGGATGGTCACCACGCGTCCGCGCAACTTGCCGTTGGTGGCGTCCACACCCACCATCAGGTTCGAGTAGGTCCGGCCGATCCTCACCATCACGGCGGTCGAGAAGGCGTTCAGGAGCAGCTTCTGCGCGGTTCCCGCCTTCATCCGGGTCGAACCGGCGATCACCTCGGCTCCGGTGGACACCCCCACGTGCACGTCGGCACCGGACGCCAGGGGGGCGTCCGGGTTCGCGCTGATCAGCACGGTGGCGGCCGACCTCTCACGGGCCGCCTCCAGGGCACCGCCCACGTACGGGGTGCGGCCGCTGGCGGCCAGACCCACCACGAGGGAACCCGGCGCCACGGCGGCGGCGTCGATCCGGCCGGACTCCCAGTCGTCCTCGATCCCCTCCACGGCGCGCACGAGGGCCTCGCCGCCGCCCGCGTGGTGGGCCACCACCCACTCCGGGGGGACACCGTAGGTCGGCGGCAGCTCGGCTGCGTCCAGCGCCGCGATCCGCCCCGAGGTGCCCGCCCCGAAGTAGTGGATGCCCGCGCCGCGCTCCAGCGCCGCCACACCCAGCTCCACGGCCCGGGCCAGCTCCGGCAGTACCGCGGCCACCGCGGCGGCGACAGTGGTGTCCTCCGCGTTGATCTGCCGAAGCACGTCCAACGCGGGAAGCAGGTCGATGTCGTAGGTTCCCGAGTTGCGGGCCTCGGTGGGCGCCCGCACGATCACGGCCTCACCGTTGGGTGTCCGCCCGTCTGATCCCCCGGAGTTCCCGGGGTCCTGCTCCGTGCCACCGTGCACTGCGCTCTCCTGTTCGGCCCGCACCCTCTGCGGGTCAGTCGTCGTTTCCAGCGGGGGTGTTCCTCGCGGCGGACGCGTCGTTGCGCCGTCGTCTGCGGTCATCACTCAGGCGAAGACCGCGGACCGCCTCGTAGGTGGTCTCCAGCGCCGACCTGCTGTCCGTGTAGCGGATCTGGGCCAACCCGACGAACAGGCAGTCCACCACCGTCAGCTGGGCCAGCCGGGAGGCCGTGGCCCCCGAACGGAACATGGTCTCCCGCGCCGCCGTGGTCAGCACGTGGTCGGCGAAACCGATCGGAGACCGGGGGAAGTTGGTGATCGCGACCGTTCGGGCGCCGCGCCTGCCCGCCTCGGTCAACGCCTGCACGGTGTCGATGGTGGTTCCGCTGTGCGAGATGCCGATCGCGACGTCGCTCGCCTCGAGGAGGGCGGCGCTGGTCAGCATCACGTGCGCGTCCGACCACGCGAACGAGGTCAGCCCGATCCGGTGCAGCTTCTGCTGGAGGTCCGCGCCGACGAACGCGCTCGCACCCACTCCGTAGACGTCGATCCGGCGCGCGTTCGACATGGCGTCGATGACCGCGCGCAGCACCTCCACGTCCATGGCGGCGCCGGTCTCCTCGACGGCGCGCGCGTCGGTGTAGGCGATCTTCTGCACGACGGTGACGAGGGTGTCGTCGGGGTTGATGTCACTGGCCAGCTCGGCGGTGTTGCCGCGCGCGCCCCTGGCCTGCCCGGCCTCGGTGGCCAGCGCCAGGCGCAGCTCGCGGTAGCCGCTGAAGTCGATCGTGCGGCAGAACCGGATGACCGTGGCCTCGGAGGTCGCGCAGTCCTTGGCCAGCTGGGTGATGGAGGACGCGGCGGCGCGTTCGGGGTCGTCGACGACCCGCTGGGCCACTCGTTGCTCGGCCGGGGCCAACGAGGGGAGCAACGACCTGATCCGCAGGACCGTCGTGGGGACCGGCGGTGATGGGACGTCGCCACGGCCGCCAGACGGCTTCGGGATTTGCGCCATGGAGGAAAGTTTCTTTCGGTCGTGGTGCAGAGTCAACGCACTGACGGGAAAAACCGGGAGATTCAAGGATTTCAAGGGACGGCCCGTGCGGCAAGTGCACCCGTTCTGATTGCGGTATCCCAGCTCAGACGGCACCCTTGGAGGCGAGGCGGCACGTTCCCACCCAACACACCCGTGTCCGCCTCACAGGGGGGATGAAGCCGTGCCGCTGTACGACCCGCCAGAGGTACGCGGCGCGGCGACCGTCGATCCCCGGGACCCGCCCGAGCCGGCCTCCCACGGACTCCACGTCAGCCTCCTCGGCCGCTTCGGCGTTCAGATCGACGGCGCTCCGCTGAGACTGCGCGGCGACCGCCGCCGCGCCCTCCTGGCCACCCTGATGCTCAACGCGGGCCGGACCGTGTCCACCGACGAACTCATCGAACGCGTCTGGGACACCCCCGGCCAGGCGGCCAAGGGCGCGCTCCAGGTCCACGTGGCCCGCGCACGCGCCCTCCTCGAACCCCTCCTGGGCACGCCGCTCATCCGGGGCGCGGACGGCGGGTACCGGATCGACCTCGACGAGCACCGTTCGGACCTCCTGCTCTTCCGCGCCCTGGCCCGGCAGGCCGAGCTCGCCGCCGCGCGGGGCGAGGCCGACACGCACGCGGACCTCCTGCGCCGTGCCCTGGCGCTGTGGCGCGGCCCGGTCCTGAGCGACGTCACCGCGCCCCTCCTGCACGCCCGGGACGTGCCCGGACTGAACGAGGAACTCCTGCGCGTGGCCGAGCGGGGGTTCGACGCCGCCCTGGCCAGGGGCGAGCACGAACACGTCGCCGCCCGCATCGGCTCCCTCGTGGCCGACCACCCTGAACGCGAACCCCTCATCCGGGCCCAGATGATCGCCCTCTACCGCTCCGGCCGCCAGAGCGAGGCGCTGCGCGTCTACGACAGGGCTCGGAGCGTGCTGTCCGAGCGTCTGGGGGCCGACCCCGGACGTGAACTCCAGGAGACCTTCCACGGCATCCTGCGCGGAGACCTCGACTCCCGGCTCGGCACCCGCCCGGTGACCGGTGGTCCGGTGGCCGGCGCCGCCACGGGCACCCTCGTGCCGCGCCCGCGCACCCACAACGAGACCCGGCCCTGCGCCGCACGCCGCACCGCCCGGACCGGCGCGGGTCTCGTGCCCGCCGAACTCCCCTCCGCCCCCCGCACCCTGGTGGGCCGGTCCGGCGCCCTGGCCGAGCTCGACCGCCTCGTCGACCCCTGCTCGCCGGTGCCCGGCAGCGTCCTGGTCCGGGGACCGGCCGGTTCGGGGAGCAGTGCCCTGGCCGTGCGATGGGCGCACTCGGTGGCCGCGCACTTCCCGGACGGGCAGCTGTACGTGAACCTGCGCGCCCCCGACGGCAGTCCGCGCCAGCCGGGGGAGGTCCTGCGCCGCCTGGTCCGTTCGCTGTCCGCCGGGACGGTGGACGCCGGAAGCCCGGACGATCCCGCACCCGAACCCGATGAGGTGGCGGCCCGGGCCCGATCCCTGATGGCGGGGCGCCGGGTGCTGATCCTGTTGGACAACGCCGCCACCGCGCATCAGGTGCGCCCCCTGCTGCCGGGCGGCCAGGGGAGCTGCGCCGTCGTGGCCAGTCGCGGCTGGCTGACCGACCTCCTGGTCCGTGACGGCCTGCGTGCCCTGCCGGTGGACGCCCTGCCGGAAGAGCACGCGGTCACCCTGCTGCGGTCGCTGGTGGGCCCCGACCGTTGCACGCCGCAGGCGCTGCGGCGCGTGGCCGAGCTGGCGGGCTGTCTTCCGCTGTCCCTGCGGATGGCGGTGGCCTGGCTGGACGCCCACCCCGATCAGTCCGCGGCGGAACTGGTGCGTCTGGTGGAGAGGGAGGACCCGGCGCACGGGGTCTCGCCCACGGCCCGGATGGCCGCGGTCCTGCGCGCCGGGCCCCTGGGGGCGGGCGCGGTCGCAGGGAAGTACCGACCGGGTCCGCAACCCCGCGCCTGAGTCTGGGCGATCCGTCTTACGGTCGGCTTTCGTCCGGGCGAAGTCTTCGGACACGGATCGACGACGGAGACGGCCGTGGGTGACCTGGGACTTTCGAAAAGTGCGGGTTTCGGTCATCCCAAGAGAGGGTTGTGAGATCGACCGGATCTTGCCCAAGGGGTGCTCAGCGGTCAGATGAGTCGCTAGTGTCAAGGCCATGACGCAGAACAACGATCCCAACCTGGACCCGGCGGGAACCACCCAGCACTTCCGCCGTTTCGTCGACGACAACCCCGAGCCCGAGGAGGCTCCACGCCGCCCGATCCTGCCGCTGGTACTCGCCGGCGTCGGTGTCGCCCTGACCGTCGGCATCATCGTCGCCCTGTTCGTGGCCTTCTTCTAGTCGGAGCGGCACGAACCGTGCCCGGTGGGTTCGTCCTTCCGGGCCAGGGCCGCGATGTGACGGGGCCGACCAGGGGTCGGTCCGGAACCGGTTCGCGGCCACCCCGTGGTCCTGCTAGAGTTAACTCGTTGCCGCAAGGAGCCGCGAGGCCCGAAGCGGAGACCGGCGTCATTAGCTCAGTTGGTTAGAGCAGCTGACTCTTAATCAGCGGGTCCGGGGTTCGAGTCCCTGATGACGCACAGCGAAGGGCCCTGGTGGGCGGAGTTCGTCTCCTCCGACCAGGGCCCTTTTCCGTGTGCCCGGTGAGGCTGGGGGGGTGATCGCGGGTCTCCTTCGTGTTCTGGGGCACATCGGACCGTTTCCGGCCCCGTGTGCTCCAAAGTTCCGGTAGAGTTAACTCGTTGCCGCAAGGAGCCGCAAGGTTCGGAGCGGAGACCGGCGTCATTAGCTCAGTTGGTTAGAGCAGCTGACTCTTAATCAGCGGGTCCGGGGTTCGAGTCCCTGATGACGCACAGCGAAGGGCCCTGGTGGGCGGAGTTCGTCTCCTCCGACCAGGGCCCTTTTCCGTGTGCCCGGTGAGCCGCTCCCGCCCTGGTCAGGGCGGACTCCGCGGAAACGAACTCCCGAATCGTCAGAACCTTCTCACTTCGGGACGCGTCTGGATAGATACCGCCGATACCCCTCCCGAGTCGGTGAGCAACCAGATACCCCGTGGAGTCGTCATGTTGTCCGAAGCGCGCCGCCCCCTGCTTGGCCGAGTCGCCCTCGCGGCCCTGGCCACCGGTGCCGCCCTGTCGCTGTCCGGCTGTGGCCTGCCGCTCCTGCCGCCCGCCCTCACCGGGGGCAGTGACGAACCCACCGAGTCGTACGACGCCGAGGCGGCGGAGGAAGCCGAGTACGACGAGGAGACCGAGACCGAGGAGCCCGTCGGCGCCGAGGACCAGGACGTCAACGCGCTGGCCGTGGGTGACTGCCTGAACGAGATGGAGGTCGAGTACGACGACTCCGTCAGCACGGCGCCGATCGTCGACTGCTCCGAGTCCCACGATCTGGAGGTCTACCACGGCGGCTTCCTGGACAGCGGTCTCGACTACCCGGGCCGTGACGAGGTCATCGAGATGGTCGACGAGAACTGCTACGGGGCCTTCCAGACCTTCGTCGGTACCGCCTACGAGGAGTCGGTCCTGGACATCCAGACCCTCTTCCCGATGGAGGAGGGCTGGGAGCTGGGCGACCGCGAGTACCTCTGCCTCATCGGTCAGATGGACGGTTCCCAGACCACCGGGACCCTCGCGCAGACCAACCTGTAGGCGGAGCCCGACCGGGCCCGACCCGCAACGTGGACGAAGGCCCGCGCCGTCGGCGGCGCGGGCCTTCGCCATGCCGGTCGGGTCAGCGGCGTCGGCGGGGTTCCATTGAGGGTCGTCGGAATACCAGATTGACATCGCTATCACCTGGTGAAATCTTTCGTTCTCGCCACCTTTGTCCCCCGCGAAATCCCCGCACGTAAGAAAGCCCGGAGCTCCCTCATGTCTTCCTCCTCCCCCGCCCTTCGCAGAGCCGCCCTCGCGGTCGTCGTCGCCGGTGCCGTCGTCAGCCTGTCCGCCTGTAGCGTGCTCAACTCCTTCCTCGGGGAGGGCAACGTGATGGAGATCGGGGTGGGGGACTGCTTCACCGACAGCGAGATGCGGACCGCCATGGGCGGCGGGGAGGTCGACAGTGTCCCCGTCGTCGACTGCTCCGAGCCGCACGACGCCGAGGTCTTCCACGCCGAGGACCTCCCGGACGGTGACTACCCGGGCAACGGGTCCGTGTCGGATTCCGTGGACGAGGTCTGCACCGGCAGCGCCTTCGGGGAGTTCGTCGGCGTCGACTTCGAGGAGTCGGAGTTCTACGTGGGCGGGTTCAGTCCGACGGTCGAGAGCTGGGACCTGATCGACGACCGCGAGATCCTCTGCTACGTGATGTCCGACGATGGTCCCGTCACCGAGAGCCTGGAGGGCGCCAACCGCTGACCCGGGGGCGCCCGCCTCGGCGGACCACCCGGCCGCGGTGTCTCCGTGACACGAAGGGCCCGCGCCGTCAGACGGCGCGGGCCCTCGTCATGCCGATCGGACGGTCCCTACCTCGGGGCGGTCGGCAGCAGCCACTCGTTCGGACGCTCGACGTCCGTCAGGAGAAGCCCCGGGTCTCCGTCGAAGGTCGACACCTCGGGGCTCCCCGGACGGGGGATGCCGCCGCACTCGGTGTCCTGAGGAACCACGCCGTCGATCAGGTAGGAGTCCACGACCGCGTTCACGCAGGGGTGGCCCGGTTCCCCGGTGTACGGGTCGGGCATGAGGTAGAACCCGTGGCCGCCCTCGTCCGTGACGGTGAGCAGGGGGCTCTCCAGGCGCTCGGCCATGACCGGTCCACCCTCGTAGAAGGTGTTGGCGTCGTGGTCGGCGGCGATCACCAGGGTCTCGGGGTAGCCGTCCCGCACGAGTTCGACGGGTTTCTCGGTCGGCGCGTTCCGGGTGAAGGTGCACGCCTGCGGGGCGGTCCACAGGGCACCCGTGCCGTACGGGTGCGCGTCCCGGTACTCACGCGACTGCTGGTGGTACAGGCCGAGCCGGTCGGGCCACTCGGCCTCGCAGACCACGGCGGAGAACAGGTCCATGCTCATGTCGAACACCGGGTTCATCTCCGGCTGCTCGAACTCCTCACCCGGGACCGGTTCGCCGTCGACCAGCAGCCGGAGGAACCAGGAGTTGACGTCCCAGTAGCCCTGGTCGCGCGAAGCGCTGAAGGCCAGGAGGTCGAAGGTGGCGCCGTCGACCAGTTCGACGTTCGGCACGTCGTCACGGGGCTCCTCGTCGAGCCGCGCCGAGGTCTCGTCGAAGAGGGCGACGATCCCCTCGGGGTCGGTGCCGAACCCGTACACGTCGTCGTGCTCGGCGAGCCACTCCGTGTAGCGCTCCATGTTGGCCGTGCCAGCGGGGGCCTGGCCCAGGAAGACGTCGCGCCACACCCCGTCCGGGTGGATGGACGAGTCCAGGACGCTGCGGTCGAGCCGCTCCGGGAACAGGGAGCCGTACACCGGGCCCAGGTAGGTGCCGTAGGAGTAGCCGAGGTAGTTGATCCGCTCCTCACCCGAGGCTGCGCGCAGCACGTCCATGTCGCGGGCGGTGTTGGCGGTGGTCATGTGGGGGAACCGGTCGCCCTCGGCGGCGTCGCAGGCCCGGGCGTACCGGATCTTCTCGCGCGTGTCGGTCGAGATCTCGGCGTCGCTGGCACGGGGGCGGATCATCGGGAACTCGACACCGCAGTCGAGAGGTGAGGAGGCCCCGGTGCCGCGGGGGTCCATGCCGATGAGGTCGTACACACCGTGCGCGGACGTCCCGGACAGGGCGGCCGGCATGTGGCGGGCCGGTCCGCCGGGGCCGCCGGGGTTGATCAGGAGCAGGCCGAGGCGTTCCTCGGGGTCGGTGGCGGCGGCGCGGCTGGCGGCGATGGTGAGCCGGGCGCCGTCGGGGTCGCCGTAGTCGAGGGGGACCTCGAACTCGGTGCACTCCAGGCCGGCCGCCACGAGTTCGGGCTCGGGGCACTCGGCCCAGACGATCTCCTGGTCGAGGAAGGGGGTCAGGGCTGACTCCTCCACCGGATAGCCGGGGGAGGGGACGGTGTCGGCGGCGGCTGGGAGCGCCGCCGCCAGGGACAGGGCGAGGCCGGTGGCGGTGGCCACCGCGGCCGCGCGGATGGTGGTGCGTGCTCGGGGCACGGGGGGTTCCCTCCGAAGTCCTGCCGCCGGTGGGGGAGCGGGCCCGTTCCGGCAGGCGCTGGTGATGACTCCGTGACAGTACGAAGCGCCCAGAGAGCAGCAAAACCATCAAAAGTAGCGTCTTGGAGGAGTGGCCGAATACGGCCACAAACCATTCGGCTATTTGTGTAGTTATGTCATTGTTTGTTCTTTTTGTGATGCCGATCCTGTCGCGCAAAAGACGCCGTTTGGTCACGAGGGTGGCGTGAGCCACAGCGGTGGCGTTACCGTGATGTTCTATTAGGAAAGTTTCCTAATAGATCCGTGCCTGCCCCCACCACCGCCGTGCCCCCTGCTCGAAGGAGCCTCGTGGCCACCGAAATCGCGGCCTCCCCACCACCCCCGGACACAGGTGAACCCGCGCCCGCCGCCCCAGGGACGATCCAACGCCTCCTGACCCGGATCTGGCGCAACTACGTCTTCGTGAAGGTACGCAAGGCCCTCGTCGTGGTCTTCGTGGTGGCCAACGTGACGTTCTTCCTCGGCCGCGCCATGCCGGGCGATCCCATCGACGTCATGGCGGGCCGCCTCACCCAGGGCGGCATGTCGATGAACGAGGCCCGGGCCATCGCGATCCACTCGCTGGCCTACGACCCGGACGCGCCCCTCTTCCGGCAGTGGTGGGAGTTCATCGTCGGGCTGTTCACGCTCGACCTCGGCGGGACCATCAACCGCCCCGGCTTCAGCGTCACCGACGCCATCGGCGCCTACCTCCCCTGGACCCTGTTCAGCATCGGCGTCGGCACCCTCATCGCGATCGCCCTCGGCCTTGCCCTGGGCATGATCATGGCCTACCGCCGCAACCAGATCCTGGACCACGTGCTCAGCGTCGTGGCCTCGGTCCTCGGTGCCGTCCCGAACTACCTCATCGCCATGGTTCTGGTCGTCGGCGGCGGCATGTACCTGGGCTGGTTCAACCCCATCGAACTGCGCGGCACCCTCAGTCCCGGTGTCCAGCCGGAGTTCACGCTGAGGTTCGTCGGGGACGCCTTCTTCCACGCCGCCCTGCCGATCGGCACCTACGTGCTGGCCATCATCGGCACGTGGATGCTCGTCATGAAGGCCTCCACCACCGAGGTGCTCGGCGAGGACTACGTGACCGTGGCCCGCGCTCGGGGACTGCGGGACGGACGCATCGCCACCGCCTACGTCGGCCGCAACGCCGTTCTGCCGCTCGTCGCCCAGATCGCGATCTCCTTCGGAACCCTGGTCGGCGGCGCGATCTTCGTCGAACAGGTCCTCGTCTACAAGGGCGTGGGCGGGCTGCTTCTCGACGCGGTCAACTACCGCGACTACCCGCTCCTCCAAGGGCTGCTCATCATCATCACCTCGTGCGTGGTGATCGCCAACCTCGTCTCCGACCTGCTCTACAGCAGGCTCGACCCGCGCATTCGGAACTAGGGCGTGACCGGCGGACACGAGCCCTGCCGCGCGTCGCCCCAGCGGCACCGGCACGGCGTTCTGATCAGTCGAGAGCCCGACCCGGGCGGGCCCCCGCGATGCGACGACCGCGGAGCGGGGCGCAGCAGGCGTAGGCCTTCTTCGGCCAGTGCCAGCACCGCCCACCCGTCACCCGCCACCGCCCCCGACGGAGGCCTTCGGTGCGGGACACCCGTCTGCCCCGCTCGCAACGGGCGGCATCCAACGAACACGCACTAAAGGGACGACCCCATGGCAGTCACCACCGCACCAGAGTCAACGGGCGTCTGGGGCACCATCTGGCAGGGCATCACCCGCAGCACCAGCGGGTTCGTCGGGCTCTGCCTGGTCCTCAGCGTCCTCCTCTTCGCCTTCGTGGGCCCGTTGCTCATCGACCACCACAACCCCACGGACGTCAGCAAGATCTGGGGACCGATGAGCTCCGAGCACTGGCTCGGAACCAACCACGAGGGCAAGGACACCCTCACCCAGCTCATCCTGGGCGGACGCGAACCCATCCTGGTCGGCTTCGTCGCCGCGCTCATCACCGTCGCCATCGCCGTGGTCCTGGGAGCGGTGGCCGGGTACGTCCGAGGCCGCCTGGACCACCTGCTGCTCCAGCTGACCGACATCACGATGACCATCCCCTTCATCGTCCTGATGCTGGTCATCGCCTCCTTCTACCGCACCTCCTCCCCGATGGTGGTCTCCCTCATCATCGGGCTGGTCACCTGGCCCTTCCTGATGAGGTCCATCCGGGCACAGGTCCTCTCGCTGAAGGAACGCGAGTTCATCGAGGCGGCCCGGCTCCAGGACCTCGGCACCGCGCGCATCCTCTTCGTCGAGGTGCTGCCCAACATGCTGGGCTACATCTTCATCAACTTCATCATCGCCATCACCAACGCCATCTACGCGGTCGTCGGCATGTACCTGCTGGGCCTGCTGCCCAGCACCGCCGACAACTGGGGACTGATGATCCAGCAGGCCTGGGACAACAACGCCTTCCTCCTGCCCCAGGCGGCGCCCTTCCTCATCGCCCCAATGGTGATGATCATGCTCTTCCAGATCGGGCTCGTGACCATGACCCGCTCCCTGGAACAGGCCCTCAACCCACGACTCCGGGACAGGTGAGCCCCGTGAACGACCTCCCCGCCACCCCGGGCGACCCCGGCCCCCTGTTGTCCGTCCGCGGCGTCGACGTCGGCTACCGGACCGGGCGCAGGACCCAGGTCACCGCCGTCCACGACGTCTCCTTCGACCTCCACCCCGGCCAGTCGATGGCCCTGGTCGGTGAGTCCGGCTGCGGCAAGACCACCCTCGGCCTGGGACTGCTGCGCCTGCTCCCGCGCACCGGCGTCGTCTCCAAGGGCGAGATCCTCTTCCGCCGCAAGGACGGCACCCGCGTGGACGTGCGCACCCTGGAGAAGGAGAAGCTGCGCCGCTTCCGCTGGAACGAGGCGGCCATGGTCTTCCAGGGCGCCATGAACGCCTTCAACCCGGTGCTGAGGATCGAGGAGCACTTCCTCGACACCTTCCGCGCCCACGAATCCGTCGGCCGCCGCCGCTCCCGCAAGGAGATCATCGAGCGCTCCGCCGAACTGCTGGAGATGGTGCGCCTCGACCCGGCCCGCGTCCTCGACAGCTTCCCGCACGAGCTCTCCGGCGGCATGCGCCAGCGCAGCCTCATCGCCCTGGCTCTCGCGCTCAACCCCCAGCTCATCATCCTCGACGAGCCCACCACGGCCCTGGACATCCTCACCCAGCGGTCCATCGTGGAGCGTCTGGCCGAGCTGCGCGAGGAACTGCGGTTCTCGATGGTCTTCATCACCCACGACCTCGGCCTGGCCGCCGAACTCGCCGACCGCGTCGGCACGATGTACGCCGGTCGGCTCATCGAGACCGGGACCACCCGGGACATCTTCTACCGCTCCCGGCACCCCTACACCTCGGCGCTGATCAACTCCGTGCCCCCCGTCGTGGGGGACCTCCACGTCCCCGAGTCCCTGCCCGGCGGCCCGCCCAGTCTGCACTCCCTGCCCCCGGGCTGCGCGTTCGCGCCGCGCTGCGCCCACGCCCTGGACGCCTGCACCGCCACGCGCCCCGTGCTCGACGTTCTCCAGTACCGCGACGCGGGCCTGAGCCACACGGCCGCCTGCCTGCGCTCCACCGACGCCGCACTCCACGCCGAGGGGGTCTCCCGTGATTGACCGGACCGTCAACCCCGCCCACGCCGAACCGCGCCCCGACGACACCGCGCCGCGTGCCGCCAGCGCGGTCGGGTACGGCGGAGCCCCCGCCCTCAGCGACCCGGCTCCCGGCACCGTCATCGACGCCGCCAGCACCACGGAGGCCATCGAGGCCGACGAGCGCCGCGGCCAGCCCCCCGTACTGACCCTCAAGGGGGCACAGCAGGTCTTCCGGACGTCCCGGGGCGAGGTTCCCGCCGTCGCCGGGGTCGACCTCGACGTCCGGCCCGGCCAGGTCCTCTGTCTGGTGGGGGAGTCCGGCTGCGGCAAGACCACGACGGCCCGCATGGCCGCCGCCCTGTCCAGCCCCACGGCCGGTTCGGTCCTGTTCCGCGGCAAGGACGTCGCCGCGATGGACCGCAAGGAGCGGGCGGCCTTCCGGCGCTCGGTCCAGTACATCCACCAGGACCCCTACGCCTCCCTGAACCCGGTCCGCACCGTCTACTCCACGGTCTCCGCCGGGCTGCGCCGCCACAAGCTGGTGAAGAACCGCCACGAGGCCCGCAGGGTCGCCGCCGACCTGCTGGAACGCGTCGACCTCACCCCGGCCGAGGACTACCTGGACAAGTACCCCCACCAGATGTCCGGGGGCCAGCGCCAGCGCGTCGCCGTGGCCCGGGCCCTGGCGATGGAACCCGAGGTCATCATCGCCGACGAGTCCACGTCGATGCTGGACGTGTCCATCCGCGTGAGCCTCCTCAACACCCTGGGCAGACTCCGCGACGAACTCGGCGTGAGCTTTCTGTTCATCACCCACGACCTCGCCGTGGCCAAGTACTTCGCCTGGCGGGGCGAGATCGCGGTCATGTACCTCGGCAAGGTCGTGGAACACGGGCCCACCCCGCAGGTGGTGAACGACCCCCGGCACCCCTACACCAAGGCGCTCATCTCCGCGGTCTGCGAACCGGACCCGGACCTGGCGAAGAACAAGGAGCGGGTCCGGCTGCGCAGCTCTGACATCCCCGACCTCACGGACCTGCCACCGGGCTGCGACTTCCACCCGCGCTGCCCGATCTACGCCCAGGGCAGCTGCGACACTGTGCGGCCGCCGCTGGTCCGCAGCCACGACCGGCTGCTGGCCTGCCACGTCGTGACCCGGGGGTGAGGTGAGTTGCTGCTCCTCGTCGGACGCTTCGGCCTGTTCGTCGGAGCCTTCCTCACCCTCGCCTGCACCCTCATGGCCGTGATCACATCCCCCGGCACAGCCGAGTTCGTCATCAGCGTCGTCACCGTCGGTGTCGGCCTGGCCGTACTCGCCCTCGGTCTGCTCGCCGTCCTTCTGGAAAGGAAGCGTCAAGAATGACCTCCACCCCCTCGCGCAACGCGATCCTGAACGATCTGAGCAGGAGGCGGCTCCTCAAGGCCGTCGGTCTCGGCTCGGTCGGGGTGGCGGGCGCCGGTCTGCTGTCCTCCTGCTCCGCCGACAGCGGCGGCAGCTCCGACGCCACCCAGTTCACCGGGGTCTTCGACTACGACCTGGACTCCATGACGCGCAACGTCCACCGTGAGGACGGCGCGCTGCTGCTCGGCTCCGTCTACAAGGACCTGTTCCTGTGTCCGGGCGGCGTCTTCAACTGGGCCGAGCACGACTGGGACTACCTCTTGCTGGAGGGCCACGAGTGGGATGGCAACGACCTCCTCCTGACCCTGCGCTCCGGGCTGAAGTGGAGCGACGGCAACGACCTCAACGCGGACGACATGATCCGCAGCTACGCCATGCGCGTCCTGGAGGCCCCGCCGTGGGGCTTCGGCTTCCCCCAGGTCCAGAACCTGGAGAAGCTGGACGACCTCAGCGTCCGCCTCGGTTTCGAGAACCCGTTCCCCAACATCGAGCGCAGCATCATCAAGCACCGCATCGTCTCGAAGGCCACCTACGAGAACTTCGGCGAGCGGGCGGTCGAGATGGTCAACGACGGCGTCCGCCAGGGCGACGACGAGCACTCCGAGTGGAACGCCGAGTTCATCGAGTTCAACCCGGACGAGATCGTGTGCAGCGGCCCGTACATGTTCGACGACGCGCAGATGTCGGACGCGCGCATCACGCTGGTGCGCAACGAGGACGGATACCAGGGCGCCGAGGTGAAGTTCGACGAGGTCGTCATCCACAAGGGCGACAACCGGCAGTCGGCACTGCTGGTCCAGCAGGGCGAGGTGGACTACTCCACCCTGGCCCCCTCCGCCGCCGACCAGCAGGCCTTCCAGAACGTGGAGGGCTTCCGCTGGGTCGAGCACGCGGGCTACGACGGCTGCGGCATCATGTTCAACCACCGGGCCAAGCCCGAGGTCCAGGACGTGCGTGTGCGCAAGGCGCTCGCCTACGTCCTCGACGGCGACCAGATCGGTCAGGTGGCCCGCGGCGACGGCTACAGCCGCGTCACGCACTACGCGGGTCTGGCCGACATCCAGGCCGAGGAGATCCTCACGGCCGAGGAGCTGGAGGACTTCGAGAACTTCGACCAGGACCTGGACAAGGCCACGGAGCTGTTGGAGGACGCCGGCTGGACCAAGGAGGGCGGCAAGTGGCTCCTCCCGGACGGCGAGGAGGCCAGCTTCGAGGTCATCGGTGTCGCGGGCTGGGGTGACTTCGAGCTGACCGCCACCCAGGTCGAGGAGGCCTGGAACGCCTTCGGTATCAAGACCGAGGCGCGCAACGTCCCCGAGGACAACCCGTGGGGTATCTGGGGCGCCGGCGACTTCGAGGTGGCCGTGCGCCACTGGGGCAACCCGGAGCAGCCCGACTACTGGGGTGCCTTCCAGATGAACTTCCTCACCGAGAACGCCGGAACGGAGGACTCCCCGGGCCAGGGGTTCGACCTCCAGGTCGAGAGCCCCTCCCAGGGAGAGGTGGACATCGCGGAGCTGGTGGACACCGCCCAGCGGGCCGAGAACGAGGAGGAGCAGAAGGAGGCCCTGAAGACGCTGGCCGTCGTCTTCAACGAGCTCCTTCCCCGCATTCCGATCTGGACCTACAAGTACCTCTCCCCGGCGGTCGAGGGGGTTCGCGTCAAGGAGTTCCCGACGGACACCCCCACCTCCCAGAACGAGCAGTACCAGGACAACCACGTCATCCTGGCGCTGATCCAGGGCGATCTGGAGCCGGTCGAGGGCTGAGAGACGGGCCCCCGGCCGTGAGCCGGGGGTGAACCGATCCGGTCCCGGGCGGGGGCGGGTGCCTTCGGGCCCCGCCCCCGCCGGTGTGCCCGGACGCCGTCGCGCGAATTACGGGCATGCGTGAGTTTGTCCCTCGAGAGACCGTTTGTGCGCGTTCGAGGCGAAGCGGGGTGCGGGTGGCTCGGGGTCGTCCGGGGCCTCCGCGATCCGACTCGCGCACCAGACGGATCGCCGTGGGTCTCGACTCGAGAAGGTCGAGGGTGCCGCGAGCTCGGCGGCCTCGCGACGGGCGCACCTCGTTCCGAGCTTCCTCCGAACGCGACTGAATCGCCCCCCGGGGGGTTCGCACGCTCACCCGTGCGGGTGCCGCCCGGTGTTCGACCGTGTGAGTGGGCGGATTCGACCCCTGTGTGACCAAGACCGTACCCTTCGACGAGACCGGAACGGAACCCGGTCGCCGCGGGACGACGGGGAGTCTCCTGGAAACGCGTCGGTGCTGGTCAACGCAGTTCCGGTCAGGTCGGGGCCGACCGTGGGCCGACTGGTGGCGGGTGGCCGCCGCGTATCCTCGCGAGAAGGTGACACCCGGCAAGAATCAGACAAACCAGGACAAATGCACCGATTCCAAAGTGGTCCCAGTGGTCACTTTTCCAGTGTTTCCCCACGTCACCCCGGTGGCGTCCGGGGTCCTTTCGGCGGATCTTCGATTCTTCTGTCAAGCTGGGCGTCCTTTGTTAGTCTGACGAACCGAACGACGGTTCCCGGTGGAAGTACGGGAATTGTGTGGAGCGGGGACACTTGTCCGCCGGATCGGGCGCTCTCCTCCGGCCCCGGTCACGCGCCACGATCCCCTCCCGCCATAACCGTCGAGGCGTCCCCCCGGCGTTAGGGGCGTCTGGTCGTCTCACGGGCCGAAAGGACCCGAGGAACGATTTCCTCCCTGGTCAGGGCGGTGGTGCGGGGCCACCGCCATCCGCCCACCTGATGCGAGGAGACGAGATTGTGGCACAGGCGCAGTCACCGCAGGAACGCGATGACCACTCCCTGGCCAAGATGATGTCGACGGAGGATGGGCGTGGAACCAGGCGTGAAGGAAGGTTCCGCCGGGCCATCTCCCGGATGGTCAAGTCCCAGGAACCCCCGTCACCGGAGACCGAGCAAGGAAATCCCGTGCATCAGCCCGTGCATCCGCACTCGCAGAACCCCGACCGAACGTCGGACGGCGAGGAGACAGCCGCGACGGAGCCCCCCACCGGACCCTTCTCCGCGTCCGCCGAGAACGGTTACCGTCCCACCTCCCGGGTGAGCGTCCCCAACCCCTACACGACCCGGAACCTGGAGATCGACGACGTCGACACCGGCGCCAACCAGGTCGGCCAGTGGCGCGGCGTCGGACTCAACGAGCCCGAACCGCGCAGCCCACACATCCCCGCCACCACGGACACCATGACCGACAGCCCCAGACCATCAGAGCACACAGAGCGGCCCGAGGCCCCTGTGTCACCCACGGCACCGGCGACACCGGAACCGGCGGTAGCCGCACGGCACACGCCGGGTCAGCGCGCCAGCCACGAGCCCCCGAGGGTCGAGGCGCCCAGGGTCGACCCGGGCGCGCACGAGGCCGCCCAGGGCGGCGCCCAGCGTTCCGCGGCGCCGGTCGCGTCACGGTGGCCTGCCACCGACCCCGCCGCGTTGCAGGCGCAGTGGACGCCCCCTCAGGGTGACTCGCCCTACGAGCAGCCGCGCCCCGCGCCCGCCCCTTCCCAAGTGCCGGAACCGGGCGGCCGGGACCACCGGGCGACCGGTCAGGGCCCCCAGGCCCCGTACGGCTACCAGGGCCAGCCCGAGCACAACGGCTACCGGGACCCCCAGGGCTACCCGGAGGCGTACGGGTACCAGGAGCCCCGGTACCTCCCCGGCCACCCGGAACAGGGCACCCACGCCCCCGGGTACCAGGGGCACGGCTACGGCCGTCCCGAGGCCGCGCCGCACGGCTACCAGCGGCCGCCGCACGAGGCCCAGGGCCACCCGTACCCCGGGTACCCCAGGGCCGACTACGCCCCGCAGCCGCCCGCGCCGCACTACCCGTCCTACCCGCCGCCGCTGCCGTACCAGAGCGCCTACCCCCTGCCCTACCAGCCGCCCGGCTACGTCCTCCCCGGCCAGCCGGTCGTCTACCCGGGCCAGTTCGCGCCCTACGGGCAGATGAGTCCCTACGGCCAGCCGGTCCAGCACGTCATCGTGCTCGCCGCCGGGCAGCAGCCACAGGTGATCACCGCCGACTCCGCCGCCACGTTCTTCGCCGAGCGCGCCGAATCGTCGGACTCGCCGGAGATCGGCCAGGACCGGGCGCTCACCCGCTCGGAGAACGGGACGGACACACCCACCGCCGACGAACCGGCCCAGAAGGAGACCGAACCCGAGTCCGGGACGGCTCCGACCGAGTCGGCCACTCAGGCGCGGGATGCCCAGGCCGTCACCGAAGCACCCGCCCCGGAGCCGGAGACCGCCGCGTCGGCCGCGGTCACGTCCGAGCGGCAGGACGACCCCCAGAGCGACCTGCTCAACGAGGCGCTCGCGGGTCTGGCCATGCGGGACCTCTCCCTGGTCGATGCGCTCCTGGAGATGGTCGAGGCCCTGGAGACCGGTGCCCAGGACCCGGACCTGCTCGACAAGCTCTTCCAGATCGACAACTTCGCGACCCGTATGCGACGTAACGGTGAGAACTTCCTGGTGCTGACCGGGCACGACGGCGGCGAGTCCGATGCGCACGACGAGATCGTGCCGCTGCTCGACGTCGCCCGCGCCGCGACCTCGGAGATCAAGGACTACCCCAGGGTCAGCCTGGGCAAGATACCGCAGGCCTCCATCACCGGTCTGGCCGCCGACGACATCAGCCACCTCCTGGCCGAGCTGCTGGACAACGCCACCGCGAACTCGCCCGAGCACTCCCAGGTGGTGATCAGCGCCCGCGAGCTGGACGACGGCCGCCTCATGATCGTCGTCGAGGACGAGGGCGTGGGCATCCCCGAGGCCCAGCTGAGGGAGCTCAACGGCCGTCTGGACGGCGAGCCCGTCCTGGACGACGAGGTGCCCAAGCACATGGGCCTCTACGTGGCCAGCCGGATCGCGCGGAAGCACAACCTGGAGACCAGGCTGGAGTCGCGCTCCTTCCGGGGGGTCAGCGCCTACACCATCGTTCCCAAGGAACTCCTGCGAGTGGCCACGCCCCGGACGCCCGGGCAGCCCCGCACCGCCACGATTCCCAGCACGAGCGCGCCCGTGACCTCGACCGGCCCGATCCCGCAGCAGTCCTCCGACGACCGTGCGCTCAAGGGCACCAGCGCGCCCAAGGCCCCGCCGAAGCCCGCTCCCGGAGGGAGCTCCGCGGTCACCTCGGCGGGTCTGCCCCGGCGCAGCGCCACCCCGCACGGTTCGCCTCTGCGGATGATGCCGCACCCCGACGCACTGTCCGAGAACCCGCCGCCCCCGCCGAAGGGCCGGGACGACACGCCGCCCCGACTCACCGGTGAGGCCCGAGCGGAGCAGATTCGTGACGAGCTCGGCGACTTCCTCGACGGGGAACGCGCCGCACTCGACGGCGAGGACCTTGAGGACGACAAGGAATGAACCTCCCAGCGGGGGCCCAGGAGTCCGTCCGGGTCCTCACAGCCCAGACCCCCAGCGAACACGACCTTCGGCCGAGGCAGGTAGAGCACAACCATGACTGAATCCACGAACGACAGCGTTGAGAACTTCTCGTGGCTCATCGACCGGTTCGTCCGGGACGTGCGCGGTGTCGAGCACGCCGTGGTGGTCTCCTCCGACGGCCTGGTCCTGACTCACTCCAGTGACTTCCCCGAGGTGCACGCCGAACAGCTCGCGGCCATCGCGAGCGGGCTGCACAGCCTGGCGGTCGGCGGTGCGAGTCTGTTCCAGAGGGGTGAGTGCGAGCAGCTTCTGGTTCGCTTCAACCACGGCCACCTGTTCATCATGGCCATCAGTGACGGTTCCTGCATGGCGGTGCTCACCGCACCCGGTACCGAGCTGAAGATCGTCGGTTTCCAGATGGCCAAGCTCGTGGACAACGTCGCCCACGTGCTCACTCCGCAGTTGCGTTCGCAGCTGCGCGAGGTCATCCAGAACTGACGACGGTGACCCGTAACGGTTCGGCAGGAATGAGGTTGCCGCGGCTATGAGCTTCCGCAGGCGAAGGAGTAACCGTGTTCGCCCGTTCACCTTCACAGGTGGGCGGACGCCGTCACGGCATCCGCTGATGGTGCAGACCCTGGTCTCGACGTCCGAGCCCGGGCAGGAACCTCCTGGCACCCTCATGCCGGAGTCGATCAGTATCTACAAACTGTGCCGGGAGACGCGGTCTCTCGCTGAGGTGTCGGCCGAGTTGAACATCCCCCTGGGTGTGACCCAGGTTCTGGTCAGTGACCTGGCCGAGCAGGACCTGGTGTACATCCACCCGACCATCACCGGCAGCAGTCCGTCCGAAAACCAGGTTCTGGAGAGGGCTCTTCGTGGTCTCGAACGACTTTTCCAGTGACAACAGGTCGAATCGCAAGAAGATGTCGAGCAAGATCGTCATCGCCGGTGGCTTCGGTGCCGGCAAGACGACCTTGGTGCGCTCGGTGTCGGAGATTCCGCCGGTCACGACTGAAGCGATCATGACCGAGGCCAGCGTCGGACACGACGACACCTCGGTCACACCCGACAAGACGACGACCACCGTCGCGATGGACTTCGGCCGCATCACCATCGACGACGAACTGGTCATGTACATGTTCGGCACGCCGGGGCAGGCCCGGTTCTGGTTCATGTGGGACGATCTGGTCCGCGGCGCCGTGGGCGCCGTCGTCGTGGTCGACTGCCGGAGGCTCGCGGACTCCTTCGACGCGGTCGACTACTTCGAGACCAACAAGCGGATCCCCTACATCGTGGCGCTGAACAAGTTCGAGGGGCACCTGGACTACACCGCCGAGCAGGTCCGTGAGGCTCTGGAGGTCAGTCCGGAGGTGCCCATCATCGACTTCGACGCGCGACACAGGATGTCCGGCGGCGACGTGCTCAAGACCCTGTTGCGGTACGCGCTGGAGCACAACCGAGCGAGTGAGCCCGTCGCCTGACGGGCGGGGGCGTTCGGTCTCCCTCTGGCCGATCCCCCCGCGGCCCCGTAGATTCCCAGGAAAGTTAGCGACACAATGCGCAAGATCCTTATCGTCGGCGCTGGCCACGCCGGTCTGCACCTGGCCCACGGTCTCCTGACCCATGGCTACGACGTCACGGTGATCACGGGGCAGTCCTCGACGGAGATCCGGACGGGGCGATCCTCGGTCACGCAGTTCACCCTGCCCACGTCCCTGAAGCACGAGCGCGAGTACGACCTCGACCTGTGGAGTGTGCTCTGTCCCCAGGTGCGCGACCAGCGGGTCCACCTCTATCCGGGAGGAGACCAGCCGGTCCTGTCCTTCGCTGGCCGCACCGGGCTGGACAACGACTACATGGTGTCGGTGGACCGTCGGGTGAAGATGGCCGACTGGCTGGAGTTCTTCGAGGACCGCGGCGGCAAGGTCGTCATCCACGGCGTCACCGTGACCGACCTCGACTACTTCTCCCGCATGTTCGACCTGATCATCGTCGCTGTGGGTCATGGGGAGCTCGGCCAGCTCTTCGACTACGACGAGAGCCGGTTCAGCGGGGCCAGGCCCCGGTCCATGGCCCAGGCCCTGGTCTACGACGTCTGGCCGGACTCCAAGGACGACGTCAACGTGGGTTGGGCCTCCTCCGCCGCAGAGGCGGGGAACACCATCCTCATGCCGATCCTCAGCCAGGAGGGTCCCTGCCACGCCCTGGTTATGGTGGACAAGCGCGGCGGTCCCATGGACGCCTGGCCGGACAGGCCCGGTCCCGAGGAGCAGTTGCGTCGTATGAAGGATCTGCTGCGGCGTTACGCGCCGGAGTACTACGAGCGCGTCAAGGACGCGGCGCTGGTGGACGGTAACGGCAGCACCCTGACCGACGAGGTCACGCCGCAGGTGCGCAACCCCGTCGGGACCCTGCCGTCCGGTGGCAAGGTTCTCGGGATGGCTGACGTCGTCGTCACCATGGACCCGTACGTCGGTCAGAGCTGGAACAACTCCATGCACTGTGCCAAGGCCTACCTCGAGGCGATCATGGAACACGGGGACCGGGAGTTCGACGAGAACTTCCTGGTCAGTGCGTTCGACCGTTTCTGGGAATTCGGTCTCCACAATCAACTGTGGTCCGAGATGAATTCCACGATGTGGGACCAGGGCCTGCCGGAATACTTCACGGAGCTCATCGCGGGCGCCCAGCGCTACCCGGAGGTCGCGAATCGTTGGATTCGGGGCTGGGACTACCCGCCTGACTACGCCAATTGGCTCCTCGACCCGGAGGAAGCCCTGAAGTTCCTCGCGGAGGTCCGCGCGCGCCACGGAGACTGACGGTTCCGCGTCCGCAGTGTCATGCCCGATGTCTACGGACATCGGGCATTTCCTTTTGGTAACAAACACATGGAAATCTCGTTTTTGTCATGCTCTGAATGTGGGCAAATAAATGACCGAAAACAAGTGTTCCGTTGTCATCTGTCCTGAATCGTCGATACGATCCACCCTGCGTATGGCTCAAAAGCGCATGTGGGGCGTCTGTCCCAGGCGTTCACCAAGCCGTGCGCGGCCTGCCCGTCCCTTCGGTCGGCCATCCGGGTTTCCGAACGCGGAGCCCGGCCGGGGAACTCGTGCCTGTTGCCACCGACCCGACCCACACGGAGACGGCGGTGCGAATTCACGCGCACGGGACCGCGGGTCGACCCCGTAACATACCCCGGGCCAGGACCCGTTCGGGGTGAGGACGTCGAGTTCGACCGGAGGAACGCGATGACCAGGGATGCTGACGGCAGCGACGTCTCCCGCTCGCCCATAGCCGTGGTGGGGTTGGCCTGTCGCCTCCCCGGGGCATCGAACCCGGACTCCTTCTGGCGGTTGTTGTGCGAGGGCCGGGAGGCCATCACCCCGCCGCCCGAGCGCCTCGGCTGGACGTCCTCCCAGCGGGACCAGCACTGGGGCGGCTACCTGGACCGCGCCGAGGACTTCGACGCCGCGTTCTTCGGGGTCTCCCCGCGCGAGGCCGTGGCCATGGACCCCCAGCAACGACTCATGCTCGAACTGAGCTGGGAGGCGATCGAGAACGCGCGCACCGCTCCCGACAGGCTGCACGGATCCCGGACCGGCGTCTTCACCGGAGCGATCTCCTCGGACTACTCGCATCTCCTGCGCGACGTCCCCGCCTCGCACCACAGTCTCACCGGCAGCCAGCGCGGCATGATCGCCAACCGAGTCTCCTACACCCTCGGCCTGCGCGGGCCGAGCATGACTGTGGACAGTGGACAGTCCTCGTCCCTGGTCAGCGTGCACGCGGCAATGGAGAGCCTGCGCAACGGCGAGTGCGACCTGGCCCTCGCCGGTGGTGTCAACCTCATCCTCCTGCCCCAGAGCACCGAGTACGTGGCGCAGTTCGGAGGGCTCTCACCCGACGGGCACTGCTACACGTTCGACTCCCGCGCCAACGGCTACGTCCGGGGCGAGGGCGGCGCCGTCGTGGTCCTCAAACCCTTCGACCGGGCGATGGCGGACGGCGACCACGTTCACGCGGTGCTGTCCGGCGGGGCGGTCAACAACTCCGGCCCCACCGCCTTCCTCGCGCGCCCCGAACCCGAGGGACAGGCGGAGGTCGTGCGCGCGGCGCACCGCCGGGCCGGGATCGACCCCGCCCATGTGGGCTACGTGGAACTGCACGGTACCGGGACTCCGGCAGGCGACCCGGTCGAGGCCGCCGCCCTCGGTTCGGTCTTCGCCGACCGCCAGGGTGCCCTGCGAGTGGGCTCGGCCAAGACCAACGTCGGTCACCTGGAGGGCGCGGCCGGGATCGTCGGCCTGCTCAAGGTGGTACTCAGCCTCTCCCACGGCCTGCTGCCCCCCACCCGGAACTTCTCCGCCCCCAACCCCGCGATCGACCTGGAAGGGCTGGGGCTGGTCCCGCAGACCGCGCGGGAACCCTGGCCGACCGACACCCCCCTGGCCGGGGTGTCCTCCTTCGGCATGGGCGGTACCAACTGCCACCTCGTCCTGGCCCCGCCGCCCCGGCGATCGCCCGACACGTCGCGGAAGTCGCCGGGGGAGGGCGCGCTCGACCCTGTGCCGTGGGTCCTGTCCGCGAGCTCGGAGAGCGCCCTGCGCGCCCAGGCTTCGGTCCTGCACTCCTTCGTTTCGAAACGGCCCGGCCTGCGTCCCGAGGACGTCGGGTACTCGCTGGTCACGACGCGTACGGTCATGGACCACCGGGCCGTCATCCTGGCTCCGGGCGGCAGCGGCACCCGTGAGCTGGAGTCGATCCGGCCCTCCGGTGTCCCCACGGCCGCGAGGGACGGGCGCGGCCCGGTCATGGTCTTCCCGGGTCAGGGCGGCCAGTGGGCGGGTATGGCGCGCACGCTCCTGGACGGCGACGGCCGCCTGGCGAGGGTCTTCGGTCGGCGACTGCGCGAGTGCGAACGGGCGTTGGAGCCCCATGTCGACTGGTCCCTCACACGCGTTCTGCGTGGGGAACCCGGCGCCCCTCTCTACGTCGGGCCCGGGGCCCGCGTCGACGTGGTGCAGCCGGTCCTGTGGGCGGTCATGGTGGCGCTGGCCCGGGTGTGGGAGGCCGTGGGCGTGCGCCCGGCCGCCGTGATCGGTCACTCCCAGGGCGAGATCGCCGCAGCCCACGTCGCCGGGGTCCTCACCCTGGACGACGCCGCCAAGGTCGTGGCCCTGCGCAGCCAGGCGCTCGTCACGCTCGGCGGCAGTGGAGGCATGGCCTCCCTCGGAGTCACTCCGGAGCGGGCCCGTGAGCTCCAGGATGCCCTGCCCGACCTCCATCTGGCCGCGGTGAACGGGCCCGAGTCCGTGGTGGTCTCGGGCTCCCCGGCTTCGGTACGCGCCGCCGTCGACCACTGTGTGGACATCGGCGTGCACGCCGCCCTGGTGGACGTGGACTACGCCTCGCACTCGTCGCACGTCGAACGGGTCCGTGAGGTCCTGCTCGAACAGTTGGCGGGCGTCACGCCGCGTCCGGCCCGGATACCGGTGCTCTCCACCCTGACCGGCGGAGACCCCGGCGCGGACGCTCCGGTCATGGACGGCCGGTACTGGTACGAGGGCCTACGCAACCCGGTCCGCTTCGCGGAGGCGGTGGCGCGGGCCGTGGCAGACGGGCACACGACGTTCGTGGAGGTCGGTCCGCACCCGGTCCTGACCCGAGGGATCGAAAGCGTTCTCGACGCCCACGAGGTGCGGGGCACGGTGCTGTCCACGTTGCGCCGGGACCACGGGGACTCCGCCCAGCTGCTGACCGCCGCCGCGCAGGCCTTCACCTCGGGTCTGGATGTGGACTGGGGGAGCCTGTTCCGGGGCTCAGGAGCACAACGGATCGACCTTCCCACCTACCCGTTCCAGCGGACCCGCTTCTGGCCCGACTCGGTCCCGGCCGTGCGTGCCGCCGAACCGCTGGACGCGGTGGCGCCGTCGCTCACGGACGAAC
The DNA here is from genome assembly GCF_003182025.1 of Nocardiopsis sp. L17-MgMaSL7. Lineage (NCBI taxonomy): Bacteria > Bacillati > Actinomycetota > Actinomycetes > Streptosporangiales > Nocardiopsidaceae > Nocardiopsis > Nocardiopsis sp. L17-MgMaSL7. The sequence continues at coordinate 530,983 of NZ_QGTF01000001.1, read as the reverse complement.
CGGCGGGCCCCGAGGGTGGCGAAGCCGCGAGCCTCGTGGCGTCCCTGAGCGCCAGGGTCCTGGAACTGGACGAACTGGATCCCGCCGACGAGGGACGGGCCTTCCGTGACCTCGGCTTCGACTCCATCATGCTGCTGGAACTGGCCGACCTGGTGGAGGAGGAGACGGGGGTCCGGCTTGAGGACTCCGTCCTCTTCGAGCTTCCCACCCCGGCCGCCCTCGCCGAGCACGTCGCGAGGGAACGCGGCGAGGGACCCACCCCCCCTGAGCGCAGCGGCACCGCCCCGCGCCGCGCGGCCCCAGCAGGGACCGCGCTCGTGGGGACTCCGGTCGGTGACGACCCGATCGCCATCACCGCGATGGCCTGTCGACTGCCCGGAGGGGTGCGCTCCCCGGAGCAGCTGTGGCGCCTGGTGGAGGAGGGGACCGACGCCATCGGGGCCTTCCCGGACAACCGGGGCTGGGATCTGGACGCCCTCTACGACCCCGAGCCCGGTACCCCCGGTCGCACCTACACGCGCAACGGCGGGTTCCTCCACGACGCCGACCTGTTCGACCCCGGCTTCTTCGGGATCAGCCCCCGCGAGGCCGACGCCATGGACCCGCAGCAGCGGCTGCTACTGGAGACCTCCTGGGAGGCCATCCAACGGGCCGGGATGGACCCCGCCAGCCTGCGCGGCGAACAGGTGGGCGTCTTCGTGGGCGCGATGCCCAGCGAGTACGGCGCCCGCCTGGCCGACCCCGTCAGCAGCGCGGACGGGGGATACCGGCTGACCGGGAGCACCCTGAGCGTGGCGTCCGGCCGCATCGCCTACGTGCTCGGGCTCCACGGTCCCGCCCTGACCATCGACACCGCCTGCTCCGGCTCCCTGGTGGCCCTCCACCAGGCGGCCTCCGCCCTGCGCAGGGGGGAGTGCTCCATGGCCCTGGCCGGAGGCGCCACCGTCATGGCCACCCCCGGCATGTTCCTGGAGTTCTCCGCCCAGCGCGGCCTCTCCGCCGACGGTCGCTGCCGTGCGTTCGGCGCCGGGGCCGAGGGAACGGCCTGGGCCGAGGGAGCCGGGATCCTCCTGCTCGAACGGGCCTCCCAGGCTCGTCGCAACGGTCGGCCCGTGCTGGCGCTGCTGCGCGGCAGCGCGGTCAACTCCGACGGCGCCTCCAACGGACTGACCGCGCCCAACCCGGAGGCCCAGGAACGGGTGATCCGCCAGGCCCTTGCCGCGGCCGAACTCGACCCCGGCGAGGTGGACGCGGTAGAGGCGCACGGCACGGGAACACGCCTTGGGGACCCGATCGAGGCCACCGCCCTGATGTCGGTCTACGGCGGTGAGCGTGAACACGACCTCCTCCTCGGCTCCCTCAAGTCCAACATCGGCCACGCCCAGGCGGCGGCGGGCGTCGCCGGGGTGATCAAGACCGTGGAGGCCCTGCGCCACGGCCGCCTGCCCCGGACCCTGCACGCGGACGAGCCGACGGATCGGGTCGAGTGGAGGGACAGCGGTGTCCGTCTGCTGTCCGAAGAGGCCGAGTGGCCCGACACCGGACGGCCCCGGAGAGCGGCGGTGTCCTCCTTCGGGATCAGCGGTACCAACGCACACGTCGTGCTGGAGGGGGTGGCTGACGAAGGTGCCCCGGTCACGGTGCCGGACGACCCCTTCCGACGCTCCCGCCACTGGCTGCTGCCGAGTGGGCCCGAGGTCCGACCGGCGGAATCGGTGGAACGGCTGATCGACGACGGGCTCGGTCTGGCCGACGGGGGAACGGTGTTCCGGGGCAGGGTCTCCGCCTCCGGGCACCCCTGGGCGACGGACCACCGTGTGCTCGGAAGGGTGATGATCCCCGGTACGGCGCTGGTGGACCTGGTCGCCGGTGCCGCGGCGGCGATCGGCGCGGACACCGTCACCGACCTGGTCCTGGAGGCCCCTCTGATGGTGGGTCGGACCGGAGCCGTCGAGATCCAGATCATCGTCGGCTCCCGCGACCCTCGGGGGCACAGCGCGGTCGACGTCTACGCGCGCCGCGAGAGCACGGACGCCTCGTGGACACGGTACGCCTCCGGTTCCGTCGCCGGCCCGACCTCCGGAGGCACGGCCGAGGTGAACGCTCCGGACGCGGGGGAGGGCGTCGGTACCCTCCCACCGGACGACGCCGAGCGGATTCCGGTCGACTACGCCTCCCTGCGGGCTCTGGGATACCACTACGGTCCTGCCTTCCTCGGTCTGAGGTCGGTGTACCGGCACGGGGACGAACTCTTCCTGGAGGTCGAGCTACCGGACTCCGCGGGCGGGAGCGAGGCCTTCCACGGTCCTCACCCAGCCCTGACCGACGCCGTCCTGCACGCCGTACTGGGGAACCGGGGCGCCGCCGAGCGCGACTGCGGCCCCAGGGTGCCGTTCGCCTGGAGCGGGGTCCGGCTGGCGCGCGCCGAGGACGACCGGACGTCCCGGCGCCTGAGGGCACGGCTCACCCCGTTGGGCGACGACCGGTACCGACTGCTGGCCACCGGTCCCGACGGTGAGGGGACGGTCTGGTCCGTGGACGAGGTGGTCCTGAGGCCTCTGTCCGCGGATGCACTCCCCGAAGCCGAGCCGGGCGAGGTCTCCGAACTGTACGAGCTCCGGTGGGAGCAGGTGGACCCCACGTCGGATTCCGCCGCCGAGGAAGTGATCCCCGGAGCCCTCCCCTCGCTGGAGGATCTGGCACCGGGGGCGCCGGTTCCAGACGTCGTCTGCGCCGAACTGCCCGCGCACGTCGTCTACTCCGGGCATGACGCCCTTCCGGACGCGGTCCGCCAGGGGCTGGAGGCCGGCCTGGATTCCATCCGCGGGTGGTTGGCGGACGAGCGCACCGCCCGTTCCCGCCTGGCCCTGGTCACCTGGAGGGCAGTGGCCACGTTCCCCGGTGAACAGCTCCCCGGGGCCGCCGCCGCTCCGGTCTGGGGCCTGCTCCGAGCCGCCCAGCGCGAGCACCCCGGTCGTCTGGTGCTCCTGGACTCCGACGGTTCCGAGGAGTCCCACCGGGTGCTGCCAGCGGCCCTCGGTCTCGACGAGCCACAGATCGCCCTGCGTTCGGGCTCCATACTCGTCCCGCGACTACGGCGCTCCGTGGAGACCCCTGACGGTGTCCTCGCCCCGAGTGGACGCCTGTGGCGCGTGGACACTCGCGGCCCCGACTCACTGGACGCGCTGGAGGCCGTGCCCGCTCGCCAGGCAGGGGCACCACTCGCCCCCCGCGAGGTCCGACTCTCCGTGAGGGCCGCAGGGGTGAACTTCCACGACGTGGTCACCGCTCTTGGAGTGGTCGACGACGGCGTCGGCGTGGGAATCGAGGGCGCCGGTGTCGTCCTGGAGACCGGATCGGAGGTGACGGACCTGGGCCCTGGTGACCGCGTGGTCGGCATGTTCGACGGAGCCTTCGGGCCCTTTGCCGTGGCTGATCGTGATCGCCTGGCTCACATGCCCGAGGGGTGGACCTTCGAGCAGGCGGCGACGGTTCCGGTGGCCTTCCTCAGCGCGTACCACGGTCTGGTGGACCTGGCCGCCGTGCGTCCGGGCGAGAGCGTGCTCGTGCACGCCGCGGCCGGAGGTGTGGGAACGGCGGCCGTCCAGCTCGCGCACCACATGGGTGCCAAGGTGTTCGGTACCGCCAGTCCCCACAAGTGGTCAGGACTGGCCGAGTACGGACTGGCCCCCGAGCGGTTGGCTTCCTCGCGCACACTGGAGTTCGAGGACCGGCTGCGGGAGGCCAACGACGGCCGGGGCGTCGACGTGGTCCTCAACTCGCTGGCCGGCGAGTTCGTGGACGCGTCCCTGCGCCTGCTTCGCTCGCCCAGGGACGGGCGAGGCCCGGGCGGCCGGTTCGTGGAGATGGGCAAGACCGATGTGCGCGCCGCCACGGACGTGGCGGCGGACCACCCCGGCTGCCAATACGAGGCATTCAGCCTGCCCCACGTGGATCCGCGACGGATCGGACACATGCTCGCCAGGGTGATGGAGTTGTTCGAGGAGGGGGCCCTTCGGCCCCTGCCAACCACCGTGTACGACCTGAGCGAGGTCCAGACGGCCTTCCGAGCCCTCCAACGCGGTGAGACCGTAGGAAAGCTGGTCCTTCGCGTGCCCGCGCCCTTCCCCCAGGAGGGCACGGTGCTGATCACGGGTGGCACCGGGGGCCTGGGACACCGCCTGGCCCACCACCTGGTCTCGGCGTACGGGGTCCGCCACCTCCTACTGCTTGGCCGCCGTGGCCCCGACACCCCCGGACAGGAGGAGCGAACGGCGCAGCTGGAAGCGCTCGGTGCCCGGGTGGACGCGGTTTCCTGCGACGCGGCCGACCGCGAGGACCTGACCCGCGTCCTGGACGCGGTTCCCGAGGACCGGCCGGTGCGCGCCGTGGTGCACGCCGCCGGGGCACTCGACGACGCCACGGTCACGGCACTGACCCCCGAACAACTGCGCACGGTACTGCGGCCCAAGGTGGACGCGGCCTGGAACCTGCACGAACTCACCGATGACCTGTCGTCCTTCGTCCTGTTCTCCTCGGCCGTGGGCGTACTGGGCAACCCGGGGCAGGCCAACTACGCGGCGGCCAACGTCTTCTGTGACGCACTGGCACACGTGCGCCGGGACGCCGGTCAGCCCGCCACGTCGCTGTCCTGGGGGCTGTGGGAGGGCGGCGGCATGACCGGCCACCTGGACGAGAACGACCTCGCCACCCTCAGCCGGAGCGGACTCCTTCCGATGCGGCCGGAGGCGGCCCTCGACCTGTTCGACACCGCCATGGCCCGGGACCTGGTTCACGCGGTACCCGCGTGGCTCTCCCCGGTCCCCGGCCTCAGCGTGCTCCGGGACCTCCTGCCCGATCCTGACTCGGAACGCTATCCGATCCCGGCCGCGGGGAAGGGTTCACCCGGTGCCCCGGGGCTCGGCGGTGAGGAACACGACCCGGCCGCGCGCTTCGCGGAGATGGACCCGGGGGAACGTTCCCGGACCCTGCTGCGAGCGGTGCGCGAGCACACCGCCGTGGTGCTCGGCCACCGGGCTGGATCGGTCTCCGAAGTGGACCCGGATCGCCCCTTCACCGAACAGGGCACGGACTCACTCACCAGCGTCGAACTGCGGAACAGGCTCAGCGCCGCCGTGGGTGTACGTGTCCCGGCCACGGCCGTCTTCGACCACCCCAACCCCAGGGCGCTGGCACGGTTCCTCGCGGGTCTCCTCACACCGGAGCCCCCGACCCCGGAAGAGCGGACCGGCCAGTATCGGACCACCACGCCTCCCGGTACGGACGGCGGGGGAGAAGCCATCGACGCCATGGACGTCGACGAACTGGTGAACCTCGCCCTGCGAGGCCCGAGCGTATGACGAGGAGGCTTGAGTTGAGTAGCGAAGACGAACGTCTGGTGACGGCTCTGCGGAGCGCGATGAAGGAGAACTCGCGTCTTCGCGCCGAGTTGGACCATCGGCCCGAGCCCGAGCCCGAGCCGATCGCGATCGTGGCGACCGGCTGTCGGCTCCCCGGCGGGGTGGACACTCCAGAACTGCTGTGGGACATGGTCTCCCAGGGACGTGAGGCCCGGGGGCCCCTTCCGGACGACCGGGGGTGGGACCTCCCGGGGCTGCTGCACGGGTTGGAAGACGAACGGCGCCTCGCCATGGACCGTGGTTCGTTCCTCCGGCACGTCTTCGACTTCGACCCGGCCTTCTTCGGCATCTCGCCGCGCGAGGCCGAGGCGATGGACCCCCAGCAGCGGCTGCTGTTGGAACTGGCCTGGGAGACCCTCGAACGCGGGGGCATCGCTCCGACCTCCCTGGCGGGCAGCGACACCGGGGTCTACGTCGGACTCGCCTACCAGGAGTACGGGCCCCCGGTGCACGGGGAGGCCTCGGACGGGGTGACCCTGACCGGCATCTCGGCCAGTGTCGCCTCCGGCCGCATCTCCTACTGCCTGGGTCTGGTCGGTCCCGCGCTGACCGTGGACACCGCCTGCTCCTCCTCCCTGGTCGCCCTCCACCTGGCCGTGCGCGCCCTGCGCGACGGCGACTGCTCGCTCGCCCTGGCCGGGGGCGCCACCGTCATGTCGGGCCCAGGCACCCTCACCGAGTTCACCCGCCTGCGAGGCGTGGCCCCCGACGGCCGCTGCAAGGCGTTCTCCGGGGGCGCCGACGGAGCCTCCTTCTCCGAGGGCGCGGGGATGGTCGTCCTGGAGCGCCTCTCCGACGCACGCCGCCACGGGCACCCGGTCCTGGCCGTGGTCCGGGGCGGAGCGGTCAACCAGGACGGCGCCTCCAACGGACTCACCGCGCCGAACGGTCCGTCACAGGCCCGCGTGATCGGCCGGGCGCTGGCCGACGCTGGACTGACCCCCTCCGACGTCGACCTGGTCGAGGCGCACGGCACCGGGACACCGCTGGGTGACCCGATCGAGGCACAGGCCCTGATCGACACCTACGGTCGCGGTCGTCCCGAGGGGCGGCCTCTCTGGCTGGGTTCACTCAAGTCCAACATCGGTCACCCGCAGGCCGCCGCCGGGGTGGCCGCGGTGGTCAAGACGGTCGAGGCGCTGCGCCACGGCGTCATGCCGCCCACCCTGCACGCGGAGACGCCCAGCACCCATGTGGACTGGGACGGCGGGGTCCGGCTGCTCCACGAGTCCCGCCCCTGGGAGGACACCGGCAGGCCACGCCGTGCCGGTGTCTCCTCGTTCGGCATGAGCGGTACCAACGCCCACCTGATCCTGGAGCAGGCCCCCGAGCCGCGGGCGGTCGAGACGGGGACCGCGGAGACCGCTCCCGCGGTCACCGCATCGGTGACCGGCGCCACCGTCTGGCCCCTGTCCGCCCGGAACTCCGAGGCGCTCACCGCCCAGGCGGCCCGGCTGCGCGTTCACGTCAGCGACCGACCCGAGCTCGCACCGACCGACGTCGGCCTGTCACTGACCACCACACGATCGGCGTTGGAACACCGGGCCGTGGTCGTGGGTCGCGACCGCGCGGAGCTCCTGGCCGCGCTGGCTTCCCTGGAGTCAGGGACGCCGGGGGCGACCACGGCCACGGGCCGGGCGCGACCCGACCGCCGCCCCGTGCTGGTCTTCCCGGGGCAGGGTGGGCAGTGGGAGGGCATGGCCGTCGAGCTGCTCGACTCCTCCGACGAGTTCGCCCACCACGTCGCCGCCTGCGAACGAGCGCTGGAACCCCACGTCGGGTGGAGTCTCACCGATGTGCTGCGTCGCCGGGAGGGGGCTCCCTCTCTCGACCGTGTCGACGTCGTCCAGCCCGTTCTGTGGGCGGTCATGGTCTCCCTGGCCCGCCTGTGGATGGCGCACGGACTCACCCCGGCCGCCGTGGTCGGACATTCGCAGGGGGAGGTCGCCGCCGCGCACATCGCCGGGGCCCTGTCCCTGGAGGACGCCGCGAAGGTGGTGGCGCTGCGCAGCGCGGCCGTGCTCGACCTGGCCGGTACCGGCGCGATGGCTTCGATCGCCAGCCCCGAGCGGGCCGTGCGCGACCGCCTCGCCTCCTCGCGGGGTCCGGTCTCCGTGGCGGCGGTCAACAGCCCGACGAACACGGTCGTGGCGGGTGTGCCCGACGCCGTGGCACGGGTGGTCGAGGAGTGTGAGGCCGACGGTCTCCGAGCCCGGACGATCGCCGTCGACTACGCCTCCCACACCGCCGCGGTGGACGTCCTGGCGGACCGTGTCACGGCGGGACTCGCGGGCGTCACCCCCGGACGTCCGATGATCCCCTTCTATTCCACCGTGACCGGTGCGGCCGTGGACGACCGTCCGCTGGACGCGGAGTACTGGTTCCGGGGCCTGCGCGAACCCGTGCGCTTCGCCGAGGCGACCCGCGCCCTGGTCGACGCCGGGCACGACGTGTTCGTCGAGGTGGGGCCCCATCCGGTGCTGACACCGGCGGTCCAGGAGACGTTGGAGGAGGCCGGGGCCCGCGACGCGGTGGCGATGGCGACCCTGCGTCGGCACGAGGGCGGACCTGTCCGGTTCCTGACGTCGCTCGGGCAGGCCCACGCCCACGGGGTCGACCTCGACTGGGCGCCGCTGTTCGACCAGAGCGCCGCGCGGGTCGCCCTGCCCACGTACGCCTTCCAACGCCAGCGCTACTGGCGGCCGGGCCCCGGCTCGGTCCCGGAGCGGGGCACTGGTGCGGCACTCACCTCGCTCGCTCCGCCCGACGGCTGGACCTATCGCGAGGAGTGGGTGCCCGTCCCGGAGGGGGCCGTGTCCCCCCCTCCCACGGTCGGGGGTACCTGGCTGCTGGTCGGGACCCGGTTCGGGCCCGCCCTCAAGGAGTGTGTGCGGGGCCTGGAGTCGCGTGGCCACCGCGTCCTGGTTCTCGACCTTCCGGACGGCGCGGATCGGCACGCCGTGAGCTCACTGGTCGGAGATGCGCGCAAGGGTGTCGGGGACATCGCCGGCGTCCTGTTGGCCACCTCCGTGAGTGCTGGCCCCGGAGCGGTCCGTCCTCCGTCCGCCGCCCCCGCCCACCGAGACGCCGTTCTCCTCCTCCAGGCCCTCCTCGACACGGGTGTCGCGGCTCCGCTGTGGTGTCTGACCAGCGGTGCGGTCGAGAGCGGCCGGGGAGCGGGCGACCCCGCCGCCGCGCTGCTGTGGGGCTTCGGCCGCGTGGCGGCCCAGGAGCACACTGATCGCTGGGGCGGACTGGTCGACATCCCCGATCCCGAGGACCCGCACAGCGGGGACGCGCTGGCCTCAGTCCTGAGCGGTCAGGCCGCCTGCGGTGAGGACCAGATCGCGGTGCACGGCTCCAGGGTGCTGGCCAGGAGGCTCGCGCGTGTGTCCCTCGACACCGACACGGCACGCGAGTGGCGGCCCGAGGGCACCGTGCTGGTCACCGGGGGGACCGGCGGACTCGGCGCGCACACCGCACGGTGGCTCGCCGAACAGGGCGCGGAGCACCTCCTCCTGCTCAGCAGAAGGGGGCCGGACGCCCCTGGCGCCGAGGACCTCACCGCCGAACTGCGCGCGGTCGGCGCCGAGGTCACCCTGGTCGCCTGTGACGTCGGTGACCGCGACCGGCTAGCCGAGGTGCTGGACGCCGTACCGGCGCACCTGCCTCTGACAGCGGTCTTCCACACGGCGGCGGAACTCGACGACGCCCCCGTGGCCGATCTCGATCTGGAGGGCATCGCCCGTGTCCTGCGCGCGAAGGCGGATGGAGCCGTGCATCTGCACGAGCTAACGCGAGGGCTGGACCTGTCCGCGTTCGTGATGTTCTCCTCGGTGGGAGCGGTCTTCGGCGTGACCGGGCAGGGCAACTACGCGCCCGCGAACGTCTTCTGTGAGTCCCTCGCCCACCACCGCAGGGCCCTGGGGCTACCCGCGACATCGATCGCGTGGGGCGCCTGGGAGGGTGCCGGGATGGCCGGTCGGGAGGCCGTGGCCGGGCTCCTGCGCAGGCACGGACTGCCCACCATGAAGCCCTCCCTGGCAGTGGAGGGACTGCGCCGGGTCCTGGACCACGACCTCACGGCGTTGGCCGTCGCCGACATCGACTGGCCGCGTTTCCGGCTCGCCTTCACGGCGAACCGTCCCAGCGCGTTGATCACCGACGTCGCCCCGGTCGGCTCCGGCGGCACCACCGCACCCGTTCCCGGAGCGGGCGCCGGGTCCACGTCGGAGCCGGTCGGGGACCTGAGGGCCCGACTGGCCGGGGCCGGGCGCACCGACCGTGTCCGTGCACTCACGGATCAGGTGTGCGACCACGTCGCGGCAGTCCTCGGCTACGGCTCCGGTGACGCCGTCCCGGTGGACCGTGGACTGAAGGACCTGGGCATGGACTCGGTCACCGCCGTGGAGCTGCGCAACCGGCTCACGGTGCTGACCGGAGTCCGCCTCGCCCCGGCCGTCGCCTTCGACCACCCCACCTGTGACGCACTCGCCCGTCACCTTGAGGAACGGGTGTTCGGCAGCGCGGAGCAGATCGTACTGGAGCGTCTTGACGGCCTCGCGACCGCGCTTGACGAGTACGAGGAGACCGACGGTTCACGTGTCGCGGAACGACTGCGCGCCCTTCTGAAGCGCCTGGAACCGGGGGCAGCGGGCCAGACCGGGCGGGACACCGACGGCTCCGAACTGGCGGCGGCCTCGCGAGAGGAGCTCTTCGCGCTCATCGACGAGACCCTGGCCGACTGAGCCCGGCCAGGGTTCCCGGCCCACCGCAGACGAGCCGATGACGGACATCCACCCCACCACAGACCACCCGGCACCAGCGCCGCGAAGCGAATCGGCAAGGCACCACCATGACTGACGACGCACAGGTTCTCGACTACCTCAAACGAGTCACGGCGGACCTTCGCCGCACCCGAGCCGAACTCGACCGACTCCGTGAACGCGACTCCGAGCCCATCGCCGTGGTGGGCATGGGGTGCCGCCTGCCCGGAGGGGTGGACGGACCCGAGGGGCTCTGGGACCTGTTGGACCGGGGAACCGACGCCATCGGAGATTGGCCAGAAGACCGGGGCTGGGACATCGAGGATCTGCGGGGTCGCCCGGGTATGTCCTCCGGAGGTGGGTTCATCCGGGACGTGGCAGGTTTCGACTCCGCCTTCTTCGGTATCTCTCCCCGCGAAGCCGAGGCGATGGATCCGCAGCAGCGGCTCATGCTGGAGGTGACCTGGGAGTCCCTGGAACGCGCGGGGATCGATCCCCACTCCCTGGCCGAGTCGAGCACGGGGGTCTTCACGGGGATCAGCACCACCGACTACGCCCGGGTCACGACCTCGGGCCGTGTCCCCACCCCGGAGGGGGCCGAGGGTTACCTGATGACCGGTACCGCCGCGAGCGTGGCCTCGGGGCGGATCGCCTACACGCTGGGTCTTCGGGGCCCCGCGCTGACGGTGGACACGGCCTGTTCCTCCTCGCTCGCCTCCGTCCTTCTCGCCGTGCGTTCCCTGCGCCGGGGCGAGTGCACGCTGGCCCTGGCCGGGGGCGCGACCGTGATGTCCGGTCCCTCCCTCTTCCTGGAGTCCGCCAAGCAGGGTGTGCTCTCCCATGACGGGCGTTGCAGGGCCTTCGGAGACGGGGCCGACGGAACCGGTTTCGCGGAGGGGGCCGCCTCCCTCGTACTGGAACGGCTCTCGAACGCGGAACGCCACGGTCACCCCGTCCTGGCGGTGATCCGGGGCGGTGCGGTCAACCAGGACGGCGCCTCCAGCGGGCTGACCGCGCCGAGCGGCCCCGCGCAGAGCCGCGTGATCCGCGCCGCGCTCGCCGACGCCGGGGTGGAGCCCGACGACATCGATGTGGTGGAGGCGCACGGCACCGGGACCGAACTGGGCGATCCGATCGAGTCCGACGCCCTCCTGGAGGTGTTCGGCGCACGGCCCGGCCGGGAGCCCCTGTGGCTGGGGTCGGTCAAGTCGAACGTCGGACACACCCAGGGAGCGGCCGGGGCGGTCGGCATCGTCAAGATGGTGCTGGCCCTGAACGGGGAACGGCTACCGAGGACCCTCCACGCCGACCAGCCCACGTCTCTGGTCGACTGGGCTTCTGGCGGGGTCCGACCGCTGACCGAGGCACGGGACTGGCCGCGGGGGGAACGCGTGCGCCGCGCAGGGGTGTCGGCCTTCGGTATCAGCGGTACCAACGTCCACCTCGTCCTGGAGGAGGCCCCGGTACCCGTCTCCGGGCCCGACGACACCGTCCCCGGTGAGACGGAGGACGCACGGCCGCTGGTCGAAGGGAGGACCGCGTGGCTGCTGTCCGCGCGCGACGAATCCGCGCTCCGGGCCCAGGCAGCGCGCCTCGCCGACCGGTTCACCGGCGTCGCGGGTGGCGCCCCGTCACCGGAGAGCATCGCTCGCTCCCTGGCCACCACGCGCGCGCGGTTCGATGAACGCGCGGTCGTCGTCGGTGGCCCGGAGTCCATCGAGCGGGGGCTTCGCGGCCTGGCCGCCGGAGAGGTCGCGGAGGGCGCGGTCACCGGAGTGGTTCGGCGGTCCGCTCGCCCAGCACGGCCGGTCTTCGTGTTTCCGGGCCAGGGCGGTCAGTGGGCCGGCATGGGCCGGGACCTAATGGCAGACTCACCGGTCTTCGCGGCCTCCGTGGCCGAGTGCGAGCGTGCCCTGGCCCCCTTGGTCGACTGGTCCCTGTCCTCCGTCCTGCGCGAGGAGCCCGGGGCGCCTCCGTTCACAGGGGAGGGCGCCGCCGCCGACGTCCTGCAACCCGCCGTCTGGGCGTTCCTGGTCTCACTGGCACGGATGTGGCGCGCCGCCGGGGTCGAACCCACCGCGGTGGTCGGCCACTCGCAGGGCGAGGTGGCGGCGGCCTGTGTGGCCGGGATCCTCTCGATCGAGGACGGTGCCCGGGTGGTCGTCGCTCGCAGCCGTGCGCTGGCGAAGGTCGCGGGTGAGGGCGGCATCGCGGTGGTGGGACTCGCCCCGGACGCCGTCGCGGGCCTGCTCGACGGGATGGAGGGCCGACTGGTCCTCTCCGGGATCAACGGCCCCACGACGTGCACGGTCGCCGGTACCCCCGAGGCGGTGGACGCCTTCGTGGCGGCTCGGGAGGCGGAGGAGACCTTCGTCCGTCGGCTTCCGATCGACTACGCGTCACATTCCTTCGCCATCGACCGTGTCGAGGAGGAGGTGCGGGCCGCACTGGCCGAGATCAAGCCTCGGCGGGGCACCGTGCCGTTCCACTCCACTGTCGCTCCCGAGCGGGTGTGGAGGGCGGGGGACGAGCCCCCGGCGTCGCCCTTGGACGGAACCTCGCTCGGCGCCGACTACTGGTTCCGGAACCTTCGCCACGGAGTGCTCCTGGAACCGGTGGTGCGCCGCCTGGCCGAAGCCAGCGAGGCGTTCGTCGAGGTGGGGCCGCATCCGGTGCTGGCCGTGCCGATGCGCGAGACCCTGGAGGCCGTCGGAGCCGGGGACCGTTCCCTCGTACACACCTTGCAAAGGGACCAGGACACCGGAGACCGATTCCTCGCGGCGCTGGCCGAAGCCCACTGCCAGGGGGTGGAGGTCGACTGGCGACGAGTCCTGGGCGGGGGCGGCGGTCATGTCGATCTGCCCACCTACCCCTTCCAGCGCCGCAGGTACTGGTTGAGGGAGCCAGCGCTCTCTGGCGCCCCCTCGGCTGGGGGCCTCAGCTCCGCCGATCACCCCCTGATCGCTGCCTGGACCACGATCGGCACGACCGGGCAGACCCTCTTCACCGGTCGGCTGGACAGCGCGCGCGTCCCCTGGCTGTCCGAGCACACGGTCTCCGGGCGAGCGATCCTGCCCGGGACCGCCAGCGTGGAGCTGCTCCTCCGGGTCGGGCGACTGTGCGACCGGCCCGAGATTGCCGAACTCACCCTGACCCACCCGCTGGAAATGGACCCCGACGGGCCGGGACTCCCGATCCAGATCGTCGTCGAACCGCCCGAACTGCGCGGCACCCGCGCCTTCCAACTCCTGTCCTCGGCTGACGGTCGGACGTGGACCTCGCACGCCGAGGGCCTCCTGGGCCCCGCGACCAGGACACCCGCTCCCGTGCCCGTCCCCCCGGGCGCCGACGCGACCGAACTCGCGGTCACCGCCGCCTACCCCCTCTTCGAAGCCCTGGGCGTCCAGTACGGACCCTCCTTCCGGGGTCTGCGCGAGGTGCGTACCCTCGGTTCCCGTACCTGGGCGGAGTCCGGCCCGGACGCCCTGCCCGCCGACGCCGCCGCCCTGACCGGACCGCACCCGGTGCTGCTCGACTCCGGGCTCCAGTCCCTGCTTCTGCGCCAAGCGGACACGGGTGAACCTCCCCGCCTCCTGATGCCCTTCGGCTGGAGCGGGGTACGCCGACACCGTGAACACGTCCCGGACCGGGTCCGGGTGCAGCTCACCCGCATCGGTGACGACACCTACGAGGTCCTGGTCACCGACCCCGAGGGAGTGCCGCTCCTGAGTGTCGACTCCCTCTCCGTCCGAGAGGCCCCGCCGGAGGCGCGGGCGGACCGGGACGCACTCTTCCACCTGGACTGGGAGGAGGTCACGGTCCCCGGCGGGGCCGTGGTAGCCGACCCCGGTACCTGGGCGGTGACCGGCGGCTCCGCGCTGGGTGTCGACCGCCGCCCCGAGGAGGGCGACCAGGCACCCGCCGTGGTCGTGCTCATGGGCGACCACACCGCGAGCGCTGATCCCGAGCGGGCCCGGGAACGGTTGTTGGGCGCGGACCCCCTGCGGGGTTGGGTGGAAGACGACCGGTACGCCAACACCAGGTTCGTCGTGCTCACCAGGGGCGCCGTACGACTGCCGGGTGACACGAACCTGCCGGTGGACCCGTCCGGAGCGGCCCTGTGGGGGCTCGTCGCCTCCGCCGAGACCGAGAACCCCGGCCGCTTCCTGCTCCTGGACGCCGATCGGGCCGACACCGACCTCGTGGCCGCCGCGCTGCGCACTGAGGAACCCCGGGTGGCCGCTCGGAACGGACGACTCCACGTGCCCCGGCTGGCCCGCAGCCTCACCGAGGCCGATGAGGGCGCCCTCCCGCCGGCCCGCAGTGCCGGCTGGCGCCTGCGCACCGACGGACGGGGCATCGTCGGCGGACTCACCCACGTTCCCGTACCCGAACGTGCTCTGGCCCCCCACGAAGTGCGTGTGGCGGTTCGCGCCGCGGGGCTGAACTTCCGGGACGTCCTGATGACCGTGGGCATGTACCCGGAGCCGGGCGAGATCGGCAACGAGGGCTCCGGGGTGGTGCTGGAGGCCGGTGACGAGGCCGGGGGGCTGAGACCGGGTGACCGCGTGATGGGGCTCTTCCCGGGGGCCTTCGGCCCGGTCGCGGTGGCTGACCACCGGTACCTGGCCCGGGTGCCGGAAAGTTGGGACCACGCTGAGGCGGCCGCCGTTCCCGCCGTGTACCTCACCGCCTATCTCGCGCTGGTGGAGGAAGCGGGGCTGCGCGCGGGCGAGACGGTGCTCATCCACTCCGCCGCAGGGGGCGTGGGCCAGGCGGCGCTCGGTCTGGCTCAGTACCTCGGAGCCAGGGTGCTCGCCACGGCCAGCCCAGGGAAGTGGGAGCTGCTGCGTGCCGCCGGACTGGAAGCCGAGGGAGTCGCGCACTCCCGCGAGCCCGGCTTCGAGAAGCGCTTCCGCGCCGTCTCCGGCACCGTGGACGTGGTCCTCAACTCCCTCACCGGCGACGCGATCACCGCCTCCCTCCGGCTGCTCGCCGAGGGCGGCCGGTTCGTGGAGCTGGGCCGCAACGAACTGCTCGGTGCGGACGACGTCCCCGAAGGTGTGACCTACCGGACCTTCAACGTCATGGACGTGGGGCCCGAGCGCATCCAACGGGCCTTCGCCGCCCTCCTGCCGCTGCTCACGGACGGGACCCTGACCAGGGGCCCGCTCACGCGGTACCCGATCGAGGAGGCGCCGGAGGCGTTCCAGGTCATGCAGCGCGGCCACAACGTCGGCAAGGCTGTGCTGGAACTGTCCACCCGCTTTCGCCCAGGCGGAACCGTGCTGGTCACGGGAGCCAGCGGCCGACTCGGTGCCCTGGTCACCCGCCACCTGGTGCTCCGGCACGGTGTGGAGGACCTCCTCCTCGTAAGCCGACGGGGATCCGCAGCCCCGGGCACTGACGAACTCGTCGCCGAGCTCACCGACCTCGGTGCGAACGTGCGTGTCGAGGCCTGCGACGTCGCGGACGAGGAACAACTGCGGGTGCTCCTCGAGGGAACTCCGGTCTCCGCGGTCGTGCACGCGGCGGCGGCGTTCGACGACTCCACCTTCACCGGCCTGACCAAGGGCTCCCTTGACCTGGTGATGGCACCGAAGGCCGTGGGCGCCTGGAACCTGCACCGCCTCACCGCCCACCTCGACCTGGACGCCTTCGTCCTGTTCTCCTCGGCGGCCGGAGTGCTCGGCAGCGCGGGCCAAGCGGCGTATTCGGCCGCCAACGCCTACCTGGACGCCCTCGCCGAGCACCGCAGGGAGCTGGGTCTGCCGGCTCAGTCCCTTGCGTGGGGGCGGTGGTTGGTGGAGACACGGGAGTTCGCGGAGATGAACGAGGTCAGCGCGAACCGGATGGCCCGCACCTGGGGTGTCCAGGGGATCGGCGACCGTGAGGGGTGTGCCCTCCTGGACGCCGCCATGGCGATGGACCGCGCCAATCTGGTGCCCTCACCGCTGGACCTGGTCGGGCTTCGCACCAGAGCGATCACCCAGGGAGCCGTCCCCGCCCTGATGCGCGGTTTGGTGCGAGCACCCACTCGGGTGGTACGGGACACGGTCTCGGTGGCCTCGGTGGCCTCCGGCGCCGAGCGTAGGAAGCTGATCACCCGCAGGATCCGCGAACGCGCGGCCGAGATTCTGGGCTACGGGGAGTACGGGGCTCGGCAGGAGTTCCCGGAGTCGGGCTTCGACTCGCTGACCTCCGTGGAGCTGCGTAACCACCTCCAGGAACTCACCGGGCTGCGCCTTCCAGTCACCCTGGTGTTCCAGCACGGCAACCCCGAGGCCCTCGCCTGGCACCTGGACCGGGAGATGGGCGAGCACGTCCCCGAGAGGTCCGGTGGGGACGGAGCCCCGGGCCCGGGGGGGAGCAGTGAACGGAGCCGATACCAGGGATCCACGGACAGTCTGGTGGGGTTCTTCGTGGACGCCTGCGTCGCGCATCGCCCCAAGGAGGCCGTCGGCCTCGCCCTCGCGGCCTCACGCACGCGAGCGGTCTTCACCGGCGACTCACCAGCAGCCACCACCACACTGGCATCCGGTCCCGAGGCACCTGTCCTGATCTGCCACCCCTCGCTCGTGATGACCTCCGGTCCGCACGAGTTCGCGCGGTTCGCCAGCCGTTGGCAGGGGCGCCGCCGGGTCCACGTGGTCTCCGCCCCGGGCTACCTGGAGGGCGAGGAGCTCCCCGCGGACCTGGACACCTTCGTGCGATCGCAGGCCGACCAGGCGCTCGCCGCGGCGGACGGTAGCCCGTTCGTCCTGGTCGGACGCTCCTCCGGCGGTTGGACGGCGCACGCCGTGGCCGAGGAGCTCGCTCGCCGGGGGACGCCTCCGGCGAAGGTGGTCCTGCTCGACACGGTCGTACCCGGGGACGACGAGCTCCTGCCGATGGTCACGGAGTTCGTCACCGACCGGGCCAGCGAGTTCGAACTCCTGGACACCCCACGTCTGACGGCCATGGGCGCCTACCTCGACCTGTTCGCGTCGTGGCGGCCCTCGGAATGGGGGGGAACGACGGTGCAGGTGCGGCCGACCGAGGCGGTGGTCACCGCGGCCGGCGGCAAGCTCGGCCTGGGTTGGAGCTGGCCCACCGCACACGACCGGATCGAGGTCCCGGGCGACCACTTCACCATGATGGAGGAGTGGGCGCCGCGTACCGCCGAGGCCGTGGGGCGGGTCGCCTCCGAGGGCGACGCCGGGTGATCCGGGCGGCGTGAGCCAGGGCGGGCACCGGTGGTGCCCGCCCACCCCGTGCCGGTGGCGAGGACCGGTGGCGCGTGACCGTACGAACGTCCGGAACAACTCCGACATCTCCGGCGTTGCGTCAAGGGCGCGCCCGGGAGGTCCACTCCGGTACGGGCCCGTGCCGCCCAGAACCGTGCCCGCCGGGAAAACCGGTTGCCAGCCCTCCTAACCTTGAGTACTGATGAGCACCACCACGCCCGCGCCCGCCACGGACCAGCTCCGTTCCCGGTTGCGCGATCTCATGCCCGCCGACCGGCACCGTCTGCGTCGCCGTATCGACGGTCTGGCCAGAATCCGCGACGAGCGCCGCCGTGCCTCCGTGACCTCCCAGATCGCGGGCGACATCGACCGCGCCGAACTCCGTGTGGGCCTGCGCCGTGAGGCCGTCCCCGAGCTCAGCTACCCCGAGGACCTGCCGGTCAGCGCCCGGCGCGAGGACATTGCCGAGGCCATCCGGGACAACCAGGTCGTCATCGTCGCCGGAGAGACCGGTTCCGGCAAGACCACCCAGCTGCCCAAGATCTGCCTGGAGCTGGGGCGCGGCGTCATGGGCACCGTGGGCCACACCCAGCCCCGCCGACTGGCCGCGCGCACCGTGGCCGAGCGGATCGCCGACGAGATCGGCACACCCCTGGGCGAGACGGTCGGCTACAAGGTCCGGTTCACCGACTCCTCCAACGACAGCACGCTCGTCAAGCTGATGACCGACGGCATCCTGCTCGCGGAGATCCAGCACGACCGCATGCTGCGCCAGTACGACACGCTCATCATCGACGAGGCGCACGAGCGCAGCCTCAACATCGACTTCCTGCTCGGCTACCTCAAACAGCTCCTGCCCAAGCGGCCGGACCTGAAGGTCGTCATCACCTCCGCGACCATCGACCCCGAACGGTTCTCCCGCCACTTCGACGACGCCCCCATCGTGGAGGTCTCCGGGCGCACCTACCCGGTCGAGGTCCGCTACCGGCCCATCTCCGAGGACATCCTCGACCCCGAGGAGAAGAACCCCGGGCCGGGCACCGACAAGGACCAGACCCAGGCCATCCTGGAGGCCGTCGACGAACTCTCCCGCGAGGACCCCGGGGACGTCCTGGTCTTCCTCAGCGGCGAACGGGAGATCCGCGACACCGCCGAGGCCCTTGAGAAGAAGAAGATCCGGGGCCTGGAGGTCCTGCCCCTCTACGCGCGCCTGTCCGTGGCCGAACAGAAACGCGTGTGGTCCCGGCACGGCGGCCGCCGCGTCGTCCTGGCCACCAACGTCGCCGAGACCTCGCTCACGGTCCCCGGCATCAAGTACGTCATCGACCCCGGCACCGCGCGCATCTCCCGGTACTCCCACCGCACCAAGGTGCAGCGCCTGCCCATCGAGGCCGTCTCCCAGGCTTCCGCCAACCAGCGCAAGGGCCGCTGCGGCCGTGTGTCCGAGGGCATCTGCATCCGCCTGTACTCCGAGGAGGACTTCCTCTCCCGCCCGGAGTACACCGACCCGGAGATCCTGCGCACCAACCTCGCCTCGGTCATCCTCCAGATGGCCGCACTGGGCCTGGGCGACGTCGCCGCGTTCCCGTTCGTGGACGGCCCCGACCACCGGCAGATCAAGGACGGCGTCAACCTGCTGTCCGAGCTCGGCGCCCTCCAACCCGAGAACGCGGGTGAACCGAACCGGCAGCGCCGCCTGACCCCGGTCGGCCGCCGTCTCGCCCAGCTGCCCATCGACCCCCGCCTGGGCCGCATGGTCCTGGAGGCCGAGAAGCGCGACTGCCTGGCCGAGGTCATGGTCATCACCTCGGCCCTGTCCATCCAGGACCCGCGCGAACGCCCCACCGAGAAGCAGCAGCAGGCCCAGCAGGCCCACGCCCGGTTCACCGACAAGGAATCGGACTTCCTGGCCTTCCTCAACCTGTGGAACCACCTGCGCGACAGGCAGCAGGAGCTGTCCGGCAACCAGTTCCGCCGGATGTGCCGGGAGGAGTTCCTCAACTACCTGCGGGTGCGCGAGTGGCAGGACATCCACGGCCAGCTCAAGCAGGTCCTGCGCACGATGGACATCGAGGTCCCGCCGCTGCGCGCGGAGGCCGCCGACCCGCGCTCCGTGCACATGTCGCTGCTGGCCGGGCTGCTCTCGCACGTCGGCCTCAAGGACCCGGACAAGCACGAGTACCTGGGCGGCCGGGGGGCGCGGTTCGCGATCTTCCCCGGCTCCGCGCTGTTCAAGAAGCAGCCCCGCTTCGTGATGGTCGGCGAACTCGTGGAGACCTCCAAGCTCTGGGGGCGCATGGTCGCCCGCATCGAGCCGGAGTGGGCCGAGGAACTCGGCGCCGAGATCGTCAAGCGCGGCTACAGCGAACCGCACTGGGAGCGCAAGCGCGGCGCCGTCATGGCCTACGAGCGCGTCACCCTCTACGGGGTGCCCATCGTCGTCCAGCGCAAGGTGTCCTACGGAAGCATCGACCCGCAACTCTCCCGGGAGCTGTTCATCCGCCGCGCCCTCGTCGAGGGCGACTGGGAGACCCGGCACCAGTTCTTCCATGACAACCGCAGACTCCTGGACGAGGTCGAGGACCTGGAGCACCGCGCCCGCCGCCGCGACATCGTGGTGGACGACGACACGCTCTTCGACTTCTACGACCGCCGGGTGGCGGACAGCGCCGTCTCCGCCGCCCACTTCGACTCCTGGTGGAAGAAGGCCCGACGCACCGAGCCCGCGCTCCTCGACTTCACCCGTGAGGAGCTGATCAACGAAGGCGTGGACGGGGTCAGCGAGGACGACTACCCCGACGTGTGGCGCCAGGGCGCGTTCGTCTTCCCGCTCACCTACCAGTTCGAGCCGGGCAGCGACTCCGACGGCGTCACCGCGCACGTCCCGGTGAAGTTCCTCAACCAGGTCGAGAACACCGGCTTCGACTGGCAGATCCCCGGCCTGCGCGACGAACTCATCACCGCGATGATCCGTTCGCTGCCCAAGCCGCTGCGCCGCAACTTCGTCCCCGTGCCCGACAACGCGGCCCGCGCCAGAGGGGGGCTCACCCCCTACGAGGGTTCCCTCACCGAGGCGCTGGCCGCCGAACTCACCGTGATGGCCCACGGCGAGCGGATCCGCCCGGAGGACTTCCAGCTGGACCGGGTCCCCGACCACCTGCGCATCACCTTCCGCGCAGTGGACGACCGCAAACGCACCCTGGCCGAGTCCAAGGACCTCGAACAGCTGCGCGCCAAGCTCAAGCCCCGCCTGCGCGAGGCGATCGCCACCGAGGCCAAGGGTGTGGAGAGGAAGGGGATCACCTCCTGGGACTTCGGTCCGCTGGAGCAGACCCTGGAACGCAAGGCCCTGGGCCCGAAGGTCAAGGGCTACCCCGCCCTGGTCGACGAGGGCGAGAGCGTGGCCGTGCGCATCTTCGACACCCGGCCCGAGCAGCGCTCCGCCATGCGCGCGGGCACCCGGCGCCTGCTCATGCTCACCCTCCCGTCCCCGGCGACGGCGGTGAGCAAGGGCCTGAACAACCCGGACAAGCTCGCCCTGGCGGACAACCCGCACGGGTCGATCCGCAAGATGCTGGAGGACGCCGAGGCCGCCGCCGTCGACCACCTGCTCACCCGTGAGGGCGGGCCGGTGTGGAACGCCGACGACTTCGCCCGGCTCGCCGACCGCGTGCGAGCCGACCTCGGCGACACCCTCGCCGAGATCCTCGGCAGGACCGCCCGCATCCTCGTGCTGTGGCGCAAGGTCAGCAAGAAGGTGAAGGGCACCACGTCCCTCGCGGTCCTGCCGTCCCTCAACGACGTCCAGGGACAGTTGGGCGACCTCGTCGGCGACGGGTTCGTCACCCGCACGGGGCTGGCCCGCCTGGACGACGTGCACCGGTACCTGCGCGGCATCGAGTACCGGCTGGGCAAGCTTCCGGAGAATCCGCGCCGTGACCAGGTCAACATGTCCAAGGTCGAACAGATGCGTCAGGCTGTCGCCAGGATCCGGGGAGCTCTCCCCGCCGGTCGGGCCGACGACCCGGACGTGGTGGAGCTGCGCTGGATGCTGGAGGAGTACCGGGTCAGCCTCTTCGCCCAGGAACTGCGCACCGCCTACCCGGTCTCGGACAAACGCATCATGAAGGCGATCGAGGCCGTCAAGGACGCGGGCAGGCGGCCCTAGGAAGGGGACGGGCTCCCCGGAGACGGCCCTACCAGGGGCCGGTCCCGGCGGGGGCCCGCCTCCCTGCCTTGGCGCCGAAGTAGTCCCCGCCCTTGCGCAGGGCGTCGTCGGTGCCCCAGGACTCCTCCGCGCCGACCCGGCGCAGGTGGGGGATGTGCTTGCGGCAGTGGATGTAGGCCTCCTCCACCTGCACCATCATCCACATCTGCGCCCGTTGGCCCGGCATCTGCGGCAGGGGCAGGTCCGGGACGTGCGGGCGCAGGGTCTCGTCCTCCATGATCTTCACCCGGCCGTTCACGTGCAGGCCGATCCGGTCCCGCTCGAAGTCGAGGAACATCAGGCCGATGTGCGGGTTCTCCAGGATGTTGCCCGCGCTGGCGAACACGCCGTTGCCCCGGTACTCCGGGTAGACCAGGGTCCGGTCGTCGATGACGTGCACGAACCCGGGCGGCCCGGCCCGGAAGCTGGAGTCGCACTCGCCCCGGGCGTCCGCCGTGGCGACGAACAGCATCTCCTGCCGGGCGATGAAGTCCTTCATGAGCGGGTTCAGGTGGTCCAGCATCTGGTCACTGTAGAAGCGGTCGGCCCGCTCGGCGGTGCCCATGACCGCCTGCACGTGGCGTTCTCCCTCGGTCCCGGGCGTACGGTTCTGATGGCTCTGACTCATGAACGGAGGCTTTCGACGGGGTGAGAGGAGGGGAGGGTGAGGTGGAACCGCTTCAGCGCCGTCGGTGGGACGCCTGCGCGGGGTTCGGGGCCTCTTCGGCCCCGGCGATCATGTTCGCGGTGATCCACTGGTAGACGAGCACCCAGGCCGAACTCATCGAGGACGACCAGGTGGGGGAGACCTCGCTGACCGCGCGGACCAGGGCACGGCCCACGTGCGGGTAGTGCTCGGGCAGCACACCGAGTTCGATGCGGTGGGAACGCCCCAGGCGGCGCAGGTAGTGGGCGACCTCGTCGGGGCTGTCGAGATGTCGCACCACGGACAGCAGGGCGTCCGCCATGCGCTGTTGCTGGGGCTTGATGTCCTCGGAGAACATGCCCCGCACCTCGGGGACCATCGAGAAGAGGTTCTCGTAGAAGGACCGGGCCAGACGTGTGGAGCCCTCGGGGATGTCCACACAGGACTGGCGGACCAGTTCGATGATCTCCTGGTCGGGCAACGGCACTTCGGACAGGGAGCGAAGGGTCAAGACGGGTCCAGACTTCCGGTGAGCGGGGAACCACGGAACGCGATGGGGGAACCGTGTACCGAGGGTCGGGTTCCTCTGGCTGTGGGTCTTCGTCCGCGGGGGAGCACTCGATCCCGCGGGCAGCGCCGAAACGGTTTCCGTTCGCGGCCTCGCCGAGGCCCGGAACCCGGAGACGAACAGGGCAGGTCGGAATGAGGGGGACCTGACCACCGTTAATCGGGCTGTCGAGGAGGAACTGTAACAGAAGGGCTACGTGAGTCAGAGGTTTCTCTTGGTAACCACCGTTGGGAGGGGCCCCGGGGCCGGCCCGCGCGTCCTTTCCCACCGACGACGGGGGCGGTAGCATTCCCGCCGTGGTCTGGACCACGATCCTGCCCGAGGCGACGGAAACGAGACACCCTGTGGACACACCACGACGGCTCCTGCTCGTGGGGACCTACACCCCCGACTCCGACCCGCCCGGCAAGGGGGAGGGCGTCCACCGTGTCTGGTTCGACCCCGAGACCGGAGAACTGACCCCGGACGGCGTCGCCGCCCGCACCACCGGACCCTCGTTCCTCGCCTTCCGGCCGGACCCTCCCACGGTGTACGCGGTCAACGAGCGGGCCGAGGGCTCACTCACCGCCTTCCGGGTGCACGGCGACGCCACACTCACCGAACTCGGCTCCGCGCCCACCGGCGGAGGCTCGCCCTGCCACGTCCGCTACCTGGGCCCCGAACGGGTGGCCGTGGCCAACTACGCCAACGGCGTGGTGACCATCCAGCCCACCGGTGTCGACGGCGCGCCCACCGAACCCCGCCGCGAACTCGCCCACCGCGGACACGGGCCGGTCTCCGACCGCCAGGAGGGGCCGCACGCGCACAGCACCGCCGTGGTCCTCGACTCCCACGATCCCCGCCTGCGCTACCTGCTCGCCGCGGACCTCGGCACGGACGAACTGCGCGTGTACCACTACGCCACCCCGCTCAACGAGGAGAACCAGGGCCCGGCGCCCGCCATCGACGAGGGCCTCCTCGGCACCGTCCGCCTGCCCTCCGGAACGGGCCCCCGGCACATGGCCGTCAACGGCCGCCACGTCTACGTCACCGGCGAACTGGACTCCCGGGTGCACGTCGTGCGCTGGAACCCGCGCAACGGCACCGGACAGCACCTGGGGTCCGTCCCCGCCGTCGGTGACCCCCTTCCCGACAACTTCCCGGCCGAGATCGCGCTCCACCGGCTCAAGGTCGAGGGCCGTGAGATCGCCGACGGCGACGCTCTGCCGATGACCACCACCTACGAGGGGCGCGTCTACGTGTCCAACCGCGGCGCGGACGCCGTCTCGACCTTCGCCGTCCGCGACGAGGGCGCCCGCCTGGAACACCTGGCCGACACCCCCGTGGGTGCCTGGCCCCGCCACTTCACCGTGGTCCGGGGCCACAACGGACAGCCCGACCACCTGGTCGTGGCCGCCCAGAACGGGGACTCCCTGATGTCGCTGCTCATCGATCCCGACACCGGAATCCCCACCGACACCGGCCACCGCCTCGACGTCCCGGTCCCCGTCTGCGTGCTGCCGGTCCCCATCAAACGCATCCAGCGCGCCGAGGCCGCCCAGGCCTGACTCCAGAGAGGGATCGCGGGGAGAGCCAGGGGCCCGGACCACTCACTGTGACCGGGGTCCTAGGCGAACCCCTACAACACCCGCGCCGAGCTTCTGTGCGCCCCGCCCCCTGCCGGTCGCCCCCGCATAACGGACAATGGACGGTGACCCGATCCCGACTCCTCCCCGAAGGTGACCACGCATGCCCACCACCGTGACGGCCCACGTCCGCTACCGGGGACTCACCGCGCGCGACCTCGCACTCGTCGCCGTGTTCGCCGCGCTGATCGCCGCGCTCAGCGTCACCGTCGCCATCCCCGTCGGGCCGGTGCCGATCACCCTCCAGACCCTGGGCATCATGCTCGCCCCCAGCCTCCTCGGGTGGAAGCGCGGCAGCCTGGCGATCGCGGCCTTCCTGGCGCTCGGACTGGCGGGGCTCCCGCTCTTCGCGGGCGGACGCGGCGGGCTCTCCGTCCTGGCCGGGCCCTCGGCCGGGTTCATCGTGAGCTGGATCTTCGCCGCGCTCGTCATCGGCTTCCTCACCGACCGCATGGTGGCGCACGGGAAGTACGGCTTCCTGCGGGGTCTGCTCATCAACCTGCTGGGCGGGGTCGTCGTCATCTACGCGATCGGCGTCCCCTGGATGGCGGTGGTCCTCGGGGACGGCGTCCTCGCCGGGGCCCTGTCCATGGCGGTCTTCCTTCCGGGCGACATCGTCAAGGCCGTGGCGACCGCGGCGATCGCCAGCGCCGTCTTCCGCGCCTACCCGATACCCCCGGCGGGCCGCCCGGTCATCGACGAGCGGGTCTCCCCGGAGAACGACTGATGCTGCGCCTCGAAGGGGTCTCACACTCCTACGACGGCCGCGCGGTGCTGCGGGACGTCGACCTCGACCTGACCGAGCACCGCATCGGCGTGATCGGGGCCAACGGATCGGGCAAGTCCACCCTGGCCCGCACCCTGAACGGCCTGGTGCTGCCGGACGCGGGCAGGGTCTCGCTGGGGGAGTGGGACACCCGGCGGCACGCCAGGCAGGTCCGGCGCAGGGTCGGCTTCGTCTTCTCCGACGCCGCCAACCAGATCATCATGCCGACCGTTGCCGAGGACGTGGAGATCGGACTGCGCTCCCTGAAGCTGGGCAGGGAGGAGACCGCCCGCCGTGTGGACGAGGCCCTGGAGCGGTACGGGCTCAGTGACCACCGCGACCACCCCGGGCACCTGCTCTCCGGAGGCCAGAAGCAGCTCCTCGCGCTGGCCTCGGTGCTGGTGACCGGGCCCGAGATCCTGGTCTGCGACGAACCCACCACCCTGCTCGACCTGCGCAACACCCGCATGGTGCACCGCACCCTGGCCGGGCTCGACCAAAGGGTCGTCCTGTTCACCCACGACCTCGACCTGCTCTCCGGCTTCGACCGGGTCCTGGTCATGGCCGGGGGCCGGGTGGCGTTCGACGGGGTCCCCGGGGACGCGGTGTCCTTCTACACCAAGCTCATGGACCAGGCGGACGGCGCCACGTGAGCGCGATCGGCCTGTACGTGCCCGGCACGGGCCCGCTGCACCGGGTCCCCGCCGGGCCCAAACTCCTGGGCCTGCTCGTGGTCGGCGCGGCGCTGCTGGTCGCCGCCGACCCCTGGGTGTCCCTGGGTGCCCTCGCGGTGAGCCTCGTGGCGTACCCGCTCGTCGGCCTGCACCCGCGCCGGGCCCTGGGGGTCCTGCGGGCGCTGTGGCCGTTCCTCCTGGCCATCGGGGCGTTCCAGGTGGTGTTCGGCGCCTGGGAGGAGGGGCTCCGGCTCTGCGCCCAGCTCGCCGCCCTGGTGCTGCTGGCCAACGCCGTCACCCTCACGACCCGTGTGCGGGAGATGCTGGACCTCTTCGAACGCCTCGCCCGTCCGCTGCGCCACGTGGGGGTGAACCCCGACCGGGTCGCCCTGGTGCTCGCGCTGACCGTACGGTCGATCCCGATGGTCGCCACCGCCTGGCGCGCCGCGCGGGAGGGGTACCGCGCACGCGGTCTGTCCGGGCGGCCGCACCTGCTGGTGGTACCGGTGATCGTCCAACTGCTCCGGATGGCCGACGCCACCGGTGAGGCGTTGGTGGCCCGGGGGATCGACGAGGACACCCGCGTGGGAACGGACTGACCCGCCGGTACCGATTCGGCATCGAACGGGTGATTCGCGCTGGTTGTCCGGAGATAATGGCCGCGAGACCCCCTCAACGGTGCAACCGGTGATCGTGTGCCCCGGCCTCCCTCCGCCGATCGACGAGTCCGGTCCGTCGCGACCGCCGTCCTCGTCGCCCTTCTGGTGGCCACCTCCCTGCCCGGCGCGCTCCCCGGGATCGACGCCGTGCCCCACGGAGACGCGCGGATCGCCCAACACGCCGCCCCGCCCCGGCAGTCGCCCAGCACCGCGCTGGGAGGCACGGCCCTTCCCCCGGACGAGCGGGCCGCCCTGACCGAACGCGTCGAGGCCCTCGACGCCCGGCACGCGGCCGGGTTCGGGATCGCGGTCCAGGACCTGCGAACCGGCACCACCTTCAGCCATCACGCGCACCAGCGGTTCCCCACCGCGAGCGTCGCCAAGCTGACCGTCATCAGCATGCTCCTGATGAGCGCTGAGGAGGAGGGCCGCGCACTCACCGAGGACGAGCGCGATCGGGCCGAACGGATGATCAGGTACAGCGACAACTCGGTCACCGACGCCCTCTACTCCCGGCTCGGCTTCACCGACGGGTTCCGCCGTCACTCAAGGCGCCTCGGGTTCACCGGCACGGAACCCGACGCGGGTGGGAGCTGGGGCGCCACGACGACCACCGCCGCCGACCAGGTCCGCCTGCTGCGCGCCCTGTACACCGACGAGGGGCCGCTCTCCGAGGACGACCGCGCCCACGTCCGCGGGCTCATGGAGTCGGTCGTCCCCGAACAGGCCTGGGGGGTCTCCGCGGTCGCCGCCCCAGGGGACACCGTGGGGGTGAAGAACGGCTGGACTCCGAACGAGTCCGACGGCGGCGCGTGGATCATCAACAGCGTCGGATACGTCCGCGGCCCCGACCACGAGTACCTGGTGGCGGTCCTGTCCGACGGACACCCCGGCTACGCCCCGGGCATCGAACTCGTCGAGGAACTGGTCACCGAGGTCACCGACGCCATCGAGGCCACGCCCGGCCCCCGCGACGACCTCCTCCTGACCACCGGCCCGTCACCCGGAACGTGACGCAGCGGTCGGCACCCGGTACCCGGGCCCTCCGACAAAGAACGCGGACCACGGTGCGTGGAGGGGTTCCGGCCAGCGCGTTGTGTAAGGGTGAGTGGACAAGGAGTAATGAACCACGGGGCCACCACGGGGGAGACGGCGGAACATGGACAGCTACGGGGTGCAGCTCGGCTTGGTTCTGGCCCTGGTCCTGGTCAACGCCCTGTTCTCAGGCAGTGAGATCGCACTGATCACCCTCCGCGAGGGTCAGGTCAAGCACCTGGCGGCACGCGGAGCGGGTGGCAGGGCGGTGGCCCGCCTGGCCGGGGACCCCAACCGCTACCTCGCCACCATCCAGATCGGCATCACCCTCGCCGGGTTCCTCGCCTCCGCCACTGCCGCCGTGTCCCTGGCGCGTCCGCTCGTCGAACCCCTGGGCTTCCTCGGCGCCGCCGCGGCCCCGGTGTCGGTCGTCCTCGTCACGGTCGTCCTGACGTTCGTGACGCTCGTGCTGGGAGAGCTCGCGCCCAAACGCGTCGCGATGCAGCGCGCCGAGACCTGGGCCCTGGCCGTGTCCCGCCCCCTGGACCTGATGGCCACGCTGTCCCGTCCGGTCGTGTGGCTGCTGAGCGCGTCCACCGACCTGCTGGTGAGACTGACCGGCGGTGACCCCGCGGCCGCCAGGGAGGAGATCTCGGAGGAGGAACTGCGGGACATGCTCGCCTCCCAGCGCGGCATCACCCAGGAACAGCGCACCATCATCACGGGCGCGTTCGAGATCGACGACCGGCGGCTACGCCAGGTGGTCGTGCCGCGCGGGGAGGTGTTCACCATCCCGGCCGGGACGCCGACCGACGACGCCCTGCGGATGCTCGCCGAGCACGGGCACTCCAGGGCGCCGGTGGTGGCCGAGGGCGACCTGGACGAGGTCCTCGGCGTGGTGCACTGGTCCGACCTCGTTCGAGGGGCGGGAAGCGTACGTGAGGTCGCTCGGGAACCGATGCTGCTCCCGGACTCCCTGGTGGTGTCCCTGGCCCTCGAACGGATGACCGAGGAACGCGCGCAGCTCGCCGTGGTGGTCAACGAGATGGGCTGGATCGAGGGGATCGTCAGCCTGGAGGACCTGCTGGAGGAGATCGTCGGGGAGATCTACGACGAGACCGACACCGACGTCCGCGTCGTCCGGCGGCACGAGGACGGGTCGATGACGCTGCCGGGGACCTACCCGGTGCACGACCTGTCCGACCTCGACCTGGACCTCCCGGACCCGCCGGAGGGCGACTACGTCACCGTGGCCGGGCTGATCCTCGCCGTGCTGGAACACATCCCCCAGAGGGCGGGGGAACGGGTGGACTTCGGTGGCTGGACGGCCGAGGTGGCGGAGACCAACGGCAGGACCATCACCGAGGTGCTCGTGCGCCCGAAGCCGGAGGCACCGCCCTCCTAACGCCTCTGCGCCGGGAGTGGATGGCCGGTTCCGGCCACGTGATCACGGAGGGCGGGCGCCCCGCCAGGGGACGCCCGTCCTGTGGCCGGGGCCGGTCAGTCGAGGGGGCCACCCGCGACGTACAGGACCTGGCCGGACACGAACCCGGCGTCCTCGCCGGTGAAGAACGCGACGGCGTTGGCGATGTCCTCCGGGTAGCCGACCCGCTGGACCGGGATCTCGGCCGACTTGAAGGCCTTCATGTCGTCGTAGTCGACGCCGATCCGCTCCGCGGTGGCGCGGGTCATCGCGGTCTCGACGAACCCGGGGGCGACCGCGTTGCAGGTGACACCGAACTTGCCCAGCTCGACGGCGAGGGTCTTGGTGAAGCCCTGGAGCCCCGCCTTGGCCGCCGAGTAGTTGGCCTGGCCCCGGTTGCCCAGCGCGGAGGAACTGGACAGGTTGACGATCCGGCCCCACTTGGCGGCGGTCATGTGCGCCTGCGCGGCCCTGCTCATCAGGAACGATCCGCGCAGGTGCACGCCGAGGACCGTGTCCCAGTCGTCGGCGGACATCCTGAACAGCAGGTTGTCGCGGAGCACGCCCGCGTTGTTGACCAGGATCGCGGGCGGGCCGAGCCGTTCGGCGACGGTGTCGACCGCCGAGCCGACCTGGTCCTCGTCGGAGACGTCGCAGCCCACCGCGACGGCCGTGCCACCGGCGTCCGTGATCCGGTCCGCGACCTCCCGGGCGTCGGACTCCCTGAGGTCCAGCACCGCGACGGCTCGGCCCTCACGGGCCAGACGCTCGGCGGTCGCGGCCCCGATACCACGGGCCGCACCGGTAACGATCGCCACACGAGGCGTTGGGGACATGGTGTTACCTCCGTAATTCGTGTGCTGGGCGCTGGGGAATCCTATCCACATGCCTACCGGTCGGTACGTCCCCGGGTGGTGGTTGCGCCGCACTTGCGAAACACCTGGGTAACGCTTCCGCGACAGCTCCTCGATACCTCCCACCTGCGCACCGGCAATCCTTTCGGGTTCGTGTCCGCGTTTGCCTGCACTTTGTCGGGGCGTGGCCTACGATTGCCTCCAACGCCGAGATGCACGTGCATTCGGGTCGTGCACCGGCACGGGCCTCCCCTTTCGTCGGCGGCTCGGCGCGAAGCGTCAGTGAGGAGTTGAAGGGCATGGAGTGTGCGGAGGTGGTGGCGAAGCCGGCCGGCGCCTGGTGGCTCAGGGTCCTGACCCATGGTTCGCGTCGTTGGAACACCCCGGTCTGCGGTGACCGGCACGACGCCGTCACGTGGACCTTCGAACCCCGTCCCCGGGCGGTGGCCGCCGCGCGCGAGATTTCCGCGGCCCTCCTCCTCGAATGGCGGATGGAGTACTTGTCAGGTGATGTGGCGGTGGTCGTTTCCGAATTGGTCACCAATGCGGTACGCCACGGTGGACCTCTGGCCTTGACCAGGCAGGGCGAAGCCGGTATTCAGCTGTCCCTGATGCGCAGCGGCGGTGAATTCATCTGCGCCGTTCGGGACGGCGGAGATCGCCTGCCCCACAGAAGGGAAGCGGAGCCGAGCATGGAGGGTGGCAGAGGGCTTGCCCTGGTGAGCGCTTTCGCGCGAGAGTGGGGAGTGATTCCCACGCCGCCCGGCGGAAAGTTCGTTTGGGCGCAATTCGTGTGAGTCGATGACACGGGCCCCCGGTTCTCGGGGGCCGACCGCTTGGCGGCCCCCGGAGGGTCTCCACCCAGCGATCCGACGTGTCGGAGGCGTTGACGGGACCGATCCGTGGGCGGCGCGGGACGCGGGCTATATCGTGTACGTGTAGTGTCC
Organism: Nocardiopsis sp. L17-MgMaSL7; assembly: GCF_003182025.1. Classification (NCBI taxonomy): domain Bacteria; kingdom Bacillati; phylum Actinomycetota; class Actinomycetes; order Streptosporangiales; family Nocardiopsidaceae; genus Nocardiopsis; species Nocardiopsis sp. L17-MgMaSL7. The sequence goes on along the minus strand of NZ_QGTF01000001.1, from coordinate 500,167 downwards.
GGACCGCCCGGCAAAGGGGTTCGGTCGACCCGATACCCTTGTTCGGAGAATGACAGAGAGGCGGCGAAGGTGGATATCGCTCAATTGCGTCAGGGGAGTGGACCCACCGTGCGTCGCATGCTCCTCGGGCACCAGCTGAGGAAGCATCGGGAGCGCAGCGGCCTCACGCGTGAGGCGGCTGGTGAGAAGATTCGTGCCTCCGCCTCCAAGATCAGCCGCATGGAACTCGGCCGGGTCGGATTCAAGACCCGTGATATCGAGGACCTCCTGAAGTTGTACGGCGTCACGGACCGCAAGCTGCTCAAGCAATTCCGGGAACTGGCCGCCGAATCCAACAAGCCCGGTTGGTGGAAGGAGTACGGCGACGCCCTCCACAAGTGGTTCATCCGCTACGTGGGCTTCGAGGAGGCCGCCGACCAGATCCGGATCTACGAGTCCCAGTTCGTGCCCGGCCTGCTCCAGACCGAGGAGTACGCCCGCGAGATCATCTCCGGCGGCGTCGACACGGACATGGTGACCGAGCAGCGCATCCAGGCCAGACTCACCAGACAGAAGCACCTGGAAGCCGGAAAGAAGATGTGGATCATCCTCGACGAGGCGGCCGTGCGCCGCCCCATCGGGGGCAGGGAGCGCGGCCCGGCGATCATGGGCGGCCAGCTCCGTCACCTGATCCACCTCTGCGAGAACCACGAGAACGTCACCCTCCAGATCATCCCCTTCGAGGTGGGCGCGCACGCGGCGGAGGCCGGTTCCTTCACGCTGCTGCGCTACTCCGAGTTCGAACTCTCCGACATCGTCTACCTCGAACAGCTCACCGACGGCGAGGTCATCGACAAGCCCGCCACGGTGGAGGCCTACACCAAGGCCATGACGCGGCTCAGCGTCTCCGCAGCCACCCCCGACGAGACCCTCTCCTTCCTCAAGGACATGTTGAAGGACCTCGAAGGCAACTGACACCGGTACCGAGGCCCCCACCCGGCCGGTCCACACACGCGTGAAGGGCTCCGTCCGTTTCGGACGGAGCCCTTCGGTGTTCGTGGAGCCCCTGCGGCCTGGGAGAGAGCAAGGGTGAGGCATACCAGGCCGTTGCTGACGCACCGCCCCGGGGTGCGCCGGTCAGGAGGCGGGGAACACGCCCTAGCCGAGCAGATTGTCGAAGTCGCCGTCCTTGGCGCCCAGGATGAGGCAGTCGATCTCCTCCTGGGTGTAGACCAGGGCCGGTCCGGTCGGGAAGCGCGAGTTGCGCATGGCGATCGAACCGTCGCTGAGGCGGGCCATCTCGACGCAGGCGCCCTGTGAGTTGCTGCGCTTGGCCTTCTGCCAGGAGGCCTCGGTCAGCTCGGTCGCGCGGATGCCGTTGTGTGCGGTCATGTTCGTCTAGCTCCTTGGTCTCTCTGAGGGGATGTGCGTACCGATGCACTAACAGATGCACGTGCATCAGCACTGACACTCTTCCGAGCATAGCGTGACCATCGCCACTTGTCCGGAGCTTTGTGAGGATGTAAGCGCCATGTAATCGGGATGCCTTTCGGTATCCGATCAAGCCCATTCCGATGCAGGTCAGGCCCTTTGTGACGATCGCGGAACCGTTATTGGAAAGGGCGCCCCGCGTCGAATGTCCTGTGGTAGCAAAAGGCCCCGCCGGTCATCCGACGGGGCCTCGTTGGGGGGTGTGCGCGCCCCCTCGACTCACTCGCAGGAGAGTGCGGCGGTCAACGCGTCCAGGTTGCCGAGCATGATCGACGGGTAGTCGTCGCCGGGCGACCGGTCGGTGACGCCCTCCAGCGGGTCGAGCACCTCCACCCGCGCGCCGGTCTCGGCGGCGATGGTGTCGGCGGTGGCGGCGGGCATCAGCGGTTCGGTGAAGATCGTCGTGATGTCGCGCTCCCTGACGACGTCCGTGATCGCGGCGATCTGGGCGGGGGAGGGCTCGGTCTCGGGGTCCACCCCACTGACCCCGATCTGCTCCAGGTCGTACTGTTCGGTCAGGTAGGTGAAGGCGGTGTGGCCGACCACCACCTCGCGGTGCTCGCAGGTGGCCAGGCCGTCCTCGTAGGCATCGCCGATGGTGGAGAGTTCGCCGACGACGCGCTCGGCCCCCTCCTGGTAGCGGTCGGCTCCCTCGGGGTCGATCTCGCCCATCCGCTGGGCCAGGGCCTCGGCGGACTCCTTCATGAGGTCCACGTCCAGCCAGAAGTGCGGGTCGAGGTCGCCGTGGTCGTGACCGTCGTCCTCGGTGTGCCCCCCGTCCTCCTCCTCGTGCTCATGGTCGTGGTCGTGGTCGTGATCGTCCTCCGCGTGGTCGTCCTCCGCGTGGTCGTCCGCGCCAGCGGCCGGGCGGAGCTCGACGATGTCGGCCACGTCGAGAGCGGCCCCCTCGGCCTCCTGGTTGACCGCCTCGTCCACCGCGGGCTGGAGTCCCTGGACGTAGAAGGCGATGTCGGCCTCACTGACCTCGGCGATCTGTCGGCCGGTCAGCTCGAGGTCGTGCGGTTCGGTGCCCGGCTCCGTGAGCTGGACGACGGCGACGCCGTCGCCACCGATCTCCTGCGCCAGCCACTCCAGCGGATACACGCCGGTGACCACGGTCAGGTCCGCGTCGGCGGGGGAGACGCCGTCCTCGTCGGTCCCGCCTCCGCCGGTTCCGCACCCGGTGACGATCAGGAGTGTGGTGGCGCCGAGGGCGGCGGCGCGCGCGATGGGAGTTCTCATGGACCCATCATCGGGACAATGAAAACGGTTGTCAATTTGTCGGCCTTGTCGGGAAGCTCCCTGGCCTGCCACAACCCCGTTCAGGTGCTCTCCGCGAACCGCTCCACGTCGTCGGTGCGCCCGGCCACGACGATCACGTCACCCTTGTGGAGGACGGTCTCCTGGGTCGCGTAGGTGAAGGACGCCCCCACCCGCTTCACCGACACCACGGTGATCCCGAACTGCTGGCGTACCCGTGTCTCCCGCAGCGTCCTGCCCAGCAGCGACTTCGGCGCCCGGGTCTTGCCCAGCGCGAAGCCCGAGTCCAGGACCACGTAGTCCAGCATCCGCCCGGACAGCAGGTGCGCCACCCGCTCGCCCATGTCGTGCTCGGGCAGTACCACGTGGTCCGCGCCGACCTGCTCCAGGATGCGCCCGTGCCTGCGGTTGGTCGCCTTCGCCCAGATCGAGGGCACACCCATGTCCACCAGCAGGGACGTGGCCAGGATGCTCTCCTCCAGGTGGCTGCCGATCGCCACCACCGCCCGCGCGTACTGGGCCGCGCCGATCTGTCGCAGCGCCTCCTCGTCGGTGACGTCGGCGACCACCGTGTGGGTGAGCGCGTCGGCGTAGGTCTGCACCAGGCGGGGGTTGGAATCCAGGCCGAGCACCTCCCAGCCGCGGTTGACCAGTTCCAGCGCGAGCGAACTCCCGAACCGGCCGAGGCCGATGACCAGCACGCGCTTGTCGTCTGGTCTGTCTCGGTGTGGCATGTTCTCTCTCCTCCGGGGAAGTACCGATTGGGTCCCGTGCTCAACCGATGATCGGTCGGGCCTCGGCGAGTTCGTAGCGGCGGTGCCGGTCGCGGAAGGCCAGGGCCGTCACGAAGGTGACCGGCCCGATCCGTCCGGCCACCATCAGCACCGCCATCAGGTACTGGTTCCAGGGCGCGAGATCGGGGGTGATACCGGTGGAGAGCCCCACCACGCCGAACGCGGACACCACCTCGAAGAGCACCTCCATGAGGGAGTACCGGGTGGCGTACAGCATGACCAACGTGCTGGCGGCGACCACCGTCGCGGACAGGAAGACCAGGCTCAGGGCCTGGCGGATCACGTCGTAGGGAAGCTGACGACCGAAGACGTGCACGCGGTCGTGCGCGCGGACCTCGGCCAGCACCACCAGGAAGATGACCGCGAGGGTGGCGACCTTGATCCCGCCCGCCGTCCCGGCGCTGCCGTTGCCGACGAACATCAGCATGATGGTCAGCAGCAGGGTGGAGTCCTGCATCTCGCCGGTGGGCACGGAGTTCAGTCCGCCGCTGCGCGGCATCACCCCGGCGAAGACGCCGTCGGTGACCCTGGCCCACCAGTGCAGCTGCCCGAGGGTGTTGGGGTTGTTCCACTCCATCGTGGTGACCAGCAGCGCTCCCACCACGAAGAGCAGGCTGGTGGTGGCGACGGTGAGCTTGGTGTGCAGGGTCCAGCGGTGCGGCGTGCGCAGCTGGCGGCGCAGCTCCAGCAGCACGGGGAAGCCGATGCCGCCGAGGATCGAGGAGAGCGCGATGGGGAAGAGGACGAGCGCGTCTCCGGAGAACCGGACGAAGCTGTCGGGGTACAGGGACATCCCGGCGTTGTTGAACGACGAGACGGCGTGGAAGACGCCGGAGTAGACCGCTTGGCCGAGGGTGAGGTCGTAGCCCAGCCACATGCGGGGGGTGATCAGGAGGAAGGTGATCGCCTGGCAGACCAGGAAGATCGTCAGGACCCGGCTCACCAGGCCGCGCACGTCCCCGACCCACAGGGTGCGCATCTCGGCCTGCACGTTGAGCTGCATCCGGAGCCCGAACCGGTGGATCACGGCGGTTCCCAGCAGCGAGGCCAGGGTCATGATGCCCATGCCGCCCGCCTGCATCAGCGCCAGCACCACGCCCTGGCCGAACCCGCTCAGGTCGTCACCGATCGAGACGACGCTGAGACCGCAGACCGCGAGCGCCGAGGTCGCAGTGAAGAAGGCCTGCTCGAAGGGGAGCCCGCGGCCGTCCGTCGTCGCCCACGGGGTGCTGAGGAGCAGGGCACCGACCAGATCCACGGTCACGAACATCAGCAGGAAGACCCGCGCGGGCTTGAGCCAGGCGCGGGGCTCCCGGCTGACGTGCCGTTCGGTGGCCGGGTTCCGGTTCCGTACTGCTCCCCGCAGCGAGAACACGCCGCGTGCGAACCATCGCAGCGCCCTGGGGCGACGGCGTGCGGGCGGTCGGTTCACCGTTGACGTGGCTGGTGGTCGGGGCTGCGTGACACGGGCTCTCCTCGCTCGGGGACCCGAACAATTCTGCCAAAGCCACGCGGTCCGGGCACGCCGCCCCACCGCGAGGAGCGGGAGCCCCTCAGGGGTGCCGGGCGCCCTCGTGGTCGGCGTGGCCCGGCGGCTCCAGTTGGAGGGTGGAGTGTTCGACGTCGAAGTGCCCGGTCAGACACTCGTGCAGTTCGTCGAGCATCCTTCCGGAGTCCCTCAGGTCGTCCTCGGAGACCACCACGTGCGCGGACATCACGGGGACACCCGAGGTGATGGTCCAGGCGTGCAGGTCGTGCACGTCGATGACGGCCGGGTGACCCATGAGGTGCGCACGGACCTCGCTCAGGTCCATGCCCTTGGGCGTGGCCTCCAGCAGGATGTGCACGGCCTCCTTCAGCAGCGCCCACGCGCGGGGCACGATGATCGCGGCGATGCCCAGGGAGACCAGGGTGTCCGCCTGCTGCCAGCCGGTGAGCCACACGATCAGGCCGCCCACGATCACGCCGACCGAGGCCAGAGCGTCGCTCATGACCTCCAGGTAGGCGCCCTTGACATTGAGGCTCTCCTTGGCGCCCGAGCGCAGGACGAGCAGCGCCACGATGTTCATGACCAGGCCGAAGGCGGCAACGACCACCATGCCGAGCCCGGACACCTCGGCGGGTTCGCTGAGTCGCTTGACCGCCTCCATCACGATGAACCCGCACAGGGCGAACAGCACGATCGCGTTGACGGCGGCGGCGAGGATCTCGGCCCGTTGGAAACCGAAGGTGCGCTTGCTGGTCGCGGGGCGCGCGGCGATCCACACGGCGGCCAGTGCCAGGGCGATCCCGAAGGAGTCGGTGACGGTGTGTCCGGCGTCCGCGAGCAGGGCGAGGCTGCCGCTGAACACGGCGCCGGTGACCTGAACGACGGCGACGACGAGCATCAATCCCAGGACCAGTGCCAACCTCCTGCTGTTGGCGGCCCCGGCGGTGATCGGGCCGTGGTCGTGTCCCGCGCCCATGGGTTCCCTCCTCGGTTCGGCGAGCGGTGGCGTCGCCACGCGTCGCGGTGGTCTGCTGCGGTGGGCCCGCGTGATGGGTGGGCCCGGGTGTCCCGGCCAACAGTTCAGCCTTCACTGTTTATACAGCGATGACTGTCTATACAGCAAACGGTGTACAATGATTTTCATGTTGACCTCCGAGCAGCGCCTCTCCGCGATCCAGCGTCTCGGCCGCGCCCTGTCCGACCCCACGCGGTGCCGCCTCCTCCTGGCCCTGCTGGAGGGGGCTGACTATCCGGCCGGACTCGCCGACCGGCTCGGCCTCACCCGGCAGAACGTCTCCAACCACCTCGCCTGCCTGCGCGACTGCGGACTCGTCCGGACACAGGCGCGCGGACGCCAGGTCAGCTACGAACTCGTCGACGCGTCCCTGGCCCACGCGCTGGAGGACCTCCTCGGTGTCGTCTGGGGCACCACGCAGCCCCACGTGACCCTGGACTCCCAGGGGGAACCAGGGGAACAGGCGCCGGTCGTCTGAGTCACCGCGCCGCGCCGTCGCTCGTCCCCGGTTCGCCGGGCGGGCGCGGCGCACTCCGGCGAGTTTCGGGGGGCCGGAAATGACCATGTGATGTCCGTTACGGGAACCCGTGCGTTCTGAGTGCACGAACACACACTTCGGGATGGGTGACCCCCGACTTTTCGCAGGCGTCCCTAACTTTGGTCGGACGGGACCCTGACAGAAGGCTGACATGTCCCTGAGAGATCCCTGAACTCCCTTGTTCCGCTCAACTTCCGATATAACGCGACGTATGGTGAGTGGTGCGCCCGGCGGATGCGCAGCCCCTCGCGGGCCCCGTACCAGGCGGACGAACACCCCGCATCCCCCACACCCACGTCCTCGCGGATCGGCACCGAGACCGCACCGGTGAGCGCGCGCTCGACAACGAACGCCGCACACCCGGGTCCGGCCGTCCCACACACGGCGAGCTAGGAGCGAGCACCTCTCATGTCCAGACAGGCCCCAACGGCCCTCCGCGCGGAACAACCCCCGACTCGGGGCTCCGCCCACCCGGCGGAAGGGACGAACGCGTGAACCGGCTTTCGGTCATGTCGCTCGGCAACCGGGCGCTGGTCCTCCTCATCACCTTGGCCGTTCTGCTCTTCGGCGTCCTCGCGGCGATGTCGTCCAAGCGTGAGCTCTTCCCCGAGATGTCCCTGCCGATGGTGATGGTCTCCGCCCAGTACCAGGGCGCCACACCGCAGGTGGTCGAGGGACAGGTCACCGAGCCCCTCGAACAGGCCCTCCAGGGCGTGGAGGGGGTCGACACCATCACCTCGACCTCCACCACCGGGTCCGCGCAGATCATGGCGGAGTTCGACTACGACCGCGATCAGGACGCCCTGGTCCGCGAGACCCAGGTCGCCGTCGACCAGATCTCCGGTCTGCTCCCCGACGACGCCTCCACCTCCGTCATGGCCCTGAGCATGGACATGATGCCGGTGATGATGCTCGCCGCCAGCTCCGAGAACGGCGACGAGCAGTCGATGGCCGCGTCCATCGAGAACGTGCTCATCCCGGAACTGGAGTCGGTCCCGGGCGTGCGCTCGGCCAACCTGTCCGGCGTCCCCGACCAGCGCGTCGAGGTCACCCCGGACGAGGACGAGCTCTCCGACGCCGGGATCAGCACCCAGGACCTGGCCGACGCCCTGGAGTCCAGCGGCCTGCTCATGGCGGGCGGCAGCATCGACGAGGACGGCCGCAGCCTGAGCGTCACCACCGGTGACCAGCTCACCAGCCTCGACGACATCGAGGACGTGTGGGTGCAGCCCTCCCAGGGCGCGGACCCGTCCGCGGCCATGCCGGGCGCCCCGCCGGCCCCGGCGCCCTCTCCCGTGCAGATCTCCGAGGTCGCCGACGTCGAGATGGTGACCGAGGACGCCTCCTCCATCGCCCGCCTGGACGGCAACCCCAGCGTCGCGCTCATGGTCATGGCGACGCCGGACGGCAACACCGTCGAGATCTCCGACGGCGTCCAGGACGTCCTCGACCAGCAGTCCGACCTGCTCGGCGACGACATCGACCTGGCCGTCGTCTTCGACCAGGCTCCGTTCATCAACGACTCGATCACGGACATGTTCGAGGCCGGGGCCTACGGCCTGGCCGCCTCGGTCATCGTGATCCTGGTCTTCATGCTGTCCATCCGCTCCACCCTGGTGGTGGCGGTGTCCATCCCGGTGTCGGTCCTGGCGGCCTTCGTCGGCATGCAGGTGTTCGGGTTCACCCTGAACATGCTCACCCTGGCCGCGATCACCATCGCGATCGGCCGGGTGGTGGACGACTCCATCGTGGTGTTGGAGAACATCCGCAGACACATGGACTACGGCAAGGAGCGGATGACCGCCGTCAAGGACGGTGTCCGTGAGGTCGCCACCGCCGTGGCCTCCTCGTCCTTCGCCACCATCGCCGTGTTCCTCCCGCTGGCCTTCGTCGGCGGCATGGTCGGTGAGATCTTCATGCCGTTCGCGGTGACCAGCAGCCTGGCCCTGGCCGGTTCCCTGCTCGTCGCCCTGACCATCACCCCGGTCCTGTGCTACTGGTTCCTGCGGCCCGCCGAGGTCGGGGACTCCAGCCGCGAGGAGATCGAGCACGCGGCCTACCAGCGCGAGATGCGCACCCCGCTCCAGCGCGCCTACCTGCCCGTCATCCGGTGGATCACCACCAAGCGGAAGGTGGCCACGGTGGTCACGCTCGCCGCCTCGGTGGCGATCTTCGGCGGTACCGCCGTGATGGCCGCCAACTCCGAGACGGACTGGCTGGGCGAGGCCGAGGAGAACACCTACACGGTCATCCAGGAGCTCGAACCGGGCATGTCCCTGGAGGCCGCCGACGCCGAGGCCGTCAAGGTCGAGGAAGCCCTGGCCGGAATGGCCTGGATCGAGACCTACCAGGTCAACATCGGCGGCAACCCGATGATGGGCGGGGGCGGCGACCAGATCGACTACACGATCACCGCCGACCCCGACACCGACCAGCTCCGCAACCGCGACGTCCTGCGGGACACCTTCGACGACCTCGACACCGAGTACCCGCCGCGCATGGACTCCACGGGCGGCATGGGCGGCTCGGGCATCGAGGTCCGTGTGACCGCCGAAGACCAGGACACCCTGGTCGAGGCGGCCGGGATGATCGAGGACGAACTCCGCGGCATCGACGGCGCGGACGACGTCACCAGCGGCATCTCCCAGTCGCAGCCCGCGCTGGAGGTGCACGTCGACGGTGAGGAGGCCGCCGAGTACGGCCTCAACGAGAGCGTGGTCGGCCAGACCGTCTCCGCCGCCTTCAACGGCCGCGACGTCGGTGACGCCACCATCGAGCACATCCGCCGCGACGTCGTCGTCCTGGTCCAGGACGCGCCGGGCACCGTGGCCGAGCTCGAGGAGCTGCCGATCACCACGCCCACCGGCGAGGAGATCGAACTCGGCGACGTCGCCGAGGTCACCGAGGTCGAGCAGCCGCCGGAGCTGACCCGCATCGACGGTGTCACCAGCACCACGGTGTCGGCCAACCCCACGGCCTCCGACCTCGGGGCGGTCAGCGTCGAGATCACCCAGGCGCTGGACGGGATCGACCTGCCCTCGGGTGCCACCGCCAGCCTCGGCGGTGTCAGCCAGGACCAGACCGAGGGCTTCGCGCAGCTGGGTCTGGCACTGCTCGCCGCGGTCATCATCTGCTACCTGATCATGGTCGCGACGTTCAAGAGCCTGATGCAGCCGCTCATGCTGCTCGTCTCGGTCCCGTTCGCCGCCACCGGTTCTCTGGGCCTGCTGATGCTGACCGGCACGCCGATCGGCGCCGCCGCCCTGATCGGCATGCTGATGCTCATCGGCATCGTGATCACCAACGCCATCGTGCTGATGGACCTGATCAACCAGAACCGGAAGAAGGGGATGGGCCTCAGCGAGGCCATCGTCGAGGGCTCGCGACACCGCCTGCGCCCCATCCTGATGACCGCGGTCGGCACCATCGCCGCGCTCGTCCCGATGGCCACGGGTCTGGCGGGCGGCGGAGCCTTCGTCTCCGCCCCGGTCGCCCTCGTGGTGATCGGTGGTCTGGTCACCTCGACCCTGCTCACCCTGATCCTGGTCCCGGTCCTCTACCAGCTGGTGGAGGTGCGCCGCCAGCGGCGCGAGGCCAGGTCGGCCGAGCGTCAGGAGCGGCGCCGCGCCAAGCGGCGTGCCCGGGCGGAGGCCGGGGAGGCGAGCGACGGCACCACGGCCGACGGTGAGGCCGGTGACGTCCCGCGGGACCAGGACACCGCCACCGGAGGAACCAGCGGGAGCTAGCTCCACCGGTACGGCACCAACAGGAGGGTGCCCCGCACGAGGCTCGTGCGGGGCACCCTCCTCGCGTTCGGCGGCACCGGACCGGGCCCGTGAGCGTGGGGAACGCGGGGGCCCCGAGACTGCCGGAGGACCGCAAAGCCCTGTGGATCAAGGGATCCAGGGCCCTTCCTCTGTGTCACCGGTATGTCGATTTGTGCTATCCGCCCAGTCCAGGCAGGCTTCCCCCCATGGATGATTCGAAGAAGAGCCTGGATGACCTCGTTCGCGACGAGCTCGGAGACGAGCCCTCCCAGGAGGCCAAGGACTACGCGCGCGAACTGTACGAGCGCTACCGGCTGCCCGCCACGGACACCGGTGTGACCACCGAGGACCCCAAGGGGACCGTACCGACCACGGCTGACGACTAGGACAGCACACGCCCCCGGCACGGCGACGCACGGACCTCACGACCGGGAACGCCCAGCTCCGGAACCGCACCGGCTCCTCAGCCGGACCGATCGGACTCCTGGTCGTCGCCGTCCCACACCAGCTCGAACCACACCTGACGGCCCCGGCCGTCGTGGCGTGGTTCGGTCCCCCACTTACTGGCGAGCGCCTCCACCAGATCCAGACCCCGGCCGTGTTCGGCCGTGTCGTAGGGATCGCGGTGCTGGGGCGTGGGCGCCTCCGTCGTGCTGCCCAGGTCACGGACCTCCACCCGGGCCCACCCGGGCGCGTGCCGCACGCACACCTCGAACTTCCCGGTGGCGCGGCCCGAGTCGCTGTGGGTGATGGCGTTGGTGGCCAGCTCGCTGGTCAACAGCGTCGCCGTGGTGACCTCCGGTGAGACCGCCAGCTGCCGCGCGACGAACCTGCGCGCGTAGGCGATCTGGCTGGCCAGACCGGGGAAGCGCCGACGCACGGGACGGCCCTCTGCGGGGGATCGGGACGGGGTACTGCTGGACTCTTTCATGGGACTGGCCGGGCGTTGGGGACGGTGGAGAGGGGCCGACGCCGTCGGGAGCGGGTGCGCGGGCACTGGTCGAGGGGCTGCGGTCTCACACAAGTGGGTTCACTCCCCGAGGATGTGTGTTCGCGGGCAGGGCCGGACTGGCGCCTGGCCCTGGACGCGTCCATGCCCGGAACGGGTCACGGCGCGGGATGCAGACACGGGGCGAAGCCCCCGGGAGCAGGGAGGGACACGGCTCGGTGCCGCTGGGGACGCGGCACGAGGGCGGCGGCATGCGATGGGGGAGAAGCCGCGGGGCTTCACACGGGACGGTGGCGAGGCCGAAGGGCTGGCCGTGGAGGGTGGTCATGTGTGGTGTGGGGTGTGCCCTACGACACTGAAGGGCCTAATCGCGCTCAGCATACGCTCCGTGCCTCCTTGACGACCCAGCCGACCTGGTCCGGACAGGGTAACCCCCTCTGAACTGCCCAAAGAGGGTTCCGGTCGAGTGGGTGGGCCTGATGGGGGTCGGATATCGGCGGGGATACGCGCCGCTGCGGCGGTTCAAGGTCGAATAACGATTTGGTGAAGACCTCCCGAAATTTGCCGCTTGCCTCGGTCTTGCGCGTGGCTCGGATCACCCGAGAGGGTAGGAGGCATGGCTTCGCCCACCCCCGACCCCCTGCCTGTCGGCCTCGGCGTCGAGATCGACCGCGCCGTCCGACTCACGGACGAGGGCCACGTCCTCGTCGGCGGTTCACCGCCCGGAGCCCTGCGCCTGCCGCCCGAAGGTGTCAGCGCGGTCATCCGCTGGCTCAGCGGAGCCATGCCCGCCCACCACGGTGAACGCCGGATCGCACGTGCGCTGGTGGACGCCGGGTTGGCCCACCCCCGGCCCGCGTCGGCGGCCCCTGTTCCCGGTGTGCAGGTCGCCGTGGTCGGGGCCGAACGCCACCTCGAACTGGAGGCCACCCTGGACGGGCTCCGGCAGGAGCACCCGGACCTGAGGCCGGTGGTGGTCGGCGCCACCTCTCTGGGCGCCCAGGTGGCCCGCGCCCGGGGCCTGCACGTGGTGCCCGGACCCCTGGACGGCGCCGAGGCCCGGGCGGTCGCGCTCAGGGTCTGCGACGCCCCGGTGGTCGCCCTGGTGGACGCCGGGACCCGGCCCGCGCCCGGCTGGCTGGTCACCGCCCTCGGTCACTTCGCCGACCCGGGTGTAGCGGCGGTGGTGCCCAGGGTCCTCGCCGAACGGGTGCGGAGCGGCCCCCGGGGGATGTTCGTCGCCTCCCTCAGCGCACTCCACGCCGACAGGGGACCCGACCCCGCGCCGATCCTGCCCTGGGGACACGGCCTCGGCCGACCCGCGCCCACCCACGGCCCGGCCGCGTCGCCGGAGCCGGTGCCCGCCCTGTTGGTGCGGCGGGGCCTGGCCGAACCGGACCCCTCCCTCGGTACGACGGCCGACGTGGACCTGCTGTGGCGACTGGCCGAGCGGGGATGGACGGTCCGGTACGAGCCCCGGTCGCGGGTGCGCACGGCGCCGCTCACGGACCTGCGCTCCCATCTGCTCTCCCGGTTCGAGGCCGGGGCCGCGGCCGGGCCGCTGACGCGCAGGCACGGGCGGGGTGTGGCCGGTCCCGAGCTGCCGCTGTCCGGAGTGGTCGGCCTGGGCCTGGCCCTGTCCGGCCGTCCGCTGGCCGGCCTGGCGGTGTGCGCGCTCGGGGGAGCCGCGACCGCACGCGAACTGGTACGGGAGGCCGGGGTCCCGGCCAGGGACACGGTGCGGCCGGTGGCCGTGGACCTGGCGCACACGGTGCGCACCGGAGCACGGTTCGCGCGGACGGCCCACTGGCCGCTCGTCGCGGCGGTGGCCGTCAGCGGCGCGGTGGTCTGGGCCCGTGAACGCCCGAGCCGTGCGGACACGCCCCCGGGGATCCGGCGTCCGCCCGGTTCCGGCAGGGGAGCGCGGCCGGGGAAGCGGGCGCTGATCGCCGCCGCGGTGCTGACCGTTCCTCACCTGGTGTCCTGGCGGCGCCGCCACGGTGTGGCCCCGGTGGGGCCACTGGCGTGGACGGGTCTGTCCGTCGCCGGTGACGCGGCGCGCTCGCTGGGCACCTGGTGGGGTGCGGTGCGGTCCGGTTCTCCGGCCCCGCTGGTACCGCGTGTCCGTCCTCCGGTGTTGGCCACGTCACTCGAATCCGTGCAGGTGGCAGAGGGTGTCGAGGGTGCTGTTCGTAAGACCGCGTCAGGGGTGGTGCTTAGTCGATGTTAACGCGTGTCACCTACGGTGACGAATTCGGGGGCCGCGGGGAGGAGCGGAGATCGCCGGAGATCGCCATTTTCGTGACTGAGGGTAATATGCCCGCGTGCTGGTTCGGTCTTGGTCGACGCGCGGAGGGGGATCGTTTCCGGCATGTTGCGAACGTCGACCGATCGGGTGACGAAACGTCTTCGGGGGCGGTTTTCTGTAAACGTCGTTTACGTGATCCGTGTTTGCGTCTCCCCTTTGTCCAGGTCAATGCCACCCTGTGACGCAATGGAGTTGGAGTGCTGCGTTGCGTGTCAAACTTGACAATTGCATGCGAACTTGCTGCCCAAATTGCCACCGTTGTCCTTTCTTGATGTGGTGGTTACCAGCAAGTGTCTAGTGATCCCCCAGAATCTTGACATTCCGGTCACTGACCGTGAACTGGAATCCAGTGTGTTTCGGCGGTCACTGGGGGTGATCCCCGCGGTGTCGGCAGAGCTTGGGCGCTTACCCGGACTAACCGATCGGAGCCCACGAACCCTGCCCGGCCCGTGTCACTCCCCGTGCTGGTGACTCACAACAGATCAAGACAGGTCAAGCGCCGGGCTCGGCTGTGAGGTTCGGAGATAGTTTTGGGCAAGTTCCTGGCCAGACGGCTGCTGAACTACGTCGTGCTGATTTTCATCGCGACGAGTTTCGCGTACGTGCTCGCGGCCACCAATCTTCAACCGCGCGTCTACTTCGAGCAGATGCAGCCACCGCCGCCGCCCGAGGTGGTCAACACCCAGCTGGACTCGCTGAACCTCAACGACCAGACGCCGCTCGCCCAGCGCTACGTGACCTGGATCAGCGGGGTCCTCACCGGTGACTTCGGAAAGAACATCCAGGGCGGCGACGTCACCGCCCAGATGTGGCTGAAGGCCGGTGTCACCCTGCGGCTGATCACCGTCGCCACCCTCCTCGGCAGCGCCCTGGGCATCGCGATCGGTGCCTACGCCGCGGTACGCCAGTACCGGTTCTTCGACAAGGCCGCCACCGGCGCCTCCTTCTTCGTGCTCTCGATTCCCACGGTCGTGATCGCGATCGTCATCCAGGTCCTCGCGGTGGCGATCAACGACGGGCTCGGATTCACCTTCCTGAAGTACGTGGGCGAGTACTCGGCGGGTTTCCAGGGCAACCTCTGGGAGACCCTCCTCAACCGCGTGCACCACGCGATCCTGCCGACCCTCGTGCTCGCGCTCGCCCTGTTCGCGGCCTTCGCCCGCTACCAGCGCAACATGATGCTGGACGTGCTGGGCTCGGACTTCGTGCGCACGGCGATGGCCAAGGGGCTCACCCGGAGGAAGGCGCTGTTCAAGCACGCCCTGCGGACGGCCCTGATCCCCACCATCACGTACTTCACCTTCACCTTCGGCGCCCTGGTCTCCGGGTCGACCTTCACCGAGAAGATCTACGGATGGCACGGCATGGGCGCCTGGCTCATCGACTCCATCGCGCGACAGGACGTGCACGTGGTCGCGGCGGTCTCCTGGTTCATGGCCGTCACCATCATGGCGGCGTCGTTCCTCTCGGACATCCTCTACGCCTGGCTCGACCCGAGGGTCCGGGTGTGACGATGCCGAACCGCCACGCCACCAGCACCAGCGAGCCCTTCCCGGACGCCACCGCAGCAGCCATGTTGGAGACCACGCCATGACCACCACCACCGAGACGCCCCAGGACGTCCCCACCTCGCCGCCCGCGCCCAGCCGGCTCAAGGACATCGCCCGGCAGCTCATCTCCACCCGGCGCGTCATCGTCGGCATCGTGATCCTCGTGCTGCTGATCGTCCTGTCCCTGATCGGGCCCGTGATCAGCCCGTGGAACGTCGGGGAGCGCGACTACGGGGCCCTGCTCAAGGGCATCTCACCCGACCACTGGTTCGGCACCAACCGGACCGGGCTGGACATCTTCACCCAGACCACCGCCGGTCTGCAGAAGTCTCTGCTCATCGGTCTCCTCGTGGCCGCGATCTCCACGGTGATGGCCGCCCTCATCGGCGCCTTCGCGGGCTACTTCGGCGGACTGACCGACCGCGCCCTCACCTGGACCGCCGACCTGGCCCTGGTCCTGCCCAGCTTCGTCATTCTCGCGATCCTGTCCCGACACTTCGTCGGCCAGGGCGGCTGGCTCATCCTGGTCATCCTGCTGGCGGCCTTCAGCTGGATGGTCACCTCCAAGATGGTCCGGGGACTGACCATCTCCCTGCGTGAACGCGAGTACATCCACGCCGCCCGCTTCATGGGCGTACCCCCCTACAAGATCATCCTGCGGCACATCCTGCCGAACATGTCGTCGCTGCTCATCGCCGACGCGACGATCATGGTCAGCACCGCGATCATCGGCGAGACCGCGCTGAGCTACTTCGGTCTGGGTGTGCAGTCGCCCGACGTCAGCCTCGGTGTGGTCATCGCTGACGGAGCGTCCTTCGCCACCACCGCGCCCTGGGTCTTCGTCTTCCCCACGGCTCTGCTGGTGCTGCTGGTCCTGGCCGTCAACATGATCGGGGACGGGCTGCGCGACGCCCTCGACCCCACCGCCAAGTCGCGTCGGTCCTAGTAGGGGAAGGCCCACCAATGAGCACCGAGACCATCGCGGACACGGAGTCCGAGAACACCGCCAACACGGGGTCGACCCCCGTCCTGGAGGTCACCGACCTCACGGTCACCTTCCGTGGCTTCAACAACAATCCCGACGTCAAGGCCGTGCGAGGCGTCAGCTACGCGGTCAGCCGCGGCGAGGTACTGGGCATCGTCGGCGAGTCCGGCTCCGGCAAGTCCGTCTCCTCGATGGCCGCCATGGGGCTGCTCCCCGAACACGCCGAGATCACCGGGTCCGTGCGCCTGCACGGTGAGGAGCTCCTGGGCAAGTCCGACAAGGAGATGGCCCGCATCCGCGGCAAGGTCATCTCGATGGTCTTCCAGGACCCGCTGTCCGGCCTGACCCCCGTGTACACGGTGGGCGACCAGCTGGCCGAGGCCGTCATGGTCCACAACCCCAGGGGAGGCAAGGACAAGGCGCGCCGCCGAGCCGTGGAACTCCTCGACCTGGTCGGCATCCCCAACGCCGAGGACCGCTACCGCTCCTTCCCGCACGAGTTCTCCGGCGGTATGCGCCAGCGCGTCATGATCGCCATGGCCATGGCCAACGACCCCGACGTGATCATCTGCGACGAGCCCACCACGGCCCTCGACGTCACCATCCAGGCGCAGATCCTCAACCTCCTGCGCACGGCACAGCAGGAGACCGGCGCGGCGATCGTCATGATCACGCACGACCTCGGCGTCGTCGCCGGGTTCGTCGACCGCCTCCTGGTCATGTACGCGGGGCGGCCGGTGGAGATCGGCACCGTCGACGAGATCTACTACAACAGCCGCATGCCCTACACCATGGGCCTGCTCGGTGCCGTGCCCCGCATGGACCTGGAGGACCAGGGGGCGCTGGTCCCGATCAAGGGCACTCCGCCCTCGCTCACGGACCTGCCGCCCGGATGCCCCTTCGCCCCCAGGTGCCCCATCGCGCAGGACGAGTGCGAGGCCGCCGAACCGGACCTGCTCATGATCGGGTCCAGGCACGACTTCGACGACGACCACGTCCGCGTCGAGGACACCGGGGTCCAGCGGGCCGCGTGCATCCGCTCCGGCGAGATCGACGCCAACGACTGGACCGCCAAGGACATCTACCCCGTTCCCGAGATCCCCGAGTTCGAGGTCTCGTCCGAGCGGCGCGAGGACCTGCCCGAGGTCCTGCGGGTCCGGGACCTGATCAAGCACCACCCCCTCATGAAGGGCGCGGTCTTCAAGCGCCGCGTCGGCACCGTGTTCGCGGTGGACGGCCTCGACTTCGACATCCGGGAGGGGGAGACCCTGGCGCTGGTGGGGGAGTCCGGCTGCGGGAAGTCCTCCACCCTCATGGAGATCCTGGGCCTGGAGAAGCCCCAGCGGGGCAGCGTCGAGGTCATGGGCAGGGACGTCTCCAAGCTGTCCCGCACGGAGCGGTTCGCACTGCGCCGTGACATGCAGATCGTGTTCCAGGACCCGATGAGCTCCCTGGATCCGCGCATGCCGGTGTTCGACATCATCGCCGAGCCGCTGCGCACCCACAGGGTCCCGTCCCGGGAGGTCACCGCGCGCGTCTACGAGCTGCTCCAGCTCGTCGGACTCAACACCGAACACGCCACCCGGTTCCCGGCGGAGTTCTCCGGCGGTCAGCGCCAGCGCATCGGCATCGCGCGAGCCCTGGCCCTGGAACCCAAGCTCCTGGTGCTCGACGAGCCGGTCTCCGCCCTGGACGTGTCCATCCAGGCGGGTGTGATCAACCTGCTGGAGGAACTCCAGGCCAAGCTCGGGCTCGCCTACCTGTTCGTGGCGCACGACCTGTCCGTGGTCCGGCACATCGCCGACCGGGTGGCGGTCATGTACCTCGGGAAGATCGTGGAGCTGGGCGACACCGGGTCGGTCTACAGGCACCCGAGCCACCCGTACACCCAGGCCCTGCTGTCCGCCATCCCCGTCCCCGACCCGGAACGCGAGCGGGCACGCACGCACATCGTTCTGGAAGGCGATCTGCCCAGCCCCGCCAACCCGCCCACGGGTTGCAGCTTCCGGACGAGGTGCCAGAAGTTCATCACTCTCTCGGAGTCCGACCAGGAGACGTGCATGAGCGCCGAACCGGCGATCCTGCCGACCAACGGAGGAGACCAGGCCTCAGCCTGCCACTTCTCGGAGCGGCAGGCGGGTCTTGCCTGACCCACGGTTCACCAAAGGCAAGGCCGACGCCGCCCCGCGCGCCGGTCAGACCACCCCTAGGAGGAAGATCCCCATGCGTATCGGGAAGGCGCGTTATCTCGCGCCCGTGGCCGCACTGGTGCTGCTCGCCAGCGCCTGCGCGAGTGATGATGGTCAGAGCGAGGACGACGCCCGCGAGGAGCAGGCCTCCCTCGCCGCTGAGGACCTCAACCCGGCGGACCGCGACGACCTCCAGGACGGGGGTGACTTCGTCTGGGCTCTGAGTGAGTACGAAGAGCAGCACAACATGAACCACGTGCAGGGCAACAAGGGCGACGTCCGTCGTGTCATCGCCGCCGTCATGCCGTCGGCGAGCCGCTACGACGCCGAGGGCGGGTTCGCCCCCAACGAGGACTACGTCCTCGAGTACGGCGTGAGCGACGACGGCCTGGAGGTCGACTACACGCTGAACCCGGACGCCGTCTGGTCCGACGGCGAGCCGATCACCTGGGAGGACTACGAGGCCACCGTCATCACCCGCAAGGGCGATCGTGACGGGGACTTCGAGATCCTCTCGACCACCGGCTACGAGTGGATCGACGAGATCGTCCAGGGCGACGACGAGCACTCCTTCACCCTGAAGATGAAGGAGCCCTACGGCGAGTGGCCGACCCTGTTCTCCCCCCTGTACCCCAAGGAGTACATGGAGGACGAGGAGCTCTTCGCCGACGGCTACAACAAGGACATCCCCGTCACCGCCGGTCCCTTCGGTGACGTGGAGTTCGACGACGTCGCCTCCCGCATCACCGTCCACAAGAACGAGGACTGGTGGGGTGACGAGGCCAAGCTCGACCGCATCATCTTCGCGGGCCTCGACACCAGCGCCCAGGCCGGTGCCTTCGCCAACGGTGAAGTCGACGGCTTCTACCTCGGCTACGATGCCGCCGGCTATGAGCGCGTCAAGGACATGGAGGGCGACGGCGCCTACTTCACCCGCGCCGTCAACCACGGCCACCGCTTCACCGCGCTGAACGGCTCCAGCCCGCGTCTCGAGGACAAGCGCGTCCGTCAGGCCATCGCCATGACCCTGGACCGCGACACCATGGCCGAGGTCGCGCTCGGCGCCGTCGACTGGCCCATCACGGGCGAGGTCAACCGCCTCCTCCGTTCCAGCCAGAACGGCTACCAGGACAACAGCGGCGACCTGGGCGACCGCGACCTCGACCGCGCCGCCGAGCTGCTCGACGAGGCCGGCTGGACCCTGGAAGAGGGTGAGGAGATCCGGACCAACGAGGACGGCGAGACCCTCACCCTGGCCTACGTGGCCTCCGAGGGCATGGACCTGGCCGTCGACGAGGGCGAGATGGCGCAGCAGATGCTCGCCGAGGTCGGTATCGAGGTCGACGTCCAGCAGGTGCCCGCGAACGCGCTCTTCTCCGAGTACGTCACCCCCGGCAACTACGAGATGGTCACCTACGTCCTCGTGGGAACCTCCCCGTTCTCCTCCACCACCAAGGGCAACTACGGCATGCCGCTGGACGAGGACGGCGAGGACTGGGGCGCCAACAACAGCAAGCACTCCACCCCGGAGATCGAGGAGCTCTTCGACGAGCTCGCGATCGAGACCGACCCCGAGCGCTACGCCGAGATCGCCAACGAGATCGACGCGCTGCTGTGGGACGAGGTCGTCACCATCCCGCTGTTCGAGCGTCCCGGCCTCTACGTGGTCAACGAGGATCTGCACAACTGGGGCGAGTACGGCCTGGCGGCCGACTACGTGTACGAGGACATCGGCTGGGCCAAGGAGGACTAGCGCCACCCCAGGGTGACGTGCCTCCACGGGGCGTCCCCGGTGTCGCACCGGGCACCGGGGAGCCCCTCGCGGCCACGGTGAGTGATCGCGAGGCGTGACAGTGAGGGCGTCGGCCCCCGTCGGACGGGGGCCGACGCCCTTCGTCGTGCTCGCACGGGGCGGGACCGCGCGGGCGGTGTGTTCGGTGTCTCCTCCCGCCTGAGAGAATCGTCGAAGCCCGACACCTCCCCTCCCCCCGCCCCGCTCTTTGGAAAGTTCCAGATGCGACTCCACCCTCTCGCCGCCGCCTGCCTGGCGGCTCTGTTGTGTGTGGCCCTCACCTCCTGCTCCCGGCAGGAGGAGGACACGGACGACACCCTCGAACCCCCCGTCGGTGCCGCCGTGGACCCCGACACCGGAGAGGCGGACGAGTCCAGCCCGCCCCCGGAGACGCCCGAGGAGGAGTGGCCCTTCGGCACCCCCGTCGGCTGGGCGGACCAGCCCATGGTGCTGGCCGGCCCGGTGGACGAGGACGAGGCGGACGGGGACCCCGGAGACGACGCGGAGGCCTCGGCCGACGAGGAGGACCCCGACTCCGAGGACGCGGAGGGCTCCGCGGAGGACGCCCCGGTCGAACACCCCGGAGTGACCGGAGGAGCGGCCGGCGAGACCGTGACCGCGACCGACGCCGACCAGCTCGCCGAGTACCTGGAGGCCGAGGAGCCCCTCGTGGTGGAGGTGGAGGGCGAGATCGACCTCGACGGCACCGTCCGGATCGCCTCCGACAAGACCCTCCTCGGTGTGGGGGAGGGCGCCGAGCTCACCGGCGGCGGTCTGACCGTGGACGGCGCCGACAACGTCATCCTCGCCAACCTGGGCATGGTCTCCACGGGCCCCGCCATCACCCTCAGGGGAGGAGCCCACCACGTGTGGGTGGACGGTTCCACCTTCTCCGGTGGCGAGGACGACTCCCTGATCTCCGTGACCGACGGCGCCGACCACGTCACCCTCTCGTGGAACCACTTCACCGAGGCCGAGTCCGCGGTCACCGTGGGAGGCGACGACGACGAGCCCGGCGCGCTGCGGGTCACCGTGCACCACAACTTCTTCGACGGCACCTCCGAACGTCACCCCCGTGCCCGCAACGCCGAGCACGTCCACGTGTTCAACAACTACTTCCGCGCCAACCCGGAGTACGGCGTCCAGTCCTCGCACGGCTCGCAGGTGCTGGTCGAGGGCAACTACTTCGAGAACACCCCGGTCTCCGTGTCCGCCGAGCCCGACGAACCGGGCAACGTGGTCACCCGCGACAACCTGCTGGTCGACTCCGACCAGCCCGAGCCGCGCGGTACCGTGCCCGACCCGCCCTACGCCTACGAACTCGACGACACCGTCAACGTTCCCGAGCTGGTGATGAGCCGGGCCGGAACCGACTGACCGCCGCCCGCGAACAGCGGCGGGACACCTCCTAGATCCCCACGGGGTGGTAGTCGTAGGTCTCACCGAACCCGTCCGGGGCGGTGTAGCTGAGTCTTCGCGGGTGGCCGCCCTCGTCCACCCAGAAGTCGAACCGGGCCTCGGGGACCGGGACCAGGCTGTTGCGACCGGGCTCGGACAGGTATTCGCCCGCCTCCGTCGCGAAGGTCCCCCCGTACCGGTAGGCGGTGTGCGTGCTGGCCCCGACCCCGCGGGTGCTCTCGGGGAGCTCGATCTCCTCCGAACCCACCAGTTCCAGGTCCGTCGCGGTCTCCACCAGGTCCTCCAGGACGCCGAGGACGAACTCCTCCGAACACAGGCGGCGGTCGGCCTCCGTGGGCTGGGTCAGCACGGTCATGCCGGGCAGGCCCTTCTCCGCGGTCATCATGAATCCGGTGCCGGGCAGGTCGTAGCGGTAGACCCGTACCCCCTCGGACGACTCGAAGTAGTGCTCGAAGGCGGTGTCGGAGCCGGGCTCGTGGCGGGCCCACCCCTGGGCGGGCTCCTCACCCTCCACGGTCCGCGTGTAACTCACATGGAGGGCGGGGGCGTCCCGCACCTCCTGGACGGCCGACTCCAGGAACACCTCCGGGTCCGAGGGGTCGGCGTCCACGGCCCGCACCAGCGGTGACTCCACCCCGCCCGGGTCCGCCAACGGTGGCACCGCGGCCTCCACGTCCAGCGTCAGCCGGGCCACGCTCCAACCACTGGCGACCACCGCCAGACTGGCCACGGCCACCAACAGGCTCAGCAGCCAGTTGGGCTTTCCGGGGACGTCCTCCAGCTCCTGCTCCGTGGACGGCATCGACGTCGACACTGACAACGCCTCGATTCTGCGGCTCGACGATCGGGGGGTACCGCTTACGCGGAGTACGACGCAGTAACTCACCGCTCCGTTCGGGGGTCGGGCGAACATCATCGCTGTCACCACCGACGAACGGGCGGCCCGCCACGGGCCCCGGAGCGGGGTACGCGGGGCCCGGCGCCGCCGACCTGTCGGCCCCACCGTGCGGCCCCGGACGCGTTCGACCAGGGTGCGCCGGGGGCCGGTCCCGTGCGGCCGGGTCCGTGACGTGTGCGCCCAGGGGGCGGGCGCAGCCACGGTACGCACCCGTTCGGTGTCCGCATGTGGCCGTGACCGCCCGCGCGAACCTGCGCCGAGAACGGCCTAGCCCAACCGCCGGGGATGGCGCTCGATCCGACGGATGGCCCGCCAGACCCCGGCCGTGCGTTCCGGCGTCCCGGACCAGCCCCGTTCGGTGAGCGCCCCCATCACCCGGCGCAGGAACCCGGCCGGGCGGGCGCACAGGTCGAACACGCCGATCGGGATCACGATCCACTCGGCCTCCTCCATGGCCCGGTACCGCAGTCGGTCGCGGGCACGGTCGATCGGAAGGGAGTGGTGCTCCGCGCTGTCGTACTCCACGGCCACCCGGTACGCGGGCCAACCCAGGTCGACCCTGAAGTCGCCCTCCATGGTGGAGACCGGACACTGCGGAACGGCCCTGGGCAGGTCCACCTGGTGCAACAGGACCCGGGTCCAGCTCTCGGCGGGCGACTGGCTGCGCCCGTCGGCGAGCCCCAGCGCCCGCCTCAGTTGCCGCTGGGACCTTCGGGGGTGGACCAGGGCGGCGGCCCGCAACAGCTCCTCCGAGGTGAGGCGCAGGGCGAGGAAGCGGTCCAGGGCCGCGGTCGCGGCGTACAGGGAGGTCGACTGCACCGCCACGTCCAGCGCGGTCCTTGCCCGTGTGGTCACCCGCACCCCGTGCACCCGGGTGCGCTCGGCCTCCGGTAGGCGCTCACGGTGCGCGATGACCCCGGCCCGAGCAGCGCCCCCGACCCCCGGAGGTACCGCCACATGCAGCCGGTTGCGGGTCACGGAGGTGCCCTGCGGGTGCAGATCGACTCCCCACACGTAGGCGGCCGTTCGACCGAAGGCCACCGCGTCCGGGGACAGTTGGGCCAGGACGGGGCGCAGCGTGCGCAGGAGGAGGTCGTGGTCGGGCGGCGGCCCCGTCAGCGGGGAGGGTCGTCGCGGCGGGGGTTCCATACGGCGTGGCCCGGGTCGGGGCACGGGGCGGGGGAGCGGGAAGAGCGGGGAACAACCAGAGGGAGCACGGCGGTCTCGCTTCATGCCTCCAGGTTCGGCCGCCGGACCACCCCGGACAAGCCCCGATCCGAATCTGTGGACAACCCGCGGCAAGGTGGAGGGAGCCGGAGCACACGACGGGGAAACCGGCGCGGACCCGTTGACCGCAACCCACTCGACGCCCCGGACGAGACGTGGCTGGGGGACTACCGGAAGGGCGGTGGACCGGCGGACAGGTGGATGTGGTCCACGTGGTCCAGGGTCGGGTTGTTGTACACCGTGTTCGCCGGACGCTTGACCTCCATCCAGGGCCCGGGACTATCCCTGCTGGGGCTCCAGATGTGGTAGTTGTAAATGATTCCCTTGATGTTGAGGTCCTCGGCGTTCGCGATGAGGAAGTCGATCACCTCGATGGCGGTCGCGTCCATCTCCGGGGTCGGCGTCGCGCCCAGGTCGGCCATCATGTAGTCCACCGCCTCGCCGTAGCCGTGGTCGCTGTTGTCCTCGTCCCGGTATCCGCCCGCGCTCAGGTAGAAGCCGGGGAACTCCTGGTTGAGCGCCTCGTGCGCCGCGCACATCTGTGGGTGGAGCCCGCCGAGGGAACCGCAGTCGGTGATCGCCCCGCCGCCGAACACGGAGTTCGGGTCGAACTTGAACTGACCCTCCCGGTCGATGAGGTGCACGTCGAAGTAGGACGAGGCCTGCTCCTCGTCGGTGACGGCGTCGCCGCCGCACACCAGTCCGTCGTCGTCGCGGCCGCAGTCCGCGGAGAGGTCGATGATCGCGACGGCGGCCGCTGTGCCCTCGAAGGACGTGGCGTCGTCCTCCTCGCCGTCACACACGACGTCGTTCCAGGCACGGGACCCGTCCTCCGTCAGCTCCTTCTGACAGAGCGCGCCGCGCACCTCCACCCGGACGATGTTGCCGAAGCGGCCCATGGCGTTGTCACTGGCCCGGATGTCCGTGAGCACGCCGCCGTTGTTGCGGGCGTACGTCTCGGCGCGCGACTCGGCGATCTCCTCGTCATACCGGGGCATGGGGTGGACTCCGTCAGCGAGCTGGCGGGCCGCGTGATCCCGGAGCCCCGCCACAGCCGCCAGTGCCGCCGCGTCCGCGGCCGTCTGCGCCTGTGAACGCATGTCGTTGGCCGCGCCCACCCGCACGAACAGCACGGTGAGCGCGAGCAGGCTCAGGGTCAGACCGAACAGGAGCAGGACGTTGGCCTGACCGTCGTCGCGGCGACCCTGGAGTTGGCGTTTGCGTACCGGGGCGGAAGTGGGCCTTCGCATGGTGGTCCGGGGGGTCGGCCCCCGCGGAGGGCGGGGGAGGCGGGAGCGGGAGGAGCCGGTTGTCTCGGGGGCAGCGGCCCGGGTCGGGGGAATTCGCGTGAAACCCCTGCCCGGCGCAGCTTAACCCGCGCGGGCACAACAGCGAAAGGCAGAGCCGCGGACCCTGTGGACGACTGTCCCGTCACCCCAGGTGACACCCGTGACACGGCGGGAGAAGCCGGTCGCAGTCACGCGACCGGCTCCTCCCCGGGTACCGGCGGCCCGCTCCGCGGCGCCCTACAACAGGGTCGTCCAGTAGCTCCAGAAGGCCTCGGCGACCGCGCCGACGATCACCACGCCCCACACGGTCAGCACCACGGTGTGGTTGCGTGCCAGGACTCCGACAGGGCGCCTCAGCGCGCTCGGTACCGGCACGTGCCCGGATCGCAGGTTGTGCAGCGTGACGTACCAGAAGAGCGGGATCGTCACCACCCAGACCACCATGCAGTAGGGGCACAGCGCTCCGATCCGGTACAGGCTCTGGAAGATCAACCAGTGCACGAACACCACGCCGAACAGGCATCCCGCCTGGAGACCCAGCCAGAACCACCGACGGAACCCGAGGTCGGCTCGCGCCCCCGGTCCTGCCCCCGTCCCCGGGTCGGTCCTGGCGAGCAGGGCCGCCCCCACTGCCGTGACCACCGCGAAGCAGACCACTCCGATGAGCGGGTTCGGGACGCCGAACACCTCTGCCTGCGGGGTCACCATCACCGTCCCGCAGGAGAGCACCGGGTTGAAGCTGCACGCGGGCACGTGGTCGGGGTCGGCCAGGACCCGGATCCTCTCCACCAGCAGGGCGGCGGCAGCGACCACGCCGACCAGCCCGCCCACCACGAGCAGCCACGGCAGGGCCCGACTGACGACGGGCACGTCCGCGCCGGGGCGCGGGTGCGGGGAACCGTCCGCGCCGTCGTGACGCACGGCGGCGGCTATCACTCCAGCTCCGAGTCGATCATGGCGGACAGGACCTCGGGGGTCGGCATGCTCGGAGCGAGACGGCCGTTGACGAAGATGGTCGGGGTGCCCTGTACACCGAGCAGCAGACCGTCGTCGAAGTCCGCCTGGACCCGCGCCTCGGTCTCATCGGACTCCATGGTCTCCACGAACTCGTCCATGTCCAGCCCGAGGTCCTCCGCGAAGCCCACGAACACCTCGCTCTGGTCCTCGCGGGACTCGCCCCACTCACCCTGGGTCTCGAACATCCTCTGGTACATCTCGTCCAGGGCGTCTTGCTGGGCGGCGGCCTCCACCGCGGCAGCGGACGGGCCGGAGTTGAGGTGACCGGGGAGCGGGAAGTAGCGGATCACCACGTTGATCCGGCCTTCGTAGTCCTCCCGGACCTGCTCCATCGCGGGGTACTGGGCGCGGCAGGCCTCGCACTCGAAGTCGAGGAACTCCACCACCGTGACCTGGGCGTCCTCCACCCGGTCAAGGTAGCGGCTGTCGTCCCGAACGAGCACGTCGGCCGGGGCGGTGGGCTGGTCCTCGGGAGAGGACCCCGGGGCGGTCGGTCCGGCGTCGCCCCGCGCCGTCGCGGCCTCGTCGTCCCGGTCGAGGTAGACGAGCAGGCCGATCCCGAGGGCGGCGACGACGAGCAGGCAGAGGGTGATGATCAGGTTCTTGCTCATGTGAGGGTTCCTGGGGTCCGTTGCGAACGTGGGCACGCGTGTGAGCCCCACGAGCACGGGGCGGGGCTCGGGGGTGCTCCTAGACCCGCTGGACGCAGAGGAGGGTGAGCAGGCGGTGGCCGTGCGGCCCGGCGGGGTCCCCGCGCGTGCGGCGCGGGGAGGGCCCGACTCGGAGCGGCACGGGCACACACAGGACCAGCGCCGACCCGAGGGCGAGCATCGGCTGCGCGGTCAACAGGCCACGCTCGTCCGGTGTGGGGCAGGCGTGCGAGAACCCCGGGTCCTCGGCGGAGTCGGAGGCCGCGGACCACTCCGTGGCGACCAGGGGGCCGGTCTCCCCTGCTGAACCGGAGCCCGGATAACACAGCGCGCACAGGAAGCACAGCACGACGACGGCCACCAGGGGCACCACCAGGGTGCCCCACCGCCGTGTCGTGGTGTGCCCGTTCATGAGGGGAACTGTAGCGGTGTGCTCAGGGTTGTCCAGGCCGGGGTGGGCCGACCCGCCCCGGCGCTCCTGTGTCCGTCTCAGTGGATACGGCGGTTGATGGCCTCCACCAGGTGGACGTCGGCGACGGTGACCCTGAGATCCCCCGAACCCAGCGGGGAGACGGTCGCGGACCGCACGTAGGCGCCGTGGCTCCACCGGCGGGCGGTCCGGTCCGGAACCGCCTTCGCGCCCAGCTTGGCCAGCGCGTCCGCCGGGCCCGCCTTCAACCTGAGCTGCCAGGAGGCACGCAGCGCCGACAGCCCCCGGTAGTCGTCGTGTTCGAGCAGCGGGAGGATCCCCACCAGACGCCCCTCCTCCCCGCCGGGCTGGGCGGGTATCACCTCCAGTGGGAACCGCTGCCCGGAGCCGGTGCCCCGCACCACCTCGAGCGCGAAGCTCGTGTCCACGGGCACCGGGGCCCCCAGGACCACCTCGACGTACAGCTGGTCGCCGTGGCGGCCCATCGGCCGCACCCGGACCCGGTCCACCGGCAGTGACGGTGCCAACGGAGCGGTCAGGAGCCCCAGCCGGTCGTTGATCGTGTAGTACGGGCGCACCCTGGTGCCGAGGCCGAGCTCGGGCCGCACCTTCTGGGGCGCGTACTCGATGATCTTCTTGTACCCGACCACCCCGGACAGGTGACGGCCCACGGTGTACTCGGTGCCGTCCGACAGGACCACGCGCATCTCCCACTTCTCGGAGTCGCCCTCCCTCCCGCGCACCACCAGCTCGGGATCGATCACGGAGGTGAACTCGCCCCCGGCCGCGACAGCCGAGGGGAACTCGCGCCGGGTCTGAGGGGAGGTCCGCAGCCGCACGACCAGTCGGGCGCGCGCGTCGGGGAGGTGCCGACCGAGCACCCGCCCCTGCACGGTGATCAGCCCGTCCGCGACCTCCACATGTGAGATCTCCGCGTGGTGCGCCGAACGCCGCACGTGCAGCACCAGGCGTCCCTTCGCGGACCGCGCGGGAATCACCATGGAGAGCTCCGCAGTCCGCTCGGGCACCAACGGGAAGCCGTGCTGGTGGATCTCCACGTCGCGCACCGGGGTCTCCAGACCGTCGTCCACCCGGAACACCTGCCATGTCCCGGTGACCAGCTCCTTCGGTCGCCCATCCCCGGGCCCCCCGGTGTCGTCTCCCGTTCGGGACGCGTCCACCAGGAACCGGCCGTCGGCCTCGGGCAGCAGCTCGACCCGCCGTCCCTTCTTCGTCAGCACCACGCGGCCCGGGTTCCGACCCGCCACAGCCCCGAACCTCCCTTCGGCCGGGCCGAAGGACAGCACCGTCACCCCGTCGGGACCGACCTCCACCCGGCAGGCGGCGGGCGGCTCCGTGCGGGGCGCGGGCACGGCCGCCACCGGCGAGGACGGCGTTCCCGCCCCGGCGAGGTCGAAGAACAGCTCCTCGTGCAACCGGACCACGTTGACCGGGTCGAAGCGCTCGGATCCGGAGAGCGCCGCCGAGGACATGCGCTGACGCATCTCGTCGTCCCCCATGAGCTGGGCCAGGCCCTCGGCGATCCCGGGGGCGGACTTGTTCGGCACCAGGAGGCCGTCCTCCCGGTCCCGGATGATGGACGCGGGTCCGTGGGGGCAGTTCGTGCTCACCACCGGCAACCCGGAGCGCATCGCCTCCACGATGGTCATCCCGAAGGGCTCCTCGCTGGAGGTCACCGCGGCGAACGCTCCCTGGGCCCACGCCTCCTCGACCCTTGGGTGCGGCCCCATCAGCCACACGCGGTCCTGGAGTCCCAGGGAACCCACCAGTCTGCCGAGCGCTCCGCGTCGGCTGCCCCGCCCGTAGATCCTCAGCGTCCAGTCGGGGAACTCCTCGCTGACCATGGAGAACGCCTGGACCAGCAGGTCGTGCCGCTTGCTGGGGGCCAGCCTGCCCGCGGAGACGATCGTGCGTGTGTCGTGACCGTTCCCGGTGAAGGGCGGCGCGGGCACCGAGTTGGGGATGGACAGCAGCCGCACCCCCGGCAGTGGCATCCGTGCCGCGTAGGTGCGCGCGTCCGCCTCGGTGACGGTCACGAACGCGTCGAGGTTGGGGTACTCGGCCGCCATGACCCGGATCAGTTCCTCGGAGTGCTGCTCGTAGGTGAGGTGTTCCTGGCCGACCTTGATGACGCGGCTGGGCGCGGCCCGTGCGATCACCACGTTGAGTCCGGGCCGGGTCCCCACGATCACGTCGGCGTCGGTGGTGGCCAGGTACTCCTCCAGCCGGTCGTCGGTGAGTCGGCTGTGCGTGTTCCCTCGACCGTCCTCCGGCGGGAAGAGCAGCGGGGGGAGTCCGGCCCGTTCCGACCCCTCGTACAGCGGGCGCCCGTTCACCCCGGTCGAGCGCTCGTCGTGCTGTCGGATGTCGACCAGGGGACGCAGGCTGACCTGAGGGGGAACGGGGAGTACGGGATCGGCGCGGTGCCGGAACACCGAGACGATCTCCACGTCGTGCCGGGCGGACAGAGCCGCCGCCTGGTTGGCGACCGTGCGCACGGTGCCACCGATGCCGTACATGTCGTTGATCAGATAGGCGATCCTCATCGAGCCCCCATGTCCTCGAGACCGCCCGCGCCGTGTGCGTGCGAGGTGGTCCCGGCCCCGTCCCCCCACACCGAGCCGTGTTCCTGGCCGGGGCCCGGTGGGGATTGAGGCATCAGGCTATGGGCGATATGGCACTAAAAGTCCGAATCTGTCCTGAACTGTCCAAAGGTTTGCTGCCAACTGTGGGGGTTTTGCGGCGCGTTCACGCGGTCGTGGCGCGAGCGGACAACAGGACCACTCGCGGTTCCTGGGCGCCGGGGGTGAGGCCCGCTCCCCCGCCCCTCGGCAAGGGGTGCCGGGGTTCGGGGCGGGGGAGCGGTGGGGGGAGACGGCTCGGCCGGTTCTCCGGAAGCCGGGTCGGGGCGAGTGCTCGGAGACCCTCCAGGTCCGAGCACCATCCCCGACCGCCGAATCCGACCCACCCGAACGGGGCCCGCCCCCCGTCCGGGTGCCGTCTCCTGGTCTGTGGTCGTGCCGAGCCGTGTGTCCCAGCGCGTGGGGCGCACGTGCTGGACCGCGGGATCTCCGCCCCCGGTTGGTGAACGCCTGCTTCGACCCAACGTTCGGTGCTTGACCCACCCACAACGTCTCGCCAGGAGCAACGCGACGTTGGTCGTGATGGACACTCTGCCGGATCGACGGTCAAAAATCCCGGCCCGGAGCGGACTTCGCCTGGCCGAATCCGGCCACCGTGGGGAAACACCAGGTCGCGCACGGTGAGATGAGCCCGTGGTCCGAACCATGGTTCGGAGACGGCGACCGCCTAGTAGTACCCGGTGCTCTGCCAGTACCGCCAGGCCGTACACGGGGAGCCGTGGGCCTCCTGGATGTAGCCCAGTCCCCAGTTGATCTGCGCCGACGCGCTGTCACCGAACCCCGAGGGCAACGCGCCGTGCTCCGCGGGGTTGAACCCGACGATCCCACGTGCGCCGGTCGTCGGGTCGACCATCCCGGAGTCCCAGTTGGACATCGCGCTCCAGAGACCGTCCAGACACGTCCACTCCTGGTCGGTCCAGTTGTACGGGTCTGCGGCGGCCGCCTGCATACCGAGGTTCTTGTTGTCGCTCGCGTTGGAGTTTCCCGACCCCCACTCGAACTGCTCCGGTTCGTCCGGACGGTCCTCGTCGACCCACGTCTGGTCACCGCAGCCGGGGCCGTTCACCAGACACACCATCTGCCGGACACCCTCGTTGAAGGTGGAGCTCACGCCGGAGGCGTACACGGTGGCGATGATCAGCGCGGCCAGGATGACCGTCGCCCCCATCTCCACGAACGCGGCACCGCGGTCCTGCCCGGCGTCCCGAGGGGCCCTGGCCCACCGTAGGAGCCTCTCCCGCCACACGGACATCCGAGGAGGGCGGTCGCGCCCGTCCGAACGGTTGGGGGGTCGGTTGGAGGAGGGGCGGCGCGTGTCCCCGAGCTCGGGACGGTGAGGGGTGGTCAACTCCGCCTCCAGAAGAGTCCGGGAGCCGGGACCAGATGTGAAGTCTGTGCCCGGCCTTCGACGAACGGGATCATGATGGTCAGGTCCTGAGCGGTGCGGGGTGCCCGGACTCAGGAGACGGGGATGCTCTCAATGGCGTCGAAACCGGGGATCTCCAGGTCGATCTCGCTCACGTCGAGAGGAACCGAGTACATCGACCAGTAGGCGACCTTCTCGCCCGGTTCGATGGTGGCCTTGAAATCCAGGGAGACATTTCCTGAACAGAG
This sequence comes from Nocardiopsis sp. L17-MgMaSL7, assembly GCF_003182025.1. Classification (NCBI taxonomy): domain Bacteria; kingdom Bacillati; phylum Actinomycetota; class Actinomycetes; order Streptosporangiales; family Nocardiopsidaceae; genus Nocardiopsis; species Nocardiopsis sp. L17-MgMaSL7. The sequence goes on along the minus strand of NZ_QGTF01000001.1, from coordinate 468,854 downwards.
GCAGTCACCTTCGCTGTCCATCAGCGGGTGGTACCTACGGCCCTCGTCAGTGGAGGTGATGGTCACCCCTGAGAAGGAGCTTGGGTCGTCGTACATGTAGGACGTTCCGGAAGGCCAGCTGAAGGTGGCGGGTGCATCCCCGGAGTTCTCGATGCTCCAGGTCACGGAAAGAAGGTTTCCCGAATCGTTTCTTTCGACAGTGTGGGCTTCCGCAGAAAGACCGGAACTGATCGCTTCACTGGAATCCGCGACGCCAAGGGAAACCAGGTTCTCTGTCTGCGGGGCCGGGGAGGCGCGGACGCTCGAAGCCGTGAGCAGGGGAAGCGTCAGCACCAGCGCGGTGATCCCGACTGTCCGGAGATTCCGGTTCATTGGTTCCCCCCTACTTCTCGAACGTGACGCTGACTCGGCGGTTGCGCTCGCGTCCCGCGTCGGTGGTGTTGTCAGCAATCGGATCGGCGGAGCCGTGGCCTTCCACGGCGAACGTGACACCTTGTCGAGTGATCAGATCGCTCAGAGCGGACTCCACGCTTTCTGCGCGTTCCCTGGACAACGGCAGGTTCACGGAGTCGTCTCCGGTGTTGTCGGCGTATCCGTCAACCGAGACCTCCGTGGAACTGGCGTCGTCGATCTCCTGTGCCACCTGCGCCAGGATCTCCTGAGCCTCGTCGCTGAGGTCGGAGCTACCCGTGCCGAAGAGGACATCCGACGAGAGAATGATGCTGACTTCGTCTCCGCTTTCGGTGCGGCCGGTCTGGTCTTCATCGAGGCTGTCGGAGATCAGAGTGAGATCGAGGATTCGTGGTTCTCCGAGGTTGCTCTGTTCGACCGACTCCGAGACATCGGTGATGGGGATGTCGAGGAACGGAGGCGTCAGGGGTGTTGTGACGGTCATGCTTTCCAACTCGCCCTTGTCTCCAGGGAACATCACCCAGAGCGTCTCCGTGGCTCCACTTTCGATGGGGCCGGAAAGGATTTCGCAGAAACAGCTACCGTCGCCCTTGTCATGACTGAGGTAGCGCTGCTGGTTCGCATCGTCCAGAAGGCTGACCTTGCTGCCGGTGCGCCGGTCGAGGTCCTCGGCCAATCCGAACCCGATGTCGAAGCCCTCGGGGGAGTTGTTGGTGATGCTCATTCGCAGGCGGAGGAGGTCGTTGTCCAGTCTTTCCAGGGCGTTGACATCGATCTGGAGATCCGCACCGATATCAGTCGCCGTGGTCGCGGAACTCGCGATCACCTCGGGTTGACCGTTCCCACCATCGGGGGGCGCGGCCGAGTCTCCGCCCGCCTCAGCGGGTTCTTCCCCGGAGCCTCCCGGGGAGTCCTCCGACGCGACGACACAACCCGACGAGACGAGGAGAAGCAGAGCCGTAGCCAGGACCGCCCACGAGGGCGTCCTCGTCTTGGAGGGCTGGCTACTGGGGGGCAAAGTCTTCCCGTTTCTCTCGCCTTAGTTGCATCGTCGTTCGGAGTGACCTTCGCCGAGATCGCAGAGGCTGCCTACGGGGGCGGTCCCGCGAAGATTCCGTCGATGGTGGTGATGACACCCTGCGCGATGCGGTTGCCGATCCCGGCGTTCATGATCACGACGGCCACGAGTGCGACGAAAACCAGGATGGCCCCGTACTCGACGAAACCAGCGCCTCGATCGCTGCTGCGCTCGGCCCTGGGAAGGGCGAGGGAGCTGAGCCTGACCCAGACCTGGTGCGTGAAGTTCACTGGGGGACTCCTTGGGGGACTGGGGCTGCGAGGCCACGGCCGCTGGCGAGTTCGCCTGGTTCGAGGGCCGGACGCCGGCCCGGGGCGTGCCCAAAGCTGCTCTGTCCTGCGCTCTGTGTGGCCCGTGCTGTCTGGAACGTGGTCATCGCGGTCACCTCCTCGCGGGGCTGAACTGATCCGGGTCCGCGCATGGCGGTGCCCTGAACCCGTGCCCCTCCACTATCGGACATCACTCGGTGTCCCACCCCCGAGTCTGGCCGAATGTGGCCACATTGATTCGGGGTTCATCCTAGGCGCTCTGGATTCCCCGTTTCCCTTCCGTCCGAGAAGTCGCAGGTAAGGGTTGATTCTCGGGGGTTCTCTCGCCTTGTTGGAGGGCTCGGATGTCCGCGGGAGTCTTCCACGGGTCATTTGACAGGGAGGGGGTCGCTGTGTTTTCGCGGTCGAGTCCATGATGCTGGAACAAAGCCCCAGGCCAGAGGGTGTGTCCGTGCGATGGTGTTGAATTGTCCAGTTCGCGCACGACGCTCACTCCTCGCCCCCCTTACCCCAGTGACCCTCCACCGCCGCACCCCTGCTCCAGCTGATCCTCCTGGCCGACGCCCCCAACGGCCGACCTGTCAGAAAGGCCCGAATCTTGGACGCCACGGTGCTCATCCCCCTCCTGGGGGCCCTGCTCGGCCTGGCCATCGGTCTGTTTCCCCTCGTCAAGGTGTTCAACGCGAATCGTGTGATCGGCGCGTCGGTCTCGGCGGTCCCCGCCCCGAGCCGACAGCCGAGGCCCGAGGAACTCACCCCCACCGAACTCGCCTACCTCGTGGGCGGTGCCACCCGCGTCGGGGAGGTGGTGCTCCTGGACCTCTTTCTCACGGGACGCATCCGACGCCAGACCAGGGGCGGGTTCTTCACCCTGGTGGGCCCCTCCAACGCCTACGTCACCGAGAAGGACCAGGTACGCAGGGACATCGTCAAGGCGTTCAAGGACCGCACGGGATTGACGGCCCGGGGGATGATCCGTATGGCGACCTTCAGCCGGGGCATCGACCGGGTCCAACAGCGGCTCGCCGAACGGCGTCTGATCGCCCACTCCGGCGAGCTCACCAAGACGCTGGCCGACTTCCACGACGGCGGGTGGATCTCCCAACGGCTCTCCTTCGTGGGGTCGGGGCTGCTCCTGGCCGGGCTGGTGCTGATGACGGCCTACGAACAGAACGGCTGGACGGTCGCCCTGACCGTGCTCGGCGGGATCCTCTCCGTGCTGAACGGCTTCTCCTTCGCCCTGTACCTGGGCCGGGGTGGTCGGAACGTCTCCACCAGGACCCCCTCGGGCCGGGAACTGCTCCTGGAGGCGGAGCGGACCTACTCCGTCGACGACGTCGAGGGACGTTCGATGGTGCGGGAGGAGGCGCTCGGCTACACCGCGGTGATCGGGCTCGGCCGGATGGGCCGTGAGGGGGCGGGGCGCCGGGGGCGGGACGGTTCGGGCGAGGACGCCGTGCGGGTCGTGACGGACTCGGGATCGGCACAGCTGGTCGGAGAGTCCTCGGGCGGGTTCGCGGAGCGGACCCCCGAGCCCCGGGAGGGGTTCGAGCTCGACTGGGGCGACCTGTGCGAGTTCGCCGACCTGTGCTCGGTGGGTGGCGACTCCGGTGGCTCGGCTCCATCGGGTTCCCACGGAGGCTCCTCGGGCGGTGGCGGCCTCTTCGACGGCGGCTCAGGTGACGGTTCGGGGGGTTCCGGTGGAGGTGGCGGTGACGGAGGCGGCGGTGGGGGCGGGGACTGACCTCCGGGGGCCGCGCCCCTACACCCGCGGTGGCCGCTCCGCATCCGTTTCCCAGGAAACGGGTGAACCGGCCGTAGGGGGGAGCGGCGTAAGAGAATGCAGGGGGGAGGTGAGGTGTGGGGGTGCCACGGTGGTGTGCCTGGCGGATCGAAAGATCCAGGAGACGCGAACCCCGTCGCGCGTGGCGGTGCGAACCGCGCCGGCCGGCGCCAGGATCACCTTTCCGGCCATTTGAGGCACGGGGACGTTATCGTCTACCCGAGTGAGTCCTGGGCCGATTTCGGGGCACGAAGCCCCCACACCGAGTCTCGAACGTCCTCCGCCCCCGACCCCGCTCCCCTCACCCGTCCGGCCCTGTTCCCGCCTGGCTGATCCGACACCCGCCCCCCCAGAACCGACCCAGCTCACCCCAGAAGGAGTTCCATGACTCCGGAACCAGCGGAACCAGAGGCGGGGGAGTGGTTTCGCCGCTACTTCGCCCCCGAGGAGCTGGACCGGCTCGAACAGTTCCCGGTCCGTATCCCCACCGGCCACGAGTTCGGCCTGCTCGGCCTGCTCGGCGCCTGGCACACGCACGTCCGAAGACTGCGGGCGGACCTCACCCTCGCGGACGGGGACCCCTCCGCCTGCGGTGTCCACGACCTCGTGACCGCGCTCGTCCTGCGCGACTTCGTGGATCGGGGGATCGCCACCCTGGGCACGGAACTCACCAGGAGCGTGGACTCCGCCCTGGCCGACCTCGACGAGCGCTTCCGTTCCCTCACGGAGGAGGACGGCGTCGGCCTCCTGGCCCTGGCCGAACCGGAGGCCGAGGGCCGGACCGACGAGAAGTGGTGGTGGCGGCGCATCCCGCTGAGCGGCCCCGCGCGCAGGGAACTCGACAGTGCGGCCGCCCGTGAACAGGACGGACGGGTGCCCGGCCCGACACCACCGTCCTCCGTTCACAGGCCGGTCCCCGGAGACAGTGCGGGGCGGGGTCCCTGACGACCCCGCCCCATCCCTGTCACCGGAGGAAGCGGTTCCGGATCCTGCCTGATCCGGTTCCGCACCCTTGACCAGTACCCCCGGTCAGGGTTCCGTGCCGCACTCAGCTCCCGACGGGCGCCGCCGGACCGAACGCGTCGGCCAGCAGTTCGTAGGAGCGGAAGCGGGCCGTCTTGTCGTAGATCATCGAGGAGATCATCAGCTCGTCCACGCCGGTGTCGGCGACGAACTGGTCGATCTTGCTCCGTACGGTCTCCTGGGAGCCCACGAACGAGTAGCGGAGCATCGCACTCGTCTGCTCCTTCTCCCCGGGGCGCCACATCGTGTCCATGGCCGAACTCTGGACCGGAGGCTGGAGCAGGCCGCGCGCGTTGCGCATGATGCCCAGGAAGGCCTGCTGCTGCGAGGTGAACAGGTTCTTCGCCTCGGCGTCAGTGTCGGCGACGACCACGTTGATCCCGGCCATCGCGTACGGCTTCTGGGCCTGCTCCGAGGGCGCGAAGTCCTCCCGGTAGGCGGCGAGCGCGTCGTAGAGCGCGCTCGGCGCGAAGTGCGACGCGAAGGCGTACGGCAGCCCCAGGTGCGCGGCGAGCTGGGCGCCGAACAGACTGGATCCGAGGATCCACAGGGGCACCCGCAGGCCCTCGCCGGGGACGGCGCGCACCGGCTGTCCGGGGCTGGCGGGCTCGAAGAGCGACCGGAGCTCCTGGACGTCCTGGGGGAAGGTCGAGGAGGCGGAGTGGTCACGGCGCATGGCCCGCATGGTGCGCGGGTCGGTTCCCGGGGCACGCCCCAGCCCGAGGTCGATGCGTCCCGGGTAGAGGGACTCCAGGGTGCCGAACTGTTCGGCGATCACCAGTGGGGAGTGGTTCGGGAGCATGACGCCGCCCGAGCCGACCCTGATGGTGGAGGTTCCCTCGGCGATGAAGCCGAGGGAGACCGAGGTGGCCGCGCTGGCGATGGCCCGCATGTTGTGGTGCTCGGACAACCAGAAACGCGTGTAGCCCCAGCGCTCCAGGTTCTGGGCGAGTTCGCGGGCGTCGCGCAGGGCCTCGCCGGGGGTGGAGCCCTCGACGATGCTCGCGTGGTCCAGGACGGACAGGGCGGGCCCCGTTCCCGGTGTCTCGGTCCGTGCTGCCCCAGCTGATTCCGTCATCTCAGTTACCCCCACTGGCCTGAATCATTCGATGATCGTCGAACATCGAACATTGACGGTACACTCGCCGCTGAACGCACACCAAATCCTGACCGCGGATCGGCGAGGCCGCCGGACGGGGTTCGGCGGGGCGGCGACGCCCTCGAACGGACGCGCGGAACGGCTGCGTGACAGAGGAAGTGGAGGTGGGGTCTTGGTTCCCAAGGTGTCGTCCAAGGGGCATGAGCACCCGGCCCTGGCCGAAGTGGATCTGGTCACGGTCCTGTCCGCGTTGGCCGAACCCACCCGGATGCGGATCGTGTGCATGCTCGCCGAGTTCGAGGGTGAGCGGGCCTGGAAGGACATCGAACTGCCGATCGCGCAGTCGACCCTGAGCCACCACCTGAAGATCCTGCGCAACGCCGGGGTGATCCAGAACCGGACCGAGGGCACGCGCTGCTTCGTCTCGCTGCGGGACCAGGAGCTCGACGGGCGGTTCCCCGGGCTGCTGGAGACGGTGCTGAGCTGTCGGGACTCGCGCTAGGCGCGGTTCCGTGGACGCTGTCGCGCGTGCTGGTGGCGCAGGCGTGAGCTTCCGTCCGGGCGATCCCCCCAGGGGCGACGGGGCCGGGGTGGTCCCGCGGCGCGAACACGTCATATCTTCACTCACGCAGGCGCAACGAAGCCGGGTGGCGCTGAGTTCCCGCCCTCGTCGTGTTTCTGGTGCGGGTGTCTGCGTGGTGGGGTCGGGGGTTGGTTCGAGCGCAGCCGTATGCGTGATCCGGGTAAGGGCTCGACGTCGGTCTCATTCGTGGGACGGGGGCGAAGGAGTACGGCCCCGGTCGCGGTCGGCTCCTCAGAGCCGACGCGAACCGGGGCCGCGACCGAGGATGGCCTCCGTTCCTGCCTCTCCCCCCAGATGGCAGGACCGGCGAGTGGCCCCCTTTTTTTCCTTCTTGGTCGGGGCCCGCGAACCCTCTGTTCCCCTTTCCCTCCAGTGGCTTTGTCGCACGGAAGGCAGCAGAGGTGCGGGGCCCCTTGGTGGCGAATGGAACATCCACGTGCTCGGCGAACGTGAATTCCCCCGAATCCCATGCCACTTGAGCGGGCGGGAGTGCCTTTGGCGGAAGTTCCCCCTAGATTACAACTTCCACGAAGTCAATCCCCATCGAACCCGCACATCCCTCGTGTGACGAACGAGAGAAAGCGAGATCCCGCAGATGCACTCTATCGCTTCGCGGAACCATTCTGTCCATGTCCGGGAATCCCGTTCTGTGGTGAACGTGAACCAACCGCCGGGCCCCGGAAACGGGCGAACGCACGGAACGCTGAGTGCATGACGCGGACACCAGGACATGCGCTGGCCTCGGGCTCGAAGCCAGTGCCGACCGGTGACCGACGGTCTGAGTATGCCTGAGACGGAGGGTGCTTCGCAGCCGTTCCGTGGCAATTCCTCAATCTGATTCTCCGATGTGGCTCAGTGCCGCACTCGGGGTGGTCATTGGCGGCGTCCGGATTGGTTGGGGCGGGCGCTCCGTGCCGTCTTTTGTAGGTGGTTTGGTGTCTAAAGTCATCGCTTGGCGGAAACCGGACACCCTCGGAGCGCAGGTTTCGACGGGGAGGGGTCTGCGTCGGACGCCCTGCCGTGGCTCCCAGCGGCGCGTGGCGTGGCGATGTGCTCCTTACCGGGGGCGGTCGGGTGTGTCCTCGAGGCGGCTCCTGGTGGCCACTGGGATGGCCTCATGGGGCTTCTCCGACCCCAAGGGAAACATCGTCGGTTGTCTCGTTCCTTGGGGTAACTGTCCGGTTTCCCCTCGGGGTGGGGCTTCGGAGGGCGTTGACGCGGGTGGCAGTCCCCGGGGGCACAGGGTGCCGGTGTCGAGGACGTCGGGTCCAAGGGGCGTCACCGGGCCTGCGGGGATCGGGCCTTCCGTGGGCCCGGGGTGCACGAGCGAGGCCGCGTTCTCGAGTCGATTCCCGAAGAAATACACGAGCGCTTTGCCGAGCGCTTTACCCAGTGAATTGCGAATGGACGCCTCGCGAAATCATGGCGGCGTCGCGCAGGGGAAAGCAGGGGTCTGCGGGGTCCGCCTGGCACCCCCGTCGAGGTCGGTGGCGGTGGGCGTGCCGTCGCGAGGTTGGGAAGGCAAGCGAGAGATCCACCGGTACGAAGCATGACTTCTATGCGAGTCACGCATGAAGCGGGCCGTTCCCTGAACCGTCCTGTCCGCATACTGCGAGTGGTGGTCGGGTTCTGCCTCGGTGGGGGCCGGAGTCGGTCAGGCCCGGGTCAGTCGGAGGAAGCCAGCGCCCTGGCCGAGGACCAGCCCGAGGTTGGCCAGTGCGTAGGCCCACCAGAGCCAGGCCAGTCCACCCGCGGAGGCGACGGGGAAAGCGGCCAGGGCCAACAGCCCGAAACACGCCGCGAAGGTGTACAGCGTCGGCGCGGTGCGCTTCAGGGCCAGCAGCCCCATCCCCGGCATCGCCTGCACACCGTCGGCGAGGACGACCACGAAGACCACCGGGATCAGGGCGGACACCAGCGTGGACACCGCCGGGTCGGGGGTGAAGACCCCGATGACCGGGGCCGCCGCGACCCAGATGAGGAGCACGCTCAACCCGATCACCGGCAGGGCCAGCGTCAGCCCCGCCGCCAGGATCCTGCGGACCTCACCGAACCCGCTCCCCGAACCGCCCTCCGAGCCGTTCCCCGAACCGTCCCGGGAGACCTCGGCCTCCCCGGCGGCGCGCGCCATGAAGGGGACGGCGGCCTGGCCCGTCGCGGTCGCGGGGAGGAAGACGAAGGTCACCAGGGTCACCATCACCTGGTGGGCCGCGGCCTCCACGGCGCCGATCCGCGCCACCGCCATCGCGAGCAGGCCGAGAACACCGAACTTGATCAGCATCGTCGTCCCCATGGGGAGACCGACCCGCGCGATGTGCCAGACCCCCGACCAGTCCGGTGCGGCCGGCCCGCGCGGTCGGGTGGCCAGGACCGTGCCGCGCCGTAGCAGGACCTGGGCCGCGGTCGCCATCGCCAGGGCGGTCAGCAGCATCGCGACCCCCGCGCCCGCGATGTCCAGGCCGAGCAACAGGACCAACGTGGGGATCAGGACCACTGACATCGCCGTACCCACCAGGCCCACAGTCATCGCCTGCTTGGACCTGCCCAGCCCGATCAGCAGGACGGTCGCGCAGGACTGGAAGGAGTTGGCGAGGAGGGCGAGCGCCATCAGGTAGGGGAAGGGGCCGAGCGCCGCCACCGTCTCCGCGGGTACCCCGATCAGCCGGGCGACCGTCGGCACCGACGCCACCACCGCGCCGCCGAGCAGGCCCATGCACAGCGCCAGCCAGAGGGAGTCGCGAAGGGTGGGTGCGAGGGCGTCGGGGTCCTCGGCGTTCTGCGCGACGAACGGCATGGATCCGCGCAGCGCACCCTGGACCACCATCGAGGCAGGGTTGTACAGGGCGACGGTCATGGCGTAGGCGGCCAGGACGGCGGTGCCGGTGTGACCCAGGACCCCTGCGGTGACCAGGGTTCCGACGACGGTGGCGACCATGGAGAGGTAGAGGGGGAGGGCCTTTCCCGCGATCCCGCTGACGAGTCGGCCGAAGGAGGGCCGGGGTTCCGGCGCGGGATCGTCCGGCGCGGTCACTTCCTCTGCGGGACCGACCTCGGGCGGGGTCGTGTCACCTGATGGGTGGGAGCGGTCCGCGCGGTGAGCCGCCGTCTTCCGGGGGGTGTCGTCAACCATGGTCTTCTCTGGTGGGGGGAAGTCGGTGGTCGCGGAGAAACTATCAGTGCGACTACGGGCGATCTGTGGTGCTTTTGGGCCGGCGTTGGTCCCGTGGCTGATGTCCGATGCCGGGTTGGTCTTCCCGTTCACTGTCGCCACTGTCGGAGTGAGTCGCCTCCGTCCGGCGTCGGAGGCTGGTTGGCATCGGATTGCACCGATTTCCTCTCCTTCCCATAACGTCCTCACCGACCGTGTCGACGGATGGAGCCCGTGGTGGCGACCCGTGGGGCGGTGACCGGGCAGGCGTGACCGCCCCGGCGATCCTTGGTGAACAGGCGTTACCGGCCCCCGCACGAGGGTGTGGGCGTGCCCTCGCGTGCGGCTGGGTGTCCGTCGCGAATGGGTCCCGCGCACACGCGGAAAAGGGGGATCGCTGCATCGGATCTCTCACAAATTAGGTAGATTCGCAGAACAACGGGATCGAATGTGCTATCCCGGCACGGCCCACCACAACCGTCCCTGATGTGTGGAAAGCTGCCCCCAATGGACTTCTCCCTCCCCGCTCTGCCGCCGAACGTCACCCCCCTGACCGACGGCGACCCGCTCCAGGTGGGCCACTACCGACTCATCGGGCGTCTGGGCGCCGACGGTGTGAGCACCCTGTTCGCCGCTATCTCCCCCGACCACGAACCGACCGTCCTCCGGATGGCGGGAGCCGAATGGGCGCCCTCGACCGTCTCCGAAGGGGAGGCCGCACCGGTCGACCACACCACCGGAGTGTGTGCGGTGGGCGTCCGCGAACTCGGGACCCACGAGGGTCGGCCGTGGTCCGCGATCGCCTACCTCCCCGGCGTGGACCTGCGCGAGCACGTGCGGACGCACGGGCCCGTGGGCGGAGACGCCCTGCTGGTGCTGGCCGCAGGGATGGCCGAGGCACTCGCCAGCACCCACGCCTCGGGCACCCTGCACGGCGATGTGCGCCCGGAGAGCGTGGTGGCCTCGGAGGGCGGGCCCCGCGTGCTCGACTTCGGGATCGCCCGCCGAATCGACGACGCGGCGTCGGTACAGAGCGGGACGAGCCTGGGCTGGCTGGCCCCCGAACGGTACGAGGGCTCGCCCGCCACACAGGGGTCCGACGTGCACGGCTGGGCCTGTCTCGTGGTGTTCGCGGCCACCGGCGAACCCCCGTTCGGGGCGTCACCCGCCGGGCACAACCCCGGGCGGGTGCCCGGGCAGATCCTGTGGGAGATGGCCCGCCGCACACGCGAGGCGAGAGTTGACCTGAGACTGCTCCCGGAGGACCTGCGGCCGCTGCTGATGCGCGCCTTCTCCCCTGACCCGGAGCTGCGGCCCTCGGCCGAGGACGCCTACCTCGAGTGCCTGTTGATGCTCGGCATCGACGAACAGTCGACCGCCGACACCTGGCCGGACCAGCTTCGAGCGCTGATCACCCGGCACTGGCCGCGACCGGACCTGAGCTGGCACGATCCGGAGCGTTGGATCCGGGCCGCACGCGCCCTGGGCCAGGCGGATCAGCGGACGGCCGCAAGCGGGCCGGCGCCCGGGGAGACCGGCGCGGTGGTCGGTGGCGCGGTCGTTCCGTCCGGACCGGAGGGGCCGTCCGCCGGTCCCGGGACGGGCGGGCCCGACTCCTCCACCGGGGATGACGCGGGCACCGATGACGAGGAGTGGGGGCCTGAGGCGGCGGCCGAGGCGTACGGGCACACCCCTCGCCCCCCGATGAGCGGCGGGCACGGGGCCGTGCCCGCCGCGCGCCGCGCGGGCACGGCCGGACACGGGGGAGCGGAGTACCTGTTCGGGCCCTCCCGGACCGGAGGCCACGGTCCTTCGGGGGCGGAGACCGGCGGGATCGACCTCGACGGGGACGACGACACCGTCTCCCGGGGCAGGGTCGGTCTCTGGCTCGCCGTGGGCGCCGTCGGGATGGTCGCGGTGCTCGGTGGCGGCTACCTGCTGTTCGACACCCTGGGTGAGTCGCCCGCCGACACCGTCGTCTCGGAGGGCGCCGCCGAGGAACCCGTCGAGTCCGAGCCCGAGGACGAACCCGGGGAGGAGAGCGGTCCCCCAGCCCTGGACTGCGATGACGCCGAGCGGATGAGTGCCCAGCACGCCCACGCTCCCTGGCGCCCCTTCAGCACGGAGACCGTCTCCCCGGACGCGTACGCCCCGCTCCTCGTCCCGGGGCCCGAGGGCGAGCCCAACACCAGTCCCGACGTCTGGCCGTTCGTCTCCCCGCTCGACCACGACACCGTCGACTTCGGCCTGGTCACACCAGAACTGGACGGCTTCCCGGTGCTCACCGTGTGCATGACCGCCGCGCGCGACACCGGCGAGGGGGTCGAGTTCACGGCGGAGCTCACCTACCATCCCACGGTCGGCAGCCACCGCGTGTACGAGGAGGACTTCCTCACCCTGACGCCCCTCGACCCCGAACGGAACGGGGGCGTCGACAAGGAGACCGTCCGGGGCGGGACCGGCAGCGAGCTGGGACAACCGATGACCACGCTCGCGGAACTGAGCCCGCAGTACCCGTCCGCCGAGGTCACCGTGCTCATCCCGGGAGCTCCGGAGCGATCGGGGATCGCCTACCGGCCCGCCGAGTACTCGGGCACGCTCGTCCACGACCTCAGCGGGCACTGCTACGACGTGGACGGCACGGAGGAGTGGCGCGACGGGGACCGGCTGGGTTCCGGACAGTTCGCCCTGCCGAGCACCGAGCCCGGCGAGAACGACATGATGCGGTGCCCGGTGGACGAACCGGTGGAACAGGGCGGCGTCTGACCTCCGACGTCCTGAAGAGGACCGCGTCAGCGGTGTTCCCCCTGCGTCCCCGGCAGCCGGGTGCGTGCGTAGGTGAGTCGGCGCAGCAGCGCCTCGGCCGGTCCACGCAGCCCGAAGCGGCGGGAGAGGTCGGCGAGCAGCACGGTCAGTCCCCAGGTGAGGACGGCGACCAGAACGGCACCCGAGGCGCTCGCGCTGGCCCCCAGCCCCAGGCCGTAGGGGGCGAACACCGCGGTGAACACCACCGCCTGCGCCAGGTAGCAGCTGAGGGAGCGCTCTCCCACGGAGGCGATCGCGGTGGCGACCGCCCCGGCGGAGCCGGTGCCACCGGGGCGCACGGCCCGTTCGGTCACCCGGAGGGCGACCAGGGTGATCAGCGCCGCCCAGCCGGGCCCGCCCGCCCAGCCCGCGAGGTCGTGCACGATCCACAGGGACACCAGGACGACGGGTTCCGGTTCCGGCAGGAACTCGGCGGTGACCAGGGCGTCCGGTAGCCCGGCGACCACCGCGACACCCAGGCCCACGACGGCGGTCCGCGCCAACAGGGGAAGGTGCTCCCGGGGGTGTTCCAGGATGCCCCGGCGACCGGCCCACATCCCCACGAGCAACGGCGGCAGCACCACGAGCAGCAGGGTCACCGGCGTGTACAGGGTCCACTCCGCGAAACGCTCGGAACTGGCCGCGAGGAAGTCCGGCTCCACCAGTGAGGGCACCGCCGAGACGGGCCCGTCGTCCCCGGGGGAGGCACCGAACACGTCGCCCAGGCTGAGGACGGTGCTCAGTGCGGCCGAGGTGAACGCGACGGCGCCCGCGGACCACAGCAGGACGGAGTCGCGTGCGCGCAGGAACCCCACGAAGAGGAGCAGGCCCAGCCCGTACGCCCCGACGATGTCCACCGGCAGCAGCAGGACCCCGTGCAGCAGGCCGATCACCAGCATCCACAGTCCGCGACGGCGCAGCACCACCCGGGCGTGCACCCACCCGCCGCCCGCGTCCACGACCCGCCGCATGATCCACACGGTGCCGTAGCCGAAGAGCAGCGAGAACAGCGGGATCGCCCGCCCGTTCACCAGCGTGCTCTGGACGAACAACAGCACCTGGTCGGTGAGGGTGCGGACGGTCTCGGAGTGGGTCAGGAAGAACTGGGCGTTGACCAGAGCGATGAAAAGCAGCATGAAACCGCGCGCGAGGTCGGGTGCGAGGGATCGCCCCGAACCGGGCACAGGCGGGACACCGGTCGAGGGAGGTCGGCTGGGCTGACTCATGGGGACTCTCTTGTGGGCGCTGACAGGCGGTGAGACGAACGTGCGGGGACCCGTTCAGGGGCCCGTCGACGAAGCTACGGAGCCGCGCGACCCGTTCCCATGGGGCCTTCCCGAGACTTCGGGTGGGTCCGTCCCCACCGGAACGAGCGCCTATGATGGTGGGGCGTCGCGTGTTCCCGGCCAATGAGCAGTGGGCCGGCCGGAGTGCATGGAGGCGCCATGACTGTTCGGGGAGCCATCGTGAGCACACACTTCGCGTACCGAATCTGAGCGACTGAGCCGTTCGCGGCGCCGGTGTGACACGGCCTTCGAGACTGTGTCCCCGTGGCCCTGGTGAGAGACCGGGCCGCGCGGTTCGTCCCGCCGAACCCCCGCCCGTTCCCCGGCCGCTCATCCGCCGTCAGGCGCCCCTGGGCGCCCACACTCCGGCGGACTCCCCGAACCCCTCCCGGCCGACGGTCACCCTGCCCTGCCCCGACCCGCACGGCCCCGCCCGGAGGGCGAGCGCGACGACCGCGCCCCGGGGACGTCCGCCTCCACGACCTTCAGTGAGAGGACCGTTTCTTGACGCAGAACGACAACCAGCAGACGAGCGAGGACAACACCGGGGCGGGCCGTCCGAACCAGCCGCCCGCAGGACCCCACCCGCGCCCCGAACCCGGCGTGAGCCCCTGGAACGCGCCTGTGGTGGCGGAGTTCCGAGCCAACGGCGGCCGCATGAGCGGCCAGTTCGCCGGAAGCGACCTGCTGCTGCTCACCACCACCGGTGCGCGCTCGGGCCGGGAACACACCAACCCGCTCGGCTTCGCCCGGATCGACGACCGCGTCTACGTGGTGGCCTCCGCCGGGGGCTCCCCGAAGGACCCCGACTGGTACCGCAACCTGCTCTCCCACCCCATGGTGACCGTGGAACTTCCGGGAGAGGACTCCCGGGAGTGCGTCGCGGTCCCGCTGGAGGGCGGGGAACGCGACCTGGTCTTCAAGGAGATCGTCCGCCGCCACCCGGGCTACGGCGACTACCAGGACCGGGTGGAGCGTCGGCTCCCGGTGGTGGAGCTCCAGCCCTCACCGGAGTTCGGCTCCGGTGAGGTGCGCAACCTCGCGGACAAGCTGTTCCAGATCCACGCGTGGCTGCGCGGCCAGCTCACCAACGTGCGCGGGGAGGCCGAGCGCTACCTCGCCGAGCGCGACGCTGTGACGACCGGGCAGCCGGTGGGGCTCAACCTCCAGATCCGTCAGCACTGCCTCGCCTTCTGCGAGTCACTGCACTTCCACCACACCAGCGAGGACGCCGTGTTCCCCGGCCTGGCCGAGGGCTTCCCGCACCTGCGGGAACCCGTCGAGCGCCTGGTGGAGGAGCACCGTGTGGTCGACCGCGTCCGGGGTGAGCTGGAGGGCCTGCTCGCCGACGTGCGCACCGCCGACCCCGTGCGGTTCATGGCCGAACTCGACCGCCTGACCGAGGAGCTCGAGGCCCACCTGGACTTCGAGGAGGAAGCCCTCATCCCGACGCTGTCGGAGATCCCCTTCCCGCCGGCGTAGCACCCGTGCCGTGGGGCGCCCCGGGGACCGTCGGCCGGTCCCCGGGGCCTCCCGCGTACGCTCCCGTACCGGCGCGGGGCGCCTACCCCCCGAACAGGGTGCCGAGGTTGATCTCGGTGCCCAGGAACATCGAACCGACGATGAGGATCAGAAGACCGGGAAGCAGGGTCGCGGCGGTCACCATCGTCACCCTCGGGTTGAGGCGCTGGGCCTTGCGGCGCATGTACTGGGCGTCGGCCAGGCGCATGTCCTTGCTGATGTCGACCAGAGTGTCGCTCAGCGGCGCCCCGAGTTCCTCGGCCTGCTGGATGGCGGTGACGAACTTGCTGAGCGACTCGTTGCGGTTGCGGCGGCGCAGGGTCTCGAAGGCCTCCCGGCGCGAGGTGCCCAGTTCCATCTGCCGGAGCGCGATCGTGAACTCGTCCGCCAGCACCCCCGGCATCGACACCGCCACCCGGGCGACGGCGGCGCGGAACGACATGCCCGCGCTCACCGTCACCGCGAGCACGTCCAGGAAGTCGGGCAGCTGCGTCTGGACCTCGTCGGCGCGCTCCTGGGTCTGCACGTACAGGTTGAGGTCGGTCAGGCCCGTGAAGGCCAACGCCAGGAGGGCGAGCATCGGGCTGGAGTCCGCCACCAGCACCAGCACGGCGAGGGAACCGTAAACGGCCACCTCACCGACCTTGCGACGCACGTACCGTTCCGTGGTCAGACCGTCCGGGCGCCCCGCCGCCTCGATACGGGAGGAGACGGACGCCTTCAGCGCCTCGCTCATCGAGGCCATCAGCGCCCTGGAGAAGGGGCGCCCGATCCGCTCGGTGATCCGGTGCAGGAAGAAGGTCTCGTCGCTCTTGGTGGTCACCGGAGCGTCGACCGGGTCGTCCACGGCCACCCGCGTCTGCGACTGGGTCAGGTACAGGCCGTAGACACCGAGCAGCACGACCAGGGCCGAGGCGAGCGCGGCCGCCAGGGGTATCAGGAGCGGGAGGTTCATGGGGGTGTCCTTCGAGGGGCGGGGTCGGGGGGTCCCGGAGGACCGTGACGTGTGCGGCCGGGCGCTACATCTTGAACCTGGTGATGCGGGCGACCAGCGCGAAACCGGTCGCGTACAGCGCCGCCACGACCAGCAGCACCGCGATCCCGGCTCCGGAGCTGGTCATCGTGCGCATGATCCCCGGCTCGATCCCGTTGATCATGAACAGCGCGCCCACCGACATGAACGCGAGCGCCCACACGGTGGAGGTCGTCTCGCTGAGGATGGTGCTCACCTCACGCCGGGTCTCCTTGCGGCTCTCCAACGTGCCGGAGATGTTGCGCAGGGCCGTCACCAGCGAACCGCCGGACCTGGACGCCACCACCAGGGTGGACAACAGCACGCCCAGTTCCCGCGACGGCATGCGCTGGCGCAGGTCCGCGATGGCCTCCTCGAAGCTCGCCCCCAGCTTCATCGACTCCGCCATCCGACCGAGTTCCTCCCCGGCCGGGCCGTCCAGTTCGTCGGCGGCGATGGCCACCGCAGTCGGCAGCGCCAGCCCCGCGGAGGTCGCGTTGCCCAGCACACGGGCCAGGTCGGGCAGCTGGTTGGTGAACTCCTCCCGACGCTTGGCCTCGGCCCTGCGCAGGTAGGAGAAGAACAGGAACGCCACGCCGACCGCGGCCAGCAGACCGAAGAACGGCGCGAGGACCTGCCACACCACCAGGACCGTCAGCAGCGTTCCCGACACGAGCGCCACGACGAACGTCGCCGGGCGCATGTCCGTGCCCGAGCGCGCCATGCGACGAGCGAGCCGCGCACCCCACTGCGTGCGCCGCAACCGTGCGTCCAACCGGGCCAGGGGGGTGGACGCCTCGTACTCCGCCTGGTCCAGGGCGCTGCGGGCGGCGATCAGCCGCCGCTGCTCCGCGCTGGCCAGGAACTCCCACAGCGCCCACAGCATCAGGAACAGAACCAGGGCGAGGCCGCCGAGGATCGCCGGAACCTGCCAGTTCACCCGGACTCCCTTCGGACCGGTACCGCCGCGCGGCCCGGTGTCGTACTTCGCTGGTGCGTCCGCGTGGACGCTGGTCGGGCCCTCACGGGCTGCCCTGCGGGCGGTCGTCGGACACGACCCCGAACACGGACGGGATGCTCTCTCCCACGTGGTAGATCCGAGCGGCGACGTGGCGGGGCAGCGGATGGTGCCGGTACCGCCCCTCGACGGTGCGGTCGGGGTTGACCGGCAGCGCCGCGAACTCCATGAGCCGGTCCAGACGGAACTCCTCGCGGCGGCGCGAGGAGACCACGGCGATCTCGTTGATCCGCCGTGACCCGTCGGGCCATCGGCCCAGGTGCACCACCGCGTCCACGGCGTTGTTGATCTGGTCGCGGATCGCGTCGTAGGGGATGTTCCCCTCACCCAGGGTCGCCAGGGTCTGCAACCGGTAGATGGCGTCGTCCGCCGAGTTGGCGTGCACCGTCACCAGTGAGCCGTCGTGGCCGGTGTTCATCGCCTGGAGCATGTCGATGGTCTCGGGACCACGGACCTCACCGACGATGATGCGGTCCGGGCGCATCCGCAGCGCGTTGCGCACGAGGTCGCGGATGGCGATCTCGCCCCGCCCTTCGATGTTGGCGGGCCGCGACTCCAGCCGCACCACGTGCTCCTGCATCAGCTGGAGTTCGGCCGAGTCCTCGATCGTGACGATCCGCTCCTGGCTGGGCACGAAGGCCGACAGCGCGTTCAGGAAGGTCGTCTTACCGGTACCGGTACCGCCCGACACCACGATGTTGAACCGGGCGCGCACCATCGCCGACAACAGCACCCCGGTGGCCTGGTCCAGGCTGCCCATCCGCACGAGTTCCTCGATGGGGTAGGGCTTGGGGAAACGCCGGATGGTCAGCACCGGCCCGGACAGGGACAGCGGCGGGATGATCACGTTGACCCGCTCCCCGCTGGGCAGGCGGGCGTCCACCATCGGCGAGGACTCGTCCACGCGCCGGTTCACCAGCGAGACGATCCGGTCGATGGTCTGGTACAACTGCTCCTCACCGTTGAAGGCGGCGTCGATGCGCTCCATGCGGCCGCCGCGTTCCACGAACACGTTGTCGGGGCCGTTGACCATGATTTCGGTGATGCTCTCGTCGGCCAGCAGCGGCTCCAGCACACCCAGCCCCAGGGCCTCGTCCACCACCCGGCGGATCAGCACCGACCGTTCGCGGTCCGACAGCACCGGGCCCTCACGGGACAGGATGTGCCCCACGACCCGCTCCAGGCGCACGCGCCGCTGTGCGAGCGTCAGCTGGGTCAGGTCCTCCAGGTTGATCTCCTCGAGGAGGCGCCGACGCCAGTGCGTCACACTGCCGCGGTCCGCGCGTTCCTCGACGCCGCGGTCCTCCTCCAAACGGTCCTTCAGCCCCATGCCCCTCGTCTCCTCCCTCGCCGGTCCCGTCGCGGTGTTTCTGGTTCGCTCGCCTCACACGTTCGGCATGTCCACCCGTCGGGTCAGTGTCAGGTTCAGCTCGACCGACGAGAACACGATCGGCAGCGGGTGCGAGACCTCCACGAAGTACCCCTCACTGTCGTTGGCCCCGCTCGTGATGGTGGCGTCGTCCAACCAGCCGGGCAGGGCGGTGCGGGCGGCGTCCTCGGCCCCGGACAGCTGCTGGGTCCCCGCGGCCCGGGCGCCCGCCCTGGCCGCCGACTCGATGCGTTCGATCGCCACGAAGGCCAGGAACACCTCGATCGCCACCACCACGGTGAGTAGCAGCACCGGCAGGATCGCGGCGAACTCCAGGATGGGGCCGCCCCGGTCCGAGCGCGGACGGCCGCCGAACAGCAGGCGCCGGAGCCGCCCGGGGGAGGGTGTGCCGTTCAGGGTGCCTCCACCCCCTCCGGATCCGAGGTCCCTCGCGGCGCAACCTCGGTGACCACCTTCGCCTCCCCGGTGATCGGCCACGGAGCCGTCACACCGGGCAGGAACACCGGCATGTCCAGGCTCACCCGGGCGAACCGGGCACCGTCCTTCTCGACGACCTCCGTGGTCAGCACGTCCTCGCCGTCCCAGGGCGCGCGCACCCGCTTGCGCGCCTCCTCGTCGATGCGCGCCATGTCGTCCGGGGTGACGGAGGCCTGCCGGGCCGCCTCGGCCGCGCCGTGGGACGCGTACATGGAGGTGACGCCGATCAACAGCACCTGCCACACCAGGGCCAGCGCCAGCATCATGAACGGCACCATGGCCGCGAACTCCACGAAGATCGCGCCGTGGTCGTCCCGGAGGCCCCGGTGTCTCCGGAGGCCTCCGCGCTCTTCAGGCACCGATGCCTCCCCCCGACCGCTGGGGGCCGCTCTGCCCCCAGGAGGGGGAGGGGCCGGCCGGTCGGCTCTGGTTCCCGGTGGTGGTCGGGTCAGGGCCCATGGCGTTGAGGAAGCCGGACACGTCCCTGGTGGTCGGACCCGACGACGGTTGGGGGAGGGAGGCCCGCCCGGCCAGTCCCTGCGGGAGTTCGGCCGAGGGCGTGGTGTGGCCGCCCAGCCCGGTGCCGCCCGCGACGGCGCTGGGCGGCACGAGCAGGTCCAGTTCCGACGCGAGCCGGGCGAAGGCCCTGCGCAGTCCCTCGTCGGTCACCTTCGTGGGGTCGCCGCTGTTCTCCCCGGGCTCCAGCGCCCGGTAGGCGGCGGGGACGGGCGTGCGCAGGACCTTGGTGCCCAGCAGTTGCTGGAGGAACTCCGGCTGGATCTCGTTCTTGCGGCTGTGCCGGGTGACCAGCGAGTGGACATCCTCGTGCGAGCGGATCTGGAGGCGTTCCCACATCGCCATCAGCCGCTGGGCGCCCCGCAGCGCGGGCACGTCCGGGGTCACCGTCACCACCGAGCTGTCGGCCACCTCCACCGCCATCGCGGTCGCCTCGTTCATGGTGGAGCCGCAGTCCACGATCACCAGTTCGTAGCGGGAACGCAGGGCGCTCAGGATGCGGCGGGTGGCCCGTGCGGTGACGTCCTCGCCGCGCTCGCCGTGCTGGGGCGCCAGGAGCACGTGGGGGCCGCGCGGGTCCACGTAGAGGGTCTCGGCGAGCATGCCGGGACTGATGTCGTCGGCGGCGTCCACCAGGTCCGTGATGGACCTGCGGTGCTGGAGGTTGAGGAAGGCGGGCAGGTCACCGGCCTGGAGGTCCAGGTCGACCAGGCACACCAGCCGGTCCCGCCTCGCCGCCGCCATCGCCAGGTGCACGGTGCAGGTGGTGGTGCCCACCCCGCCCTTGGCCCCGCTGAGCGTCACGATCCGGCCGCGCGCCCCGGAGGTCGGCAGGTCCAACGACGCCGACTCCAGGTGACGGCGCAGGGTGCGCGACCACTCGGCGGCCCTGGCCACCCGGGTCTCCAGCTCGGTGGCGCCGGAGTCGGCGGGGAGCACTCCCCGGGCGCCCGCCTCCATGGCCGCGGTGAAGGTGTCCGGGTCCATCGACGGCGAGACCAGCAGGATGGCCAACTGCGGATGGCGGTGGGACAGGTCCCGGATCGTGTCGAAGACCGGAGCCGGGCCCAGCTCCTGGTGGATGAGGACCACGTCCAGGTCGGGGTACTCGCCCGCGGCGTTGATCAGATCCGTGCTGGTGAGGCGGGACGAGACGAGGTCGGCCCCGGCCAGCTCCTCGAAGCGCGCCGCGATCACCATCTCCGTCTCGGAGGTGGGCATCCCCGCCAGGACTCGGAAGTTCACTGGTACTTACCCCTCATGCGGCATGCGCCGCTGGTCGCTCTGTTCGTCCGAACCGGATCCGCCACCGGAGTTCTCGAAGACACCCTCGAAGTCACCGCTGCACACCTGGGTGTCACCGGGGTCGCCCCCGCCCGCCGCGCTCACCAGGCCCATACGGAGCTTGGAGGCGAACTCCTCGGCGTAGGCGAGCTGGAGCGCGGTCTGCGGGTCGAGACGGAAGGTCACCGGTACGACGCCCGCCACCCCGCCGGCTTCGGACTCCTGGCTGCGCAGCTCCCCGATGTCCAGGACCTCCACCTCCGTGACGATCCGGGTGGCGCAGGCCTCGCCGTGATCGCGCGCCTGGAAGGTGCCGTAGATGTCCACGACCGAACCGCGCTGGACCTTGCCCGCGATCCCGGTCTCGGCGTTGACCATGATCGCGATCTCCCGCTCACCCGCGGTCAGGGTCGGCTGGGGCTTGACCATGCCGTGCTGGAGGATCGACCCCTCGGTGAGGTGGCTCGCTGCCACCAGCTCCTGGCCCTCGGGGGTCTCGATCTCGTCCAGGTCGGAGATGAAGACCTCCGGGTCGAAGTAGGAGGCGGGCACTTCGACGGTCGTGTATGAGTCCTGTCCCAGCGGCTGGTTGGCGTCGACGTCCTCGACCAGCTCCAGGACGGTGGCGACCCTGCCCACCTGGTCCTGCTGGCTGTTGAGGTAGGTGAAGACGGAGGCGAACACGGCGACGGCGCCGATAGCGGCCACGACCATGAGCAGGACGCCGCGTCGCTGACGGGGGTTCATAGGGGGTGGTATCCGTTTCCGTGTCGTCGGGGGCCGTCCGTCCTGGAGTCGGAGCGGCGGGCCCTAGCGGGAGTAGGTTCTGGGGGATTCCGTGCGCGGCGGGCCGTCCGGTTTGGCGTCGCCCTCCGACGGGTTCGGCGGAGCGGACGGTCGGTGCCCGTGCGCTGGTACGGGGGGTGGATCGGTACGCGGAGCGCCGGGCGGAGCGCCCGCGCCGATGGGCGGGTTGGGGCCGGTCCGGTGGGGCGGGGCGCTCCAAGGGCTCGTGGTCGCCTGCCCGACCGGGCCCACCTGGGGCGGTCGGGGCGCCTGGGGGCCGGTGTTCCCCTGGAGGTTGGGGGGCCTGCGCGGTGCCGGGTCCATCGGAGGGGGCGGGCCGGGCGTGCCGGGGGGCGGTGAGGGGGCGACGGGGGCCTGGGCCCCGGAGGGAACGCCGCGGGGTGCGAACGGGCCCTGGGGGGCGTGGACGCCGTTACGGGAAGCGGGGGCCGGGGCGGACTGGGACGTGTGTGTGGCCTGGGCGGAGGGGCCGGGGTGGTGGGCCGCGGCGGGGTCCCCGCTGCCGACCCCGCGGCAGAACGGGCACGGGGTGGCGGTCACGGGTTCGCCGCACCAGGTGCACTCCGTCGCCCTGAGCGCCCCGGCGGCGTAGGCGAGAGCCTGGGGGTGGGCGCTCAGGGCCACGAACTCCACGTACTTGTGGGTGCCCCAGTAGGTGCTGCCGAGGGGTTGGACCGGCAGGGTCCGGGTGGCCACCGGCTGGATGGCCTGGGGCAGGTTCTCGTCGAACACCCGGGTGATGCTCGGGTCCGGGGTGGAGCACAGCAGCTGAACCGGTTGCACCGGGCGGAAGGGGACGCTGATGGCGTCCGAGGGGCGCAGACGGCCCACCTGGGCGGAGGGAGCGCAGTAGGCGAGGAAGGAGACCGTGGGCGCGTACGATCCCATGTGCTGACGCAGGCTCGTGGGGAGCGTGGACAACCCGGACACCGTTCTCAGCCATGCCCCGGCCAACAGGTGCTTGGGCAGTTCCGTGCTGAGCGCGGCCACCATCCCCGGAGGCAGGTAGGGGGCCAGGTAGGCGAGCTGGTCGGCGATGAGGGAGAGGGCGAGCGGGGACAGGTCGACGCTGATCCCGGCGATGTGGTCGGTGCGCAGGGCGGCCCGCGCGAAGTCGACCGCCTTGCGGGCGTCCGTGGACTGCCAGGCGGGATAGAGCGCGACGACCCTGCGGCCCGCGCGCACCTCCTCCTTGGCGAAGAGGACGAAGGCGGCGCTGCGGGCGCCCACGTCGTCGCCTGTCATGGCGAACCGCCGTGCTCCGGTCTCGCCCACGTGGCCCGTGCTGGGGATGTCCGCCAACAGGGCTACGGTCGTCGCCGACCGCGGTAGGGCATTGGACACTGGAAAGGCTCCATCGGTTCTGCGCGCTCGGGCGAGGTCGGTTGCTTCAGAGACGCCCCGCGTCTCAGGTGCCACTCGGACGCATCGTAACGAATGGGTGCGGCACTGCGGGAGGCCCGGTAATCACCACCTTGGGGCACGGGTTGCGCCATGTGGTGCGTTTTCGTCAATGAGGCCAAGGTGACCCCGTGAACGGGAGGGGAATCTCGTGTCGGTCGGGGACGGGGGAGTCGGTCGCGTGTCCGGCACGCCCGTGTCGTTGGTTCGGCCGCGTTTCGGTGAGTGGCGGGCCAATCCTATGCCTTCGTGCCTTTTGTCCTCTTCGGTTGATGCCTGCGTTCCGGGTTTCCGGGCCCTGGGCACTGGACGTTCGTTGGTGTCGGAGCTGGTCGGGTGGTCGCGGTCGGGTCCGGGGGCGGATCGGCGACGGCGGGGTGGGGGCGAGGAATGCGAGGAGAGGCGGGTGTGCCGTCCCTCCAGGATGCCCCTCCGGACCCGGAGTCACCAGTACCACCGGTCCTTCTGTGGACAACCGCGGACCGGGGAGGGGTGGGGCGGGGATGTCGCGTCGGTCTCGTTCGGGGTTGTCCTCCACGCCACGGGGAACGAACGAGGGTGACTTCGCGTCATATCTTGAGAAGTCACTTGCCCCCTGAGGAGACGAACACGATGCGCAAGGCAAACCGGGCCGCCGCCGGTGCGGCCGCTTGGCAGGTCATCCAGAACACGGACAGCAAGGTCTCGCTGTGGGAGCGGGTTCGGGCGGTCCCCCGCATGCTCGGTGCCAAGCTGCGCGGGCGCTACCCGGAGCTCGGCGGCGGCAAGCTCTTCATGATGCTGGTCATGGTCGGCTACATCATCTCCCCGATCGACTTCGTGCCCGAGCTGATCTTCTCGGTGCTCGGCCTGGTCGACGACGTCGCCGTCGCCGTCTGGCTCACCACCATGGCGCTGGGGGAGAGTGAGCGCTTCGTCGTCTGGGAGCGCGGGCAGCGGGCACAGGAGGCCTTCGGTCGCGCCAACCAGCCAGGCCAGCACCCCGGCCAGGGTGCCCACCAGGGCCAGTACCCGGGGCAGGACGAGTACCAGGCCCCGGGGCGGCATGTTGGCCCGGATCAGGCGGACCACCAGCGACAGAGGCGCTGATCGAAACGTCCGCGCCGCCCCTCTAGGCTCAGGGGGACAAAAAGCGAAGAGAAGTCCTTGAAGGGACATCGTGGACACATCCCCCAACGTGCCCGACCCGCGCCTCCAGCGGGGTCACGGTCCACAGGAGCCCCAGAGCCACGGGGCGGACCCGAACCCGCTGGCGGCCCACCGGCCGACTCCGGACGCCGAGGGGCGGGTCGGGACCCCGCTGATCGTCGGAGCCACGGTGCTCGCGCTCGCCCTGTTCGGCGGAGCCCTCTACTGGGCGCTTCCGGGGCTCATCGGCCCACCCGAACCCGAGCACACGGCCGGCGACGAGCCAACGGTCCCCTACGCGGGCGACTACCTGCTGGGCGAACCCACCTGGGGCCTGGGGAACTCCCGCCTGTCCCGGGAAATCTGCGAGGTGTGGACCGACGCCATCGACGAGGTCACCTTCTCCGAGCAGGTCGCCCACGACCTCATGGACCCGGGCGTGGAGTTCCGCGCCCTGGAGAAGGAGGTCGAGGCCCCCGGGAACGGCGCCGCCTACCGCAACGACGTGGTCCTCACCCACAACACCTGGTACACCCAGCTCCGGGACGGCACCCTCGACGTGCGCGACGGCGACCCGGTCGGGGAGCCACGCGACATCCTGGTACTGGGCAACGTCTCCGCCTGGACCCTCCAGTACGTCGTCAGGGCCGACTCCGGCATCCGCTCCCTCGACGACCTGGCCGGCACCACGGCCGTCTTCTCCGGGGACGACCCGGAGGTCCTCGAACTGAGCGACCTGACCCTGCTCTCGGCCGGGCTGGACCCGTTTTCCATGGAGGTCGTCTCGGGCTACGACTTCGACACCGACACCCCGCAGCAGCCCTTCATCGACGGGGACGTCGACGTCCACGTCCTCTGGGGCCGGGTAGGGAACGCGGAGCTCGACCACCTGGAACGGCAGGGGATGGACCTGCGTGTCCTAGACGTCCCGGAGGAGGTGGTGGCGACGGTCAGCCGCGTCGACCCCGCCTACACGAATCTCTCCGTGCAGGCGGGGAGTCTGCCCGGGCAGGAGGGGGACACCAACCTCCTGGCCTCCTGGGAGACCCTGTACGCGCACGCCGACCTGGACGAGGACCTGGTCCAGGAGCTGGTACGCGCCGTCTACGAGGAACTCGGCGACCACGCTCCCAACGAGCAGATCGCGACCGTGGACCAGGCACTGAGCGGGGTGGATCCGGACAGCGTCCACCCTGGCGCGGCTCGCTACCTCAGCGAACGCGGTGTGCTCTGACCGGGCCCGGGGGCACCGCCCTCGGAGTGGCGGCGGTCAGCGGTCGGCGAGGTGCGGGCTAGCCGCGCAGAGCGGTGTGTGCGGCGCGCAGGCGGGCCTCCTCGGCCTCCGGGCCCGTCTCCATGCCCGGACACGAGCCCCCGCCGGGGCGCCCCGCCACCTCGTCGGCCCACGCGAGCAGCCGCCCCAGCTGGGGTGAGCCCTCGCCGGAGGTGACCCGGACACGGCCCAAGGCCAGCTCGCCCCCGGTCCCGTCGACGGTCACCAGCGCGCCCTCGGGAACGTGGCGGTCACCCACCCGGATGCCGTCGGGCTCCACGGTCAGGTCCTCCACCCCCACCACGGCCGGGGTGCCCATGGACCGGGCGACCACGGCGGCGTGGCTGGCCGGGCCGCCCCGCGCGGTGACGATCCCGGCCGAGGCGGCCAGACCGCGCATGTCCAACGGGGAGGTCTCCGGGCGGAACAGGACCACCGGCCCCCGGGCCGCCATACTGACCGCCCGGTCCGCGTTGGTCACCACACGGCCGACCGCCACCCCCGGGCAGGCGCCCACGCCCCGGGCGAGCGGGGGCCGCCCGTCGGGCAGGACGGCGCGTGCCGTGCGCGCGTGCCGCAGGTGCGGGGGAGGGACCCGAAGCAGGGCCTCCGCGCGACTGATCACGCCCGCCTCGGCAAGGTCGACCGCGACGCGGACGGCGGCGGCCCCGACAAGGCGGGCGGGGCGCAGTTGGAGCATCCACAGCCGCCCCGACTCGTAGGTGAACTCGACGTAGCAGGCGTCGCGGTGATGCTCCGAGACGCGGTCCAGAGCGGCCACGAGGTCCGCCCACACGGCGGGTTCCCGGTCGGCGAGGGCCCGCAGGGGGCTGGTCAGCGCGCTGCCCGAGACGACGGCGTCCCCCTGGCGGCCGAACAGCACCTCGCCGAAGGGCACGTGTTCTCCGGTGTTGGGGTCGTGGGTGAAGGCGACCCCGCTGCCGCTGCGGGCGTCCCGGTCCCCGAACACCATCGCCTGCACGGTCACGGCGGTGCCGAGGTCGTCGGGCACGCCGTGCAGCGCGCGGTAGGTCCGGGCGCGCGGGGTGTCCCAGGAGGAGAACACCTCCGCGATCGCCCGGTACAGCCCTCCCAACGGGTCCTCCGCGACGCCGGGGTCCGTGGTCGGCAGCTCGAGATTGAGGATCGTCGTCATCATCCCCGGCATCGAGACACCGGCCCCGGAGCGCACGGACACGGTCAGGGGATCGTGTGTGTCGCCGAACCGTCGTCCGGTCTCGGCCTCCAGGGCGCTGACGGCGGTGGCGATCTCGTCGCGAGCCCCGTCGGGGAGCCGGCCCCCGTGCCGGAAGGCGCGGCTGGCCTCGGTGGTGACGACGAAGCCCGCCGGTACCGGGAGGCCCAGGCGCCTCAGGGTGAGGAGCCCGTGGGCCTTGCCACCCAACAGTTCCGGGCCCTGCTCGACCCGTGCCGAGAGCGGATGGGTCCACGTCATCGCGATCGCCTTTCCTGGGTCCGTCAGTACCGGGGGATGCCGAGGGTGGCCAGAAGGTCCTCGTGGAGCTGGGCCCACACCGCGTGGTAGGAGGTCGTGCCGTCCGCGACCTGGTCAAGGGCCCCCGCCCGGGCACGGGTGAGCGCGCCGGAGAGCCGGCCCCGGTAGCGGCCGAAGCGGACCAGGCGCGTGGACAGGTCGGCGCAGACGGCCGTGAGGCGCTGGTCGAGGTCGGAGAACAGGTCGAGGACCCGGGCGTCGTGGCCCGCGTCGGTGTGGTCGTTCGCGGCCGGTACGCCGTCCACGAGCCGTAGCTGCCAGGCCGTGCAGAGGTCGAGCAGCTCCGGGTTGAGTTCGATGAAGCCCTCGTGGGCGCGTTCCACGAGGGGGCGGGTGCCGGTGGTGCCCAGTTCGGCGGCGATCCGTGTGGCGCCCTCCGTGCGTCCGGCCTCGCTCAGCCCCCAGCCGCCGAAGGTCCCTCCGGTGCGGGTGACCAGTCCTGAGAGGGCGAGGTCGATCAGCTCGGACTCGGCTTCGTCCTCGCTGAGACCGGTCGCCTCGGCGAGCCGTGTGGTGCCGGAGAACCCGGCGCAGCGCAGGGCGTGCAGGACCAGCAGGTCCGCCTCGGTGGTGTGCGGTGTGGTCTCGGGCTCCATGGCCTTCCCTTCCGAGTTCTCCGTTCAAGATACTTCAATCATCTGAATGGTGAGAACATGTGAAATCGAGGCCTGGTGCCTGCCGTGGTGGGGGCCACCGTGCGGGGGTGTGGGGGCCGTTCGCCCAGGGGTGCGTCCCTCTGAGAGGGGGACGCACCCCTGTGGGTGTCCGGGGTCAGAACTCCTTGGCGAGCGGGCCCAGGACCGGGATCCACTCCCGCACCGAGACGTCGGCGACCAGGCCTTCGATGCGGAACGGGTCGGGCTCGGTGTGGGTCAGGGCCTCCTGGGCGGAATCCGCCCGGAAGAGCAACAGGGCGCCGGGGGCGTCGTCGGGGCCGAAGGGTCCCGAGCAGAGGTTGACGTCCTGCTGGGAGAGCTCGTCCAGGTAGGCGCGGTGCGCGGGACGGTGCTGGTCGCGCGCCTCGGTGCTGTTCTCGGCGTAGGTGTAGGTGACGGCGTAGACGGCCATGGTGGGTGCCTCCTGTCGGGCTGCCCGGGGGCAGGGGTGGTCGGTTCGGAGCCAGGATGTCAGGTCCCGTGCTGGTGGGGGCGGGCCTCCTCCCGTCGGGCCCGCTTCGAGGAGGGCCGCGCCCGACCAGAGGTCCCCTGAGCGAGGGCTGGCCCCGGGATGCGAGACCGGCCGGGGGGGCGATGTTCGCTCCCCGGCCGATCGGGTGCGGGGTGAACATCTGGACGAGGGGTCGGGGTGTTCGCGCTGGCCAGATCGGCGTCAGGGGGGTCCGTGCTCACCCGCACCCTGAGATTCCCCCCGTGCCTTCAACACCGTCTCCGCCGCGCTCACCGTCGCCGGGATCGCCCGCCCCGTCGAACGCACCCGCCCTCAGGACCGGTCCAGGGCCTGATCCATCCGCGTGCCCAGGGATTCGGCGAGCAACCGGGCGTAGGTCTCGGTGAGGTGGTGCGAGTCCCGGTAGACCACCACGTTCCCCACGACGGCCGGACAGGAGTCGTCCGTGCAGATCAGGTCGTTGAGGTTGACCAGTTCGGCCCCCTCGACCTCCGTCACCGCCAGCTCCTGGGGGTCGTCCAGCTCCAGCGCGGCCGACGCCGGCCGGTCACAGGCGGCGAGGTCGTCCGCGTACCTGGCGAGGCAGTCGAGCACGTCCGAGGTCGTGCGGGGGGTGTCCCGGATCGCGATGATCGGGGTGTCCGGCCCGGAGACCTCCTCCCACAGCTCGGCCATTCCCTCCGCCATGGCGTCCCGCGCCTCCGGACCGGACTCGAACCCGTACGGGAGACCGGCAGCCGAGGAACTGGTCACCACCAGGTCCGGCCCCATTTCCTCGATCTCATCGACCACCGCCCGGTTCCACTCCTGGCACTCCTCGTAGGGAGCCCCCTCGCGGCCCATCTCGGCGGCCGTGAACGCGCAGGCCGACTTGTTGAACACCACCAGGCGCCACCCCCGCTCCTGTGCCAGTGAGTTCAGGGCGGGGAACCACTGGGTGCTGTGGGAGTCCCCGGTGAGCGCCACCGTGGTCTCCGCGTCGTCGGAGCCGTAGACACACGGATCCGAGGGGTCGCGTTTGTCGAAGCCCGCGTGGCATCCGTCGTCGTAAGCCTCGGGGGTGTCATCCTCCGCGCCGATCGGTGAGGGGTACATCCACGCCCCCTCGGGAGAGGGCAGCCCGATCCCCTTCGGCCCCACGTGCACGGTCGGGTCGAAGTCGCTCGCCTGGAAGCGCTCCACGCGCAGCAGGCCCGCGGCGGAGACCGCGGCCACGGAGAGGACGCCCGCCAGGGCCACGGCCAACGCGACGCGACCGGTGCGCACCAGGCCGTGCCGGGCCACCGGGTCCTCCACCCACAGCTTGGTCAGCCACGCCAACAGGACCGACGAGGCCGCGACCGCCGCGATCCCCAGCGGCCCCAGGGTCTGCCTCTCCAGTACGACCAGGGCGAACACGATCAGCGGCCAGTGCCACAGGTACAGGGCGTAGGAGATGTCACCGACGAACCTCGCCGGTCCGGTGCTCAGCACCATCGCCGCGGAGGGGCCCTCCGGGCGTTCGGCGGCGATCACGGCCACGCACCCCAGCACGGGCAGCAGCGCCGCGTACCCGGGGAAGGGGGTGTCGGAGTCGTAGAGCACCGCGGAGGCGACCACGGCGGCCAATCCCGCCCACCCCAACGGCAGCCGCAGCGCACGCGGCAGTCCCCGGTCGGCCAGGTACACCGCCAGGAGCCCGCCCGCCGCCAGTTCCCAGGCCCGGGTGGTGGGCAGGAAGTAGGCGGAGGGGTCGCCACTCGCGGTCATCGCCACCGAGCACACCAACGAGGCGGCGAACACCGAGGCCAGCACCACCGTGAGCACCCGGAGCCCACCGGAGCGCCCACGCAGGAAGAGCGCCCACAGCACGAACAGCAGCGGCCAGAGCACGTAGAACTGCTCCTCCACCGACAGCGACCAGAAGTGCTGCACCGGGCTGGGAGCCGTCTCCGCCGCCAGGTAGTCCAGAGTCTGGTTGGCCAGGTACAGGTTCTCCACGTACGCGGCGGAGGCCAGCGTCTGCCAGGCGGCGTCGCCCAGCCGGGTCACCGGCAGGAGCACCAGAGCGGCGGCCCCCGTCGCCAGGAGCACAACGGTCGCGGCAGGGAGCAGGCGCCTGACCCGTCGCACGTAGAACCCGGCCAGCGACACCCGGCCGTGCTCCCGCACCTCGCGTAGGAGCAGCGAGGTGATGAGGAAGCCGGAGATCACGAAGAACACGTCGACGCCCACGTAGCCGCCCGGCAGCAGATCCGGGTTCAGGTGGTAGACGAGCACGAGCAGCACGGCGACGGCGCGCAGCCCCTGCACCTCGGGTCGGAAACGGCTCCCACGACCCCGGGGCCCGGTCCGCTCCGAGGCGGATCGGACCTGCGGCGAAGTGAAGTCGGGTGATCGCATGCCGTCATACTGCGCCTCGTCGGAGCTCTTGGGGAGCGAACTCGGGAGACCTTTCGCCAGTGTTTCCTGAGTCTTCGCCCTCCCGAGGGACACCGCTACGACCACGTTGCCCCGGGAACCTCCGGCGACCCCACCGGGCGGCGCCGGAACCGATCCGCGCGAGGGTTTCCCGTTTCCCCTGGGAAAGACTGCGGGAAACAAGCCCAACGGCCTTTCTGGATCGACGGTTTGGGCACATTATCGGAGCGCTGGCAAAAGAGGGAGGCGGCTATATGGGACGCCGTCATAATCCCTTCTGATTGCTAGTCGAGTCAGGTGATGAAGATGTCGTTGAGCGCGGAGGAATGTCCATGCACGGCTGTTTCGTGAACTATCGAACCGGCGACGGAGAGCAGGTCGCGGCACTCATCGGCCGAGAACTCTCCCAGCGGTTCGGTGAGGAGGAGGTGTTTCGGGCCAGTGATTCGATTCCGGCCGGAGCCGACTTCGAACAGCGGCTTCGAAAAGCTGTGCGAGCGTGCGAGGTGCTGTTGGCGATCGTCGGTCCCCGATGGCTGGAGAAGCGAGAAAGCGACGGGTTGAGGGCGATCGACGACCCGGGCGACTGGACGCGCTGGGAGATCGCCGCGGCCTTCGAAGCGGGGGTGACGGTGATCCCCGTACTGAGCGAGTCCACCCCGCGTCTACGTGCCGCAGACCTGCCCGACGAACTCGCCCCGCTCGCCCGCTGCCAGTACCGGCGGCTGCGTCACCGGAACAGCGGCACCGACCTCGACGAGATCGCCGAGGCCGTTCTCGTCGCCGCTCCTGAGCTGGAGGAACGAGTGCGCGCCCGCGAAGAGGAACGGGCCACGCAGGAGAGGACAGCGACCGGCACGGGCAACACCATGGGCGACGTCAGGGGGATCGCTATCCAGGCCAGGGACTACCGAAACGACGGAGTGGTCGTCAACGGCGAACACGCGACCACCCACACCGGAACTGGGGACATCAACCAGAACTCCACCGTGAACCACGTCGCGGGAGACCACAACTCGACCGTCAACAACGTGTCCGGTGACCAGCGGGTCAGGGACCAGATCTCCGGCCGCGTCGACAGGCGGGGGCGCGAGTGACGACCCAGGACACCGTGCGTCCCCCCGGTTCGCCCGCGACGTCCGTCACCGGTGACCGGGCGACCACCCATACCGGGTCGGGTGACGTCAACCAGGATGCGACGGTCAACAACGTCAACGGCGACCAGTACCTGCACCAGTACATCGTGGGGTCCGCCTACTCCGAACTGCTCCGGTCGGATTCCGACGGTGGCGTCACGTACGTCAAGGAACACCGGATCGTCGCGGGTGACTGGTTGACCACCCTGCGCCGACGTTTCGTCGCGCCGCTCGACTTCGACGAGATCCACTGCCGAAACGTTATCGCCGACCATGGCGCGGTCGTCCTCAGCTCCTCGCCGGGCGACGGCGCCAGGACGGCGGCGCTGATGGTCCTGGCCCCCAAGGGAGAGGAGGTGAACCGGGACGTCCAGGACGACCTCGTTCGTACCCGTCCCGACGGTCAGCCGGTCCTCGACGAGGCCACGCTTGAGGAGGGCGCTCGCCTGCTGGTGGATCTGACCGGGGAGAGCGGGTACCCCCTGACTCCCCTGCGCGACGCGCTGGAGGGGTTGCGCGTACGAGTCCACCGAGCTGGAGCCTCCCTGGTGGTGCTGGTCGGACGAGGCGATGAGGAGAAGCTCTCCTCCTCCCTGCGGGACCTGGTGGTGCGTCTCGGCCGTCCGAGCCCGCTCGCCGTGCTGGACCGGCATCTGGAGTCCCGCGAAGTTCCGGATACCGGCACGGCCTACGCCACACAGAGGGTCCGGACCTGGGCCGCCACCGCCACCATGGGCGAGATCGAGGAGGTGGCGCGTCGCACCTTCACTGCTTACAGGGAAGCCGGTCCCGGGGAGACGATCGGGGACTGGGTGGAAACGGCCCTGGAAGCAGGGGAGGCGGCTCCACCAGAGGACCTGGAAGCCGTGAAGGGGCGTGCGCGGGCGATCCTGCTCGCCACTTCCCTGATGGAGGGGGTTCCGGTCGAGCACTTGGCCGTCGGCGTGGACCGGCTGTTGTCCCAGGTGTCCTTCCCCGATGACGAGACGCCCCTGCTCGACCGGCCGGGATTCCAGGACGAGCTCCGTCTCTGCGGGATCGAGACACGCGCGGAGCGCAGGGTGTACCTCACTCGGGCGGGACGTGCTCGGATGCTGCGTTCGGCGTTCTGGGACGCGCACCCCCGGCTCCACACCTCGTTCGGTCAGTGGGTGGACGCACTCGTGGCCGACCGCTCACTGTCGCCCGTGGACCGTGACCGGATCGCGGAGCGCTGGGCCGAGCAGACGCTGCGGATCGCCAACCACCGCGAGGTCCTGGACAGGGTGGAGGTGTGGTCCAGGCAGCGGCGATGGACCGCCCCGCAGGCAGCCGTACTGCTGACGAGAGTGCTGCGACACGATCGGTACGGATGGAACGGCCGCGACTTCATCTACTCGAAGGCGAAGTACGCGAGCCTTTCCCCGGAGTTCGGTCAGGTCCTGGTCGCCGTCTGCGCGCGGGAGCTGGCCGCGACCCACCCGGAACAGGCCATCGTCCGGCTGCACCTGCTCGCCGGGAACGGGGATACGGCGGTGGCCGACGCGGCACGGTCCGAACTGGTCTCCCTGACGACCAGACGCCCCCTGTACCTCAAGCTCCTGGTCAGGGTCTGTGACCGCCTTCGGGAGCACTGCCACAAGCCGGGCTGGGACCACGGCACGGATCGGGACCTGCTCTGGGACCTCACCCCGCCCGACCGGTTGACGGGTGTCCTGCGGGAGCGCATCGGTCGTACCGCCCTGGAGTGGCGACTCAAGTCCGGGCTGGGTGCGCTGTTCCAACGTGAACGGGCCCAGACGAGAACGTACGCGGCCCGGTGGATCGGGTCGGGAAGGCGGCTGATGGAGGTGCTGCTGGCAGCCTCGGTCTCCGCCGGGACACTGCCCTCTCTCTACACCTCCGGGCTGCGCTGGGCCGACGGGGCGGCGACCCCGGAACAACGAGAGCTCCACCGGGCGGACGGCGAACTCCTCGTTCGTATGGTCGACGCCGCCGAGGGCCTGGGCGGTCGTGAGTCATCGGTGGCGGGCACCTCGACCCCGGCTGGAACACCGAGGAGGGAGAACGGATGAGTCCCGCACAGCGACGTGCCGCGATCCTGACGGCGGCGTTGGTCTCGTTGGGAGTGGTCCTGTACCTGACCATCGACTGGTGGGCCCTGGTGTTGGCGCCGCCTCTGCTGCTCATCGGGGTGCTCGCCCTCATGGTCAACAGCACCAAGGCGGCGACTCCCGGGGAGACGGTTCGCCCACCCGACCCGTTCGTGGAGAGCGGACCGAAGAACACCCGGATCAAGGCGGCCCTGGCCCCCAGCCAGGACAGGGAGTACCCGTTCGTCCTCTCCGCCATGGTCTGGTGGAAGTGGGTGGGGGAGCCGGACCACCGGTTGCGCAACCCCGAGGGCCTGGCAAGACAGCTCGTTGTGGAACAGGCCCGACGGGTGAGCGAGGGGTACCAACCCGAGCAGCACGACATGGCGCTCCACCAGGTCGCGGCGACACTGGGAGTGGCGTCCCACGGGTTCGGCGGAGCCGTGGAGGTGTGGGCGGAGGACGTCACGCTCGCACTCTCCGAGGAGGACGAGACCCGGCTGGCCCGCATCGCCAAGGCTCGGAAGGAGAGCGTCCTCTGGGAGGTGGAGCGCTCGGTGGAGTCCGCGAAACGCAGGTACTACGCGGATGACGTGCTGGCGACCCCCGGCAGCGCGATCGTGTGGGACCTGGTGCGAGGGGACGCCGACGTCGACCGGACCCATGGACTGATCGAGGTGCTCACCCGGGTCGCGGAGGCCTCGAAGGGTGTTGACTCCGCTGATCTCCTGGATCGGCTGAGGGCGGCCTCCCCGGAGTCGTTCTCCTTCCTCAACGGGACCGGACTCGCGGGCCGGTTACCGGACGGTTCCGTGTGGGAGTGGCCGGAGGGCCGGGACTGGGCGGACGAGGTGACGGTCGCCCGGACCTCCGGCGGCGGGGCGTCCACGAGCGCCGAGGGTGTTCTCGACGGAGCGGTCGGAAGGCTCATGGACGAGATCGAGGGCATGGAGAACGAGGACCTGCGAGTCCAGCTCGTGGACAGGCTGATCAAGGATTTCGAGTTGGCTTCCCTGACCGGGATCGCGGAGATGATCCGTCGCCGCCATCCTCTTGAGCCCGAACGTGAAGCAGACGGTGACGAGTCGCCCCTGATCGGCCTCACGTATCTCGCCCCGGAAGCCGTTCCCTCTCCCAACGGCAACGGCGTGCCCCTCTGACCAGCGCCCCCCGCACCGGAGTGTGAACAGGGGTCGGGGCCGTGCCCGAGACCACCTCGGGCACGGCCCCGCTCAGCGTTCCTGGAACCGCCCCCCGCACCGCTCAGACGGTGCTCAGAGCGGTGACCAGCGTAGGGGAGAGCTCACGCACCGACCGGTGGCCGTGGTGACGCGCCAGGGTCTGGTGCAGGCGGCGCAGGTCCAGACGCACGGTGGCCGAGTCGACCCCCGACACCTCGGTCAGGAGTTCGGTGGCGACCGCGCAGGAGTTCTCCACCTCCCCCGCCAGGGCGTGGGCGAGCGCCCGGCGAACCCCGAACCTGGTCCGGGCCCGGATCGCGCTCCCCGGGAGCGACGCGCACTCCTGGTCCAGGATCGCGGCGGCCTCCTCCACACGGCCCAGATCGACGAGGCACCACCCCCGGGTCACCCCCACCGGATCACTGACGTTCCGCGACCCGAGGATTTCCGGCCCTCCCGCTTCGGAGTCGCCACGGGTGGCCCGGTCGGCCGCCAGGTGCTCCCGGGCCCGCTCCAGGGCTCTCTCGCAGGACACCAGATCGCCGACCAAGGCGTGGCCCTGTGCCTCGCGCTTGGCGGCGAGCCCGAGGACCCGGGGAGAGCTCGCCCGGCCCCGTTGCGCGCGCTGGGCCAGAGCGACGGTCTGCGGCCCGTCGTGCGCGTACATGGTCATCAGGGCCCGCCGCACCAGCGCGTACTCGCCCATCTCGGCGTCGTCACCGGCACCGGCCAGTGACACGGCGGTGTCGGTCCACCACAGGGCCCGCTGCTCCGATCCGCTCTCCTGAGCCATCCACCCCGCGTACTCGGCGAACCGGGCGGCCAGCCGCAGCGCGGCGCTCCGCTGTGCCGGGGAAGCGGACCTGGCCAGTTGGCGGAGCGCGTTGGTCTGGACGGCGGCGATCGGGAACACCATCGACGGGGCGACGTGCTGCCCCATGTTCCTCAGCTCGCCCAACTGGACGCGGAAACTGGCGAGCGCGGGTTCGGCGTCGGCGCCTCCGTCCCGGCCCGGGCGGTCCGGTGCGGCGCCGTTCCCGAGCCCGGCCCCCAGCACGCCCAGCGCGCTGAGCGAGAGGGCGGTGCGGCGGTCCATTCCGGCGAAACCCGTTTCTCCGTTCGGGGTCATGCTCATGAGCCATACCTCCTGGTCGACGCTGGGAGGCTCCGCCTGGTCGGCCTGGCCGGCCCGTTCCGCGGTGGTGCCCGGGGCGAGTGCGGCCAGCCGCCCGTCGGCTCCCAGAGCCGCGTCGCAGGCCCGCACCAGGTCCTGGGAGGGGTTCTTCGCCCCGGTCTCCACCTTGCTCAGGTGACTCTTGCTGAAGTGCACCCTCCGGGTCAGCTCATCGAGGGTCATCCCGGCTTCCTGCCGACGTCGGCGGAGCTCGGCACCGAACATTCTTGTCACCTTTCGGGGGGTGGAGCGGGGGTGTTCCGGTGCCGTCACCAGAGGCGGAGGGAAACGCGTCGGGGGCGGGTGCTCGGGGGCACCGGTCGGGCACTGGGGTCATATCCGGCCCGTCGAGTGGGGAAACGGGGACCGGGGCCAGGGCACCCCTGCGGGGACAGGGGGCCCGGAGGGGGAGAAAGCGGGCCCTGAGCGGGATCCGAGTGGGGTCTGACTCGGCGTTGGTGGCGCGTTCACGCCGGTCTTCGGGCACACTGGCCTGAGGAACCTTCCTTCCGAACCCCTGCCCCGCACGAGGAGACACCCCGTGGCCACCTTCGCCCGAATCCGCCTGGCGGCGGTCATCGTGGTGTTGATCGTCCCGGCGGTGCTGTTTCCGCTGGCCGGAGGATGGACGCTGCTCTGGTTGCCCGGCGCGATGGCGCTGCTGGGCGTGGCCCTGGCGCGTCCGCAGCTGCTCGCGGCCGCGCTGGAGTCGGTGACGGGCGGTGGCGGGGCCGACGAGGGCGAGCAGCGGGAGGAGACCGACGTGCGAGGTTCTCGGGACGAACTCCGGGACCGCTCGGATCAGGGGGACGAGCCCGCGCCCGTCGAGGCACCCCGCGGCCAGAGCGGAACCCGCGGTGTCCGCACGCGTCGGATCGAGCTTCCGAGCGCTCTGGACGACTACACCTTCGGCTTCTCCGCGCTGGTCCACTGGCGGTGGGCCCACCGGGTCGACCTGAGTCTGCGCAACCCGGCGGGCCCGGCGGTCCGCTCGGTCGTGCTGCGCGCCCGTGAGATCCTGCGCGACGCGCGCCCCGGGGAGCGGGCGCTGGCCGAGAGTGAACTCGAGTCGGTGTTCGCGGTGGAGGAGCCGGTCGCCGGGGGCACCATCCAGGTGTGGGCGGAGAACGTCCGCCTGGAACTGGACGACGAGGACGAGGAACGCCTGGGCCGCATGGCGCACCTGCGCAAGGACCGTGCGCTGTGGGTCGCGGAGCAGGAGGCCGCGCGGGTCCGCGAGTCGCTGTCCGACGATCCCGGGCTCGAACTCGACCTGGAACCGGAACCTCGTTTCCCCCTTCCGGCGCACGACCTGTCCGACCTGTTGGAGGAGCCCGAGCCCGCCGTCCCCACCGCTGGCAGCGGGGTGGACGAGGAGGGCTACGAGAGCTACTGGTGGCCCGCCGAGCAGGACGCGGAGGAGGGCGGCATGGAGCAGGACGTCCAGGTCGCCATCCTGCGCGGGCTCATCGACTCCGTCGAGGGGGAGAGCGAACGCGCGGCGTTCGTCCGCGAGCAGGTGGAGATCCTGGAGCGAAGCGGCTTCCCCGACGTCGCCGAACGCATCCAGTCCGTCTACCCCGAGCGGTAGGCTTCGCTCCTCATCCGCCGAGCTGGAGCGCCAGGACCCCGGCCACGGTCAGCGCGACCCCGGCGACCTGGACGCGCGTGATCCGGTCGCGCAGCGCGAACACCCCGATGAGGGTGACGGCCACGATGCCCACGGCCGCCCACACGGCGTAGGCCACACCCAGCCCCAGCCCCTCCTCCAGGGCCAGGGCGAACAGGTAGTAGGCGCCGACGATGGTCACCACGGTGACCGCGGTGGGGACGGGGCGGGTGAACCCGTCCGAGTACCGGCTGGCGATCGCACCCGCGACCTCCAGGGTGATCGTTCCGGCAAGGAAGAGATAGGCGAGGGACACGCGTCCTCCTGAAGGTCTCTGACACGCAAGTACTTGAACGATGGTTCAAGTAGATCTACGATCAGAGTACACACCTATCTGAACGATAGTTCAAGTACTTGGTCGCGCAGGAGCGGCCGACGACCGAGGGGAACGAACATGGCCTGGCTCTACCTTGCGGCGGCGCTCGCGTCCGAGATGATCGGTGCCACCGCCACCGGGCTCTCCGAGGGCTTCACCCGCCCGATCGCGGTCCTGGTGGCGGTTCCGGCCGTCCTCGTCGCCTACTTCCTGCTCGCCCTCGCCCTCAGGCGCGGCATGGCCGTGGGCGTCGCCTACGGGGTGTGGACCGCCTCCGGAGTGGCGATCGTCGCCCTCCTCGGGGTGGTCCTGCTCGGCGACGAGCTCACTCCGGTACAGGTCGGTGGCCTGGCCCTGGTGATGGCCGGCGCACTCGCCATGGAACTGGGCCGGGCCCGCGCGAACGAGGAGCCCGAGGCCCCAAGGGAGCGCGTCCGGGCCTGAACCCGCTGGTATCGTCGCCGCCAGAACGACGGGAGAGATCGTGAGCGGCACGACGGAGCGGGTCGACGGACGTCGGGCCCGGGGCGAACGCAGGCGTGAGGAGATCATCGCCGCCACGCTCCGGGTCGTGGAACGCGACGGCGTCGCCGGGGTCACCCACCGGGCGGTCGCCCGGGAGGCGGACGTACCGGCCAGCTCCGCCGTCTACTACTTCAAGACCATGGACGACCTGTTGGTCGCCGCGCTGACAGCCGCCTCGGACGCCTACATCGATCAGCTCGCCATTCTGCGGGAACCCGGTCGGGGCGCCGAGGAGGCCGTGGCGGGGCTGGCCCGTGTGATCGCCGGGGCCGGTGGCGAGGGCCGCGCACGCGCCCTGGCCGAACGGGAACTCAACCTGCTGGCCGCCCGCCGTCCGGCCCTGCGCCCAGTGGCGCGGAGATGGCGTGAGGCGGTGTCGGAGTTGGCCAGGGGGCAGGGCGTCGACGAGTTGACCGTCCGCCGCTTCGCCGCCACCGCCGACGGCCTGTGCGCCAGGATCCTGCTCGGGGACGAGGACCTCGACGAGGCCCGGGTCGCGCAGACCCTCCGCCACGCGCTGCGCGAGGACTGATCCCAGGACGCCGGCAAGCCCGGACCCACGCCCCCGCGCGGACTCACACGCTGGTGAACTCGGGTGCGTACGCCGCGTGCAGCACCAGCGCGGCCGCTCCGATGGCGCCGACGTCCTCGCCGATGCGCGACGTCTCCACCCGCACCTGCCGCATGGAACGGGCGATCGAGCGCCCGGACACGGCTTCGAGCAGTGCGGCGCCGTACAGATCCCCGACGTGCGACATGCCCCATCCACCGAGCACCACCAACGGCACGTCGACCAGGTTGAGCAGGGTGGTCGCGGCCTGGCCGAGGCGGCGTCCGGCGGCGGACACCACCTCCAGGGCCACGGCGTCGCCCGCGTGCGCCTCACGGCACACCCTGCGGTACGCCGCGACCGTGCGGGCCTGCCCGCGTTCGAAGTCCGCCGGGCCCTCCCCGCGCAGCCTGGCCGCGTCCGAGGCGACCGCGTGCGGTGCGATGTAGGTCTCCAGGCAGCCCCGGTTGCCGCAGGGGCACTCCGGTCCGCGCGGGTCCACCGTCACGTGGCCGATCTCGGCGGCGTTCAGGGTGCTGCCTCGGTAGACGCGTCCGTCCAGGACGAGCCCTCCGCCCACTCCGGTCCCCACGTAGACGAAGGCCATGTCCGAGGAGCGTTCCTCGCCGCCCGACCACCGTTCGCCGATGGTGGCGGCGGTGGCGTCGTTGTCGATGACCACCTTCAGCCCGGTGCCCTCGGCCAGCGCCTCACGAAGCGGCACCGATCTCCAGCCGGGCAGGTGGGGCGGGGTCACCGCGCCGCCCTCGGTGTCCAGCGGACCGGGCGTGGCCACCCCGAGTCCCAGGATGCGGTCGGGGACGCTCGACTCCGCGACGATGGCGCGCACCGAGCGGCTGAGGGCGTCGATCACCCGCTGCGGACCCTGGGACACGGGGGTGCGTCGACGGCTCCGCGCCACGACCCGCCCGGCCAGGTCCGTGACGACCAGCGTGGTGGACGCGGGGTCGATGTGCATGCCGACCGCGTAGTAGGCGCCCGCGTTGAGCCGGAGCACCGTCGCCGGTTTGCCGCCGCGCGAGTTGGCCCGCCCGTCCTCCAGAACCAGACCGTCCTCCAGGAGTCTGCGCACGATGTTGGACACGGTCTGGGCGGTCAGGCCGGTCTGCTCGGCCAGTTCCACCCGGCTGATCCCGTCGGAGCGGCGCACGGCGTCGAGCACCCTGCTCTGGTTGAGCCCGCCCAGCCACAGCAGGTTGGTGCTTGTGCGCATACGCCGATTCCCTCCGCCCGATCAGGCCGCCGACTGACCACATGAGGGTAACCGCCCCGGAAGAGCCCACTTCACCCATTGTCTTTATCCAAGGTTTTTAGTAAGCAAGTGATGTGAGTCACGTGTCGGGGGTCTTCGGGTGCCCCGGCACCCACTTCTGCGCGAGGGGCCACGATGAGGAGAATCCGACGGAACACCATCCGTGCGGCGGTCGCCGTCCCGCTCCTGGCGCTGGTCGCCTCGGGCTGCTCGACCGCCGCAGACCGGGACGAGGACACGGTCCGCGTCGTCTACCAGAAGTTCGGCACCTTCATCGCGATGGACTCGCTGATGCGCCAGGTCAAGGAGGAGTTCGAGGACGCCAACCCCGGTGTCACCGTCGAACTCCACGCCATCGAGGCGCAGGCCGAGGACTACCAGACGCAGGTCAACCTCATGAACGGTTCGCCCAGCGAAGCGCCGGACCTGATCTACCAGGACACGTTCACCATCAACCAGGACGCCGACGCCGGGTACCTGATGCCGCTCGACGACCACTTCGACGCCTGGGACGAACGCGACCAGTACAGCGACCAGGAGGCGGTGGCGGTCACCTCGCTGGACGGTCAGCGCTACGGAGTGATGCTCGGCACCGACGTGCGCGGCCTCTGGTACAACACCGAACTGCTGGAGCAGGCCGGGATCGACACCCCGTGGGCGCCCACCACCTGGGACGACGTCCTCGACACGGCCCGCACCATCCGCGCCGAACTCGGTGACGACGTGGTCCCGCTCAACGTCTACTCCGGCACCCCCGCCGGTGAGATGGCCTCCCTCCAGGGCTTCCAGATGCTGCTCAGCGGCACTGAGGGCGCCCTCTTCGACGACGAGTCGGAACAGTGGGTCACCGGTAGCACCGGGTTCACCGACTCCCTGGACTTCCTCCGCACCCTCTACGACGAGGACCTCACCCTCGACCCCCAGGACGCCCTCGACGCCAACGTCGGCACGGTCAACAACGAGGAGCGCATCCCCTCCGGAGGGATGGCGATCAGCCTGGAGGGTTCCTGGGCCACCCAGTCCTGGATCGAGGAGGCCAACCAGCCCTGGCCCGAGTGGGAGGAGGTCATGGACTTCGCCCCGATGCCCACCCAGAACGGCCAGGGCGCCGGAGCCACCAGCATGTCCGGTGGCTGGGCCCTCTCCATGGGCGCCAACGCCACCGATCCCGACCTCGCCTGGGAGGTCATGACGTACGCGCTCAACCAGGAGAACGGGGTCAAGTTCGCCGTCGAGGGCGGCCAGATCCCGGTCCGCGCGGACGTCGCCGAGGACCCGGCCTTCCTGGAGGACTCGCCCAAGGCCGAGGAGTTCGCCGCCCTGGTCGACATCACCGGCTTCCGCCCCGCCTACAGCGAGTACCCGAGGATCTCGTTGGCGGTCCAGGAGGCCATGGAGAGCGTGATGCTCGAACAGGCCACCCCGGAGGAGGCCGCCCAGGTCTACGCCGAAGAGGTGGAGGGCGTCGTCGGGCCCGACAACGTCACGACGGGTTCCTGACCGGTGGCCACCGTCCGGTCCCGTCGACCCCTGGCCGGGGCGGCGCGGTGGGCCGTTCCGATGGCCCCGGCCCTGTTCCTGCTCCTCGCCTTCTTCGCGGGGCCCATCCTGTGGACGGTCTGGGCCTCCCTCACCAACGCGGCCCTGACCGGCGCGCAGGCCGCCCAGACCGATTTCGTGGGGCTCGACAACTTCACCGAACTGCTCTCCGACCCCCGATTCCGCACCGCGACCGTCCTCACCGTGCTCTTCCTGGTGGGCTGCGTGTTCGGGCAGACGGTGCTGGGCCTGGCCCTGGCCCTGCTGCTCCAGAACCGCAACGGCGCGGTCCGGGCCACGGTGGGGGCGATCGTGGTCGGCGCGTGGGTGGTCCCCGAGGTCGTGGCGGGGTTCGTCTGGTACGCCTTCCTGGAACGGGAGGGCACCCTCAACACGGTCCTGGGCTGGTTCGGTACCGGTCCCCAGAACTGGCTGTTCGCGGCCCCGCTCCTGGCGGTGGTGCTGGCCAACGTCTGGAAGGGGACCGCCTTCTCGATGATGACCTACTCGGCGGGGCTGTCCGAGGTCCCCGAGGACCTCAAGGAGGCGGCGCGGGTGGATGGCGCCTCCGCCTTCCAGGTGCTGTGGCACGTCGTGATCCCGCTCCTGCGCCGGACCCTGGCCACCACCCTGCTGCTCATCACGCTCCAGACGGTGCAGGTCTTCACCCTGATCTTCGTGATGACCTCGGGCGGGCCGGGCGCCCGCAGCACCACGCTCCCGCTGTTGATGTACCAGGAGGCGCTGCGCATGGGCGACCTGGGCTACGGCACCGCCATCGCGTTGGCGCTGCTCGTGGTCGCCGGGCTGTTCTCGATCGTCTACGTGTGGATGCTCCGGAAGGAAGAGGACCGGTGAGCGACGAAAACAGCCGCGGGCAGGAGCCCGGTAGGAGGTCCGCCGACGCGGGGCGGAGGCGGGCGCGCGCCGTGGTCAGCGCCCCGAGCCGGGCCGCGGGCGGCTTCCTCGCCTACCTGGTCCTCGGCGTGCTCACGGTGCTGTTCCTGGTGCCGATGCTGTGGATGGTGTTCGCGTCGGTGGACCCGGAGCCCTCGCTGCGCGCCAGCCCGCCCTCGGGGTTCACCCTGGACCACTTCACGGCCATCATGACCCCGGAGATCGTCTACCTGCCGATCTGGAACAGCATCCTGACCTGTGGGGGAGCCGCGCTCATCACGGCCGTGTGCTCGATGCTGGCCGCCTACCCGCTCTCCCGGTACAACCTCCGGTTCAGGAAGCCGTTCCTGTACACGGTGCTGTTCGCCACGGGACTGCCCGTCACCGCCATCATGGTTCCGGTCTACGGGATGTTCGTGCAGGCCAACCTGCTGAACTCCCTGGTCGCGACCACGCTGTTCCTGGCCGCCAGCACGTTGCCCTTCGGGATCTGGCTCACCAAGAACTTCATCGACGGCATCCCCCTCTCCCTGGAGGAGGCCGCCTGGGTGGACGGGGCCTCGGCCTGGCAGTCGATCCGCTACCTGGTGGCCCCGCTGCTCGCACCGGGGCTGGCGGTGGTCGCGATCTTCACCCTCGTCACCACCTGGGGCAACTTCTTCGTCCCGTTCATCCTGCTCACGAGCCCGGAGAAGATGCCGGCGGCGGTCCGCGTGTTCACCTTCTTCGGCCAGTACGGGTCGGTCCGCTACGGCGAACTGGCCGCGTACTCACTGCTCTACACCGTTCCCGTGGTCGTGCTGTACATGGCCGTGTCACGAGCCCTGGGCGGCCGGTTCGCGCTGGGCGGCGCGATCAAGGGGTAGCCCACTGCGGCGACCCCCGAGGGGCGGGGCCGGGGTCCGGACTCGGGACGGCGAGCCCGGACCCCGGGGTCGGATCAGCGCTCGAAGCGCAGGGTCAGGATCTGGAAGGGGCGCAGGGAGACCGACACCCGGCCGGGACCGTGGCCGTCGGCCCCGGAGTCACCGGCCGAGAGCAGTTCCGGGGCCTCCGCGTAGTCCTCCTCCAGCAGGTTCACCGCGCGCACCCCCGAGACGGGGAAGCCGGGGCTCACCGACGTGCGGGCACGCCCGCCACGGGCCTCGTACAGGCGCACCACCACGTCGCCGGAGCGGTCGTCGGCGAGCTTGACCGACTCCACCACCACACCGGGGTCGTCCACCGTCACCAACGGCTCCACCACGGCGTCGCCCGGCAGCTCCCGGACCGGGAGGTTGATCCGGTAGCCCTCACGGACGGCGTCCTCGATCTCCGCACCCGGGGCCAGGGCGTACCGGAACCGGTGTTCGCCCTGGTCGGTGTCGGGGTCGGGGAACCGCGGCGCCCGCAGCAGGGACAGACGGACCGTGGTCGTGGTGCCGCCGTCGCCTCGCACGTCACGCGTCACGTCGTGCCCGTAGGTGGAGTCGTTGAGGACCGCCACGCCGTAGCCGGGTTCGGCGACGTGCACCCAGCGGTGGGCGCAGATCTCGAACTTGGCCGAGTCCCAGGAGGTGTTGGTGTGCGCGGGCCGCCTGACGTGACCGAACTGGATCTCCGACGACGACTCGTGCGCGCGCACGTCCAGGGGGAAGGCGGCCTTGAGGAACTTCTCCCGCTCGTGCCAGTCCACGACCGTCTCCACGTCCAGACGCCGGGCCCCGGCTGCCAGGGAGAGCACCTGGACCACCGAGGAGTCCCCGAAGGAGCGGGTGACCCTCAGCGCGGCGGTTCCCGAACCCGCCGGTTCGGGTTCGACGCGGTCGGCCTCGGTGAGGTCCTCGGTGGTGTTGCGGTAGAACTCGTCCACGTCCCAGGCGTCCCACTGGTTGGGCAGGTCCTGGTGTACCTGGAGCAGGTTCCCCGGCTGTCCCGGAGCGAGCACCTCGCGGCCCGGCGCCCCCTCTCCCCGGTCCAGGACCGAGGTGACCAGGCCCCGCTCGTCCACCCGGACCGTCAGGAGCCCGTTGTCCAGCACGAAGCCCCCCGGGGTCTCCGGGTCCGGGCTGAGGGAGGCCCGCCCCACGTCCCCCGTGCGCGCACGGGGGAGGGCACCCAGGGCGGGGACACCGTCGCGTTC
Source organism: Nocardiopsis sp. L17-MgMaSL7 (assembly GCF_003182025.1). Classification (NCBI taxonomy): domain Bacteria; kingdom Bacillati; phylum Actinomycetota; class Actinomycetes; order Streptosporangiales; family Nocardiopsidaceae; genus Nocardiopsis; species Nocardiopsis sp. L17-MgMaSL7. Next base: position 424,044 of record NZ_QGTF01000001.1, on the reverse strand, counting down.
GTGCGGGGTCGGGTTGAAGACCACACCGCCCGAGCCCCCGTCCCCGACGTCACCGGCCAGTGCCTCCTGCGCGTGCCGGATGATCTCCCCGAGCTCCTCCGCGACCCGGGCGTAGGCCAGCGCGGCCTCCCGGTGCACCCAGGCGATGGAACTGCCCGGCAGGATGTCGTGGAACTGGTTGAGCAGGACCGTCCGCCAGACCTCCTCGATCCGCTCGTACGGGTAGGGGGCGCCCACCCGCACGGCGGCCGTGGCGGCCCACAGTTCGGCCTCGCGCAGCAGGTGCTCCGAACGCCGGTTGCCCTGCTTGGTGGCGGTCTGGCTGGTGTACGTCCCCCGGTGGAACTCCAGGTAGAGCTCCCCCCACCACACCGGGGCGTCCGGGTACTCCTCGTGCGCCTTGGCGAAGAACCGCTCCGGGTGCTCGATCTCCACCGTCGGCGAACCCTCCAGGTCGCGCAGGCGCGCCGCCCGGGCCAGCATCTCGCGGGTGGGGCCGCCGCCCCCGTCCCCGTGGCCGAACGGCACGAGGGAACGCGACGCACCGCCCTTGTCCCGGAAGTTGCGCGAGGCGTGCGCGAGTTCGGCGCCGGTCAGTTCGGAGTTGTAGGTGTCCACCGGAGGGAAGTGCGTGAACACGCGGGTGCCGTCCAGTCCCTCCCACCAGAAGGTGTGGTGCGGGAACTGGTTGACCTGGCTCCAGGAGATCTTCTGGGTGAGGAACCAGCGCGACCCGGACAGCCGCACCAGCTGGGGGAGGGCGGCCGAGTAGCCGAAGGAGTCGGGCAGCCACACCTCCTGGGTGTCCACCCCGAGTTCGTCGCGGAAGAAGCGCTTGCCGAAGACGAACTGGCGGGCCAGGGCCTCCGAACCGGGCATGTTGGTGTCGGACTCCACCCACATGCCCCCGACCGGGACGAACCGTCCCGCTTCGGCTGCCCGGACGACCCGCGAGAACACGTCCGGACGGTGTTCCTTGAGCCAGGCCCACTGCTGGGCCTGCGACATCGCGAACACGAACTCCGGGTGGTCGTCCATCAGCGCCACCACGTTCGCGCTGGTCCGCGCCACCTTGCGGACGGTCTCACGCAGCGGCCAGAGCCAGGCGGAGTCGATGTGGGCGTGTCCGACCGCGGAGATCCGGTGGGCGCTGGCCGAGGCCGGGGAGTCCAGCGCCGGGGCCAGGACGCCCCGCGCCCGCTCCGCCGTTCCGGGGACGTCCTGGAGGTCGAGGGCGTCCAGGGTCCGGCCCAGGGTGCGCAGAAGCTCCCAGCGGCGGGGGTCCCCGGTGTCGAGTTCACGCATGAGACCGCCCGCCACCTCCAGGTCGATGGCCAGCTCCCACACCTCGCGTTCGAAGACCGCCAGGTCCGCGCGGGCCAGCCGGTACAGGGGCCGGTCCTCGGGCCCGAGCCCGGAGCCCAGTTCGGTGGGCTGGAACGGGGGGTCGCCGAGGATGACCGGGTTGGCGGCCGCCTCCACGTGGAACTCGACGGTCTCGCCGCCGCTCGCGGGGGCGCCGACCGGAATCCACGCGTTGCGGGGGTTGAGGCCCTTGACCACACTGCCGTCTGCGAGGTGCACCAGTCCTTCGCACTGGAAGCCCGGCATGGCGTCGTCGAAGCCGAGGTCGACCACCGCCTCCACGGTCCGGCCCGACCACTCGGCGGGTACCCGACCGCGCAGCCGGAACCAGGTGGTGCCCCAGGCGGGCCCCCAGGAGTCGCCCACGCGCGCGGGTTCGTGGGGCGCGCCGATGCCCTCCTCGGCCGGGACCGGTTCTCCCGGCACGTCCCAGCGGGCCACCTCCAGGGGGATCGACGTCGTGTACACCGCGGGCCATACGCGTTCCCTCAGGACGCGGTCCAGTCGTGCCTCGGTCAGCCGCCGGTCGTCGTGCACGGTGGGTCTCCGTTCGGTCGTCCCCTGGCAGATGCCGCGTACATTGCCAGCGTGATGCCACTTCGTCAATGCTTTGGACGAAGTGCGTTCCTCCGGTGTCGGAGAAGGGGGCAGGGTGAGCCCCTCCGGTCCTGGTCAGTGGCGGTTCGGCGGGTCCGCTGCGGCGTCGGTTCGGGGTGCCGCCCCCCCCGTGACCTCCGAGTCGCACTTCCCACTCTTTCCGTCCGCGTCCGGAACGGGCATTGCGAGCGGGTCGGCCCCGGGCGCGTGGCATCCTTGGGAGCTACGCAGCCCGGTCGAGGAGGACAACAGCACATGAGCATCGACGCGTCGCGCGACCGGTCGCGGCCGGTCCTCGGTTCGCTCACCGAGCACGCGAGCCTGCGCGCCCGGGTGACCGACGTCCTGCGTGAGGCCATGATCGCCGGTGAGCTCGAGCCCGGTGTCGTCTACTCGGCCCCCGTCCTGGCCGAACGCCTCGGCGTCTCCGCGACCCCGGTGCGCGAGGCCATGATGGAGCTGACCCAGGAGGGACTGGTCGAGACCCTCCGCCACCGCGGCTACCGCGTGGTGGAGTTCAGCGACGTCGCCCTGGACGAACTCATCGAGCTCCGCGCGCTCATCGAGGTGCCCACGGTCGGCCGCGTCGCCGCGACCGCCACCGCCGGGCAGATCGCCGCGCTGCGTCCGCTCGCGGACCGGCTGACCGAGACCGCCGAGAACGGGCAGCTGCGCGAGTTCATCGCCAACGACATGGCGTTCCACCTCCGACTGCTGTCCATCGCGGGCAACCAGAGGCTGGTCGACGAGGTGCGAAGGCTCCGGGGGATGTCGCGGCTGTCAGCGCTGCGGGGGCTGTACGAGGAGGGCCGTCTGGTCGACACCGCACAGGAGCACCACGCCCTGCTGGACCGCCTCGAAGCCGGTGACGCAGCGGGTTCCGAGGCCCTCATGCGACATCACCTCGGTCATGTCCGAGGGGTCTGGGCGGGTCGCGCGGAGATCTGACGGAGGACGCTGCCGAACACGAAACAGGTAGCTGAGCTGCTTCGATTCGGTCACGGGCCTTGATTCGGGTGAGGTGCAATTGTACGTTGCACTGGTTCCCATCGTGAGGCCCCTCTTCATCGGGCCCTGATCCGAGGAGTTGTGAGTGGCCTCGCAGCACTCGGTGGTCGGTAAACCGGCCACCAACCGCCGTGTACTCTTTGGCAGCCTCAGCGGCAGCGCGATCGAGTGGTTCGATTTCTTCCTGTACGCCACCGCCGCGGCGCTCATCTTCGACAAGCAGTTCTTCCCCAACGACGATCCCGTGATCTCGTTGATGCTGTCGTACCTGACCCTGTCGCTCACCTTCTTCATCCGGCCGTTCGGCGGGATCGTCTTCTCCCACATCGGTGACCGGATCGGGCGCAAGAAGACCCTCGTCATCACCCTGTCGCTCATGGGCGGCGCCACCGTGGCGATCGGTCTGCTGCCCACCTACGAGCAGGTCGGCCTCCTGGCCCCGGTGCTGCTGATCCTGTGCCGGATCATCCAGGGCCTCGCGATCGGCGGCGAGTGGGGCGGCGCCCTGCTGCTGGCCTACGAGTACGCCCCCGAGAACCGACGCGGTTTCTTCGGCTCGGTGCCCCAGACCGGCATCACCATCGGCATGCTCATGTCGACGGTCGCCTTCGGCCTGGTCAGCCTCCTCCCGGACGGTGCCTTCGAGTCCTGGGGCTGGCGCCTCCCGTTCATCGCCAGCATCGTCCTCGTCTTCGTCGGCCTGTGGATCCGCAAGGGCCTGGCCGAGACCCCCGCCTTCCGCGAGGCCAAGGAGAGCGGCGACGTCGCCAAGCTGCCCATCCGGGACACGCTCCGCGACCACTGGCGCTCCGTGCTCGTGGCCGTCGGCGCCAAGGTCGTCGAGACCGCCCCGTTCTACATCTTCGCGACCTTCGTCGTCAGCTACGCCACCGGAACGCTCGACATCCAGCAGTCGGTGGTCCTCAACGCGGTCAGCGCGGGCGCACTGGTCAGCACCTTCGGCATCCTGCTCATGGGTGCGCTCTCCGACCGCGTCGGCCGCCCGAAGGTCTACCTCGGCGGCACCCTGCTCATCGCCCTGTTCGCGGCGCCCTTCTTCATGCTGCTGGACCTCCAGATGAGCTGGGCCGTGTACGCGGCCGTCGTGATCGCCCTCGGTGTGGCCTGGCCCCCGGTCACCGCCACCCTCGGCACCCTCACCTCCGAGATCTTCACGACCCGGGTGCGCTACACCGGCGTGACGCTCGGCTACCAGATCGGCGCCGCCCTCGCCGGCGGCACCGCCCCGCTGCTCGCCACCTGGCTGCTGGCCCGCTTCGACGGAGCCTGGTGGCCGATCGCCGCCTACCTGGTGATCCTCGCCGTCATCTCCTTCGCCGCCGTCGCCGCGTCCGGCCGGGTGGTGCGCAAGGAGAGCGCCCTGATCGCGGCCCGTGAAGAGGCCGAGCGCAACGAGAAGTCCGAGGTTTCCGCATGACCCAGACACCCACCGGCCTGCCCTTCGTCAGCGCGGAGGAAGTCCGTGAGCGGATCGGGCCCAAGCGGGCCTTCGAACTGATCGAGCGTGCCCTGCTCGACGGATTCGACCCCTCACAGGACCCGGCGCGGTCCCACGCGGGGGCCGGGGACGGCCACCTGCTGCTCATGCCCTCGACCCTGGGCGACTGGGTCGGCGTCAAGGTCGCGTCCGTGTCCCCGGACAACCCCGCGCGCGACCTGCCCCGCATCCAGGCCGTCTACCTGCTGATGGACGCCCGGACCCTCACCCCGAGGCTGATGGTCGACGGTGTCACGCTCACCTCGCTGCGCACTCCGGCCACCTCCGCCGTGGCGGCCGACCGGCTGGCCGCCCCGGAGGCCTCCCGCCTCGTGGTGTTCGGCAGCGGTCCGCAGGCGGTCGAGCACGTCGTCGCCGTGGCGGGTATCCGTGAGCTCACGAGCGTTCGGATGGTGGGCCGCACTCCGCACCGGGTGGAGGCCGCCATCAGCGAGCTCGCCGGGCGCGGGATCACCGCCGAGACGGGCACCGTGGCCGACGTCGCCGAGGCCGACATCGTTGTGTGCGCCACCTCCACCAAGGACCCGCTCTTCGACGGTTCCCTGGTCCGTGACGGCGCCTGCGTGGTCGCCATCGGTTCGCACGAGGCCGATCGACGCGAACTGGACGCCGCGCTGATGGGCCGCTCCCTCGTGGTGGTGGAGGAGAGCGACGCCGCCCTGCGCGAGTGCGGGGACGTCGTCATCGCCATCGACGAGGGCACCCTCACCAAGGCCGACCTCGTCGGCATCGCCCCGCTGGTCCGGGGTGAGGTGATCCGCCGCACCGACCGCCCCAACGTCTTCAAGGGCTCCGGCATGTCGTGGGAGGACCTGGCCGTCGCCGTGGGTGTCGCGCCCACTCTCTGACCGGTCCTTGGGCGGACCAGTCGCCCGGGCCGGTCCGTCCTGTCGGCCCGTGTGACACAGGGGTTGCGCACCGCGAGTCACTCGCGGTGCGCAACCCCTTTCTCGTGCTCAGCCCCGTGACGGGTTCCGCGTCCGGTGGAGAGGTCCGCTCAGCCGTGGGCCGCTGTCGACCACCGGCCACGGATTCCGATCCTGGCCACCGGCGACTTCGGCACCCCGGCGGGGTACCCGTGAAGGCTTCGCGTTCGCGCCCCGCCCCTGCTCCGGGGGTGGTCACGGAGGCGAACCGACCACACGGGACCCGCCCGTGCCCTGCTCCGGGCACGGGCGGGCTGGTTCACGCCGTCGGGTTGGTCTCCCGTTCCACCGGGGCCGCAGGGCGCCGGGCCGCGCGTATCCGGGCGACCACGACGATGCCGACGGCCAGCAGGATGACGGCGTAGATGCCCAGGGTGATGGGGCCCGTGAACATCACTCCGACGTCCCCCTGGCCGATCGCCAGTCCGCGACGCAGTTCGGTCTCCGCGAGGGGGCCGAGGATGACGGCGATCAGTACCGGGGCGACCGGGATCGCGTACCTGCGCATCATGAACCCCAACAGTCCGAGGAGGATCAGTAGCCACAGGTCGGTGACCGAGTAGGAGGAGGCGTAGACACCGAGCACCGCGAAGCCGGTGATCCCCGCGTACAGGTACCTCTTGGGGATGAGCAGCAGCTTCGCCCACAGAGGGGCGAAGGGCAGGTTGAGGATCAGCAGCATCACGCTGCCCACGAAGAGGCTGGCCAGGAGCGCCCACACGAGGTCCGCGTTGCGCTCGAACAGCAGGGGACCGGGCTGCATGCCGTACTGCTGGAACGCGGCGAGCATGATCGCCGCCGTGGCCGACGTCGGCAGCCCCAGCCCGAGGAGCGCGCCCATCGCGGTGCCCGCTGTCGCGCTGGCGGCGGCCTCCGGAGCCGCCACACCCTCGATGGCGCCCTTGCCGAACTCGTCGGGGCGTTTGCCGCGCCGGGCCCGTAGCTGGGAGAGCTTGCGCTCCGTCCCGTAGGCCAGGAAGGTCGGGATCTCCGAACCCCCGGCCGGGATGGTGCCGAACGGAAGGCCGAAGCCCAGTCCGCGCACCCAGGCGGGGATGGCCCGGCGCAGGTCACCGGGCTTGAGCCAGAGGGATCCGCCGGTTCGGACCAGCTGGGCGTCGTCCCGCTGCCGGTGGATCCGCGAGGCCACGTGGAGCACCTCGCCCAGGGCCAGCAGCCCGACGGTCACGGTCACGATGCCGATCCCCTCGAAGAGCGAGGGCACACCGAGGGTGAACCGCGCGGCGCCGCTCTGCGCGTCGATGCCGACCATCGCGATCGCCAGGCCCAGGGAGAGGGCGATGAGACCGCGGATCATGGACTGGGCGACGACGGCCGAGGTCGCCACGAAGGCGAAGACCGCCAGGGCGAAGTACTCGGCGGGGCCGAACCGCAGGGCGATGTCGATGATGACACCGGAGAAGAACGCGACCACGGCTGTGGAGACCACCGCGCCGAGGAACGCCCCGATCGCCGAGGTCGCCAGTGCCTGGGAGGCCTTGCCGCGCAGCGCCATCTTGTGGCCCTCGATCGCGGTGGCGATGGCCGAGCTGTTGCCCGGCGTGTTCATGAGGATGGACGTGGTGGAGTCGCCGAAGAGTCCGCCGTAGTAGACGGCGGTGAACATGATGAAGGCGCCCGTGGGGTCGAGCTTGAACGTGACCGGGAGCAGAAGCGCCACGGCCATCGCCGAGCCCAGGCCGGGGAGAACACCGACAGCCGTGCCCAGGACCACGCCGACGAAGGCCCACAGCAGGTTCTCGGGGGTCAGGGCGGCGGCGAACCCGCCGCCGAGGAGTACGAGCGTGTCCATGTCAGAGCACCCCGCCCAGAATCCCCGAGGGGAGGTTCAGGCCCAGGCCCGCGACGAACGCGAGTTGCACGACCGCCGAGTAGACCAGCGCGACCGCCGCCTCGAACAGCGAGCGCCTGCCTCCGAACGCCGTGCTGACACCGAAGAACAACAGGGCTCCGGACAGCAGCCAGCCCAGGGGTTGCAGCAGCAGGGTGAAGGCGATGACCGAACCCAGCACGAGACCGACCGTGCGCCAGTCGCTGTGGGTCGCGGTGCGCCGGGTCTCCTGGCCCTCGACCAGGTCACCGACGATCCCCGCGCTCTCCGTGCCGGTGTCCCCGTTCGCCGGAGGGACGGCCGGGGCGCGGGAGACCTGGACGACCAGCAGCGCTCCGAGCACCACCATCAGTCCGGACACCAGCCCCGGGAAGAGCTGGGGGCCGGGCCCGGTGGAGGTGTCCGGGACGTGCATGGCCGTGGTCTGCGCGGCCAGGAAGACACCGACCCCGACGACGAGCAGGCCCACGAAGACCTCGCTGCGCCCCCGCAACCAGGAACGGGCCGGGTGGGAGGTGGCCGACCCCGGTGACGCGGGTGGCGCTGGTTCTCTCAGTGGGTTCATGACAGCCCCAGGTCCTTGGTGACTTCGGTGATACGGGTGATCTCTTCCTTGAGGAAGGCCTCGAACTCAGGACCGGACTGGAAGGTGTCGTCCCACCGGTTGCGTTCGAGGGTGTCCTGCCACTCGGGGGTGGCGACCATCTCCTCGACGATGGCCGTCAGCTCGGCGCGCTCCTCCTCGGTGATCCCGGGCGGCGCCATGAAGCCCCGCCAGTTGGGGAGCACGGCGTCCACGCCCTGTTCGGGGAGGGTGGGGTGCTCTTCCAGGCCGGTGACCCGTTCGTGGGCGGAGACGCCGAGGACCCGAAGACTCCCCGTCTCCACCTGGTCGCTGAACTCGTTGTAACCCGAGACACCCACGTCGATGCTGCCCGAGAGCAGGGAGGTGAGCGCCTGGGCGCCGCCCGCGAAGGGGATGTAGTTGACGTCGGTCGGACGCAGGCCCTGTGACTGGGCGGCGAGCCCGGCGAGCAGGTGGTCGGTGCCCCCGAGCGAACCGCCGCCCACGGCCACCGCTCCGGGGTCGTCCTCCCAGGCCTCGATCAGGTCGTTCATGTCCTGGAGCGGTGAGTCGTCACGGACCACGAAGACCTCGTAGTCGTCCGCCACCCGGGCGATGGGCACGACGTCCTCCAGCGTCTGGGCGGAGTCGTTGACGATGATGCCGCCGATCATGACGGTCCCGGTGGTCATCAGGGTGGTCGCCTCGCCCTCGCGCCGCACCGTCTGGGCGAGGCCGATCGTGCCCCCGGCCCCGGGCAGGTTCACGACCTGGGTGTTGGCCACGATGTCGTTCAGACGCATCGCGTGCTGTGCCTCCCGGGCGACGAGGTCCCAGCCGCCGCCCGGGTCGGCGGGCACCACGATGTCCACCCGGGCGCGGGCCTCGGAGTCGTGCGTCTGCGAGAGCGCGGCGTTCGCCGCGGCGGCACCCACGACGAGGGTCGCGCACACGGCCCCCACCGCACGCAGGGTGCGCTGCTTGTCCATCTTCACTCCCTCTCGACCCCACTGGTCCACCAGGTGGACTCAATGGGCCGCTGATTGGTTCAGAGAATGATGCAAATCACTCGGGGGTGTGTCAATGCGTCCGGGAAATCTTTCCTTAACGAAGTCGTCACGTGCGCTGGGGTGTGTCCTGCCTGGGCAGAGGTTCTGTGTTGGGCGGACCGGTTGCCGGGTGCCCCTGGCGGTTCCTGCGTCCGTGGGTTAGCCTGACCCCCAGTAAGACCATCTAGTAGTCCAATGAGTCCATCAGGTGGACCACGACGGGAGTGTGATGGCCGGGGACACCGAAGGGGGAGTGCGCAGCGTGGTGCGCGCGCTCGACCTGCTGGACCTCTACGACGAGAGGAACCAGCGCTACACCACACGTGAGCTGGTGGAACTGACCGGGCTGGCCAAGACCACCGTGCTCCGCCTGGTCGGCACCCTCGAACAACGCGGGTTGCTCTGGTCCGGTTCGGACGGCCGGGTCGGAGCCGGACCGGGACTGCTCCGCTGGGCGCGCCTGGCCCACGCCGTCTGGCAGGTGCCCGAGTCGATCCGCGTGATCATGCGGGACCTCACCGTCGAGACCTCCGAGACGGTCAACCTCTACGTGCGCGCGGACACCGTTCGTGTCTGCGTCGCCCAGGAGGAGGGGCCCCAACGGCTCCGCCACGTCGTGAACACCGGTGACGAGATGCCCCTCTGGGGCGGGGCGGCCAGCAAGGTGCTCCTGGGCGGAGCCCCGGAGTCGGTGGTCCGGAGGGTCGCGGCGGCCTCCCCCCACGGACCGCAGTACCTCGACCGCCTGCTCACCGAGATCGCCGAGGCCCGGAGCCAGGGGTACTCGGTCAGCCACGGAGAACGCGAACACGGCGCCTCCGGGGTCGCGGCTCCCGTCCACGGGGCCGCCGGAGGTCCCGCGCCCGTCGCCGCACTCGCGGTCGGCGGGCCCACCGCCCGCTTCACCGAGGCCTCCGTCCGCGCCTTCAGCGGTGCGGTACGCGAGGCGGCGGAACGCATCGGCCGGATCGGGTTCGACCCGGGGTCGGAAAACGTGGCGAGCGACGACAAGGAGAACGGATGAGCCCCGCGACAGCCGCGCGTGACGCCCTCCCCCTGGCAGGGGTCCGCGTCTTGGACCTGACCAACGTGCTGGCCGGACCCTACGCCGGGTACCAGCTCTCCCTGATGGGGGCGGACGTCGTCAAGGTGGAGGTGCCCGGCGCGGGCGACCTCGCACGACAGCTCGGAGCCTCCTCGGAACTCAACGACGAGCGCGTGGGGGCGTCCTTCCTCGCCCAGAACGCGGGGAAGCGGTCACTGACCCTGAACCTCAAGTCGGACGCGGGGCGCGAGGTCATGCGCACCCTGGTGAGCGACTCGGACGTGTTGCTGGAGAACTTCCGCCCGGGGGTCATGGAACGCCTGGGCTTCGACTGGGAGACCCTGCGCGAACTCAACCCCGGCCTGGTGTACTGCGCCGTGTCCGGGTTCGGCTCCGACGGTCCGCTGAGTGACCGGCCCGCCTACGACCAGATCATCCAGGGGCTGTCCGGCATGATGGACGCCACCGGGACCGAGGAGACCGGTCCCCTCCGAGCCGGGTTCCCCATCGCCGACGTCCTGGGCGGACTGGCCGCCGCGTTCGCGGTCGGCAGCGCCCTGGTGCGACGTGAACGCACGGGTGAGGGCACCCGTCTCGACGTCTCGATGCTGGAGACCGCCATCACGGCCATGGGCTGGGGGGTCTCCAACTACCTCTCGGCGGGAGTGGAACCCTCACGCATCGGCAACGAGAACGCCACCGCCGCCCCGTCCGGCACCTTCACCACCGGCGAGGGCACGCTCAACATCGCGGCCAACAAGCAGGAACAGTTCGAGACCCTGTGCCGCCTCCTCCAGGCATCCGAACTCGTGGCCGACCCCCGCTTCGCCACGCGGGAGGACCGCAAGGCCAACCGGGTCGCGCTGCGCGGTGAACTCGAGGAGCGCCTGGCGGGCCGGAGCGCGGCGGACTGGGAGGCGGTCCTCTCCGCCGCCGGGGTGCCCGCGGCCCGTGTGCTCAGCGTCCGCGAAGCCCTCGAACTCGAACACGTCGAGCACCGGGGCCTGGTCCGCACGCTTGCCTTCCCCGGCCGGGACGACCGTGAACTGCACGTCCTTGGCAGCGGTGTGCACGTGGACGGAACCTCCCTGGGGCCCGACCGCTCCCCACCCCTCCTGGGCGAACACACCGACCAGGTCCTCCAGGAAGCCGGATACGAACAGAGCGAGGTCAACGCGCTCAGAGAGGCGGGTGTGGTGTGAGCGCTCCTGACACCCCGAGCATGACCCACGAGGAGATCGGCGACTGGTGGTCGACCTCCCTGACACGTATCGCCCCCGGTGAGATCGAGCTGCGCGGCTACCCCGTGCAGGACGTCATCGGCCGCCACGGCTTCGTCGAGGTGGTCTGGCTCATGCTCAGGGGGGAGCTGCCCGAGCCCGCCCAGGCCCGCATGCTCGAGTCCGCGCTGGTGGCCGGGGTCGACCACGGCCCCCAGGCGCCCTCCATCGCGGCCGCGCGGATGGCCGCCACCTGCGGGCTGGGGCTCAACAACGCGGTCGCCAGCGGCGTGAACCTCCTGGGGGACGTGCACGGGGGCGCGGGGCAGCAGTGCGTCACCCTCCTGCACCGGATGGCCGAACTGCGCTCCGACGGCACCGGCGCCGACGACGTGGCCGAGGCGATCGTGGCCGAGTACCGGGACAGAGGCGGTTACGTCCCCGGGTTCGGGCACCGCTTCCACCCCAGGGACCCGCGACGGGACCCCCTCCTGGGCATGGTGCGGGACGCGGTGCGCGACGGGATCGTCGACGCCGGTCCGCTGGAGTCCGCGCTCGCACTGGAGAAGGCCCTCGAAGGACGCAGGGGCAGGCCCGTGCCCATGAACATCGACGGCGCCACGGCCGTCGTCTACGCCTCCCTCGGCTTCGACGCCGAACTGGCGCGCGGGCTCTTCGTCCTCTCGCGGTCGGTCGGCATCCTGGCCCACGCCTGGGAGGAGAACAACAGCGGCGCGAGGATCAAGGGCCCCCTCCCGCGTACGGTCCTCGCCGGTTACACCGGTCCGTCGACCCGCCTACCGGGCGAGGTCCACGACGACTGAGCCGGTCGCGGGCGTCCCGGCCGGTGCGAGCGCGCACCGGCCGGGACGAGGGCCGTTCCCGTTCCGGACGGGGATCAGCGGCCGGTCTGGCCGTCGATCCTCTCGCGGAGGATGTCGAGGTGTCCGGCGTGACGACCGGTCTCCTCGATCATGTGGGCCAGAGCCCACCGCATCGACGGCGCGGGCCCGCCGCGGCGGCCGTCGTGCGCGGGTCGGCCGAGGTCCTCGCAGGCGGCGATGGCCCTGTTCGCGGCGGCGACGGCGTCGCGATAGCCCTGGAGTACCTCCTCGGTGCTACGGTCCGGACCGGCACGGAACGTCGCCGCCCAGTCGGTGGTCTCCTCACCGAGGAACACGCGGCGCTCGACGCGGGTCAGGTGCGCGATCAGGCCGAGAAGGTTGGTCCCCGAGGCCACGCCAGGGGTGCGCACGTGTTCCTCCGGCGCCCCCTCGACCTTGGCCAGGGCGCTTTCGCGCAGGTAGTCCAGGAATCCGGTGAGGACCTCCTTCTCACCGGGCCCGGTCCTGGGCGGTGGGCGGTCGCGTCGTGATCGGGCGGACATGGTGCTCCCTTCGTGGTGGTGCGGGCGATCAGACCCGTTCGGTCTGCGGAGTCGTCCCCGGTTGGCGGCGTGCCGCCACCACGTTGTCGACCACCGTCGCGGAGCGGCCTTCGGGTCCGTGCGCGAGTCGTGTGCGTTGTTCGACCACGACGGCGGTCCACTCCGGCCCGAGGCCGAGCGAGCGCCACAGGTCGTCCGCGGTCGGATGGTCGTCGTGCCGGTTCCATGACCAGGGTGCGCTCGAACCGTGGTCGACGACGAGCAGGATTCCCTCGTCGCGGACCGACCGCGCGGACGCGCGCAGGACCTCGTCTCTGGCGAGGCCGGTCGTGGTGTGGAAGTAGTTGGCGTAGACGAGGTCGACGGGACCGGTGTCGGGCGCGGAGGACGCCAGGTCGTGGGCTTCCAGGTCGAGGTGTTCCTCGACCCCGGCCAGCCTGGACCGCTCGGCCAGGACGTCGAGCACGTGTGCCGAGACGTCCACCGCCGTGACCCGCCACCCGCGTGCGGCCAACCACAGGGCGTCCCCGCCGCGTCCGCACGCGAGTTCGAGGGCCCGGGGCGCTCTTCGGCGCGGAGCCGGTACGAGCGCCAGTTCTCCCGCGAGCGCGACGAAGGCCGCGTTGGGCGGGGGAGGGGGTGTTGAGGGATTCTCGTCGCTGTACTGCCGGTCCCAGAACTCCCGGGCGGGAGAGGGGACCCCGGTTTCGGATCGCATGACGCCCATGCTGGGCGGCGGGGGCGGTTCCGTGCACGGTTCCGTGCGGATCTGCAACGGCGTGTGCGCGGGGCCTCAGCCCCCGTGCAGGTGGATGCGTTCGCCCTGGGTCCCGAAGATCGCGATGACCTCGGCCACCGCCCGCTCGGCGGGGTTGCCGATCCATTGCGGGGTCCGGGTGTCGAACTCGGCCGCCTCCCCGGCGTGCAGCAGTACGTCCTGTTCGGAACCGAGGACCAGCCGTACGGTTCCCGTGAGCACGTAGAACCACTCGTGGCCATCGTGCGTGCGCAGCTCGGGCGCTGGGAGGGCTCGGGACGGCGGATAGACCACCTTGTACGCCTGGACCCCGCCCGCGCGCTGTGTGAGCGGGACGAACGTCAGACCGAAGCGGCGCACCGGATGCAGGTGGACGCGCGGGTCACCCACCCTGGGCGCGTCGACGAGCTCGTCGATCGGCACCCGGTAGGCGCGGGAGAGGGGGAGCAACTGCCCCAGGGCGGGCTGGAGCCGTCCGGTCTCCAGACGCGAGAGCGTGCTCGGTGAGATCCCCGTGTGTTCCGACAGCTTGTCGAGGGTCAGCCCCACACGGCCACGCAGTCGCCGCAGCCGGGCGCCCACGGCTCGGAGCACCTCGGCGTCGGGATCGTTGCCTTCCATGTTCGCAACCTATCCCTTGGTTCGGTCCCGATCCGGGGAGCGGTGGAGCGGTCGAACGCCTTCGATTTTCGGTTTGAAACGATCCCTGTTTTGGTTGTTACCGAATGAGTGGCGGCGGAAAACGAAGGCGCTCCCGGCCCCGGGGGAGGCCTCCCGTGGCCCTCGTTTGTCTTGTGGGGTAATGGTGGTTTTGGTCCGCGTATATATCCCCGTTGTTTGTCTGGTGCGGTGTGAATTTGGTAAATTCCTCTTAGTTGAAGGCGCGGCACGATGCCTCGTCGGAATTGCTTTCGATCGTAGTTGGAATGTGTAGGCACTAACCGTAATGCGTCGTACCCTGACCCGCGCGACGGCGGCCTGTGCGACCTATGCCCTGGTTCTCTCGCTGGGGGTGGGCGCCCCCGCCGCTGCTGACGAGAAGCCCCCCGCTGTCGGGGGGAGTGCTCCGGACTCCAGCGTCTTCGAGGCCGCCCCGGCCGTGGGAGAATCGCGCGACCGGAGCGGTGTCACCTCCGCTGTGAACCCTTCCGAAACCGCGCACGACGACGGTGGCCGAATTGAGGCCGGGAGTTCGCTGTGGACCCATGTGGACCGCGCGTTTCCGGACCAGCCTTCCAGTGCGACCGAAACCGGAAGTGTGGGTACCGGGCGGCTCGCCTGGGACCGTGTCTACACTCGCAGGGCCCTTTTCCGTTTCCCGGTGGAACTCGGTTCCGATTCCCCGCTGGAATCCGCCGTCCTGCGTACCGAGGTGGCGTGGTCCTACGACTGTGAAAGCGACTCCGCTGTGGAGTTGCACCGGGTCGACCCGTTCGACGAGGACACCACCTGGAACGACCAGCCGGACTCCCAAGGGCTGCTCGACACCCGGAACGTGCGGGGCGGGCACGCGGCCTGCCCGCTGCACGGCGGCGTGGAGTTCGACGTGACCGAGGCCTACCAGCAGGCCCTGGACAACGGGGAACGCCACCTCCACCTGAGGCTCGGGTCCGCGGACGAGTCCGGGAACACCGCCTGGCGCCGCTTCGACGTCGAGGACACCCCACCGGTACTGGTGGTCGACCACGGCCCCGCACCGGCACAGGACCTCACTTCCATCGCGCCCTCCCAGACGGCGGCGCCTCTCGACGACGTCACCCTCCCGGGCGACGAACCCTCGAACCCTGCACAGCCTCCCACCGTCCCGGTGGGAACCACGGACCTCCTGATCCGAGGCCCCCTGCCCGACGACCCGACCAGGAGCGGCGGCGAGCGGATCCGTGCCCCGTGGGCGGAACGGGTGGACCGCACGACCGGTGACCATCGGCGGGGGACCACGACCCTGGCTCGGGGACCCCCACCCGGCACACTGATCGACGACTGACCCCCGGTTGGGCGACCGAGGGAATCGGTTGAGAATGGACGACACCCCTCTCCTCCGACACGTCACCTCGTTGGGCGGAGGAACGCGTCGGCGGCCAGCCCGTTGGGGAGCACCATGGTGGGGGAGCTCCCGAGCGGCAGGTGAGTCGGTACCGTCCGCGCACCGGCCACACGGCGCAGTGGCCGTTCGCTGCGGACAGTCCGGCTCCACGCCAGCCGGAGAGGCGGTCGTCCCGCATACCGGACGTGCCCGACGCAGCACCGGTGGGGTGATGCCTCGGGAAGCCGCGGAGGCCCGTTGTCACCTGTGTGCTTGGGTGCCACACAGACGTGCTTCGGGCCACCGCGGGCGTTCGCGTGCCAGAAACGGCCCGTTGTCCGGCTACGAGGTCAGTGAGTCCAGGCCCTCGTAGTCCGCCAGCGGTGCCGCCCCGGTGGAGGCGTACTCCAGCAGGAGCACCCCCGACGGGGTGTGGTCCCGCTCGACCAACCGGAACCCGGTGCTACCCGAAGGGTGCGTGAACAGTCTCCGGCCCTCACCCACCACGGTGGGAGCGACGACCAGGCGAAGGGTGTCGACCAGACCCGAAGCCACAAGAAAGCCGCCGAGTCGAGCGCTGCCGTGGATCTGCATCTCGCGGCCGGGCCGATCCCTCAAGCTGCCCACGGCCGCGACCGGGTCCCCACCCAGCAAGGTGGTCGGGTCCCAGGAGCCCTCCTCCAGGGTGGAGCTCACGACGTACTTGGGAAGCGAGTTCATCCTGACCGTGAACGGGTCGGGCTCGGTGATCCGCGGCCAGTCACGCGCGAACGCCTCATACGTGCGCCGGCCGAACAGCAGCCCGTCCGCGTGGTCGAGCCACTCCGACGCGGTCCGCACGAACGCCGCGTCCATGAAGGGCACGAACCACCCGCCCCGGGTGAAGCCGTCGGAGGTGTCCTCGTCGGCCGAGCCTGGCCCCTGGCTGACACCGTCGAGGGAGACGAACTGGGTGAGGGTGATCTTCACGCTGGCTCCTCTCCGACGGCCGCGACCGGGCCGACGAGAACGCCAGTCTCACACGGCGGTCATCGCCGTCCCCGTCTCCACGCCGAGAGACCCGAACTGTCACAGGGGCTCCGTATCGTCCGGGACATGAGTTCAGGACTGATGGCCTTCAGCGTCGACCTCGACCGCATCTCCCCGAGACCGTGCGGGACCAGTGCGAGGTCCACGGCAGCTTCCTTCACAACGCCTGCTTCTACCCGGTGAAGTACTGGTGGCTGGAGAAGGTGGACCAGACCCTGTCGGGTCTCGGCGTGAACGCGGTGCGGGTCGAGTACCTGGCCGGAGACCAGGACGACGGTGACGAGTGGACCGCCGGGAAGGTCCGCCTGGCCGACGAACAGGCCCGCGCGGTGACCCCGGAGAGGATCGCGGAGATCGAGGACCCCTCCATGCGCGAGTCCGTCACCACGGTCCTGAGCTGGATCCGCACCGCAGCCAGCCGCGGCCACGGAATCATCGGCTTCTTCCACTGACCGGCTACGGTCCTGCCCGCCTTGTCCGTGTGAGGGGCGTGAACCCGAAAAGTCACGCCCCTCACACGGAGCTCAGCGCCCGAGTCAGGCGGCGGCTGGAGGATCGGCCTCCGAGACACGATCAAACCAGGGTTTACCCTCCGCCGCGATGCCTTCGAGGATTCGGAGCGTGTGGGGGAATCCCGCTGCCTCCAGGTTGATTTGGGCCGCCGCTTCTGGCTGCTCCTCATGCCGCGCGGGGCTTTGTGGAGCCTCTGAGACGACAAGACTCTTGGTAGGTCCGTTCGTCAGCGTGATGTTCAGCGTGTAGCGGTGCTCGTTGGAGATCTCGACCTGAACGGAGGAGAGCGCGTCGAAGCGGTAGTTGTAGCGCTCGCTGCTGTGCCAGTCGGCACCTTCGAAATCGAGATCCGCCGAGGATTCCCGGACTCCCTCGTTGGTGACCAGGAAGATCCTGATCTCGTACTTCGAGAAGCGCCACGGCCCTCCCTTGACCCTCGTGCTCTTGCACGGACGATCGGGTGTGGGCAGGAAGGCGTGTGCGATGACCTCGTGCCATTCCAACCGGTAGTGGCGTAGTGCCTGGTTGAGGATGAGGGTCTTGTCAGCCTCGAGCCACTTCTCCATCTCCGCTTCCGTTGGCATGAGCGCGGCGAGCTTGTTCCACCATCGCTCGTACTCCTCCTCTCGGCCCCTGAGAGTGACCTCCCGTTCCCGCCACTCCTCAACGTAGCGGCGCTGCTCACTGTGGAGCCGTAGCCAGAGGGGGACTGAGAACCTCGAGACCAGACCCAGGAGAAGGAGACACGCGACCGTACTCACGGGTGCTTCCGGGAAGGCGGATCCAATGACGAACACCGATCCCATAGCGGCGCACAGAGACAGGGCAATACAGCGGACCTTCGTCATGGCCTCGAGGCCATAGATCTCCGCTGGTCGTAGGGGCGTTCCTTCGCACCATCGCCGACGCACATCCCGAACCATGAAGCGGATGAGCCAGTTGACCTGGCCGGACCGGACATCGCTTTCGCGATAGATCCGGGCGACCTCGTCGCGCAGGGCCCGGCGAACACCCTTCGTCTCCTCCAGCCACGCGGTCCGGTTCTCAGGATCGGGTGCGTATTTGGCGAAGTAGTGATCGAAGGCGCGCTCCACATGGTCGGTGAAACCACCCTCGGGAGGAGAGGCCCGAGAGAAGCGGCTTTCCTGCTCTTCCATGGCCGCGATAATGCGCTGCCTCTGGTGGTTCCATCGTGCGACGTGCCAACCGGCCGCGGGCACGAACACGACCGTGGTCAGGCAAGCAAGAAGGGCCATCATGGTGCCGTGGCTCAGCGCGGCCCTCAGCAGAAGGAAGAGGGGATGGAGAGTAGCCGCAGTCAGGAGGATCGCTCCGAGGATGTCCCAGCCTGTGGTGGATTTCGGTCGAGGGGTCTGCGCCCTCGGTTGAGCGGGGTCGGGTTCGAAGTATACCCAGACCCGGTTGACCCTGCCGTCCGCCGTGCGGTTCCTGTACGCCGTGTCCCGGTACTTGGTCCAGATGCCCTGCTTCATGCTGCCGGTCAGTACCAGGCTCAGGTGACGCATGACGAGTTCTCGCTGCGTCTCGGGCAGTTCCCGCAGCCTGGCGATAGCGGCGTCGGGATCGCCCTCGGAACCGTCCACACAGGCCAGCACCATGAACACCACGTTCAGCGCTTCGTTCCACTCATCGTCAGCCGTCGAGTCCAGCTGATGGGAGAGGCCGCTCAGCGTCGTACGGTTCTGCCTGTTCAGATCTCGGAAGGAACGCTTGCTCAGCATCGCGAGCACCAGATGGAAGCGAACCTCCGGACTGTCGTGCCCCCGGCTCAACGCGGTTTCGATGTGGCTCCGAGCCTTGTCGGGCACCCCGTGTTCCAGATACTTCACCCCGACTTGGAAGTGCCGTTCGGGCGGATCGTCCGGGCCCACCACGTAGATGGTCGAGTCCCGGACGATCCCCGCCTGAACACCGACGAAGGAGTGGGGGCCAGCGGTGTTGAAGGTCTCTCCTCCAGTCATGAGAGCCCCTTCACCGCGGTAATCAGTGATGCGACCTTCGAGGAGAGTGAGGCGAGGTCTCCGAGCAATCCAAGTAGGCGTTTCAGGGCCAGGAGAGAGGACTTCCTGCTCGTGGGCGTCGCTTCCTCAAGGCCCTTGCTCGCGATGTCGATCTCCTCTGAAGCGGCCTCGTGGGTCTCGACGTCGAGATTTCCCGCCTCGTGCTCGCGTGAGAGCTCATCCCGCAGAACGGAGAGCCTCTCGGAGATGTCACCGGGGGACGGTGTAGCGGAGGTGACCGAAACATGAAAGGTTCCGCCACTCACGTGCCCGGCCTGCACTCCGACGCTTCCATGAGCGGTGTTGGTGACGTTGCCGGTGTCTCTTGCCGCACTGTCTTTTCGCATGCTGGGGGGCTCCTCTTGACTCACGATTTCTTCGGCGAGTGCTACAGCGAAGGCAGCGGCGTTCGCAGCCGCTATCGGCTGCCAGTTCAGGTCTGCGGCTGTGGCCTTCTCACCATCCGCGTGATCGCTGATGCCACGCACGACCGCGACCGGGGTCGAACTGAGGTGTCCTGCCTGAGCGATCCCCGCGCCTTCCATCTCCACAGCCAGGGCGTCGTTGAAGGTCTGCCTGATCCAGGCCGCCTCGTAGGAAATACGGGAGTTCTGCACGACCTCTCCGGCGGCGATGGGCCCGAAGTGCACTCGCGGTCGCGGGGCCTTCCTTGGCGCCCAGGAGTCCATCCTGGCCAGGTGCGCGGCGGTCTGGCTCATCCCGTGAGGGGACTCCCAGGCGCGGGGCCGAGCCTTGAGCCCGTCGTCCTCGCTGGTCCCGCCGTGGTAGGCGTACACGTGCGTTCCGAAGACCACATCGCCGAGCGGGGTGTCCCACAGAGCTCCGGCCACCCCCACGAAGAGAAGGGCGGTGGGCGAGAACTCCTGGATGGCTCGTTCGGTCAGGACCGCGGAGGACTGGTTCCCCTTGCCAGTGAGTCCCAGGACGACACGTCCTCTGCCACTGGGCAGGGCACCGATCTCGAACCTCGTACCTCGACGGTGCAGGTACGTGTCGGGTCGGGTGAGTCGCTCGCGTACGGCTTCGTATTCCAGATTCAGGGCGGTCAGGACCACCAGGAGGTCGTCGCTCGTCATTCGTTCTCGCTCAGGGGTTCGGGGAGGGGGCGCATCATCGGAGGTCGCAGGACCTTCTGGGGGCCTGCCTTGAAGAGACGGGCGGGTCTACCTTTGGTCGCCCGTCTCTTCGGCCCGGCCGGGACGAGGTAGCCGGTGACGGCCTGGACCTTGCGATAGAAGTTGCGCGAGTCGATCTCGAAGCCCCACACGGCCTCATAGACCCGCTGCAGGTCGGCTATGGAGAAGGTCTCATCGCAGAAGGCCGTGGCCAGGGAAGTGTGTTCGATTTTTGCTCGGGCGCGTTCCAGACCGTCGTCAAGGATGTCCCTGTGGTCGAAGGCGAGTCTTCGGCGTCCTGAGGTCAGTTCGTCCACGCGGTGCCAAGCGGCAGCCGACGCGTCAGTGCCCGCCTCTGGTTCCGGGAGCCCTGGAGCGATGGCGAGATAGGCGACCGAAACGATCCGTCCGCGAGGGTCCCTGCCGGGGCGGCCGTAGGTGGCCAACTGCTCGAGATGGAGCGTCGTCGCGTCGAGGCTGGCTTCCTCTCGAAGCTCCCGACGAGCCGCGTCGAAGATGTCCTCACTCGCGTTGGCGATGAAGCCTCCGGGGAGCGCGAGCTCACCCCGGTGGGGTTCGATGCCCCTTTCGATGAGGAGTACGTGAAGGATCGAGGACCGCAACGTCAGGATTACGAGGTCGACAGTCAACAGCACGGAGGGTGGTTGCCAGGTTTCGTTCGGCATACGGCGAGAGTAGCTTCCCGTCACTTCAACAAAAAGCTGTTTCGGGAAATTGGTGCTGATGATTGCAATGAGTCCGGAGTGCTGGAGGTCAACCTTTGTGGTCTGTGCTGTTGGTGTTGACTGCGGGAAGATTGGACGGTGTGACTCACCTCGTGCGGGCGTTCCCGAGCTTGGCCGTAGGTGAGCCTCCAAGGAACACGCCTATATCCGAGAACGCAGGTGGCCCTGATTCTCGGACCGGGGCCATCGGGCTCCGTCCTCAGGCGGGAGGCGCGAAGGCACCGCCGTCCTCGGGCAGCACCTGGCCGCCGTCGACGACGATGGCCTGACCGGTGATGAAGGAGGCCCCCGGCCCGGCCAGGAACAGACAGGCCGCTGCGATGTCCTCCACCTCTCCGACGCGGCCGAGAGGGATCGCCGCGCGCATGCGTTCGAGGTAGTCCGGGCCCATGTCGTCCAGGCCTTCGGTGCGCACGTTGCCCGGAAGCACGGCGTTGACGGTGATGCCCCGTGGCGCGAGCTCCAGGGCGGCGCTGCGCATGAACCCCAACTGGGCCGCCTTGGTGGCGCCGTAGTGCGTCCAACCCGCGTATCCGGTCAGCGGTCCGGTGATGGAGGAGGTGATCACGACGCGTCCCCGCTCGGAGACCGTCAGGGCCTCCACCGCGGCCTGCACCGTGAACACGGTGCCCTTGAGGTTGGTGTCGATGACCTGGCCCAGTTCGTCCTGGTCCATCGACACCAGCGGGGAGGAGGGGAAGATACCGGCGTTGGCGCAGACCACGTCCAGACCGCCGGTGCTGCGAACGGCCTGTTCGACCACGCGTGCGCAGTCCTCGGGATCGGCCACGTCCGCGACGGCCCACTCCGCTCCCGGAACGCCGTGAGCGGCCTCCCGTGCCCTGGCCTCGTCGCGTCCGACGATCAGTACCCGGTCCCCGGCCCTCGCGAACGCCTTGGCGATGCCGAGCCCGATCCCCCTCGTGCCGCCGGTCACCAGAACCGATCTGCCCACGGTCGCCTCCTGTCGCTGGACCGGTGACGGTCGTACCCCGTCGACGGTCGAGGAACCCCGGGCACGCAGAAGCCCCTGGCCACTGCGCACGTTCGACGCGGTCCCTGGAATCGACCTGTCTGAGGACTCACTGAACCGAGACGTGGTTGCGCAACAGGTCGGTCGAGCCTGAGGCCCTTGTGCCAGAAGTAGTTGTGGGCGACCCCCACCCGGTCGTCGCTGCCTGTGTCGGGGCGCCCGATGGCTGCGAAGGCCCCGGTCGGCCTGGGGCGGGCGAGCCGGTACGTGTCCAACCCCTGACCGGAATCCCGGACCCTCGGCCGGGCAGCGGCCCCGGCCAGCGGGAGGACGCGTACCGGTGCTCGCCGCACCGCGGGGATCAGCCGATCGTGTCGCGGCGCTGCCTGTGTCCCCGCACCAGCTCCCGGTACCAGTGGTAGCTGTCCTTGGGCGTACGTGTCAGCTTGTCGTAGTCCACGGAGATGATGCCGAAGCGGCGTTCGTAGCCGTAGGCCCACTCGAAGTTGTCGAGCAGCGACCAGACGAAGTAGCCGCGCACGTCGACCCCGGCCGCGATGGCGTCCGTGAGGGCGCTGAGGTGGTCCCGGAGGTAGTCGATGCGGTCCGTGTCGTGCACGACCCCGTCGGGGCCGGGCTCGTCAGGTTCGGCGGAGCCGTTCTCCGTGATGTGGATCGGAGGTAGTTCCGGGTACCGGCGGTGCAGGTCCACGAGCAGGTCGGTGAAGGACGCGGGGACCACCGGCCAGCCCATGGTGGTGTGCCGCACCCCTTCGATCGGCACCTCCCGTACCCCGATGTCCACGGCGGTGCGGGCGGACTCCTCGGGGACCGGGGCGTCGCCGAGCTGGATGGGCCGGTAGAAGTTCAGGCCCAGGAAGTCCAGGGGCTGTGCGATGACCGACAGGTCCCCGGGCTCGCGGTAGCTGCCGTCGGCCATCGGACCCCAGGTCGCCTCCTCGTTGTCGGGGTAGGCGCCGCGCAGCAGGGGGTCCAGCCACACGCGGTTGTGGAGGGTCTCGGCGCGGTCGACCGCGGCGGCGTCCTCGGCGGAGTCGGTCGCGGGCAGCAGGCGGTCGGGGTTGAGGGTGATCCCGACCTCGGCGTCGCGGCCGTGCGCGGCGGCGGAGGCGCGCAGTTCCCTCGCCGCGAGCCCGTGCGCCAGCAGTAGGTGCTGGGCCACGGCCAGTGCGGGTGTGCCCTCCCGGGTCCCGGGGGCGTGACGGCCCACCGCGTGGCCGACGAACGCGGTGCAGTGGGGCTCGTTGAGCGTGATCCAGCGCTTGATGCGGTCGCCGAGGTGGTCGGCGACCACGCGCGCGTAGGCGGCGAAGTGGTGCGCGGTGCTGCGGACCCGCCAACCGCCGCCGTCCTCCAGGGCCTGGGGCAGGTCCCAGTGGTAGAGCGTGGCCACCGGTTCGATGCCCGCCTCCCGCAGGGCGTCGACGAGTCTGCTGTAGAACGCCAGGCCTTCGGGGTTGACCTCACCGGTGCCGTCGGGGAGGACGCGAGGCCAGGCGATGGAGAAGCGGTAGGTGTCCACGCCCAGCTCCTTGAGCAGGGCGATGTCCTCCTCGTACCGGTGGTAGTGGTCGCAGGCGACGTCGCCGCTCTCGCCTCGGGCCACTTTTCCGGGGGTACGGGAGTAGGTGTCCCAGATGGAGGGCCCGCGTC
Organism: Nocardiopsis sp. L17-MgMaSL7; assembly: GCF_003182025.1. Taxonomy (NCBI): domain Bacteria; kingdom Bacillati; phylum Actinomycetota; class Actinomycetes; order Streptosporangiales; family Nocardiopsidaceae; genus Nocardiopsis; species Nocardiopsis sp. L17-MgMaSL7. The sequence continues at coordinate 400,639 of NZ_QGTF01000001.1, read as the reverse complement.
CGCCCTCTCGGGCGGCGCCCTCGATCTGGTAGGCGGCCGTGGCCGCGCCGAAGAGGAAGTCCGGCGGGAACTGGGGCAGTGCGTGGTGGGTCATGGTGCCTTCCGTGTGTCAGTGGTGCCGCGGCGGCTTCGGGGGAGCCGCGCGGTCGGCTCAGTAGCCGGCGGACTTGTCGACGACGTTGCGCAGGGGCCGCCCCTGGGCGAACCGCTCCAGGTTCTCGACGAAGATGTCCAGTCCCCTGCGGCGGGTCTGTGCGGTCGTCGCCCCGTTGTGGGGGGTGACGACGGTGTTGGGCAGTGCCCAGAAGGGGCTGTCCTCGGGCAGGGGCTCCTCGCCGTGTGCGTCGAGGCCCGCTCCGGCGATCCACCCCTCGGTCAGTGCTCGCAGCAGGGCCTGGTCCCGCACGATTCCGCCGCGGGAGACCACGATGAGGTGGGCTGTCTCCTTCATGGCCCGGAGCTCGGCCTCATCGATGAGGTTCGCGGTGCTCGGGGTGTCCGGTGCCGTGACGACGACGAAGTCGGATTCGGCCAGGAACCGGTGGAGCTGTTCGGGAGGGTGGACGGTGTCCACACCGGGGGCGGGGAGGTCGGCCCGTCGCCGCAGGCCCACCACGCGCATGTGGAAGGCCCGTGCCTTCGTCGCGAGGTCGAGCCCGGAGTGCCCGAGCCCGATGATGCCGCAGGTGAGTCCGGCCAGTTCACCGTGCTGGAAGCGCTCCCAACGGCGTTCGGACTGCGCCTTCGCCCAGCGCGGGGCGTCGCGGTTGAGCATGAGCATCAGCATCATGGCGTGTTCGGCCAAGGGGACGGCGCCGTTGCCGACGGAGGAGGTGAGTTCGGCGGGATGGGAGTCCAGCCCCGCGGCGAGTTCGTTGTTCACCCCCGCCGCCCAGCTGTGCACCCACCGCGCCGCCCCCGCCCGGCGCAGTTCCTCAGCGGTCGGGGACCCGGCGATGGCCGTGGCGGATCCCAGCAGGTCGGCGCGGTCGCTGAGCCGTGGCGTGAACTCGACCCGGGCGGGGCCCGCGGCGTCTCGGATCCTCTTCTCCTCCTCGGGCTCGAACCGCCCGCTCACCAGTACTGGTCCGTGCTCGGGCACGAACGATCACGTCCTTCGGTCGCTCTGCTAATTTGAGGTCTGATTGGTCCGACCGGTCCGGTGAGTATAGGGAAGGCGTGTGTGGGATGTCACGAGGGGGTCGCCCGGTCTTCCGGGCCGTCGAACGCTCCAAGGTCTACTCCTCCGTCGCGGACCAGATCCTCGCCGGGGTGCGTTCCGGCGCCTTCCCGGCGGGCGACCCGCTTCCCGCCGAGCGCGTACTGGCCGAGCAGTTCGAGGTCGGGCGCGGTTCGGTCCGGGAGGCGATCCGGGTCCTGGAGCACGCGGGCGTCCTGGACGTCCGGGTCGGCAGCGGCACCTACGTCTTGGGGGACGGGGGGTCCCGGGAGAGCGTGCTCAGGGCCCGCGCCGCGGTGGCCGGCGAGCACAGCCCCCTGGACCTCGTCGTGGCCAGGGCCTCGGTCGAGCCCGCGTGCGCCGAATACGCGGCCCAGGCCAGGAACTCCAACGACCTCAAGGTCCTCCAGGACCTGGTCCGCAAGCAGGAGGAGGTCCTGCGGAAGGGCGAAGACCCCTCCACTGTGGACGCCGACTTCCATCTGGCGGTGGCGGCCGCGTCCCACAACAGCGTCCTGTTCTCGCTGGAGCGGAACCTGGTCGACCTCATGGGTGAACCGATGTGGAGCGGACTCAAGGGGCGCTCGCTCGGCCGGGAGAACCAGTCCGAGCACTACCTCGACCACCACCGGCAGATCCTCCTCGCGATCGAGCGGCGCGACCACCGCCGGGCCCGCCAGCTCATGACCGTGCACATGAGTGAGATCGAGACCGGCCTCCTCGCGGAACTGGGCTCCTACCCCGGCGACCAGGCGCCCGCTGACGGCTGAACCCGGGCCGGGCGGTTGACAGGGCGGCTTCCGCGCGCCTAGCTTCTCCATCGGTCGGGTGGTCAGACCAATTTTCTCTTGGTCGGACCACTGTCACGCCGCACACGAGGAGAGAACCGTGGCCCCACCACGCTATGCAGTGAACTGCTCGATCATGATGAAGGACCGGCCGCTGAAGGAGCGGCTCGCGGCCGCACGCGAGGCCGGTTTCGAAGCGGTGGAGTTCTGGTGGCCCTTCGCCACCCCTGCCCCCGGTGCCGACGAGGTCTCCGGATTCGTCGAGACGGTCCGTGCGTCCGGGCTCCGGTTGGTGGGGCTCAACCTCTATGCGGGTGACATGCCGGGCGGGGACCGCGGCGTCGTCTCGTGGCCGGACAGCGCGGGGGAGCTTCGGGCCAGTGCGGCGGTGGCCGCCCGGATCGGAGAGGAGCTGGACTGCCGCTCCTTCAACGCCCTCTACGGGAACCGTCGCTCCGACACGTCCGACACCGAGCAGGACGCGGCCGCCGTGCGTGCCCTCGGCGCGGTCGCCGAGGAGGTCGCGGCCATCGGCGGTCAGATCCTGGTCGAGCCGGTCAGCGGGGCCCCGGACTACCCGCTCCTGACGGCTGAGGACGCCGTCGGAGTGATCGACAGGGTCGAGCGCGAGACAGGGGCGGACAACCTGCGCCTGCTCTTCGACCTCTACCACCTCGCTGTCAACGGTGACGACGTGCCCGCGGCACTCACCCGACACCACGACCGCGTCGGCCACGTGCAGGTGGCCGACGCGCCGGGCCGCGGCGCCCCCGGAACAGGCGGGCTCCCCCTCGGTGCATGGATCCAGGCGATCACGGACGGGGGCTACTCCGGCTGGTTCGCCCTGGAACACACGGGGGAGGGGACCGACCCCTTCGGCTGGCTGGCCGACTCCGGCCTCCCGGGGCTTCCTGGCCGGTCGGGCGCATGAGCGGCCAGGATCCCCGCGTTTCCCGGGCCCGCCGGTCCTCGCGGGCGTGTTTCGGCGGACCCCGGTCCGCATCCGACCGATCAAGGAGTTCATGGTGAGTAAGCAGACGACGGCGTTCATCGGACTGGGCGTCATGGGCGCGCCCATGGCCCTCAACCTCGTCCGGGCCGGTTTCGACGTGGTGGGCTACAACCGCAGCGCCGCCAAACGCGAGGCCCTGGAGCGGTCGGGGGGCCGAGCGGCGTCCTCGGTCGCGGAGGCCGTGGCTGGGGCGGACGTGGTGATCACGATGCTGCCGGACTCCCCGGACGTGGAGTCGGTGGTTCTGGGGGAGGACGGCGCCCTGGAGCACATGCGGTCCGGTGCCGTGCTGATCGACATGAGCACGGTCCGCCCGGAGACGGCGGTGGCTGTCGCCGAGGCGGCCGCCGCCAAGGGCGTCGAGGCCCTGGACGCCCCGGTCAGCGGTGGTGAGCAGGGCGCGGTCGAGGCCAAGCTCTCGATCATGGTGGGGGGCGGCGCCGACGCCTTCGACGCGGCCCGCCCCGTCCTGGACGCCCTCGGTACGACGGTGGTCCACGTCGGTCCGGCCGGTGCGGGCCAGACGGTCAAGGCCGCCAACCAGCTGATCGTGGCGGGCACGCTGCAACTCGTGTCCGAGGCCCTGGTGTTTCTCGACGCGCACGGTGTGGACCGGGAACGCGCGGTGGAGGTCCTCTCCGGCGGGCTCGCCGGGAGCACGGTGCTGGAGCGCAAGGCGGCCTCGATGCTCGCCCGCGAGTTCGCTCCGGGGTTCCGGGTGGACCTGCACCACAAGGACCTGGGGATCGTGACGTCCGCGGCGCGTGAGACCGGAGTGGCCATCCCGCTGGGAGCGCTCACGGCGTCTCTGGTGGCGTCGCTGCGGTCGCAGGGGCACGGCAGCCTGGACCACTCCGCGCTGTTGTTGCAGGTGGAGAAGCTCTCGGGTCGGGAGGCGGCCCGGGAGAACTGACCTCGGCCCTGTGGTCGGGCACATTGTCAGTCTTGAAATCTTGACTGACAATGTGCCTATACTTGCCTGCCTTCGTCGCGAGGAGCCTCCGGAGAACCAAGGCCGTCCGGGGCCGCGCCGAGGTCGATGAGAGGACCAGCCACATGGCACAGGGTGTTACCGGAAACGGAACCCAGAGCGCGGCCGGCGCCGTGCGGGTACCTGACTGGCATCTGGGCGCGACCCGGTGGACGCAGCTCACGCTGACCGAGAACGACCCCGGTCGATTCGATCCCGGCCACTGGATCGACATCATGCGTGAGACCAGGTCGAACGCGGCCTGTATCAGCGCGGGCGGCTACATCGCCTTCTACCCGACGGACATCCCGTACCACTACCGCAGCTCCCACCTCGCGGACACCGACCCCTTCGGCGAACTGGTCGAGGGCGCCCGGAGCCTCGACATGCACGTCATGGCCAGGGTGGACCCGCACGCCGTCCACCCGGACGCCGCCGCAGCACACCCGGAGTGGCTGGCGCGCGACGCCGACGGCAGCCCGCAGGAGCACTGGGGTTACCCGGACATCTGGCTCACCTGCCCCTTCGGGAGCTACAACCGCGAGTTCATCACCGAGGTGGCTCGGGAGATCGTCACCCGCTACGACGTGGACGCCGTCTTCGCCAACCGCTGGCAGGGCCACGGGATCTCCTACAGCGAGACGGCCCGACGCAGCTTCCGTGACGAGACCGGCTACGACCTCCCGCGTTCCGAGGGGGACACCTCCGACCCCGCCTGGCGCGCCTACGTGGTCTGGCGCCGCCGCAAACTGAGCGACCTGGTGAGCCTGTGGGACCAGGCCGTGCGCGACGTCCGGCCGCACGCGCGGTTCATCCCCAACCTGGGCAGCATCGCCGCGCGCGACCTCGACCGCGACATGCTGGTCAGGCACTTCCCCTTCTTCCTCATCGACAAGCAGGGCCGATCCGGGGTCGAGGCTCCGTGGTCCGCCGGACGCAACGGCAAGCGGAGCCGGGCGGTCTTCAGGGACAGGCCGGTCGGGCTCATCACCTCCATCGGACCGGAGCACCACCAGCACCGCTGGAAGGACTCCGTCGCTCCCGGGGCCGAGACCGCCACCTGGATCGTCGACGGGTTCGCCCAGGGCGCCTTCCCCTGGTTCACCAAATTCAACGGGATGGTCCCCGACCCCCGGTGGATCCGACCCGTGGCCGAGGCGTTCGAGCTGCACGAGCGGCTGGAACCGGAGTTCGCCGGACGCAGGATCACGGCGGACGTCGCCCTCCTGGAAGCGGCCGGACCCGAGGCGGCGCGCACCGGGGGCCGGGCCCACGAAGAGGGCTTCTACCACGCGCTGGTCGAGGCCCGCATCCCCTTCGAACTCGTGGCCGAACAGAACCTGACCGTGGACGAGCTGTCCCAGTTCAAGGTTCTGGTCCTGCCCGACGCAGAGCGTCTGAGCGTCGAGCAGTGCCGCACCATCCAGGCCTACACCGAGGCCGGAGGCAGTGTCGTCGCCGCCCACCGGTCATCGCTCGACGACGAGTACGGGACACCGCGCGCGAACTTCGGACTCGCGGAGGTCTTCGGAGCGGACCTGAACACCCCTGTCAGGGGCCCCGTGAAGAACAACTACATCGCGCTCACCGAAGAGCACCCGCTCACCCAGGGGTTCGAGGGCGCCCAGCGCCTCATCGGCGGGACCGAACTCATCGGCGTGACCGCGCGCCCCGGCACCGGGGTGCCCTTTCGGTTCCTGCCCGACTACCCCGACCTGCCGATGGAGGAGGTCTACCCCCGGGCCGAGCCCGACGCCCCGGCCGTCGTGACCAGGGAACTCCCTGGCGGAGGACGTTCGGTGTACGTGCCGTTCAACCTCGGGGCCCTCTTCTGGGAGGCTCTTCAGGCGGACCACGGCACGATCATCGCCAACGCCGTGCGCTGGGCCCTGGGCGGCTCGGAGAGGGTACGGGTCACCGGTTCCGGCCTGGTCGACCTGGCGGTCTGGGAGGACGCCGACTCGGTCGCCGCCGCCCTGGTCAACCTGACCAACCCCATGGCGCTCAAGGGTCCGATCCGGGAGACGGTCCCCATGCCCGAACAGCGTGTGTCGGTGGCCCTGCCCGAGGGCGCCACCGGTGCCACCGCTCGCCTGCTCGTGGCGGGCACCGACGCCGAGGTCACGGTCAGCGGGGGTCGCGCCGAGGCCCTCGTCGCGACCGCGCAGCTCATGGAGATGGTGAGCTTCACGTGGATTCGGGAGGACCGCTCATGAGCCGGGACGACCTGTGGTGGCACAGGCCCTTCCAGATGTTCCAGACCAATCTCAGGGAGATCGACGCCGGCCTGGACGTGCACAGGGTCCTCGACTATCTGGAGGAGTTCGGCGCGGGAGCCTGGCTGCTCAGTGTCGGGGGCATCGTCGCCAACCACCCCTCGGACCTGGAATTCCAGACCCGTAACCCGGCGCTGGCCGAGCGCCCCTCCGGGGACCTCGTGGGTGACGCGGTGGCCGCCGCGGGCGAGCGCGGTGTTCGCGTCCTGGCCCGGATGGACTTCTCCAAGGTCGACCACCGACGGGCCGAACGGCACCCCGAGTGGTGTTTCACCGGGGCGGACGGCACGCAGCAGGTGTACAACGGCCTGACCAGCGTGTGCCCCAGCGGCGACTACTACCAGCGGCACCTCTTCGCCGTGGTCGACGAGGTGCTCGACCGCTACCCGGTCGACGGTTTCTTCTTCAACTGGATGTCCTTCAACGAGGTCGACTACAGCGGGGTGCACCGAGGGACCTGCCACTGTCTCCCCTGCCAGCGCGCCTTCGCCGAATTCGCCCCCGGCGTCGCGCTGCCGACCGGGCCGGATTCGGACACCTACCCGGTCTGGAAGCGGTTCGCGGCGGGGGTGCTGGACGATCTCACCGCACGGGTCAGGGACCATGTGAGCCGCCGCAGGCCCGAAGCGCCCCTGATCCTCGGGGACCGTGCCGACATCGTCTTCCACGAGGCCAACAACGCGGTCGGCCGCACGCTGTGGCACCACCGGACGGCCGAGCACGTGAGCGCGGCCCGGACCTTCCGCCCGCACGTCCCCGTGCTCACCAACGCCGTCGGTTTCGTGGACATGCCCTACCGTCTGGCCGGTGAGGACCCCCGCCACTTCGCGCAGTTCCTGGTACAGGCGATCTCGCGGGGGGCGAACCCCTCCACCTACATCATGGGGACCCCCGACGACGTCACCTACGAGTGCCTGGACGTGGCCTCGGAGATCACCCGGTTCCACCGCGACAACCCGGAGACCTACCGGGCTCTACGGCCCGCCGCGCGCGTCGTCCTCGTCCGTCCCGATCCGCTCAGACGCGCCTCCCCGAGGACGGAGGAGGCGACCGAGGAGTTCCGCGGGCTGTACACAGCCCTGGTCGAAACGCACGTCCCCTTCGACGTCCTGCCCGAGTCCCGGATACCGGACGTGGAGGAGCAGGGGCGGCTGGGGGCGTACGGCCTGATCGTCCTGCCCGACCTCGGGCCGTTGGCGCCGAAGGCGGTGGGTGTCCTGGACCGGTTCGTCTCCGGCGGCGGAGGCGTGCTGGGCACCGGCTCCAGCGGCTTCGAGGGGGACGGGTCACAGCTGGAGGGGGCTCCGGTACTGAGAAGGACGGCGGTCCGTGACACCGTCGAGTCCGTTCGGTCCATGCACCTGCGCCGTCCCGGGAGGGACGGGCACGGACCGCGGGGGGACCTGCCAGTGCTGGGGGCCTTCCACGTCGTCGAGCCGGTCGCGGACGCCGACACCGATCTGCCCGTCCTGTCCAGGGCTCCCTACGGGCCGCCGGAGAAGTGCCACGGCCACCTCCCGCTCGACCTCCACGGCGTTCTGCGCCGCGCCCAGGGAAGGGGCCGCATCACCGTCATGCCCTGGACCCCGGGGCGCGCCTACCGCCAGGCGGGGCTGGGAGGGCTCAGGGACGTCTTCGTGGACGAGGTGTCGCGCACGGCCGAGGGACCCGTCCGGATCGAGACCGACCTGCCCGAACAGGTCGAGGTCGTGCTGGGCACGTCGGCGTCCGGGGGAGTGGTTCACCTGGTCAACCACTCCGGAGACGTGCCGCAGGGCTTCCGGTCACCGCTCCCGGTGGAGGGACGGTATCTGCGCGTTCCCTGGTGGCCGGAGCAGCCTTCGCGGGCGCTTCGGGCGGACACCGCGCTGGTCGGCGACAGCCGGGTGGAGCTTCCGCGAATCGGCCTCTTCGAGGTCCTGACCGCGTGACCTGGCGAAAGCCCCCTGTAACTTTGTCAAACAAGTATTCATGAATCATTGACATACCAGATACACCCCGGAAGCATGGCCTGTGAGGCTGCGCACCCAGGCGGGTGACATCCCCCGCAGCGAAGGGAATGTGATGAAGAATTTCGACCGGCGCTCGTTTCTGGCGTTGACCGGTATGGGCGCCCTCGGGACGTCCACCCTCCTGGCTGGTTGCGGCAGCGGGTCCTCCGGGGCGGCGCTGCGCTATGCCTGGTGGGGAAACACCGTCCGCCAACAGACCTACAGCCAGGCTCTTGAGGAGTTCCAGGAGGCCAACCCCGACATCAGCGTCGACCCGGAGTTCGCGGAGTACGGCGCCTTCCAGGAGCGCATGACCACGCAGATGGCCGCCCGAAACGTCGCGGACATCTTCTGGGTGGCCTCCCCCCAGGTCATGACCTACGAGGCCAACGGTCTGTACCGTCGGCTGGACGACATCCCCACCCTCGACCTGTCCGACTACAGCGACGACGACATCGAGTCCTTCTCCTTCGACGGTCAGCTCCTGACCATGCCCCACGGAGTCTTCGCTCCGGTCGCCCGGTACAACGAGACCTTCCTCGAAGAGGACGGGGCGACGCTGCCCGGCGAGGACTGGACCTGGGAGGAGCTCTCGGAGTTCCTCATCGACTACGCCGCAGGCAACTCCGGCGGGCGCAGAGGGGCGAGCTACACCCCCGACCAGGACATGGCGTTCGAAGCGTGGCTGCGGCAGCGCGGCCAGGACCTGTGGACCGAGGACGGCTCCATCGGGTTCGACGCGGAGGCACTCGGCGACTGGTTCGAGTGGTGGCGCGTCCTGCTGGACGAGGGCGCCGTGCTGAGCCTGGGAGAGCAGGAGGGGATGCAGCCCGACTTCTCCGCCGTCGGTGACAACATCCTGCTCAACTTCGGCAGCTCCAACCACATCATCGACGAAGCGGCCATGTTCCCCGACTACAAGTACCGGCTCCGTATGGTTCCGGCCGGTGAGGACGCTTCGGAGGGCCACCGGTTCCTGTACTTCCCCCGGCTCGCCATCTACTCGGGAATCGACGACGACAAGGTCGAGGCCGCCGGCCAGTTGGTCGACCACAACGTCAACAACAGTGACTTCCTCAAGACCGTTGGGCTGACCATGGGCGCTCCGCCCAACCCCCGGCTCCTCCAGGAGGCCTACGAGTTCGCCTCCGAGGACGAGACCGAGATGCTGGAGGTGGTCGAGGCCACCCGTGAGGAGGACCAGCGCCCCCGCTACGAGGCTCCTCCCGGTACCGGTACCTGGCGCGAGGCCCTCTCCCGCGCCTCCGAGAGCATCGCGTTGGGCGACGCCGGGGTGTCGGAGACCGCCGAGTCCCTCATCGCCGAGATCCAGTCCGGCATCGACCAGGGGGCGTAGGGCGTGGCACCACTGCTCAGACGCCGCGCGCCGCGCCCGGGGGCCGCCGAAAGGCGTCGGGGGCGCGCGGCCTACGTCTTCCTGACCCCGTGGCTCCTCGGGCTGGGACTGGTGACCGGGGTCCCCCTGGCCGCCTCCCTCTACCTGGCCTTCACTGACTACAACATCCTCGGAACGCCGTCCTTCACGGGACTGGCCAACTTCGAGCGCATGTTCGCGGACGAACGCTTCTGGGCGGCCTCCTCCGTCACCGCCCGGTACGTGTTCATCTCCGTCCCCCTTCAGCTGATGTTCGCCCTGCTGCTGGCGGTCGTGCTCGACCGCGGACTCCGGGGGCTGTCCTTCTACCGGGGCGCCTTCTACCTGCCGTCGCTGCTCGGCGCCAGCGTCGCCATCGTCATCCTCTGGCGGGAGATCTTCGGGCACAACGGCCTGGTCAACGATGTCCTGGCCTTCGTGGGGATCGAGGGCCAGAGCTGGCTCCAGAACCCCTCCACCGCGCTGTCCACCCTGATCGTGCTGAACGTGTGGACCTTCGGCTCCCCGATGGTGATCTTCCTGGCGGGCCTGCGGCAGATCCCCGAGGAGTACTACGAGGCCGCGAAGGTCGACGGAGCCTCACGGCTCAGGCAGTTCCGGCACATCACCGTACCGATGCTCACCCCGATCATCTTCTTCAACCTCATCCTCCAGACGATCGGCTCGTTCCAGACCTTCACCCAGGCGCACGTGATCAGTGGTGGTACCGGAGGCCCGGTGGACTCCACCCTCTTCTACACCCTCTACGTGTACCAACAGGGGTTCAGGGCGTTCGAAATGGGCTACGCGTCCGCGCTGGCGTGGGTTCTGCTCCTCGTGATCGGCGCGGTGACCGCCCTCCACTTCATCCTGTCCAAGTTCTGGGTCTTCTACGGAGACGACTGATGATCGACGCCGCATCCGTCGCGAGCGCACGCGGTCAGCGGCAACGCCGCAGGCGGCGGTCCGCGATACTCAAACACGCCGCCCTGCTGGTGTTCCTGGCCCTGATGATCTACCCGCTGGTGTGGATGGCGGTCAGCGCCTTCAAACCGGCGCACCTCATCCTCACCGAGCCCGGCCTGATCCCCAGCGAGACGACGTTCGAGAACTTCAGGGACGGCTGGCACGCCCTCAACCGCCCGTTCTCCGTGTTCTTCCTGAACTCGGTCGTCGTGACGGTCGGGGCGATCCTCGGGAACCTGTTCTCGTGCTCGCTGGCTGCCTACGCGCTCGCCCGGCTGGAGTTCCGGCCGCGACGACTGTTCTTCGCGATCACCCTGGTCTCGGTGATGCTGCCGATGCACGTACTGATCATTCCGCAGTACATCTTCTTCGCCCAGCTGGGGTGGGTGGACACCTACCTGCCTCTGCTGATCCCGAAGCTTCTGGCCACCGACGCCTTCTTCATCTTCCTCATGGTCCAGTTCATCCGGGGCATCCCCCGGGACCTGGACCGTGCGGCGGAGATCGACGGTGCCGGGCCGTTCCGGGTGTTCTGGCACGTGATCCTGCCGCTCATGCGCCCCGCACTGGTCACCACGACCATCTTCACCTTCATCTGGACGTGGAACGACTTCTTCACACCGCTGATCTACCTGACCTCGACGGACATGTACACCGTTCCCGTCGCCCTCAGTGCGATGGTGAGCTCGGAGAACCAGCAGGGGATCGGGATGCTGTTCGCGATGTCCCTGGTCTCGCTCGTCCCGGTGATCGTGTTCTTCGTCTTCGCCCAGCGCTACCTGATCCGGGGCATGGTCACCAGCGGACTCAAGTAGAAAGGCCTACTCGTTGCTCTGCGCCGCCTCCCTGGACTCGGCCTCCAGCCGGGCCAGGAGGCGGTCCCGGGCGTTGGCCAGGTGTTCGTCCAGGCGCTGCGTCGCCTGGTCGGGCTGGCGCTCGCGGATGCTCTCCAGGATCGCCGAGTGCTCGTGCGCGACGGTGCTCGACTGGGCCGACCTGTGTGCCTGGAACCGGCCCATGGTCAGGTGCACCTCGCCCATGATCAGCTCGTGCATCCGGGTCAGCCGCTCACTTCCGACACCGGCCACCAGAGCCGTGTGGAAGGCGATGTCGGCGTCGACCTGCTTCTCGAAGCTCTGCTCCCGGGCGGCGGCCTCGACCAGCAGCTGGGCCTCGTCGGCTTCGGCCGGCACGAATCCCTGGTCGGCCAGGGTGGTGACCGCCGAGGTCTCCACCGTGCTCCGGGCGAAGAAGAGGTCCCGGATCTCGTCCGCGGTGAACGCGGGGACGACCGCGGTCTTGTGTGCCGTCCGTCGGAGCAGCCCCAGCGTGGTCAGTCGCTCCAGGCACGCCTTGGCGGTCGGACGAGCCACGTCGTACTCGGTGGCGATCCGGTGCTCGGTGAGTTTCTCACCGGCTGCGATCTCCCCGTTGACGATGCGGCGGCGCAGGGACTGGTACAGCGCGTCGGTGAGAGATGAAGGGGCGAGTGCGAAATTGGCCTGTCGGTTCACCTCATCCATGGTGCCACAGCCAAGTCTCTGACACATACATCTGTCTGACCAGTACACCCGTACTACAGCAGGTGGGAGGGTTTTTCCCGGCTTTCCTGTGAGCACCGACACAGCCCCTGTCGCAGTGCCTGCCTCCGAAGGATCCGGGGGTTTCGCAAGCCCGGGGGCGTGGAGGTCCTGGCCGAGCACCAGGTGGAGAGCGGCCTACCCCGGACGCCCGCACGCGCTGGGGCGAAGAGTGTCGCGGGGTGCGGCGAACGTGGGCGCCACGAGGACGCTCCCTCCAGGACCCGCCGAGCGTGTACCGGCCAGCTCCAGCGATCGGGCGATGTCGGCGCCGACGCCCAGCGTCAGATCTCCGAAGGTCGCGGTCGGCGAGAAGAGACGTATCCGTTCGGTCTGATCGGCTGGAGCGGCGGCGACTTCGTCACTGGAGGCGTCAACGACATCGGTGGGGGTGTCCAGCTGTTCGAGCAGGTCCCGGAGCGTCGAGTTCGACGGGATCGACGGTGGCACCGCACCGTGCTCGGCATCGATCACCACCCGCTGGTGTACCCCCGAACACGCAAAAGCCCCTGACCCTGCGAATTTCTTCGCTGGTCAGGGGCTTGAGCCTCTGGGGTGAGTGACGGGACTTGAATGCCGGTGGGGGCACGGCTGTCGGGTAGGGCCCTCTGTCCGGTTGAGGAGTCGTCTCGGTCGTCCATGGCGCAGGGGCGGGAGTGATTGCCCCTCCTGGCGTCTCAGGCTTCCAGCGCATTTTAATGGATAGTCCTTTCATGGGATGACCCGATTTTCTTTCGGGGTCTTGTGGAGGGATTTCCGGAGTAGAAGTGCATGGGTTTATTGCCGAACGTCACTGTCTGTGCGGATTGGTGGTGGTGTGACGCTCGTGGCAGTAGTGGGGATTGGTGTCACGGGCAAGTAGGGGAGGTCGTGAAGGCTCATTTGGTTACTGTCGCTTTGAGTGATGTTTGTCACACTATGGGCAGGGTGATATCAGGATGGATGTTCGTATTATCGAGAAATATTATTTACAGTGTGGCCGGATGGTGTGGCTCGGCGAGTGCATCATGCGTAGTGGATTGCCAGTGAACTCTCAGTAAATGGAGATTGCTTTTCATGGTTCGTGAGGACATGCGTACTGGCCTTGTGTTCGAGGAGTCTTCTCGGGTGCAGGAAGTTCTTACGCCTGACCGTCGGCAGCGCCTTGATTCACTCACACCCCGGGAGCTTCATGTCTTGTTCGAGCTGCGGGCGGGTGGGGGCAACCGACTGCTCGCGCGCAAGCTGGGGATAGCCGAGCGCACCGTAAAAGCCCACCTCACCAGCATCACGCGCAAACTGAAGCTGGGTTCAAGGGTGGAGACGACGCTGCTCTCCAGGGAAGTTTTCGCTGATCAGCAGCTCATGGGCTTGTATGACCCCAAAGGGCAATAGCGGACGGATTCAGGGCCCTTGTACTGTGATGGGGCGCAGGTGGCGGATGTGTTTTCGGTGCCCCTGGTGCAGCAGTTAAGTGATCGGCCTGGTGGCGACGAATCGCCTTTCTGGTTGTGCGTCCAAGGAAGTTCGACCGTAGGGCCAGAGAAGTCTCCAGGAAAGAACCTCCTCGCTTGCCGGGTTGATGTGCTCCGTGGCATGGATGATGTGAGATCTTCATGCCTCCGTTCACATCACCGCCATTTGGCGGGTTCGCTGGGCAACGCGTGATGCCAATTCTCGGGGGAACCTTATGGTATGGCTGCGCGCGTCGTGGCACTGTCCTGACGTCGAAATTCACCTGGTGATCGATCGGCTTTCCCACGGACTCAGCGCTGGGGGGATGAGGCTGGCGGAAGGAGGGACCCTCGCCACCGCCGAGGAGTTGGCTCGAGGTATGACACGGAAACTGGCGGCCGCCGAGATCGAACTCGGCGGGGCCAAGACAGTTGTCAGCCCCAGGTCGGGCGCGGAGCGCTCCAAGGTGCTGCGGCAGACGGGTGAAGCCCTGCGCCCCTTCCTGGCGGGAGCGTATCTGCTGGGCGAGGACCTCGGCACCACGGGAGCCGACGTGTCCGCCGTGTACGAGGCAGCGGGCGTGGACCCGATCACCGTGGCGCGTGAGCGGGCCGCCGCTCGGGGACTGACTCTCGAAGTCCCCGAGGGGCTCCGTCTGGCGGATCTCATGGATCCGGCCTTCGCCGGCGAACTGGCCGGACAGGGAGTCACGCGGGTCCTGCAAGCCGCACTACGGCACAGGGGGGAGGACGCCTCCGGTCTGCGAGCGGCCGTCCAGGGATTCGGGTCGGTCGGGCAGGCCGCAGCGCGCCACCTGGTGGAGGCGGGGCTACGGGTCGTGACCATAGCGGATGTGGACGGGGCCGTCCACGCTCCCGAAGGTTTGGACACGGAGGCACTGACCGATCTGGCGGGCGAGGGCGGACGCATCGACCGGACGAGGCTGCCCACGGGCGCACGGACGATCACAGGAGAGCAGTGGCTCTCCGAGGAAGCTGAGGTTCTCGTACCCGCAGCCAACGCCCGTACCGTCCACGGCCGCAACGTCGAACTCGTGTCGAAGGCGGCGCGTTACGTGGTCGAGGGAGCTAACGGCCCCCTGACCCCGGACGCGGAGGCGTACCTGGTCGAGCGGGGCGTGACCGTGCTCCCCGACCTCCTCGCCAACGCTGGCTCGGCCGTCGCCTTCGGCCTGCTGGTGACCGGTGAGTCCGTTCTGGACTCCGTCGGCAGCGACTTCCTGGACCGCCTCGACGCCAGCGTCACCGCCTGCTTGAGCGAGATGGAGGGCTCGGGTGAGAGCACGCTTCGGGCGGTGGCGATGCGTCGGGCCGAGGTCTTCTCCGCCGGGTGAGATCCGCCATTCGCCCGTGCCCACCGGTTACGGGTCCCCCTTGCCGTTTCCTACCGGAGGCATCATGTCCCTGGCATCACAGATACGCAAGCCGTTCGCTCTCGGCGACTACCGGGCTCCAACCCATGAGCGCCAGTGGCTGACGAAGGGCGCCATCCTCTACAGCACCTGTGACGAGGACTCGTGGTCGGAGCTGCAGGGCCTGGACATCGGTCCCGGAGATGACGTGCTGTCCATCACCGGGAGCGGCTGCCGAAGCCTGAACCTGCTGATCGGCGGTCCGCGCACGCTCGTCTCCGTCGACGGCAACCCGTTGCAGAACTACCTCATGGAGCTGAAGGTCGAGGGCATCCGCGCTCTGGAGTGCGCCGACTTCCGTGCCTTCATGGGTGTGGACCAGGCGTCCCCCGAGGGCCGGGTGGAGTGGTACGAGCAGATCCGACCTCAGCTCTCCACCGAAGCACGCGCCTTTTGGGATCTCAATCGCGCCGCTATCGGGGAAGGCGTGATCTACAGCGGCGCGCACGAACGCTTCTACGCCACCTACATCGGCCCCGTGGTCCGGTTGCTCCGGGCCAAGCGCCTGCGGCAGATGTACCAGATTCGCGACCTCTCCGAGCACCAGCGCTTCTACGAGACGAAGTGGGACCACGCGGGCTGGCGAGCGGCCGTGCGGCTGCTCGCCCGGCCGAAGCTGATCGAGGCCCTGCTCGGCGACCCCAGCTACTTCGCTCAGGTCAGCCGCGAGGGACCGGTGGCCGACTACCTCCTGGATCGACTGCGGGTGACCTTCGGCCGCCACCTGGCCAGGGACAACCACCTGTTCACCCTGCTCGTGTTCGGTAGGTACCTCCACGACGAGGCCGTGCCTCCGTACCTCTCTCCGACCCACTACGAGACGATCCGCAAGCACGTCGACGCCGTCTCGATCGTCACGCAACGCCTGGACCACTACCTGGAGTCACTCCCGTCGGGGGAGTTCAGCAAGTTCTCCCTCTCCGACATCAGCGGTTGGACGAGCCCGGCCGAGTTCACGTCGACGCTGCGGGAGGTGGCCCGGACCGGGAGGCCGGGCGGACGCCTGTGCTACCGCAACCTGTTCACCGATCGTCCCCTGGCCCCGGAGCTGTCCGATGTGCTCCAGGACATACCTGAGCTGTCCCGAGAGCTGACCGAAAACGACATCGCCTTCGCGTTCACCTTCGTGGTCGCCAGCATCCTCGGCGTCCCGGACACGGAGGCCGAGGCCACCGGTGCGACCAATCCACAGGAGAAGCAGACATGAAGACCTACCCTCCGTTCATCGCCGGGCGCGAAGAACCGGCGGACAAGTGGATCCACGTGCTGCGCGCGAGCGCGCTCCTCGAAGACGCGTTCGGGGCCATGAAGCTCAAACGCACGCTGGACCGAGGGGGCCAGGTGCCGTCCGAGGACGACCGCATCGTGGGCCGGGTGGGGCTGGTCTCGAAGGAACAGTCGGCCCGGGCCCTGGCCGAGGCCCGGCGTGCCCAGAGGATCTGGGCACGCGTCCCCTTCAAGGAGCGTCTGGCCGTGGGTGAGGCCGTGAACGCCCGCTTCGTCGCCCACGCTGAGGAGTTCGTCGAGGTACTGATCGCCGAGGGACACCCCCGTCGCCTGGCGCAGTGGGAGGTCGCGGGCATCATCCAGGGGTCGAGCCCCGAGACGCTGGCTGTCAACGCAGAGATGATGTCGAGGACAGACCGGTCGGGCCAACGAGAGACCCGTGTGGTGCGCAAACCCGACGGTGTCGTCTGTATCAGCCCGCCGCAGAACGCTGCGGTCGCCAATTCCCTACTCGGTCTGCCCACGCTGGTCGGCGGCAACGCCGTGGTCATCAAGGCTCCCCGTAGTGTCCCCTTCGGCACCGCCTGGGCCTGGCGTGAGCTCATCGCTCCGGTCATGGAGGACTTCGGAGCGCCCCCCGGCGTCTTCAGCATCGTGTGCGACGCGCCCCGTCGACAGCTGGACCTGTGGCTCAACAGCCCGGACGTGGACGACATCATGTTCTTCGGCAGTTCCGACCGGGGCCTCGCCATCGAGCGCGAATGCGTCACCCACGGCAAGAAGCCGGTCCTGGAACTGGCCGGCAACGACGGCCTCATGGTGTGGAAGGACGCCGAGGTCGAGCTCGCCGCGCGGGCCGCCGCCGAGTGCTTCTACGGTTCGGCCCAGATCTGCATGGTGCCCAAGTACGCCCTGGTGCACCCGGACGTGGCCGAGGCCTTCACAGAGGCCCTCCGGGTGGCGGTCTCGGAGATCAGGCCCGGAATGCCCGAGGAAGAGGGGGCCCTCCTCTCCCCCGTCATCAAAACCGAGGATTTCTTCGCCACGCTGAACTCGGCGCTCGACGCAGGAGCGACCCTGGTCAGCGGCGGTGACCGGCTCGACCACAGCGGGACCGCCAGCTCCTCCGGCGTGTTCGTCTCACCGACCCTCCTGCGCGTCGACGGCCTGGAGACCGCCCGAGGTCTGGACGCGGTGCGCGAGGAAACGTTCTTCCCGTTGCTGCCGGTCGTGGTCCCGAGGCGGGACGAGGACGCCGCTCTGCTCGAGGACATGCTGGCCTTCCTCGACTCCAACGCCTACGGGCTGCGGAACTCGCTGTGGGCGCAGGACCCGCTGGTCATCGACGCCTTCTGCGAGGGCGTCCAGAGCGGCGGTCTGCTCAAGGTCAACGACAGCCACCTGGGGTTCGTCGGCGGGCTCCCCACCCACGGGGGTACCGGACGGACCGGCGGGGCCCACGGTGAGTGCAACTTCCCCATGCTGCGTACCACCCACTTGCAGGGCATCAGCATCGCTACCGCAGTGACGCCCCGCGAAAGCGTCTTCGACTCCGTTCGCTGAACAACCCCACCACGCCTGGAGCCTGCATGATCGTCCACCGCGACCGCGCGGCGTTGGAAGCCCTGCTCCCCGGTCTTGACGCCGAGTTGACCAAGCGATCCCTGTCCGACCTCGAATCCACCGAGAACGACGGCCTGTCCCTGTACCGCCGGTTCGGCGGCTGCGGTCTGCTCATCCCGAAGGAGAACGGCGGCCTGGCCGCCGACGCGCACACAGCCATCCGGGCGATCCGCGCCCTGGCGGGCCGTTCACCCTCGCTCGCCGTCGCCGCCACGATGCACAACTTCTCCGTGGCCAGCCTGGTGGCCCTGGCGACGCACAGCAACGGTTTCGAGTGGATGCTGCTCGACGCCGTCGCGTCCGACCGACTCTTGGTATGCAGTGCCTTCGCGGAGGGACGCAGCGGTCAGGGGGTGCTCGCGCCGACCATGAGGGCTCGCCGCGAAAACGACCACTGGGTGATCGACGGGCGCAAGAAGCCCTGCTCGCTCTCGCGGTCCATGAACCTGATCACGGCGAGCGTCGCACTGGAGGACGCAGACGGCGGGGAACCGCAGTTCGGTGTCGCCCTGATCCCCGCGGAGACCCCGGGTATCAGCGTGCGGCCCTTCTGGAACAGTCAGGTGCTCACCGGCGCGGAAAGCGACGAACTGATCCTGGACAACGTCATCGTCGGAGACGATCTCGTGGTCCGACCCGAACTGGATCCCGGCTCCAACCTCGACAACCTCCAGACCACCGGGATGATCTGGTTCTCGCTCCTGATCGCGGGCGGTTACCTCGGCATGGCCGGCGCGCTCGTCGAACGGCTCTGGGACAGCGGCAGGGACCGGGACCGCTGCGCCACCGCCCTGCTCGAACTGGAGGCCGCCGACCTCGCCCTGGCGAGTGTGGCCTCGGAGCTGGACAGTGGGGCCGCCGACAACGGCGTCCTGGCCCGCGCGCTCACCGCCAGGTACGCGGCCCACGACACCTCCCGAAGGGTCGCGGACTCCTGTGTGGAAGCGCTGGGAGGCATGGGGTTCGTGTCCTCGCGGGATGTCAGCTACCTGGTCTCGGCCACCCACGCCGGTCAGTTTCACCCGCCGTCCAGGCGCTCGGCACTGACGTCCTTCCATGACTACTTCGACGGCTCCGCGCTCCGGATCGACTAGGGGAGAGACTGTGGCCATCTCGGAACTGCCTGCCCCCGCTGAAACCGTCTCCCTGTCCCGGCGTCATCTCAGCAGCGGACGCGCCTCGCTGGGCGAGATGTTCGGTGGGCATCTGGAAGCCGCTTCGCACGGGGCCGTCGTCACCACGCATGAGGGCCGCGAGTTCCTCAACTGCGCGGGGTACGGCGTCCTGCTCCTCGGTTCGACCCATCCGCGGGTCGTCGACGCCGTGGTCCACCAGGTGCGCACCCACCCGGTATCCTCGCGCATCCTCCCTGACACCGCGGCGCCGCTGGCCGCTGAGGCGCTCGTACGAGTGGCCCCCGACGGGCTCACCAAGGTGCACTTCACCGGTTCGGGGGCCGAAGCCACCGAGTGCGCGATCAAACTGGCCCGCGCCCAGGGGAAGCGGCGCCTGGTCACCACGGTCAACGGCTACCACGGCAAGACCATGGGTGCGCTGAGCGTTACGGCCCGGCACCTGTACCAGGAGCCTTTCGAACCCCTGCTGCCCGACGTCACCGAAGTCCCCTTCGGAGACGCGCAGGCCCTGGAACGGGCGCTTGAGGGCGCTCCTCCCTCCTGCTTCCTCGTGGAGCCGGTCCAGGGGGAGGGAGGTGTCATCGTTCCCCCTGCGGGTTATCTCCAAGAGGTCGCGCGCCTGTGCCGCGCCCACGACTGCTTCCTTGTCGTGGACGAGGTGCTGACCGGTCTGGGTCGCCTCGGCCACTGGTGGGCGTCGCAGTCCGAGGGCCCGGTGCACTGTGACGCCCTGCTCGTCGGTAAGGGCCTGTCCGGGGGCGTCGTGCCCGTCTCCGCGGTCCTGGCCACCCCCGAGGCGTACAAACCCTTCGACAAGGACCCGTTCATCCACACCTCCACCTTCTCCGGTGCCCCCATCGCCATGGCCGCGGCCCGCGCGGCGATCGAGGCCCTCCAGGAAGAGGACGCCGTGGGTCGCGCCGCCCAGCTGGGCGAGCTCATCCGCCCGGCCATCGCGCAGAGCGCGCGGCGCCACTGCGGGCACCTGGTCACCGAGGTACGAGGCCAAGGTCTGCTGATCGGCCTGGAGATGCGGGACGCGGGTCTGGCCGGCGAGGTGATGCTCGAACTCCTTGAGGAACGGGTCCTGGTCAACCACTCCCTGAACAATTCACAGGTGCTGCGCCTCACACCCGCGGCAACGCTGACTGTCCCGCAGACCGACTGGCTCCTGGAGGCCTTCGACCGGGCGCTCGCCGTGGTCGGACAACGTTTCCCCGCCTAGCCACCATCCCCAGACACAGGCCGAAAGGACGTCCCCATGCAAAAGGTCAGCATTGAGGCAGTGATCAAGGACCGGTCTCCCGAAGAGGTCTTCGACGTGGTCAGCGACTTCGGTCGCTATCCCGATCTGGTCGACACCGTGCGTGCCGTCACTGTCCGCCAGGACTCCGACGGCCAACGCGCCGTCAGCGACTGGGAGGTCTATTTCCGCAACGGCGTCCTGTCGTGGACCGAGGGTGACGTCCTGGACCGTTCGGCCCTCACGATCTCCTTCGAACAGGTCGCGGGTGACTTCGACGTCTTCACCGGAGAGTGGCGGATGGCGGTGTCGGACGCGAACACCCGGCTCTCCTTCATCGCGGAGTTCGACTTCGGCGTCCCGAGTCTGTCCACCATCATCGACCCCGTCGCGGTCCGGGTTCTCACGGAGACCATGGAGACCATCCTCATGGGCCTCTTCGAGAATGAGGTCGTCTTCGAACACCAGCCGTCACAGGAGCTCGCGCACCTGCTGTCGGGCGCACGGTGACGATCGTGGGAACCGCGCGTCCGTACGAGCCCGTCCAGGTGGTGGGCGTGTGCGGCAGCCTCTACGGCGGATCGACCGAGGCAGCCCTGCGCGTCGCCCTGAACGGAGCGGCCGAACACGGGGCCCAGACCGAGCTCCTCGTCGGCTCCGACCTGGAGCTGCCGCCCTACAGTCCCAGCATGGTGGGCTCGGACAACGTCACCCGGCTGCTCAAGGCCATGACCGGCGCGGACGCCATCGTGCTCGCCTCACCGGCCTACCACGGATCGATCAGCGGGTTGCTCAAGAACGCCCTGGACTGTGTGGAGGAGCTGGGCTCACACGACCCCCCCTACCTGGACGGCAAAGCGGTCGGCTGCGTCAGTGTCGGCGCGGGTGTTCAGGGCGCGGCGAACACGCTGCGGACCCTACGGGACATAGCCCACGCGCTGCGTGCCTGGCCGGTGCCCATGGGGGCCGCCTTGAACAGTACTCAGGAGATGAGCAAGGGCGTCTGGGACGCGGCGGCGCACGACAAACTCCGGCTCGTCGGTCGGCAGGTCGTCGACTTCGCTCTCATGAGCAGGGGCGTCGGAGCGTGAGACCGCCGCCAGGGAACACAGCGAGAGTGAAGGGCACAGGGCCCTCTGAGCGTACGGGCCGGAGGGAGAGCGAGAGCACCACGCTCTTCGTCCGAGCCCGCTCGGCGGGCGACCGAAGCGGCGCGTCGGCCGACTTCTGGGTGAGCGTCCGAGAGGGCCGGGTCGTGCGAACGGGACACGGAAACCCCCCGGAGGCCGATCACGTGGTCGACTGTCAAGGCCGGTACCTGCTGCCCGGGTTCGTGGACGGCCACATCCACCTCACCAGCGCCGCTCTGCTGGTCGGTGCCTTGGACGGCTCCGGCCTGCGCACGTGGGCTCAGGTGGTGCGTGCGGTCGCCGACCACGTCCGCCACGCCCCCGACCGAGGCTGGCTGATCGTGCACCACCTCGACCTGGACGCCCCGGGGAGAGCACCGCGTGCCCTGGCCGATCTGCTGGACGAGGCGGGCCGGGGCCGCCCCGTGCTTCTGGCCGACCCCTCGTTACACCGCGGTGCGGCCTCGACCACAGCCCTGTCCTCCCTCGTGCTGTCCGGGGTGCCGCGACACGATCTGCCGCGCGGTGTCGGGGGCGGCCTCTTGTACGAGGCCGCGTTCAGCCGGGCGTGGGGTCGCGCGCTGCGGGACCGGGTTCTCCAGGTCGAGGAGGCCCTGGACGGTGTGAGCGCGCGCCTGCTCCAAGCCGGAGTGACCCGGGTGCACGAACCCGGGGTGACCGTGGCACAGGCAGCCGCCCTGACGCGGCTGGCCGAGAGGGTGCCGCTCCGGGTGAGCTGGTCTCTGGCCGAGCCGAGCGGATTGTTCGACCCCGTCGGCCCTCAGACCGTCGCGGCCGTCGACGGGGCCGGCGCCACCGGGGTCAAGCTGTTCCTGGACGGTGGGCACCGGTGCGCGGTGTGCCTGCCCGCAGCCGCGGCACTGCGCTCCCTACGCGGCACCGCCTTGGCGAGTCTGCGTTCGGGCTCGGCCGCGCCCTGGAACGCCCTGGCGGCGATCCGCCCGCGCCTGGCGGGCGCGCACACGCACTCGGGCGACCTCAGAACCACCGATGACCGCGTGCGCGAGGTCGCCGACGGGCTCGGGGACGAACGCCTCCTGCGCGTGCACGCCATGGGCAACCGGGCCGTGAACCAAGCGACCCGCGTTCTGCGGGGGCGGCCCGCAATCCTCGAACACGCTCTCGCGCTGGGCCCACGCGAGGTCGAGCGCCTGGCCAGCTCGGGTCTCGCGGTCAACACCCAGCCGGGTTTCCTCGCCGGTTACGGGCAAACGATCCGTGAGCGCGGGGTCGAGCCCGACCTACGGGTGCTTCCACTGCGCGACCTCACGGACGCCGGGGTGCCCCTGGCACTCAGTTCCGACTACCCCTGTGGGCCGCTCGATCCCCTCCACAACCTCCGCTCGGCCGTCACCCGACGCACCACGGACGGTCGAGAACTGGGCGCCGACCAGCGCCTGACATCCGCCGAGGCACTGTGGGCGGCCGGACCTGCCGGAGCTCGCCAACTGGGAGAGGGAGCGGTCGGGCTGGAACCCGGGGCGCCGGCCGACCTCGTGCTCTGCGACGGACATCCCGTATCACCATCGGCTCGGGTCCGCGAAACCTATGTTGGTGGGGCGCGTGCCTGGCCTCACGGAACAGGCCGCACCGTGTACCCCTTCCGTGGACCGAGCGAGAGAGTGCTGCACCACCCATGAGCCAAGTGAACCTGAGGACCCGCCTGGGGACCCGGCACACCGTCGACACCCCCATCGGGCGCATCCACTACTACGAACGCGGGCAGGGGCCCGTGCTGGTCTTCGTGCACGGTGTCATCGCCAACGCCGACCTGTGGAACGAAGTCGTGCCGCGGCTGGCGGACTCCCACCGTTGTGTGACGCTCGACCTGCCGCTCGGCTCCCACAGCGAACCCGCAGCGCCCGGCGCCGATCTGTCCCCCGGCTCCATCGCGGCCGTGGTCGCGGAGACGCTGGCACAGGTGGCCCCGCAGGGCTGCGTCCTGGTGGGCAACGACTCCGGCGGCGTCATCTCGCAGTTGGTGGCGGTGCAGGCCCCCGAACGGCTCAACGGCCTCGTCCTCACCTCGTGCGACGCCTTCGACAACTTCCTGCCCTGGGCACTGCGCTACACCCAGCTGCTGGCGCGGATTCCCGGTGGCGTCTGGGTCATGACCCAGGCACTGCGCCTGCCCCCGGTGCGCGCGTTGCCCCTCGCCTTCGGTTGGCTCACCAAACAGCCGGTACCCGCCGCCGTGTGGCGGTCCTTCCTGGAACCATCGCGGAGCCGGAGTGGCATCCGTCGCGACCTGGGCAAGTTCCTGCGGGGGATTTCCACCAAGTACACGCGGCGCACCGCCGTGGAACTTCGCCGCTTCGACCGGCCCGCACTCCTTGCCTGGGCCGACACCAGCCGTATCTTCCCGATCGAGCACGCCCACCGCCTGGCCGAGCGCATGCCCGACGCGGTCGTGCGCCCGATCTCCGACAGCTACGCGCTGGTCCCGCTCGATCAGCCGGAGTCCCTGGCCCGAGAAGTGCGCTCGTTCGTGGCGGATCGCATCCCGAACGACTGATTCGCGACCGAAGGGAGAAGGAATGGGCTTGTCTGGCCGCCGCTGGACGCTTCCGCTGTCCTGCCTTGCCGTTGTCGTCCTCGGGATGGACAACACGATTCTCAACGTCGCGCTGCCGACCCTGTCCCGGCCGCCGGTGAGCGCCACCACCGTGGAACTCCAGTGGATCGTGGACGCCTACCTTCTGCTCTTCGCCTGTCTGCTGCTGCTCGGAGGGGCGTGCGGAGACCGGTTCGGGCACCGACGCGCGCTCATGATCGGCATGGCGGTGTTCGGGGGCGGCTCCGCCCTCGCCGCGGCCGTCTCCACCCCCGAGACGCTCATCGTCGCGCGCGCAGTCATGGGCGCCGGGGCGGCCTTCGTCCTGCCCACCACCCTGAGCATGTTGGTGGAGGCCTACCCGGACCAGGCGAGCCGGTTCAGGGCCATCACCGTGTGGTCGGCCGCCTCGGGGCTCGGCGTGGCCCTGGGACCGGCCGTGGGAGGCGCGCTCCTGGAGTGGTTCCCCTGGCAGTCGATCTTCCTGATCAACATCCCCGTCGCGGTGGTTGTCATGGTACTGGCCCCGGCCGTCGTACCGCAGCGGGCGGACGGCGACCGCCCGGGGGTGGACTGGCTGGGCGCCGTGTTGTCGATCCTCGCTTTCACCGCTCTGGTGTTCGCGATCGTGGAGGCCCCTGAACGGGGCTGGTCGGACACCGTCGTCGTGTGCGGGTTCGCCCTCACGGCGGTGGCGCTCGTCCTGTTCGTGGTCTGGGAGCGCAGGGTCGAGCACCCCATGCTGGACGTCCGACTCTTCGGCAGACGCAGGTTCGCCGCGCCCACCGCGATTCTGGCCCTGGCGTTCTTCGCGGTCTTCGGCTGCCTCTTCCCGCTGACCCTGTACCTGCAGTTCGTGGAGGGGTACAGCGCTGTCGAGGCCGGGGTTCGGCTCCTTCCCGTGGCGATCGCGCTGATGGCGGCCAGCCCGGTGGCGGCGCGTCTGTCGCCCAGGCTCGGCGACCGGGCCACCATCGTCATCGGCATGGTCGCCCTGGGGTGCGGACTCACCGTGCTGTCGCTGGCCACGGGCAACAGCACGGGTTACGGAGCGGTGCTGGCGGCCACTGTGCTCATGGGCTTTGGAACGGGGCTGGTTCTCCCGCTGGCCACAGGACTGGCCGTGGGGGAGCTGCGCAGTACCGAGACCGGTGTGGGCAGCGCGGTCAACCAGGCCGTCCGCCAGATCGGGGTCGCCCTCGGAGTGGCCGTGCTGGGCTCCCTCACGGCGCTGGGCTACCGGACCAGGGCGGAGGACGCCCTCCAGGACTGGGCCGGGACACAGGACCTGACGGACGGTGCCGTCGCCATGGCCCGTGAGCAGATCTCCGGAGCCCTCGAAGCAGCCCAGGGTCTCGACCAGCAGGCGGGACAGGAGCTGTCGGACCTGGCCCGAACCGCGTTTCGCGAGGCCATGGCCGACTCACTGCTCGTCGCGGTGGGTGCGGTGGCACTCGGCGTGCTGCTCGCCCTGGTCCTGCCGTCTCGCTCGAAACCCGGTCGTGGGCAGGAACCCACCTCGTCCGCCGCTGGCGGCGGCCCCGGCACCGACAGGGCCTCACCGACGTAAGGACCCCCACCACCCCGCTCGCCGGGACACCTCTCTACAGGAAGGCCCAGACCACCGTGAAGGACCGCTACTCGCTTTACTGGGATGATGGCGCCGTCGTCGCCGTGGACCAGCGTGCCTTGCCCCACACGTTGGTGTGGCTCCGCCTCACCGACGTGGGCGAGCTCATCACCGCCATCCAGACGTTGGCGATCCGGGGTGCTCCAGCGCTCGGCATCGCCGGGGCCTTCGGCGTGGCCTTGGCCGCGCAGGAGGGCCGGGCCCGTGAGGCCGTGCTAGCCGACACCGAACTGCTCGAAGAGGCCCGACCCACGGCTGTCAACCTCTCCGTCGGAGTGCGACGGGCACGGAACCGTTTCCTCGACGGTGGCCGCGCCGCCGCGCTCGCCGAGGCCGAGGCCATGCTCGGCGAGGACGAGCGGACCAACTACACCATGGCGGCCTGGGCCGCGGCCGAAGCGCTGCGTCTGTGCGGTAACGGTCCCCTGCGTGTGCTCACCCATTGCAACACCGGGCGCCTGGCCACGGCTGCCCACGGTACGGCGATCGGTGCGATCAAGGACTTGGCGGGACGGGGAAAGATCGACACCGTGCTCGTGGACGAGACCCGGCCCCTGCTCCAAGGCGCCCGACTGACCGCTTGGGAGCTGTCGGAAGAAGACATCCCCCACCGGGTGTGCGTGGACTCGGCCGCGGCGTGGGCGATGGCCTCCGGCGAGGTCGACTGCGTGCTGGTCGGCGCCGACCGGGTGGCGGCCAACGGCGACGTCGCCAACAAGATCGGCACCTACTCGCTCGCCGTGGCCGCCCGCCGACACGGCATCCCCTTCCTGGTCGTCGCCCCCGAGTCCACCCGCGACCCCTCCGTGGCGAGCGGTGACGAGATCGTCGTGGAGCAGCGCTCCGATCTCGAAGTGACCGAACCCGCGGGCGTCGCGGTCACGCCAAGGGGCACTCCCGCCTACAACCCGGCTTTCGACGTGACACCGGCGGCCCTGGTCACCGCTCTGGTCACGGAACGCGGGGTCTTCCCCTCGGCTGGAACGGTGTCCCGCGCGCAGGGCACCGGATCCGAGGACGCCCTCGCTCGACGCGTCCTCGACGCCACGACGCTTCACCCGGACTTCCCGAGGGCCGGCGTGAACTTCCGCGACCTCGGTGGTGTCCTCGCCGACCCCGCTCTCCTCGGGGACCTCACCGAGGCCTTGTCGTGCAGGGTCGGGGGTCCGGTCGACGCCGTCGTCGCTGTGGAAGCGCGCGGCTTCCCCTACGGCGCCGCGCTTGCCAGGCACCTGGACGCGCCCCTGGTCCTGGTTCGCAAACCGGGCAAGCTCCCCGGCCCCACCTACGATGCCTCCTACAGCCTGGAGTACGGCGCGGACACCCTCCACCTCATGAAGGGCGCGGTGCCGAGCGGCGCCCGGGTTCTGGTCGTGGACGACGTCGCAGCCACCGGCGGCACGCTCGAAGCCGCCGCCGAACTCGTCACCCGGGCTGGCGGCAGTGTCGTCGGGGTCGCCACCGTACTCAGCCTGATCGGGCTCGGCGCACGTGAGCGCCTGGCCTCCTACCCCTACATCACGCTGTGCGAGGTGGAGGCATGAACGACGCGGACGAGCAGAGTGAGGAGCTGGCCCGGATGTGCCACCTCCTCTACACCAGGGGCTGGATGCCCGGTACCTCGGGCAACATCTCCGTGCGGTCGGTACACGACACCGAGGAAGCGGTCATCACCGCCAGCGGCAGGGACAAGGGCCGCATGACGCCTGCCGACACCGTCCGTGTCCGGGTGGCTGACGCTCGCCCCAGCAGCCCGGGCCAGCCCCGGCCCTCCGCCGAGACCCTCATCCACACGGCGCTCTACCGGGGCACCGACTGCGGCGCCGTCGTGCACGTGCACCCCCCGTACGCGACCACCGTCTCCAGCGCGCTGCGGCCGGAGGCGAGCAGGTCGGACCTGGAAATCACCCGGTACGAACTGCTGAAAGGCCTGGGACGGGGTTTCCACCCGCGTGCCCTGGTCCCGGTCTTCGCCAACCATGACGACGTGGGACGAATCGGGGCGGACGTCGAGAAGTGGCTGGACGAAGACGATGTCCCGCCGCCCGTACTCCTCATCGCCGACCACGGATTGACCTCGTGGGGCGCCGACCTGTCGTCCGCTCTCGCCAGGGCCGAATGCCTGGAGGCGATGTGTGGGCTGCTGCTGCTCGAACGTGGTACCGACCGAACACCCCTCGTCCCCTGAGAAAGGTGAATCACATGACCCTTCTGCAGATCATGCCCGAGCACGACGCGTCGAAGATTCTGGTCCGCACCTCCGACCCCGACCGCATCGCCCGGGAGCTCTCCGAACAGGGGGTCGAGTTCGGACGATGGGACGTACCGGACGGCTATGACCCGGACTCCGACACCGAGCGGATCATGGACTGCTTCCGTGACCGGGTCGAGCGCATCAGCGCCGAACGCAGCTTCCGCTTGGTGGACGTCGCCCGGCTCCGTCCTGACGACGATCCCGCGTGGCCGGAGAAAGCGGCCGAGGCCCGGTCCAAGTTCCTCCAGGAGCACCGGCACAGCGAGAACGAGGTGCGCTTCTTCGCGTCCGGCAGCGGCTGCTTCTACCTGCATCTCGGCGACCGGGTGTACGCACTGGTGTGCACGGAAGGGGACCTGGTCTCCGTGCCCGCCGGGACACGCCACTGGTTCGACATGGGTACGCGCCCCGACTTCGTCGCTGTCCGCTTCTTCGAGGAGAAGGACGGATGGGTCGGAGACTTCACGGGCGACCGCATCTCTGATTCCTTCCCCACCTTGGATGATCTGGTGAGGACCGGATGAGCCCCGCGACCGACCTCGGTGCCGCCGTCGACACGTTGGTCCTGGACATCGAGGGCACCACGAGTCCCGCTGCTGCGGTCCACCAGACCCTGTTCGGATACGCCTCCGCCCGGCTGGAGGAGTGGATGGACCGCCATGCCTTCGAACCCGAGACCGCCCGCTGCCTGGAGGAGACCCGGGAGCGGGCGGGTCTGCGCCCCGACAGCGGGAACGAGGAGGTTCTGAGGGTGCTCCGAACCTGGATCAAGCAGGACGTCAAGGAACGGCCGTTGAAGACCCTCCAGGGCCTGATCTGGCGTGAGGGCTTCCAACGCGCGGACCTGCACGGTGTGGTCTACGAGGACGTGCCGCCGAGCCTGAGGGCGTGGAGGAAGGCAGGGTTGCGCTGCTTCGTGTACTCGTCGGGCTCCGTCCAGGCTCAGCGTGACTGGTTCGGACACACCAGCCCGCACGGTGATCTCACCCCCTACCTGGACGGTCACTTCGACCTCACCACAGCGGGCCCCAAGAGGGAGCCTGGCTCCTACCGCACCATCGCCCGGTCCGTGGGGCTCGACGGTCCGGGGCAAAGCGCCCGAATCCTCTTCTGCTCCGACACCCCAGCCGAACTCGACGCCGCGGCCGAGGCCGGATGGCGGACCTGCGGGGTCCGGCGGCCTGGCGAAGCCGTCACCTCCCAGGCTCCGGAACACCCCTGGGTCGACGACTTCACCGCCCTCACCCCAGACCCGAACGCCCGGACCGTCCCTCTGCCCGCGAAGGACCCACGATGAACGCACCCTCCCGTCCCCACATCGCCGTCATCGGCGGCAGCGGCTTCTACCACCTCTTCGAGGACTCGAGCGCACCGGTCACGCAGATACGTCCCGCCACGCCCTACGGCGAGACGTCCGGCCCCATCACCATCGGGGAGGTCGCCGGGAACCCGGTCGCGTTCCTGCCCCGGCACGGAGAGAACCACCGCTGGCCCGCGCACCGGATCAACTACCGCGCCAACCTGTGGGCCCTCTACTCCCTGGGGGTGCGCAGGATCGTGGCGCCCTGCGCCGTGGGCTCGCTCGACCCCTCCCTGGGTCCTGGTTCCATCGTGGTCCCCGACCAGCTCATCGATCGTACGAGCGGACGCCCGGACACGTTCTACGACCAGGGCGCGGTGCACGTCTCCTTCGCCGACCCGTACTGCACTGCTGGAGCGGAGGCGGTGAACCAGGCGTCCCAGAAGCTGGACACACCGACTACGCAGGGGGGCACCATGGTCGTCATCCAGGGGCCCCGGTTCGCGACGCGCGCGGAGTCACGGTTCCACGCGAGCATGGGCGGGTCGCTGGTCAACATGACCGCGATACCGGAAGCGTCCCTGGCGCGTGAACTGGCGGTGTGCTACACCTCCGTGGCCCTGGTCACCGACCTCGACGCCGGAGTGGACCGGGAGCAGGCGGTCGACCAGGTGTCCGTCTTCGAGGTCTTCCAGGCCAATCTGGTCCGACTACGATCGCTGGTCGCCACCACGGCGGAGCTGCTGGCCAAGGAAGACGAACGCGGATGCGCCTGCGCACGGGCCCTGGACGGGATGAACCCGCCGCTCGACCTCCCGTCCGCACCAGCGGAGCGGGAGGGCTGAGCCGATGGTCCGGTCGTCACCGGCCAGACGCCTACGGGGGTTCGGCACGTCGGTCTTCGCGGAGATGTCGGGCCTGGCGGCGCGAACAGGCGCGATCAATCTCGGCCAGGGCTTCCCCGACACCCAGGGACCCGAGGAGATGGCCAGGACCGCCGCGCGGGCCGTTCTGGAAGGGCGGGGGAACCAGTACCCGCCGGGCAACGGGTTCTCCGACCTGCGCGCGGCCGTAGCCGAGCACCAGAGCCGTTTCTACGGACTGGAGTTCGACCCCGAGAGCGAAGTACTCATCACGACGGGGCGACCGAGGGCATCGCGGCCGCTCTCCTGGCACTCCTGGAGCCAGGGGATGAGGTGCTCGTCCTGGAGCCCTACTACGACTCCTACGCCGCGTGTGTCTCCATGGCCGGCGCGGTCCGCGTGACTGTCACCCTGCGTGCCCCCGGCTTCCGCCTCGATCTGGACGCCCTTCGGGACGCGGTGACCCCCAGGACGCGGATGATCCTGCTGAACTCGCCGCACAACCCCACCGGAACGGTCCTGACGTCCGAGGAACTGTCCGCGATAGCGCGGTTGGCGGTGGAGCACGACCTGCTGGCCGTCACCGACGAGGTTTACGAGCACCTGGTCTACGACGGTGCGCAGCACGTCCCGCTGGCCGCGTTCCCCGGAATGCGCGAGCGGACCGTGTCGGTCTCCTCAGCTGGGAAGACGTTCTCCTTCACCGGCTGGAAGGTGGGCTGGGTGACGGGTCCGGCCCGTCTGGTCACCTCGGTTCGTTTGGCCAAGCAGTACCTCACCTTCGCGAGCTCGGGCCCCTTCCAGTTCGCGGTCGCCGACGGTTTACGGCTGCCCGACTCCTACTTCCACGGTGTGAGGGAGAACCTCGAAGCCAAACGCGACATCCTCTCCGAGGGGCTGGCCAGGGCGGGGTTCAGGGTCCAGCGCCCCCAGGGCACGTACTTCGTCACCGTGGACATCACCCCCTTGGGCGAGTCCGACGGGGTGGAGTTCTGTCGTGCCCTGCCGCACCGGTGCGGAGTGGTCGGCATCCCCAACGCGGTCTTCCACGACGACAAGGAGGCGGGTCGGAGCCAAGTGCGGTTCGCCTTCTGCAAGGAGAGGGCCGTGCTGGGGGAGGCGGTCAAGCGACTCTCGCGTCTGTGAGTCCCTGATCGGGGCTGTGGGGCGCGAGGTCCGCGTCGGGCCCTCGGAGCGTTCCGGTGTGCGTGCCGCGCCTGCTCTTGCTTTCGCCAGGGCGCCGGTGATCGTGCTGTTGAAACGTCGGCACCTGGCCCCGATTCGGATGGTTCGCCTGTTCAGCCGTCCTCTGAGTTTGTCCAGGCGATTTGAGTGTCTTCGCTGCGCACGACCGTCCAGCCGCTGCAGGCGAAGCCGTCGGTCGGCAGCGACTCGGGCAGCCAGTCGGCCTCGAGCTCGGGCTCTGAGGTAACCGCTGTTTCGGTGCAGTGTTCGGAGGCGAAGACGGTTGGGCTGGTCCACCGCATCACGGATGCGTGACCATCGAGTTGGGCGATCAGCCGCACATCCGTCGCGTCGTCGGGCAGGAACCCCTGAAAGCGGAACGACTCGTTTGATTCCTCCGCCTCGGCTGAGGTCGGATAGGTGAACTCGCGCTCTCCCACCTGGAACGTGTCCTGAACGAACGTGCAACCGGTGAGTGCCATCGCCGCGGCCACGCCCGCGGCGCCGCGGAGGAGGTTTTGGTTTCTGGGTGTCATGTTCCTGTTTCACTTTCTCACTAGCGGCAGTGAATCGACTGAATGGACGAAACGGCGCGTTGAGGGAGGGATGCTGCTCCGGGGCTCATCGCGCTGCCAAGCCGATGGCGGGCTGGACGCGGCCCGCGTTACGCATGGGCATGGTGGCAGCCAGTACCGCGGCGGCGATGACGGCGACGACGAGTACGGCCAGCGCACCGAGCGGTGGTTGACCGCCGGCTAGGCCCAGAGCGTGTAGGGCGAGTAGGCCGTATCCGCTTCCGAGCGTCACGCCGATGGTCGCGCCCACCACGGCGGCCAGTGATGCCTCGGCGGCTACCGAACGGCGGACCCCGGATCGACTCACTCCGAGTGCGCGCAGAAGAGCGATCTCCTGCCGACGCTCGGCGACCGACAGTGCCAGGGTCACCATCAGCCCGATGATCGCGACGAGCACGGTCACACCGATCATCGTCGCGCCGATGGCCTGTCCGATGAGGATCATCTGTTCGATCCCCTCCCGCACATCCGCCGCCCAGAAGACGGGCGTTCCCTGATCGGTGCTGTCGTGCACCGCCGAGCGCAGGGTCGCGAGATCCGCTCCGGATGCTGGATCGATGAGGATGTCCGGCCCTTCGACGCGTGCTTCCACGGCCGGGTGCGTCGACAGATGGGCAACGACCTGGGTCGGGTCGGCCACGAACGAGACGGGGATGATCGCTTCGGAGGGGAAGTTGCGCTCGACCCCTTCTCGGGCGTCCTCGGTCGCGCCCGCCACCCCGACGACCAGTGCCGCTGTGAGTCCTACTCCCAGTGTCAACACTGTGGTCATCGAAGCCGTGCGGCGCGAGGCTCGAAGGGCGTTGGACGCCGCGAGTCGAAGCGGCACCGAGCGGGAGGTCAGCGGTCGCAGCATGAACGCGGAGCCCCTGATGAGCAAGGGGCCGAGCACGACGAGCGCGAGGAAGACCAGCGTGCCGCTGAGGGCTACGAGTCCGAGGCCGAGGGCCTCTTGGGTGCGCGAGGCGAGTACACCGGCGGCTCCGGTGGCGACGGCGGTCAGGGCGAGCGCACTCGCGACGATCAGGCGAGCTCTGAGACGGGCGGGTCGCGCTTCCGACGAGCGGGCTTGACCGAGCGCCGTGACCGGTGAGGTTCTGCCGGCAGCCCGTGCCGCGGGGAGTGCCGCGACGATGGTGCAGATCACGGCCAGGGCGACGCACGCGAGGAGCCCGGCGGGAGCGGAGACGAACGGGGCCGCGACAAGCCCTGCGGATCTGGCCGCGGTGACCAGCGTCAGGGAGACCGCCAGCCCGATCGCGACTCCCAGGACGCCGCCAACCAGCCCGATGCAGGCTGCTTCGAGCAGCACCAATCGTTTCACCTGCGACGGTGCGGCACCCACGCATCGGAGAAGGGCGAGTTCGGCCGCTCGACGCGCGAGTAGGATGCGGAAGGTCGAGCTGACGATCACGACCGCACAGAGTGCGGCGAGACCGACGAATACCGAGAGGGCGCCGAACACGCCGACGCTGGTGTCGGTCACTGTGCGCGCCTCACCGGCTCGCATTGCCTCGCCACTCTCGACGGTGCTTGTGTCGGCTTCTGCGCTCAGGGCGTTCAGGTCCAGGTCGCCGGTGACGAGGATCTTCACGGGCATCATCACATCGCCGAGAGCCACAGCGTCTTCTTCACTGATGAACGCCACGTCCTGTCCGAACTCGTGGACGGGTGCGATCGCGGCAACGTCGAGTTCGCGCCCTTCGGCGACGAGCGTGTCTCCGACTGAGGCCCCAACCCGTTCGGCCGTGTTCGTTCCGAGCACGACCTCGCCTTTTTTCAGCGGATCCCCGCTGGTCAGGTCGGCGATCACGCTGAGCGGGCCTGCCCCGGGATCGCTGGTGAACTTCCATGTGGAGGTCGTACCGCCGACCCCTACTTCGACATCGCCGAGATACTCGACGACGACTTCGTCCGAGCCGGGGAGCGCCCGAACACCTTCAGCGATGCCGATCACCGCATCCGGATCGAGATCGCCTCCGGGGACGACAACGGCATCCGCGGCCTCTGGTGTGCTCATCCCGAAGGCCACGAGGGCTTCCCGCGCGTTGAGGGAGATAAGGAGCGCTGCGGCGGCGAACGCCGTGGCGACGACGATCGCGACGCCGATCAGTATCGCCTGTCCCGGGCGGCGTCTGACGCTGAGCGCTGCGGTCCGAGAGATGTTCACGCGGTCACTCCCGGGCGTACCGCGAGAGCGCCGACGTGTTCGAGCACGGTGTCGTGGGTCGGCGCTCTCAGGGTGCCGGCCGCCCGCCCGTCTCTGAGCAGAATCACCTCGTCGGTGACCGCTGCCGCGACCGGATCGTGGGTCACCATCACCACGGTCTGGCCGTAGTCCTCGACGCACGAACGCAGAAGCTCCAGGAGAGAGTTCCCCGAAGCGCTGTCGAGTGCGCCGGTGGGTTCGTCCGCGGCGATGAGATCAGGACGTCCAAGCAGAGCACGGGCGACGGCGACTCGTTGTCGCTGACCTCCGGAGAGCTCGGCCGGAAGGTGCCGGAGCCGGTCGGAGATTCCGAGTCGCTCGACGAGCTCCGAGCGCCACGCGCGGTCTGGTCGCCGTCCGGCGAGGGACGCGCTGAGGTCGATGTTCTCGCCCGCGGTCAGGTGCGGTAGGAGGTTCCCGTCCTGGAACACGAACCCGATTCTGTCCCGCCGCGTCGCGGTCAGCGACGTTTCGCCGAGGCGCCCGAGATCAGTCTCACCGAGCAGGATCGTGCCCGATGTCGCCTGATCGAGGCCGGCCAGGCAGTGCAGGAACGTCGACTTACCCGATCCGGAAGCTCCCATGATGGCGGTGAACCGACTGGCGAACAGGTCGATGCTCAGACCGTCCAGCGCGCGAACCCGGTTGTCGCCGGCGCCGTACTCTCGCACGACGTCGATCGCACGTGCGGCCAGTCGTCGCGTGGGGTCCGTGGTCGTGGAAGGAGCGTAGTTGGAGTCGCCGGTCACAGGAGTCATGAGACCAGCCTGATGGCGGCTCGCCTCTGCGCGCTTCGACCGCGCGAACGATCTTTGTCGCCTCCGGCTCGTTCCTTCGGACGATCAGCCAGGCAAGGCGTGGACCGCGTTCAGCCCGGTTCGTAAAATGCTTGAGTGACGAGGCGAATTGAAGACGAGATCCGGTCGCAGAGGTCGGACTCTGTTCGAACTGCGGCGCTGGCGAGGGCGGCCGAGTTCATCGTGCTGGTAGTGCTGCTGGTGGTTGACTTCGAACTCGGCGCCCGCCTCCTCGTCGGTGAGTCCGGCGGCGAGGTCGTCGCCGCGGGTTTGTCGACGGCGCTCGTCGCGATCGTGGTCGCTGTTCTGGCGCTCGCGCGCATGAGCCTGCCGCCGCGTGTGACTGTGACATCCGCTTTTGTGGTGTCGCTTCTGGCTTCAGCGATATCCGCGGCAGCCGGAACCCCACTGCTGGCGTTGACGGAGTCCGCGGCGCTCATGGTGATCACGGTCCTCGGGTTGCGCGAGTCCTCTCCGCGGGGAGCGGTCATCGTCGGCGCGGTAGCGCTGGTCGTGACCGTCGCCGCCGTTTCGCGTCTCAGTTTCGACGCCACGGTCGTTCTGCTCGCTCTGCTCGCCTGGGGCTGTGTGATCGCCGTCGGCATCGCAGGCAGGTACCTGACCATGAGGCGGGAGTCAGCGCTGGAGGCTGCGCGGCGCGCGGAGCGGATGGAGTTGGCTCGCGAACTGCACGACGTTGTCGCGCATCAGATCACCGGGATCGTCGTTCAAGCCCAGGCAGCACTCACGGTCGCCCGCACCGACCCCGAGAGCGTCGCCGAGGGGTTCTCGGCGATCGAATCAGCCGGAACCGAAGCGCTCGCCGGGATGCGTCGTATGGTTGGCGCAATCCGCGACGAGGCCGATCCAGGAGCCCCGCTCACCGTGGCCTACGGACTCGCCGACATTCCTGACCTGGTCGACCGGTTCGACCCGGGACGACAGCGCACGACGCTACGCCTGGAGGCCACGGACTCACCGGTACCCCCGGGCATCGGTGAGTCCGCCTACCGTGTCGTCCGAGAAGCGCTGACGAACGTGAGACGGCACGCGCCGGAGGGGTTCACTCGAGTATCGGTGCGGGCGATCGACTCCGAACTCGTGATCCAGATCGGAAACGACGGAGTCCGTGCGCGTTCGATCAATTCGGGCTCGAGTGGGTTCGGGCTCATCGGGATGGCTGAGCGGGTCGACACCCTCGGCGGAAAGATGCGTGCGGGGCCCGACGAGTCGGACAGCTGGAGCGTCTGGGTCTCCCTACCGCTGGAGGCGGTCACATGATCGGCGTCGTCTTGGCCGAGGACCACGAAATGGTGCGCGCCGGGTTTCGGATGGTGCTCGAAGCCGAAAGCGACATCTCCGTCCTCGGGCTCGCCGATTCCGGTGAACAAGCGATATCCGCGGTGGAACGGCTGCGTCCCGATGTGGTGCTGATGGATATCCGGATGCCGGGGATGAACGGGCTGGATGCCACCCGCGTGATCACGTCGATGCCGGACGCGCCGCGCGTCGTGGTCGTCACGACCTTCGACACTGATGCGTATCTGCGCGACGCTCTCCAAGCGGGTGCCTCAGGATTCCTTCTGAAGGACGCGGGCCCGCGACTGTTGGTGGAGGCAGTTCGCGCCGCCGCTGACGGCGACGCCCTGATCTCGCCGTCGGTTACCGTGCGTCTGCTCGGAGAGCTCACAGACGGAAAGTCGGAGACAGAGATCGAGCACGACCTCTCCGCCCGCGAACTCGAAATCGCAGTCGCGATCGCGCGGGGCCGCACCAACGAGGAGATCGCAGCCGACTTCTTCGTCTCCCTCTCGACGGTCAAGACCCATGCACGGAACATCACCGCCAAGCTCGGAGCCCGCAATCGGGTCGAGATCGCCGCATGGGCGTGGCGCGCGCGACTGGTCAGTTGAACACGTTGGCAGGGGGTGCGCCAGGACCGCGTCGAGCCCTGGTAGTCCACCTGCCGGGCGCAGAGCTGGGCGGTCTCGATGAAGGTGGGCGCCCAGGTCCACCTGTGCACCCTCGCCACATCGGTGAGTGACGGGATGGGTGGTGCACACTCACCGGCTCGGGTTTCCGGCCCCGTGCACCCTCTGGTGCACCCCCGGCAACGCAAAAGCCCCTGACCCTGCGAATTTCTTCGCTGGTCAGGGGCTTGAGCCTCTGGGGTGAGTGACGGGACTTGAACCCGCGACTTCTTGGACCACAACCAAGTGCTCTACCGGCTGAGCTACACCCACCACGTGCGCCTGGCCTCTCGGCCCTGCGTACGTATGAAAGCTTAGCGGACTCCGGGGAGTGCTTCGATCAGTTTTCGGGCTTGGGGTCCCGGAGAGCCGCGTCACGTGCCTTCAGGCCGGTGCCGTCGGCGACGACCTCGGCGGCGATGGCGCGGGCCGTG
The DNA here is from genome assembly GCF_003182025.1 of Nocardiopsis sp. L17-MgMaSL7. NCBI lineage: Bacteria > Bacillati > Actinomycetota > Actinomycetes > Streptosporangiales > Nocardiopsidaceae > Nocardiopsis > Nocardiopsis sp. L17-MgMaSL7. The sequence goes on along the minus strand of NZ_QGTF01000001.1, from coordinate 363,484 downwards.
GCCGAGTTCGGGCCGGGCTCCGGGACGAAGGCCGCCGCGCGGAAGTACCGCAGCTCGCGGATGCTCTCGGTGATGTCGGCGAGGGCGCGGTGGCCGCCGTTCTTCTCCGGGCTCGCGTAGTACACGCGGGGGTACCAGCGGCGCAGAAGCTCCTTGATGGAGGAGACGTCCACCATCCGGTAGTGCAGGAAGTCGTCGATCCGGCGCATGTCCCGGGCGATGAACGTGCGGTCGGTGGCGATCGAGTTGCCGCACAGGGGAGCCTTGCGGGGCTCGGTGACGTACTGGCGGATGTGCTCCAGCACGCGGTCCTCCGCCTCCTGGAGCGTCACACCCTTGTCCAGCTCGTCGAGGAGCCCCGACGTGGTGTGCATGTTCCGGACGAAGTCGCCCATCCGGTCCAGGGCCTCCTGCGGGGGCTTGATCACGACGTCCACACCCTCGTCGAGGATGTTCAGCTCACCGTCGGTGATCAGACAGGCCACCTCGATCAGCGCGTCGTTCTCGAAGTCGAGGCCGGTCATCTCGCAGTCGATCCACACCAAACTGTCATTCATACCGGTCAGCTTAGGGGTTGTGGACGCCCATGGGGGCGGTGGACCAGTGGCCCACCGCCCCCATCGGACGTCAGTCCCAGACGAACGGGTCGGATCCGCCCTGGGGCAGACCCACATCGAAGATGTCGTACATCCAGTCCCACACGCCCCAGAACTGGAGGTAGAGCATGAACAGCACGATCAGGGTGATGAGGATGAAGAAGAAGCAGCCGCAGCCGCAGCCGCCCTTCTTCCTGGGGGGCTTGGGCGGCGGAGGCGGCGGGCCGTACGCGTTGGGCGGGCCGCCGTAGGGGTTGCCACCGCGCGGCCCACCGGGGGGCTGGCCCCACGGGGCGCCACCGTGAGGCGGGCCGCCAGGGCCGGGAGGGCCTGCCATGGGGCCGCGCGGACCGCCGGGCGGCGGACCGAACTGCTGGGGCGGCGGGCCCTGCGCAGGCATGGGGGGCCGGTTCTGCGGCGGGTACCCGCCGGGCGGACCGAACTGCTGCTGGGGCGGGGGGAAACCCTGCTGCGGGCCGGACGCCGGGTAGCCCTGCTGCGGCCCGGACGGGGGGAACCCCTGCTGGGCACCGGACGGCGGCTGGTTCGGCCCCGGCTGTTGGGGGCCGGTCGGCGGCCGTTGACCGGCGAAGGCGCCGGGTTGCGGGCCGGAGGGAGGCTGGGCGCCGAAGCCGGGCTGGGGGCCCGACGGGGGCTGCGGCTGGCCCGGGTTCTGCGGGGTCCAGCCGACCGGCGGGACAGCGGCGGACCGGGGGTCGGCGGGGGGAGCGGCGGGCGCGTTCCTGGCGGCCTCCTCGGCTCGCTTGCGCTCCTCCTCGGCCTGTTTCTCGGCCTCGGCCTCGCGCAGGACCCGCTCCTCCTCGCGCTTCTTGGCGGCCTCCTCCTCGGCGCTGCGGCGCTGCTCCTTGCGCTCCTCGGAGAGGTCGGCCCATCCCTCCTTGAGGTTGCCGAGGAACCCCTTGAACTTGCCGCCCTTGGGGTCGTCGTCCCCGGCGGCGCCGGAGAACATCGGGTCGTTCGGGTCGAAGACGGCGGTCCCGCCGGGGGAGCCGTCACCGCCGGGTGTGAACACGGCGGTGCGGGGGGCGTCTCCGCCGGAGCCGGGGTCGAAGACCGCTGTGCGGGGCGTGTCACTGTTGCCCGTGAGGTCGGCCGTGGGGATCTCGTCGTTGGTGAGGTCCGCGGTGGGCAGCTCGTCCTCGGAACCGGGCAGGTCGGAGGGGTTCACCCGCATGGTGGCGCCGCCCATGTCGGCGGTCGCCTCGTCGTCGATCGAGGGCGCTGCGGGGGACTGGCGCGCCCAGGAGGGGTCGATGCGCATGGTGCTGGGCTCGTCGCCGACCGGGGTGGGGGAGGGCGGCGACGGCTGCTGCTGGGGGGAGGCCCCCTGTTGCCAGGAGGGGGTGATCCGTACGGTGCTGGGGTCCTCGTCGGCCGGGGGCTGGGGCGCGGGTTCGGGGGTGTGCTGCTGGGCCCAGGAGGGATCGATCCGCATGGTGCTCGGATCGTCGTCGATCGGCGTAGGGGCGCTCGTCCCCAGCCGGACCGTTCCCTCGTCGTCGTCGGACAGGGACGAACCCCCGTCCTGGCCCAGGTTGGTGGTGGCTTCCTCGTCGGAGCCGTCGGCGGCGCCCTGGAGTTCGCTGAGTGAACGGGTATGCCGCGTCCACTCGTCACCGTTCCACCATCTGAGCGTCTGCGCGTCGCCCTGCGGGTCGGCGTACCAACCCGGCTCGATAGATCCACCCATGGGCGACAGACTAAGGGGTTTTGGAGCTGTACTTAACCAGTGGTATCCGATTCTCCGGAGTGGTGGGGTTTTGGTGTTTTCGGGGCTCCGTTTGTGTGCCTATGTGGTCACGGAGGGTTGCGATTCGAGGGTGGGGTGGGCGCCCGGGGTCAGCACGTGCTCGGGGTTCACCCGGCCCGGCGCGGTGGACAGCGAGCCCGGGACCTGGTCGTGGCCGAAGTGCCCTCCCCTCGACCACACCCGGGTCCGATCCTCGGGGCTGCTCCACAGGCCGGGAGGACCGGCGGGCCAGGTCCTGGGCACACCCCACGACTCCAGCCACTCCAGGATCGGCTCCAGGCCGAGCAGCGGTCCGTCGGTGAACGGCTCCCGTTCCAGGGACACCACGGCGACCACGATGCAGACCCGCCCCTCGTCGCCGTGGTCCAGGAACCGGTCGAAGCGCGCGGTCCGGCCCAGGGGGAGCGGGCTCCGCCGGGTGGCGGCCAGGGCCTGGGCCACCCCTCCGTCACGCGGGTTCCACACCAGGTGGGCAGCCCTGTCCTCGCGGACGAGTCGGAGCGCCTCCTCGCGCGCCGACCACACGTCGGGGTCCGTTCCGGTCACCGTCCAGACGGCACGGGGAGCACCGATCCCCGCGGCCGTCCGTGCCGCCGCGCCGTCGATCCTCTCGGCACCGGCCATCCACGCCTTCGCCATGGCACTCCCCAATCCGACCGCGGTGGGTCCTCGACCCGTCGATTCGGGCGCAGGATCGGCGGGTCCCCGAATCCGGGCCCTTCCCGTGGTACGCCACCGGGAGTGAGAAGTCCATAGCCCGCCGTTGGTGGACAGGTTCATGTCACCTTCCGTTCCGGACCCCTACTCCTCCTCTGTCACGATGCGCAGGGAGAAGGCCTGGAGGAAGATGTCCCCGATCTCGGTCGGGTCCTCGGTCATGTACGCGGCGCCCCCGGTGGCGGCGGCGATCCGCTGGAGCGGCTCCAGGTTCTGCACGTCCGGGCCGAAGGCGATCGTGATGATCGGGATGGGGCGCGAGGGGCTGGACATGGACTCGAGCTGGGACATCAGCTCGTCGAGCTCCATGCCCCCGGGGTTGTCGTTGTCCCCGTCGGTGAGCATGAGGATCACGTTGGTGCGGTCGGGGCGGTAGGTGCGCGACATCTCCTGGTACGCGGCCAGGTAGGTCTCGTACAGCGCGGTGTCGCCCTCGGGGAGCGGCTGCATGGCCTGGAGGGCGGCGCCCAGCACGTCCCGGTGCTCGTTCCCGGAGTCGTCGGTGGCCTGGAGCTCCCGGATCGGGGCGACCTCCTGGTAGTGGAGGTTGTTGTTGACGTTGGTGGAGAACTCCCACAGGCCCAGCTCGGAGCTCTCGGAGAACATCTGGAGGCCCTCGGCGGAGGCGGCCCCGGCCACCTGCATGCGGGTCATGCCGGTGCCGGGCACCTCGGCCAGCATCGATCCGGAGACGTCGACGATGGTCAGCACGCGGGAGTCCATCTTCAGCTGGTTCCAGAAGCGGGTCAGCTCGGTGATGGAGCCCTCGGAGGGTGCGGGCAGTTCGGTGGGCTGCTCCGCGCGGAACCCGGCGTCCTCGGTCAGGACCCCGCCGTCGAGCTCCCCCTCGGGTCCGCGGAACCCCTCGTCGAGGAGGCGCTCGGCCGCCGCCTCGGAGCGCACCGAGGCGCGGAACACCTCGGCGGCGCGGGTGATCTCGCTGTCCTCGCTGCGCACGATGTAGGGGTAGTCGAGGAAGTAGGTGCCGTCCTCCAGGTAGCTGGGCTGTGCGGCGGCGTCGGTGTGGGCCGTGTTGTAGCGCCACACGGCCTGTTCGGACATCACCATCACGGGCGGGGCCTCGGCGTTGCCTCCGCTCAGGGCCAGGAAGGCGGAGTCCTCGTCCGCGGAGGTGCCTCGATGCAGGGCCTGGAGCGCGGCGGTCATCTGCGCGTTGAAGGTGTCGGCGTCGGGACTGGCCTCCTCCAGGGCGCCGTTCAGCAGGTAGAGGGTGGCCAGACCACTGGAGCTGCGGGTCGGGTCGACCACGCGGACGACCCGGTCGGCCTCCTCACCGGGGGCGCCGGTGGGGACCACGTCCGTCCAGGTGGTCCCCTCCTGGTCGTCGGCGTACTCGGCGAGTTCGGCCACGACCAGGGGACTGCGGGCGACGGAGGTGCCGGTCTCGGTGATGACGGCGTCCCCGGCCTGGCTCTGCACCAGGCGCGGCCACACGGAGGAGTCCGGGATCCACACGTGGGAGTCGGTGTCGCCGGTGGTGGCGCCGGAGCCGGTGATCTGGAAGGCGACGTCGGCCGAGTCGGCCTCGCGCACGCTGGCCCGCACACAGTGGTTGTCGACGGTGTGCTCTTCATTGTTGAAGTCGCCGGCGAGGTCGGCCAGAGCGGGCGCCAGCTCCGGGCTGACCGCCACGTTCAGTTCGATGTCGGAGCTGCCGCAGCCGTCGCCCTGCCCGAACATGTACACGCCCGCCACGGCGAGACCGACCACGATCACCATCGCGGCGGCGAGGGCGGCGACGGCGCCGCCGCGCCCCCGGTGCCGTCTGCTCCGGTCGGAGGGTTCTTCTGCGTACTTTCCGCGGTGACGTCCCACAGCTTTCCTCACGAGGTGGTGTACGGACGAGGTGTTCGCACAGGGGGGCTGAGTCGTACAGGGGTGTCGGGCGCCCGTCGTTCGCGAAGCGGGCGAATCATTGTGTACCGGCCGGATTCCTGAGTTCGGGCGACCTTCCGTGTGTTACCTGTGGGAACGTTACTCAACGCCCCGAACCACGCGGACGGGGCCCGGGGCGGGGCTCAGTTGTCGCAGTTGGGGACGCACAGGCGCCGGGAGATCGAGCTGAGGAAGATGTCGCCGATCTCGTCCGGGTCCTCGGTCACGAAGGACGATCCGCTGGTCGCGCGCGCGATCTGCGCCAGCTCCGGGCCGTCCGCCTGCTCACCGAAGGCGATGACGAACATCGTGACCGGCCGCTGGGGGTCGAACCGGTCCTGGAGGGCGGCGACCAACTCCTGGTGGGAGAGGTCGCTGGACCCCTCGTCCTGGCCGGCGGTCAGCAGGATCACGCTGTTGATCTTGTCCTCGTGATAGTTGTCCTGCACCTCGTCGTAGGCGGCCAGGATGTTGTCGTACAGCCGGGACCCGCCGCCCTCCACCTCCAGCTCCTCGGCGACCTTCACCATCTCCTGGCGGCGGGTGACGCCGCCGTCGTCGCCAGCGCCCAGCGGGTGCATGTCCGCGGCCCGGTCGCGGCCGTCGCCACCGAACTCCTCGGACATCAGCCACAGGCCCATGTCCGTCTCGTCGGGGAACAGACCCAGCCCCATCAGCGCCGCCTGCTTGGCGACCTCGATCCGCTGCGGCCCGCCGTTGAGGTCGTCCGCCATGTTCTGGGAGGCGTCGGCCAGAACCAGCGTCCGGGACGGCATGGAGAGCCGGTTCCAGTCGGTGACCGAGGCCAGCAGGGCGTCGCCGGTCAGGTCGTCCCCGGCGGGCGGCTGCTCCGCGATGATCCCGGACCGCTCGGCCAGCGCGGGTGCGGCCTCCCCGCCCGGGTCGCGGAAGCCCAGCTCGCGCAGGCGCTCCCGGTACTCGCTGCCCCGGACCACCTCGTACAGGTCCGCGGCGGCCGACTGGAGCTCCGCGTCCTCGGTGGTGGTCACGTACGGGTAGTCCAGGTTGACCGTGCCGTTGCTGACATAGTGCGCCTGGAGCGAGGGGGCCGAGTCCGCTCGGCGGTCGTTGTAGGCCACCACGGCCTGTTCGGGAACGGCGATCACCGGGTCCACCCGGTCGTTGGAGGCGGCGGAGCCGGTGAAGACGTTGGTCAGGTCGATCTCGCCGAAGGCACTGTCCAGCTGGACGTCGCGCACGAAGTCGGTCATGGCGGTGTCGGCGGCGTCCCCGGAGCCCAGGTGCTCGCGGACCGCGCGCATCACCGTCATGCCGTCGGCACCCCGGTTGGGGTCGACCATCACCACGGGGCGGTCCGGGTCGCGTTCGTCGGGCAGCAGCATGGTCCAGCTGGCGTCGTCCTGTTCCGGCATGCCCTCGGTGCCCGGGGGAGCGGCGAGCACGACGGGCGAGCTGGCCAGCGAGGGCGGGTCGGTCTCGATGCCGTGGGCGCCGCCGTCGGAGACCCTGGCCAGCTCGACCCAGGCGGAGGACTCGGGGACCCACACGTGCGGGGCGATGGTGGAGTCACCGGCCTGGCCGCCGGTCAGCGCCGCCATGATCCGGTGCGGCGCGATCTCGTCGACCTGCGCGAACACGCACTCGCCCCCGTAGCTGGGCCGGTCCGCGTTGAACTCCGTCGCCGCCGCGCGCATCACCGGGGCGACGCTCTGGGTGGTCGAGACGCGCAGGTAGCGGGTCTCGCCGCAGCCCAGGGCGTTCATGGTGACCGGCACGGCGATCGCCGCGAGGGCGATGAGGGCGACGACGATCGCGGTGACCCCCAGCGGCGACCGCACGACCCTGCGGGTGTTGGCGGCGGTCGGGGAGGGGTGACGATGGCGTCCACTGGACACGGGCACTCCGGGGGTGTGGCTGTCTCCGGTCCCGGGTCGGGAGCCTCCCGGGGCCGGTCTTCAGGGGGTGGTCGCGGGGGCGGCACCAGCACCCGCGGTGGGATCTGCGAGAACCAACGCGGGGCGGAGGGCGTCACACAGTGTGGATGTGATCGACCGACCGGTGGCACACGAACGATTCCTCCCAGGACCTTACTCGTTGGTAACGCGCGAGTGGAAGGGGAGGGGTGGTCCGGCTCACAGCGGGCCCCGTACGCAGCTCCCCCGTGCGCGCGGTGACCGCTTTGTTACGGCGCCGGTCGGGTACCAGTACTCACTCCCGGCTACCATTGCCCGGTATTCGCTTGACCGATACTTGGCGTCCGTTTGGCCGACGTCCCCGGAAACGGGGCTTCGCGCGTGGCGGTCGTCCCCCGTGACCAACCGACCCCCGAGGGTTATGGCATGTCCCATTCGCACAGTGACCGTCGGAACCGAGGCAGCCTCGGCACCGTGCTGCTCGCCGGAGCGTGCTGCGCCGGAGCGGTGGCCTACGCAGTGCTGGTCGCCCCCTCGATGCTGCCGCCGCAGGACGTGGAGACCACGAACGTCACCACCCCGGAGGTGCTCGGGAGCGTCATCGAACCCGAGGAGGAGTCGACCGACCTCGACGGTCCCGTCGGCCACCTGCGTATCAACGTCAGCGACCGGGGCCTGGCCTGGGTGCAGACCCTGAACTGCACCGGCGACCTGGCCGTCGACCCCGAGCCCTGCGCCGTGATGGCCGAGGCCTCCGCCGAGTTCGCCGGGGACCCGGCGGCCGGCGGGTCCGAGTCCGAGTCCAAGACGGACGAGGAGGGGGCCGACGAGGGGGCCACCGGGGAGCAGCTGTTCACCGAGGTCCGCTCGGGCACCGTCTGCACCGACAAGGTGTACGGCCCACAGGAAGCGGCGATCGAGGGCACCTGGGAGGGCGAGGAGATCGACACCACACTCTCCCGCAAGGGCTCCTGTGAGGAGGCCCGCTGGCAGCGCCTGCGCGCCGTCACCGAGCAGATCGGCTGACCCACCCGGAGCCGCACGGGATAATCGCTGACCATGGATGTCATCAGGGTCAGTGACCCCGCCGACCCGCGTCTGGCCGACTACACCCGGCTGCGCGACGTCAACCTGCGCCGCCACCTGGAGACCGAGCACGGCCTGTTCATGGCCGAGGGCGACAAGGTGATCCGCCGCGCCGCCACCGCCGGGTTCGTCCCCCGCAGCTTCCTGCTCACCGAGCGGCGGGCCGCCGCCCTGGACGACGTGGTCTCCGGCTCCGGCGCTCCCCTCTACGTGGTGAGTGAGGAGACCGCCGAGCGGCTGGTCGGTTTCGACCTGCACCGGGGCGCCCTGGCCGCCTACCACCGCGCGCCCCTGCCCGCGCTCGACGAGGTCCTGGCCGGGGCCCGCAGCATCGTGGTGCTGGAGGACCTGGTGGACCACACCAACGTCGGCGCGATCTTCCGCAGCGCCGCCGGTCTGGGTGTGGACGCCGTGGTGCTGGCTCCCCGCTGCGCGGACCCGCTTTACCGCAGGTCCGTGAAGGTGTCGATGGGAGCCGTCTTCACCCTGCCCTACACCCGCCTCGACGACTGGTACGGCGGTCTGGACACCCTGCGCGACGCCGGTTTCGACCTGATGGCCCTCACCCCCGGAGAGGGCTCCCTGCCGCTCCGTGAGGCCATGGACGCCCTGGCGCCCGACGCCAGGGTGGGGCTGCTGCTCGGCACCGAGGGCGACGGTCTGTCCGCCCGTTGGCTGGAGCGGGCCACCTCGCGCGTGCACATCCCGATGGCCGACCGCGACGTCGACTCCCTCAACGTCACCGCCGCGGCCGCGGTCGCCTGCTACGAGCTCTCCCGCTTCGGTTCCGTGGCCGCACGGGACCACCGGGCCTGACCGGGGCCGGACCGGGGACCCACCCTCGTTCCATCGCAGGGGCGAGCCCCTAGGGTGTCGGGTGACACGGACCGAGCCGAAGGAGGGCGCGCGACATGGGCGGCCGAGCACTGGTGCAGTGGGAGCAGAACCGGGACAACGCGCCCCGATCGCTCCACGTCGACCTCTACACCGGGGGTCCGGCCCCCGACGAGGGACTGGAGGACGTCACCTTCTACCAGGTGCCGTACGCGCCCTCCACCCAGGGCGTGGACGAACGGCTGGACATGATCGGGAGGATGCCCGAACTCAGGGTGGTGCAGCTGGTGTCGGCGGGGTACGAGCAGGTCCTCGGCCTCCTGCCCGACCACGTCACCCTGTGCAACGGGCGGGGGCTGCACGACGCCAGCACCGCCGAGCACACGCTCGCGCTCATCCTCGCCTCACAGCGCGACCTTCCCCGATGGGCGATCGACCAGCGCGAACACCGCTGGGGTTCGGTCCCGCAGCGTTCCCTGGCCGACTCCCGGGTGGTGATCGTCGGGTACGGCAGCATCGGCCAGGCGATCGAGCAGCGGCTGCTGCCCTTCGAGACCGAGGTGGTGCGGGTGGCCAGCCGGGCCCGTCCCGACGAGGACGTGCACGGGGTGGACGAGCTGCCCGCCCTGCTGCCCAAGGCGGACGTGGTCGTCATCGTCACCCCGCTCACCGAGCGGACGAGGGGCCTTTTCGGCGCGGACGAGTTCGCGCTGCTGCGTGACGACGCCCTGGTGGTCAACGTCGGTCGGGGCGCCGTGATGGACACGGACGCCCTGCTCGCCCAGAACGGCCGGGTCCGCGCGGCCCTGGACGTCACCGACCCCGAACCGCTCCCGGTCGACCACCCGCTGTGGGACGCCCCCGGTGTGTACCTGACCCCGCACGTGGCGGGCGGTTCCGCCGCCTTCTACCCGCGCGCCCGCGCCTTCATGGACGCGCAGCTGGCCCGTTGGTCAGCCGGGGAACCCCTGGACAACGTGGTGCGCCCCGGCAGCTAGCGGCCGCGCCCCCGGTGCCCCGTGCGGCGGCCCGCCGATTGTCGGTCTCCGGGGGGACACTGGGCACATGCGGATCGCGGTGGTCGCCGACGGCGAGGGCGGTGGGTGGCTGCGGAAGCTCGGGGAGGGCGGCGCGGCCGCTCCGCCGCGCCGCGTGCACGACCTCGCTGCCGCCGTGCGCTCGGTCGAGGAGAGCCGTTCCGCGGGGGACCGTGCCGAGGAGGGGCGCACCGAGCGGGACGGCACGGAGCGCGACGGTGCCTGGGAGACCGGTTCCGGAGAGGGCGGGGGAGACCGCGCCGGGGCCGAACCCGTCCGGTGGGTCTGGGCGGACACCGGTGACGTCTACCCCGACCTGGTCCGTGCCGGGGTGCGCGTGGCCCGGTGCCACGACGTCGGGCTGACCGAGGCCCTCCTGCTCGGCCACGAGGCCCGCCACTCCGAACCCCACTCCCTTGGCGCCGCCTGGGCCCGCCTGCACGACCTGGCGGTCCCCGACGACCCGGTACGGCCGCTGGGAGAGGGAACCGCCGCGCAGCCCGCGCTGTTCGAGGCCGACCGCTCCACGCTCCCGCCCGGGACCGACCGGCTCGCCGCCCTCACGGAGGTCCACGACGACCAGCGCAGACGCGTCGCGGCGCTGCCCGGACCGGGGCGGATGGCGCTGCTGGTCGCGGTGGAGTCCGCGGGCGCCCTGGCGGCGGTGGAGATGAGCCACGACGGCCTGCCCTGGCGCCCGGACGTCCACGACCGGGTGCTGACCGAGATACTCGGTCCCCGTCCGCGCACGGGCGAGCGTCCGGCGGTCCTCGCCGACCTGGTCACCCGGATCGGGGAGGTCGTCGGCCACGAGGTCAACCCGGACTCGCCCGCCCAGGTACTCAAGGCGATGGCGTGGGTCGGACACCCCGTGGAGTCCACCCGCTCCTGGGTCCTGGAGGGGGTGGACCACCCGCTCGTGCCACTGCTGCTGCGCTACAAGGAACTCGCCCGTCTGTACTCCGCCAACGGCTGGTCGTGGCTGGAGACCTGGGTGCGCGAACTGCCCCGTGAGGGCGGGGACGGCCCCCGGCTGGGCCGCTTCCAGCCCGACTACGTGGTGGGCGGTGTGGTCTCCGGGCGGTGGGCCTCCCGGGGCGGCGGCGCCCTCCAGATCCCCAAGTCGGTCCGCCGGGCCGTGCGGGCCGACCCTGGCTGGGTCCTGGTCCGCGCCGACGCCGGACAGCTCGAACCCCGCGTGCTCGCCGCCGTGTCCGGGGACACCGCCCTCGCGGCCGCCGCGGCCGAGGAGGACCTGTACGCCCGGCTGGCCGTGCACGTGGGCGACGACCGCGAACGCGCGAAGATCGGCCTGCTCGCCGCCATGTACGGCCAGACGTCCGGCGACGCGGCGCCGCTCCTGGCCACCATGCGACGCCTCTACCCGCGCGCCCTGGAGTACGTGGACGCCGCGGCCCGCACGGGGGAGGGCGGCGGGATCGTCCGTTCGTGGCTGGGCCGCACCTCGCCCGCCCCGCACGACTGGTCGGCCACCCTGGCCGCCACGGACGGTGACCGAAGACGCCGCGCCCACGGCCGGTTCACCCGCAACTTCGTCGTCCAGGCCACCGCCGCCGAGTGGGCGCTGGTCCTGCTCGCCGCGCTCCGCCAGGAACTCCCGGCGACTCCCGACGGCGGCGGGATCGTCTTCTTCGTCCATGACGAGGTCGTCCTGCACGTCCCCGAGGACCTCGCGGGCGAGACGGTCCGCGCGATCGACCGCGCCCAGGTCCGGACCCGCGAGATCCTCTTCGGAGACACCCCGGTCCGCTTCCCCCTCACCGTGTCGGTTACGGACTGTTATGCGGACCTGTGACGACCCGCCGTGAGACGCGATATCCCCAGGGATCGGACAAGCGGCTGATAGGTGGACGTCCGGTATCGGACGGCGTGGGCGTCTTGCAAACGCGACCAGGTACACCCATTCTTGGACCGGACCATGTCATCTCAGGCCGTGCGCCGCAGCGCTTCCCCCGCCCGCCGCGGTCCCAGAAAGGGTGATCGACCCCCGTGCGGAACCGTCTCAGAACATGTGCGGGTACCACGGCCGCCTTCGCGGTCGCCTTCACGGCCTTCGGGGCCAGCCCCGCGATGGCCGACCCCGTCGTCCAGGACCGGCCTCCCCTCGCCGAACAGCTCTCCCCCGAGAACGCCGTCCCCAGCGGCTCCGCGCCCCGCGCGGCCGATTCCCAGACCGAAACCCATCCCAGTCCCGACGTCGCGGACGTCGCCGAACTCAGGCGCGACACCTACGTGGCGCCCTTCCGTGAGGCGCGCTCCGTCGAGTACTTCGCGGTCGCCCCCGAGAAGCTCCCCCGCGAGGTCGTCGACGCGGTCCGCGACATCGACGGTGTGAAGAACGTCCTGACCGTCGACGCCGCGCGGGTGGAGGTCGACGGCCAACCCACCTCCGTGCTGGGAGTCAACCCCTCCAGCTTCCGCAACCACGCCCCCCGGCCCTCCGCCGAGTCCGACGAGATCTGGCAGGGGGTCGCCGAGGGCCACGTCGCACTGTCCAAGGACGCGGGCACCGAACGCGAACTCGACGTCGGCGGTGAGATCACCCTCTCGGGCGGCAACGGCGAGGTCCCCCTGGAGGTGTGGACCCACGCCACCTCCGGCATCGCCGGGATCGACGCCCTCGTCTCCCGGGAGCTCGCCCGGGAACTGGGCATGCCCGAGGGCAACGCCCTCGTCGTCTCCGCCCCCGACGCCGACCTGTGGGAGCTGCACGAGGAGCTGGAGGAGATCCTCGGTGAGGACGCCTCCCTCCAGTTGGTCGCCGACGCCCCCGAACCCCTGGTCGACGGCGACGCCGTACCCTCCTCGGTGATCGAGCAGGTCATCGCGAACGCCGAGACTCAGCTGGGCGTCCCCTACGTGTGGGGCGGCACCACCCCCGACGTCGGCTTCGACTGCTCCGGCCTGCTCCAGTGGGCGTTCCGGAAGGAGGGTGTGTCCATCCCGCGCGTCACCCACGACCAGTGGAACGCGGGAGAGCGCGTGGAGTGGGACGACCTCGAACGCGGCGACCTGCTGTTCTGGCGCTCGGACCCCACCGCGCCCGACTACATCTCGCATGTGGCGATCTACCTCGGCGACGGCCAGATGCTGGAGGCGCCTCGCACCGGTCTGGACGTGCGCGTCACACCGGTACGGACCGCCAACTATGCGGGCGCGGTGCGCGTGAGCACCTGACCGCCTCCAGGCCGGTCCCGGATACGGGAAAGGGCCGTGGCGCCACCGGGGCGGTGGCACCACGGCCCTTCCTTCTCCATGTCCGAAAAACCGCCGGGAGGGGAAGGCAGGCCTCGGTTAGGAGGGGGGACAGGGCCGCCGCTGAGGGAGGGGGAGACAGCGGTGGTCGGCCCTTGGGGTGGTATGGAGTTGTGGCGGGAATCCACGGCCTCGCAGGCCGGGTGTCCCGCCGCACAGGTCTACATAAGCAGTGACCGACCGATTTGGCAAGAGCCGGTCAAGCCATGCCACTACCCCCAGCCCGCGACAAAGCCCCCTCTTGTTCAGCAGGAGGGGGCTTCCGTGCGTTTTCGTCTGTCCCGGGTCAGCGCCCCGCGGCGTACCCCTGCGCGCCCCGGGGGTCGGCGGCGGCGCGCAGTTCGCCGCTCTCCGGGTCGCGGGCGACCGCCGCCAGACGGCCCAGGGACCATTCCTGGGCCACCTGGACCCGGTGCCCGCGACGCCGCAGCTCGTCGACGACCCCGTCGCCCACCCCCGGCTCCACGACGAGGTCGCCGGGCACGGTCTCACGGGGGTGGAAGGAGCTGGGGAACGCGTTGGTGTGGAACATGGGGGTGTCCAGGGCCTCCTGGAGGTCGTCCACGCCGTTGAGCACCCGCAGCAGCGCGGTGGTGGTCCACTGGTCCTGCTGGTCACCGCCGGGGGTGCCGATGGCCAGCACCGCCTCACCGTCCTCGCGGGTCACCAGGGTGGGGGAGAGGGTGGTGCGGGGGCGGCGGCGCGGTGAGAGCGCGTTGGGCGAGGCCGGGTCGAGCCAGAACATCTGCGCCCGGGTGCCGAGCGGGAACCCGAGTTCCGGGATGAGCGGCGAGCTGCTGAACCAGCCGCCGCTGGGCGTCGCGGAGACCATGTTGCCGTCGGCGTCCACCACGTCCACGTGGCAGGTGTCGCCGCGCAGGTCGGCGGGGGTCTGTCCGGCGGCGTCGCGCACGGTGGGCTCCCCGGTGGTGCGGTCGCCCGGGGTCTGCCCGGGCAGGTACACCGGCGCCTCGAAGGGGGTGCGGCCACCGGGGCCTCCGGGGCGCGGCTCCAGGTTGGCGCGCTCCCCGTCGACCCCCCGCACGCGTTCGGCGGCGTAGTCGGAGCTGAGGAGCTCCTTGAGGGGGACGTCGGTGAAGTCCGGGTCGCCGTACCAGCCCTCACGGTCGGCGAAGGCGAGTTTGGCGATCTCGGTGCTCCGGTGCACGAAGTCCGCGCTCACACCCTGGCGCGCGTCGGTGCCGACCCCTCCGGCCTCGGCCATGCGCAGCTGCTGGAGCATGACGGGCCCCTGCCCCCAGGGCCCGGTCTTGTGCACGGTGTGGGCGCCGTAGGAGGTGCTGACGGTGTCCTCGTAGGCGGCGCTCCAGTCGGCCATGTCCTGTGAGGTCAGCAGGGCCCGCTCGGGCTCGCCGTGACTGTTGGGGACCGGTCTGGCGAGGAAGGCGCCGATCGCCTCCGCGACGAAGCCCTGGTACCAGGAGCGGCGCGCCGCCTCGATCTGGGTCTCGCGGTCGCCGCCCGTGGCCTCGGCCTCGGCGACCACGCGCCGGTAGGTGGCGGCGAGCGCCGGGTTGCGCAGCCGTGTTCCGGCGGCCGGGGCGGTGCCGTGCGGCAGGTAGACGGAGGCCGAGCCCGCCCAGTGCCGGGAGAACACCGGGGTGAGCGCTTCGAGGGCGGCGGAGATCCGGCCCAGGACGGGGTAGCCGCGCTCGGCCAGGCCGATGGCGTGGTCCAGGACCTCGCGGACGGACATGGTGCCGTGGTCGCGCAGCAGTTGCATCCAGGCGTCGAAGGCGCCGGGGACGGTGGCGGCGAGGACGCCGCTGCCGGGGACGCGGTCCAGCCCCAGGCCCTCGAAGGCCCCGATGGTGGCGGCGGCGGGGGAGACGCCCTGGCCGCACAGCACGCGCGGGGACCCGCTGCGGGCCTGGAAGATGACGGGAACCTCGCCGCCGGGGCCGTTCAGGTGGGGTTCGACGACCTGGAGGGTGAAGCCCGCCGCGACCGCCGCGTCGAAGGCGTTGCCACCGCGCTCCAGGACGGACATGCCGGTGGCACTGGCCAGCCAGTGGGTGGAGGCGACCATGCCGAAGTCGCCGCGGAGCTGGGGTCGGGTGGTGAATCCGGACATGTGCGCGGTCCTCCTGCGGACGGGGGAGGGCGGGTTCGCCGCCCGTCTGGGGGTGTCGCTCCGGGGTGGAGGACGGGGTGCCGGCCGGTTCTCGGTGGAACCGGCCGAACGTGGGTGACGGTACAGCATGGGTTGAACCGGGATGTCGGGTGATCAGGGGTTCGGGACCTTGGTTGTCGGTCCCCGCCGGGAGGGTGTGGGGAACCCGGGTCCGGGCATGGGTGAAGCCCGGCCGCGATCACGTTCGGTGTCGCGACCGAGCTTCGGTCATCGCAGGTCAGGTAGTGAGGTTCAGGAATTCTCCACCGGAATGGACCACGGCAGGGAGTCCCACAGCTCGGCCCATTCCTCGGCGCCCACCGGGTCCGTCACCGGCAGGGCCTCGGCGGCCTCACCGCTGGTCCTGCGGACCTCGTCCATCGAGCTGGCCACGCTCTCGTCGGCCTCCCGGACGAGCTCGGCGATGATCCCGGAGACCTCCGTGACGACGTCCTCGACCTCGCTGCGCTCCAGCCCGAACCGGCTGGCGCAGTCGTCGGTGGCGGCCACCTTGTCGTCCTCGTGGCCGTAGTACCAGACCGTGGCCAGCAGACGGTCGCGCTCGGCGTCGCCGAGGTCGGCGCCGGACAGCGCCCGCTCGACGAACTCGCTGCTGGTCCGGGTCATCTTCGCCGGGTCGATCTCGGACTCGCCGGAGGCGAAGTCGACGAAGTGCCCGGTCAGGCAGGTCTTGACCTCACGCGAGGAGGCGTTCTCGGGGAGGGTCTGGTCAGGGGCCGCGGCGTCCTCCTGGGCCGGGGCGGCCCCGTCGACGACCTCGTTCTCCGTGGCGGGAGCCTGCTCGTTGGGGGCTTCCTCCTGAACCGGAGCCTCCTCTGCCTGCGTGGGGGCTTCCTCAACGGGGGTGAGCTCGTCGAGTCCGGACCCGTCGACCACCTCCTCGTCCACGGGAGCCTCCTCGGCGGGGGCCTCCTCAGCCGGTACCTGGTCGGCCGGGACCTCCGCGACGGCCTCCTCCACCGGAGCCTCCTCCACCGGAGCCTCCTCGGCCGGGGCCTCTTCAGTCGGGGCCTCCTCAGCGGGGGCCTCCTCGACCGGCTCGGCGGGCGCTGCCCCGGCCGTCTCGTCGGCGGCGCCCTCCGCGGGGGCACTCTCCTCGACCGCGACCACGCTGGTGTCCTCGGCCGTCGGCTCCTCGGTCCCGGCCTCCTGGGGTGCCGTCTCCTCGATGACGGCCTCAGCCAGCTTCACCAGCTCCGCGCGCTCCCAGCGTTCCGGCTGGAGGTGGGTGGCGACCGCCACGCCCGGCCTCTCCACCCAGAACAGGTCGCCGGTCTCCTCGGACAGGTACGCGCCGTGCTCGAAGGCCTCGCCGGGCGCCACCTCCTCCAGGGAGCTCTGGGAAAGGTGGCTGTAACGGCTCTCGCGCAGGTCCTCGAGGTCCTGGAGGCGGTCGGAGCGAAGTACCGCGACCCGGCCGTACAGCTGGTCCGGGCCCTGCACCCACGAGATCTGGGACTGACGGTTGCCCACGCGGTCCGTCGTGGACGTGGCGTTGATGCCGTACCGCTCCAGACCGGCGGGCAGGTAGGTGATCTCGAACCCGTCGATGCTGTACGTGGACACCCCCTGTCTCACCACCGGCCAGCTGAGCGCGGGCGCGTCCGCGTCGTTCGCGGCCGCGGGTCCGGAGAGGCCGACGAGCCCCGTCGTCGAGATCGCGGCGGCACTGAAGAGCGCGACCCACCTCGTGTGGTGCTTGCGCATGAAGGTTCCTTCCCATCGACTACTACTCGTGATGTTCTCAGGACTCTGGGTGATTACCGAGGGGGCTTACAGTCAAAAATCGGACATGAAGCGATCAATTGCCTACATAGGGTGAGATTGATGAGTGGGGTTCCGCGTTGCCCGAGGGGCGCGCCGCCACCAGAAGATGGGCGTCGGATCACCGGCTGCTCTGCGTATGGTCACCGTCCGGTCACCAAGCGCACTCACCCTGAGGTAGCAGTCGGCCAGTCCACGCGTACTTGGGAGGCCCGGTGCACCAGCGCATCGGATTCGTAGTCGGAGCCGTATCACTCATGTTGGCCATGGGATCGAGCTCAGCGCTCGCCGTCCCCGTGGTCGCGACCGCCGAGGCGGTCACGGTCACCAAGGCCGCGACGGCGCAGAGGGTGAGCCCCGGCGCCAGTGTTCTTCCGTCCCAGCCGTCACAGTCCCGCCCCCTCATCGCCGTTGCCCACCGGGGCGCTTCCGGACACGCGCCCGAGAACACCATCGCTGCGATCGACGCGGCCCACCGTCTCGGTGCGGAGACCGTGGAGGTGGACGTCCAGCTCACGTCCGACGATCAGCTGGTCCTCATGCACGACACCCGCCTCGACCGCACCACCAACGTGGCCGAGGTCTTCCCTGACCGTGCGCCCTACGACGTCGGCGACTTCACGCTCGCGGAGATCCGGCGCCTCGACGCGGGCTCGTCCTTCGGCGGCTCGTTCGCCGGAGAGCGGGTTCCGCTCCTCAGCCAGGCCCTGAACCGCCTGGAGAGGCACGGCATGAACCTGCTCCTGGAGGTCAAGGAGCCAGCCCTGTACCCGGGCATCGAGAACCGGATCTCCGACGAACTCGCACGCCACCCGCACTGGCTGCTGCCCAACGCGCCCGACCAGCCGTCCCGGATCGTGGTGCAGAGCTTCGACTGGGAGTTCACGGAGCGCTCGAAGAAGCTCCTGCCCTCGCTGCCGCACGCGCTGCTCGGCAAGGTCCCGGAGTCGCGGATCGCCGAGTTCGACTGGGCACACATGATCAACCCGAACCACACCACCATCGACGCGGCCTACGTCCGGCGCGTGCACGACGCGGGCCTGGAGATCATGCCCTACACGATCAACGACCCCAAGGTGATGGGGCGGGTCCTGGCGATGGGCGTGGACGGCTTCATCACGGACTACCCGGACCGGGGCCAGAAGGCCATCGAGGACTTCCTCAACGAGTCCGGCGGGGCCAGGGAGGAAGAGCCGGAGCCCGTCGGGGCGCCGGTGACCGACTGACGTCCGACCCCGACCACCGACGGACCCGCCCGGCACGCGCCGGGCGGGTCCCGTCGTCTCCGCACACGCCAATCCCGGCCCAGAGGGGTGTGCCTCCGGCAATCACGATGGGATGATCGGTCGCGAAACCACCGAAGCAGGAAGCGGAGGCCACGTGAGCGACCGGCTGTGCATCCCCCAGGAACACGTCGACTGGCGCACCAAGGGCCTGTGGTGGCCGGGCGACCCCGTCACCCTGGCCGAGTTCGCCGCACGCGGTGACCACCTGTTCACCGGCCCCTTCACCTGGCCGCTCATGGTGCTGCGCGCCTCCGCCCTGGACCGCAACATCGCCGCGCTGGCCGAGTTCACGCGCGGCCACGGACTCCTGTTCGCCCCCCACGGCAAGACCGCGATGTCCCCCGTGCTCACCCAGCGCCAGCTCGACGCGGGCGCCTGGGGGATCACGGCCGCCACCGCCAACCAGGTCCTGGACTTTCGCCGGTTCGGGGTGGACCGCGTCCTGATGGCCAACGAGCTGCTGGACCCCCGGGTCCTGCGCTGGGCGGCGGCCGAGCAGGACGCCGACCCGGACTTCGAGTTCCTCTTCTACGTCGACTCATCGGAGGGGGTCGAACTGGCCGCCCAGGCGGTGGGGCGCGACGGTGGCCGCCCCTTGCGGGTGATGGTGGAGCGCGGCACGCCGGGCGGCCGGACCGGGTGCCGCACGCGCGACGCGGTGCTCGGGATCGCACAGCAGGTCGTGCGGGCCCCGGGCCTGGAACTGGCCGGAGTGGCCGGATACGAGGGTTCGCTCAGCGACGCGGAGGGAGTACGGGGTTTCCTGCGTGACCTCCTCGGTGACGCCTCCGCCCTGGCGGCCGAACACGGGCTGGAGCGCCCGGTGCTGTCGGTGGGCGGCAGTGCGTGGTTCGACGTGGTCGCCGAGGAGATCGGTGGCCGCGAGGACGTCACACCGATCCTGCGCAGCGGGGCCTACGTCGCCCACGACGACGGCCTGTACCGCCGGACCACGCCGTACAACCGGCTGCCCGAGGGCGGCGACGCCCTGTCCGGAGCCTTGGAGCTGTGGGCGCAGGTCACCTCCACCCCGGAGGAGGGCCGGGCGATCGCCGGGATGGGCCGCCGTGAGGCCAACTTCGACCAGGGATTCCCCGTCCCGCGCGTCCTGCGCCGGGGTGACGGTTCGGTCGTCCGGGCCGAGGGGGTCGAGGTCACCAACCTCAACGACCACCACGCCTACCTGGACGTGCCCCAGGAGCTGGGGGTGCGCCCCGGCGACCTGATGTCCTTCGGCATCTCTCACCCGTGCACGGCCTTCGACCGCTGGCAGGTGATCCCGGTGGTCGACGACGACCACCGCGTGGTCGACGCCATCGCCACGTACTTCTGACACGGGGCCGTCGGGGCCGGTCCCGCGAGGAACCGGCCCCGACGGTGGGGTGGCTCAGGCTCCGGCGTGACCCTGCTCCGGGGCCTCCTGGCCGGGCTGGTAGCCCCAGCCGTACAGGCCCGGGCGGGTGTGCCAGGGACGCGGGCCGTCGAGGGGCCGGTACTCGACACCCGCCGCGTCGAGCCTGCGCAGGTGGTGCCGCAGGCGCGGCTCGAACTCGGCGAAGTCCCGGTCGCCCTCGGTCCACACCTTCTCCGCGAAGGCGGTCAGACGCGGGAAGACCATGTAGTCGAGCCTGCGGGCGTTGTCGATGTGCTCGCTCCAGAGGTTGACCTGGCCGCCGAGGACGTGCCGGGCCTCCTCCTCGGTGAGGTCCGCGGGGACCGGGTCGCCCGCGTACACGTCCTCCACACGCAGGAGCGTGCCCACCGGAACCGGCTCGTCCGGCCGCTCGGACTGCTTGTAGTCCAGGTAGGAGGTGGCGGTGGGAGCCATGATCACGTCATGGCCCGCGCGGGCCGCGGCGATGCCGCCCTCCTCGCCGCGCCACGACATCACCGTGGCGCCCGGCGCGAGTCCGCCTTCCAGGATCTCGTCCCAGCCCAGCAGGCGGCGGCCGCGCTGGGTGAGGTGGTCGTCGAGCTGGCGGATGAACCAGCTCTGGAGCTCGTCCTCGTCGGCCAGGCCCTCGTCCCTGATCCGCTGTTGGGCGGAGGCGCTGTTCTTCCACTGGGTCTTGGGGACCTCGTCCCCGCCCACGTGGACGTAGGTGCTGGGGAACAGTTCGATGAGCTCGTCGAAGACGTTCTTGTAGAACTCCAGGACGTTGTCGGTGACCGCGAGGATCTCCTCGAAGACGCCCCACTGGGTGCCCACGGGGATCTCGCCGACCTCGCCGAGCTCGGGGTAGGCGTGGATGGCCGCCTGCGAGTGGCCCGGGACGTCGATCTCCGGGACCACCGCGACGTGCCGGGCGTCCGCGTAGGCGACGATCTCGCGGATGTCGTCCTGGGTGAGGAACCCGCCGTGCGGGCGGTTGTCGAACGTCGCGGGCTTGGTGGCGCCCAACTGGCTCTCGGTGCGCCAGGAGGCCACCTCGGTCAGCTTCGGGTAGCGGCGGATCTCGACCCGCCAGCCCTGGTCGTCGGTCAGGTGCAGGTGCAGCACGTTGAGCTTGTGCAGTGCGAGCAGGTCGATGAAGCGCAGGATCTCGCGCTTGGGCTGGAAGTGGCGGGCGATGTCGAGCATCGCTCCACGCCACTGGAAGCGCGGGGCGTCGGTGATGCTGACCGCGGGCAGTCGCCACTCGGCGCCGCCCAGGGCGGTGGTGCGGTAGGCGTCGGTGGGCAGCAGCTGGCGCAGGGTCTGCACACCGTAGAACACCCCGGCGGGCTCGTTGCCCACCACGATCGCGCCCTCGGAGTCGATGATCAGGCGGTAGCCCTCCCGGCCGAGTCCCGCGCCCGGGTCGACGCTCAGCCGGATCTGGGCGTCCTCCTCGTCGCCGGTGGCCAGGGGCAGACCGGTGGCCGCGCCGAGTTCGCGCTGGAGCCAGGAGAGCGTGCCCTGGGCGGCGTGGTCCGCGGAGACCCGGGTGGCGGAGGTCAGGGTGAGGCCACCGGAACCGTCGGTGGTCAGCTCCCGGGGACGGGGCAGCAGGGAAAGGGGATCGGGGTGGGGATTCTCAGGCACGCGGCACTGCTCCTGTCCGGTCTAGACCAATACCCGGACATAGTGTCACGTCCCGCAACGGCGGCACAGGGGCCGGGGGCAATCGGTCCGCGCGGCCTCGGTTATTCGGGACCACCCAATACCCACTCTTGACCCGCGAGGACTCTTAACCCCCCGGCTTTTGCGGGACGGGTACAAGAGGGGAACCGGTACCGGACAGTGCCGAAAACGGAGGAGCGACACACGCGCGTGACGGGTGCGTGCCCGTCCCCGGGAGGTGGGGACGACACTACGAGAAAGACGGGGGGTGGCGTTATCGCCGGAGCACGCCGTCCCTCCGTACTGTTTTGCCCGTGCCCGGATTCCAGGCGGTCGCGGGTGGGTACCGAGTGACGGGGGACGCGGAGATGCGCGCAACACCGGAGACGGGTTCGGCCTCTACGGGGTGGTGCGCCTGATGCAGTGGCACGTACTCATGGCCGTGGCGGGGGCCTTCACCCTGGCGCTCGGCTCGGCGCTCCAGGAGCGCGACGCCGTGCGCGCCCCCGGACAGAGGGTCGCCCGGGCGGGCTTCCTCCTGCACCTGCTGCGCCAACCCCGCTGGCTCCTCGGAAGCGGGGCCGTCGTCCTGGGGGCCTGCCTTCACCTGCTCGCCCTCAGCGGGGCGCCGCTCACCATCATCCAGCCGATCGGCGTCACCGGGCTGCTGTTCGCGATCGTGCTGTCCGCCGTGTTCAACCGCCAGCGGGTCCGCGCCGCGCAGATCCTGGCCGGAATCGCCGTGATGATCGGCCTGGTGGGCGTCCTGACGACCTTCCCGCACGGTTCCGAACAGCCGGTCATGTCCACCGAGACCGCACTCTGGTTGTCCGGCGGCATGATCGCCGCCGGGGGACTGGTGTTCCTGACCGCGCACTGGCTGCCCAGCGGTGTGCGTGCCCTCCTGCTCGCGGTGGCGGGCGGCGCGGCGCTCGGCACCACCTCGGGCCTGGCCCGGGTGATCACCTCCAACGCGGTGGCGGACCCGGTCAACCTCTTCAGCTGGCTCACCGTCATGGCCGTGGCCACCGCGGTCTTCGGCGCCCTCCTGCTCCAGAACGCCTACCGGACCGGACACTTCGCCGCCGCCTACGCGACCCTGCTGATCGCCGACCCGGTGGTCGGTGTGGGTATCGGCGCGCTCCTGCTCGGGGAGGGCGTCCCGGACACCCCGATCGAACAGGTCGGTGCGGTGCTCTTCGCCCTGCTGGCCTTCGCGGGGACGGTCACCCTGGCCCGGTCCCGCCACCGCAACCCCGAGGCGGACGAGGAAGCGCCGGGCGACACCGGGACCTCCACCACCTCCAGTAGTCGCACTCGTTGAAACAGGGAGTTCCCAGATGGTCCAGTCGAACCGTCCGCTGCGCGTCCTGATCGCCTCGGACACCTATCCGCCCGACGTCAACGGCGCCGGCTACTTCACGTACCGTCTGGCTGAGGGCCTGGCCGACCGCGGGCACCGGGTGCACGTGGTGTGCCCCTCCGAGCACGGCGACCCCCACGTCACCGTCAACGGGAAGGTCACCGAGCACCGCCTGCGCTCGGCCCCGATCCCCTTCCAGCCCTCCATGCGGGCGGCGGTCCCCCTGGGCATGGGAGGGCACATATCGCGCCTCCTGTGGCGGATGGACCCCGACGTCGTCCACGCACAGAGCCACTTCACCCTCAGCCGCTCCGCCCTGCGCCGGGGGCGGGCGGCGGGCATCCCCGTCGTGCTGACCAACCACTTCATGCCGGACAACCTGTACGCGCACGCCCACGTGCCGCGGCCGATGCAGCGCGCGGCCGGCTCGCTGGCCTGGCGGGACATGGTCCGGGTGGCGGCGGAGGCCGACCACGTGACCACCCCGACACCCCGCGCCGCCGAACTCCTGCGGGAACGGGGGTTCGCCCGTGAGATCGAGGCGATCTCCTGCGGGATCGACCTCGACCGCTTCCATCCCCGGGCCCGGGACCGTGCGGCGGCCAGGGACAGGTTCGGCCTGCCCGAACGGGACACCGTGGTCTTCGTGGGGCGGCTGGACGAGGAGAAGCGGATCGACGACACGATCCGTGCGCTGGCGCTGACCGTGCCCGAGCGGGACGCACAGCTGGTGCTGGCCGGGACGGGCCAGTGTGAGGGGGAGCTGCGCGCGCTCGCCGCCCAGCTGGGTGTGGCTGACTGGGTGTACTTCCTGGGGTTCGTCCCGGACGAGGAGCTGCCGCTGGTCTACGCGGCCGGGGACGTGTTCGCGATCGCGAGTGTGGCGGAGCTCCAGAGCATCGCCACCCTGGAGGCGATGTCCACGGGGTTGCCCGTGGTGGCCGCGGATGCGATGGCGCTGCCGCACCTGGTGGAGGAGGGGCGCAACGGCTTCCTGTTCCCGCCGGGGAACCACGTGCACCTGGCCGACCGTCTGCTGTCGGTGCTCGGCTCGAAGCGGCGGCGTCAGGAGATGGGGCGGGCCAGCAGGGAGATCGCCCAGGAGCACGACCACCACCGGTCGTTGGAGCGGTTCGAGGCGGTCTACCGGGGGCTCCAGGGGAGGGGCCTGGGCGACCCGAGGTCCGAGCGGGTCATGGTGGCCTAGCCCGGAGGGCCGTGTCCAGGGGAGCCAACCCCAAAAGTCCACTTTGGACACTTTCTGCATTCTTTGCGTAGCGATCGGTGATCTTGGGCCGCCACAGGAAAGACCAGAACTGTGTGGTTCGAAGGCATCAGCGGACAGGCCGGCCCCAGCCGGATCGCCAGGGGTGGAAACGTCACCGAGGGTCTCACCGATCGGCTGTTCAGCGCCGAGCGCGAGGCGGGTTTCCACGAGCGCGACATGTCGTCGTTCGAGAGAGAACGCATCGACCTGGAGCACCGGGTGAACCGGATGGAGGCCGAGCTGGACTCCCTGCGCAAGAGAAGACTGGAAGCCTACGCGCGCTGGTGGAACGCCCGCGACGACCGTGACCGAGCTCGTCACGTCTGTCGCAAGCTCCGCCGCAGGATCGACAAGGCGCGCAGACGGAGCAGCGATCCGTGACCGGTGCCCGCGCGGGTCACTGGAAGCGACAGAGAGAACACCGAACACGGCCCGTCCCCTGAGGGGCGGGCCGTGTGTGCTCCCGCGCGACCGCCGTCACCGCGGGCCCTGGACACGCGGGGAGACCGGACTGAGCTCCCGTTCCACGCTGCGCGCGGCGTCCCGCAGCGCCGAAAGGGTCACCTGGACGGCCGGGCGCCTCAGCGAGGCCGGACGCAGCACCGCGTACACGTGCCGCTCCGGTGACGAGGGGAACCGCCGGTACACCAGGCCCGCCGGCGCGCCCACCATGGCCAGCGCCGGGACCGCCGCGATCCCGATCCCCCGTGAGACCAGGCTGAGGATCGTGCCCAGCCCCTCGAACTCCCACGTCGCCGCTGGCAACCCGCCCACCTCGGCGAACAGCTTCTCCGTGCCGTGGCGCGAACGCTCACCCTCCGGAGCCACGATCCACGACTCACTCAGCATCTGGTCCAGCACCAGCGGGACCTCCGGGTCGGCCAGTCGGTGGCCCTCCGGGACCGCCAGCACCATCGGGTCCCGCAACAGGTGCACGTGGCGCAGGCCGCTGTCCGGCCCACGGCCCGGGTGCTGTCCCGACCAGTCGTCGACCAGGGCGATGTCCACCTCGCGGGAGCGCACCTTCTGGGTGCCGGTGGCCAGCAGGGTCTGCCGCAGCACCAGCTGCATGCCCTCGTAGCCGCGCAGCGGCGGGGCCAGCAGAGGCGCGAAGGCCACGGCGGCGGTCGGGAAGGCCGTCACCGTCACCACTCCCAGGGCGATGTTCGACTGTTCGGCCAGCACCGACTCGGCCGCCTCGACCAGGGCCAGGATCTCCTCGGCCTGGTTGACCAGCAACTGCCCGGCGTCGGTCAGTTCGGCGCCGCGCGGGGACCGGTCCAGGAGCGCCACCCCCGTCTCGCGTTCGAGTGTGGCGAGCTGCTGGGACACCGCCGAAGGCGTGTATCCCAGGGCGTGCGCGGTCGCGGCGATGGTGCCGCGCGTGCTGAACTCGCGGAGGAGTTGGAGTCGTCTCAGGTCAAGCATTAGGTCATCTTATGCTCAGCATCGAAAAGACTCGCTTGTACTGATGGCGTGAGCTGGGCAGGCTGTTGTGTGAGAGGCCACCAGCTGGACGAGAGCCCAGCTCAACCGGTGGTCAGCGCCTAACGAAAAGCCGGAGATGAGTCATCCATGACCGTCACTGTGTCCGCCACCCTCGCCGTGAACGAAGCCCTCAACGACAAACGCCGCCAGGGGGTGCGCGTGCTTCCGCTCGGGTTCGGTGAGGCCGGTCTGCCGGTGCACCCGGTCATGCGGGACCAGCTCACGGCGAGCAACTCGGCCAACTCCTACGGGCCCGTCGCCGGTTCCAGCGAACTGCGCGAGGCCGCCGCCGGTTACTGGAACCGCCGGGGCCTGCCCACCGACCCCGACCTGGTGATCGCGGGCCCGGGCAGCAAGCCGCTGCTCTACAGCCTGCTCCTGGAGATCGGCGGGGACACCGCCATCGCCGCGCCGAGCTGGGTCAGCTACGCCGCGCAGAGCCGACTCGTGGGCCAGCGCCCCGTGATGGTGCCGACCTCCACCGGCCAGGGCGGGGTACCCCAGCCGGACCTGCTGCACGCGGCCGTCACCGACGCCCGCGAGCAGGGACGCACCGTCAACGCGGTGATCGTCACCATCCCGGACAACCCGACGGGCACCGTCGCCGAGGCCGACACCGTACGCCGCCTGGCCGAGGTCGCCCGCGAACTCGACCTCGTGATCATCTCCGACGAGATCTACCGCGACCTCGTCCACGTGGACGAACGGGGCCAGGACCGCACCGACGTCCACAGCCCCGCCGAGTACGCCCCCGAGCGCACCGTCATCTCCACCGGGCTCAGCAAGAACCTGGCCCTCGGTGGCTGGCGGATCGGCGTCCTGCGGCTGCCCGACTCCGAGATCGGCCACCGTCTGCGGGGCGGCCTCCTCGGCGTGGCCAGCGAGATCTGGTCCAGCCCGGCCGCCCCCGTCCAGCAGGCGGCCGCGCACGCCTTCGCCGAGCCCGCCGAGCTGCGTGACCACGTGGACCGCAGCCGCCGTCTGCACGGCATCGTGGCCCGCGCCGTCGCCGACGTCTTCACCGGGGCCGGGGCCCTCGTCTCGCCGCCCAGGGCCGCCTTCTACCTCTACCCGGACTTCGAGCCGGTCCGCGAGCGGTTGTCCGCCCTGCACGGAGTAACCACCGGTCCGGAGCTGACCGGGCTCCTCCTGGAGCAGCACGGCATGGGCGTGCTGCCCGCCGTCGAGTTCGGTGAGAGCCCCGCCGCCCTGCGGATGCGGGTGGCCACCAGCCTCCTGTACGGGGACACCGAGGACAAGCGGTACGCGGCGCTGTCCGCGGACGACCCGCTGGCCCTGCCGTGGATCCGGTCCCACCTGGACCGGCTCACCGAGGTCCTCGGGTCGGTGCTGTCCGAGCCGGGCACCGGCGCCCAGACGCCCGGCACGGTGATCCCGGTGCCGATGGCGGTCGCCCAGCCGGTCCACTGACCGGGCGTCCGCACCCAGATCGTGCCCGCCTCTCTTATACGGGGTGAGGCGGTCACCACCGACGGGACCCTCCCTATCTCTCCCAGGGAGGGTCCCGTTTCGTCTTCTCCGGCACGGGGGGTCAGCCGCCCCCCGCCGTCACCCTGTCGCGGCGGGCCGCGAGCTCGTGGCTCGGAGCGATCACCGCGCGGTAGTGCCCGACCAGTTCCTCGTTGACCGACCGCCACGTGCGGTGCACGACGGAAGGCCGGGCACCGGCCGCCATCCGGGCCCGCACCTCGCGGTTGTGCGCCAACCTGCCCACGGCCACGCGCAGCTCACGGACCGAGTCCGGCTCGTACAGCAGCCCGTTGTGCCCGTCGGTCACGAGGTCCACGGGCCCGCCCGCGGCAGGGGCGACCACCGGTACGCCCGAGGCCAGCGCCTCCTGCACGGCCTGGCAGAAGGTCTCGTCCGCGCCGGTGTGCACGAACACGTCCAGCGACGCATACAGCCGCGACAGGTCCGCCCCGGTGCGCTGACCGGTGAACACGGCGTTCGGTAGCAGGCGGCGCAGCCGTGCGCGGTCCGGGCCGTCCCCGACCACCACCAGCCGCATACCCCGCAGCCTCGCCAGGTGGCCCAAAAGGTGCACCCGCTTGTCCCGGGACAGACGGCCCACGTACCCCACGATCGCCTCTCCGCCGGGGGCCAGCTCCCGGCGCAGCTCCTCGGACCGGTGGTCGGGGGAGAAGCGCGCCGTGTCCACGCCCCGCCGCCACAGGTCGAGCCGGGGGAACCCCCGGCCGGAGAGCGCCTCCATGGTGGCGGAGGAGGGAGCCAGAGTGCGGTCCACGGCCGAGTGGACCCGGTGGAGCAGGGGCCACAGCGCCCGGGCCCCGGGCAGGCCGTGACGTCCGGCGAACCCGGGCAGGTCGGTCTGGAACACCGCCACGGTCGGCAGCGCCCACCTTCGGGCCACGTCCACCGCCGTCGCCCCGAAGAGCGCGGGCGAGGCCAGGTGCAGCACGTCGGGCGCGAACGCGCGGATCGCCGCGGTCATGGTCCGCCGGACGGGCAGGCCCATGGGGAAGTCGCGGTACACCGGCAGGGGCAGCGCGGGCGTGCGCACCACCGGGAAGCCCGCGTACGAGGCGGGGCCGTGCCCGGGGGCCAGCACGAGCGCCTGGTGGCCCTCGGCGGCCAGGTGCTCGCTGATCCGGCACACGGAGTTGGTGACCCCGTTGACCTGCGGGAGGAAGGACTCGGTCACGATGGCCACCCGCAGGGGAGGGCGGGGGACGGTGGGCGGGGGTGTGGGGGACATACGGGGCTCCCAACGCCGATGTGTCACGCCGAGTGGTGGCTGCCTCCGACGCTAGGGTCGGGGAGTGAACCCGGGCCGCCGGGCGGGAGAACCCCGCCCGAAGGGCCGACACGGGTTGGCCGATCAGGTGATGACGCCGTCCGCACGGTCGACTGACCGACGGGTGACCCCGCCATGGCCGTGATCGCCGAACCCGACCGAACCGACACCTCAAGGAGCCGTGTGGTGACACTCGTGGAATGGGCCGAGCTGGTCCGCGCAGAACTCGACCTCGCGGGAACCGATCCCCTTCAGAAGGCCGACGTCGACCGCATCCTCGACCTCGCGCGCGACGCCGCGCACTCCGTGGCCCGACCGGCAGCCCCGCTCACGACCTACCTGCTCGGCGTGGCCGTGGGACAGGGGGCGGACCCCGACGCCGCGGCCGCGGTGCTCAGTCGGCTCGCCCTGGCTCAGGCCGAGGGCGAGGACGGGGGAGGGGGCCAGGGGTAGCGGCTGTCCCCTGTGACTGACGCGGCCGGAGGGTCGAGTGAGCGTTCATGAGTCGTAACGCGCTTTCTGACCTCACGTGATTTGTTTGTTACGCGTCAGTGCCATTCTTGCCCGATACCGAATGGTGTGCGCCGGTTCCAACGTGTTTCCAAGAGCCCCGGTTCCCCCATCGCACCGCCGGTTCCCCCTGCCCCACGCAAGCACCGAAAGAGAGGTCCTCAGTGGACCACCTCCTTGAGATGGCAGATGTCCTTTCGGGCATCATCTGGGGACCGTTCGTCCTCATCCCTCTGCTGTTCCTGACCGGCGTCTACCTCACCGTGCGACTGCGCGTGCTCCAGCTGTTCCGGCTGCCGCACGCCCTGTGGCTGGCCTTCGTCCGCCGGAAGGAGGACGAGACGGTCGAGGGCGACATCTCGCACTACCAGGCGCTCAGCACCGCGCTCGCCGCGACCGTCGGTGTGGGCAACATCGCCGGAGCCGCCCTGGCCATCGGAATCGGCGGCCCCGGTGCGCTGTTCTGGATGTGGGTCATGGGGATCTTCGGCATGGCCACCAAGTACAGCGAAGCCCTGATGGGCGTGAAGTTCCGTCGCACGGACGCCAAGGGCGAGCAGAGCGGCGGCCCGATGTACTACCTGAAGTACGGTGTCGGCGGCCGCTTCGGGACCATCCTCGGTGTCTCCTTCGCGGTCTTCGGCGCCATCGCGGCCTTCGGTATCGGCAACGGGACCCAGGCCAACACGGTCGCGCAGCAGATGAACAGCGTCACTGGTGTCGAGACGTGGATCATCGGGCTGATTCTCATGGTCGGCGCAGGCGCCGTCATCCTCGGCGGCATCAAGAGCATCGGTCGTGTCACCTCGGCCCTCGTCCCGATCATGATCATCGGTTACGTCGGCATCTGCCTGGTCGTGCTCGCTGCCAACTGGCAGGCGCTGCTGCCGGCCCTCCAGCTGGTCGTCACCTCCGCCTTCACAGGAACCGCGGCGACGGGAGGGTTCGCCGGAGCCGGTGTCCTGCTCGCTATCCAGTTGGGCTTCGCGCGCGGCATCTTCTCTAACGAGTCCGGCCTGGGCACCGGCGGAATCGCGGCCGCCGCAGCCAAGACCACCCAGCCGGTCCGTCAGGCCATGGTCTCCATGACCCAGACCTTCATCGACACCATCATCGTGGTCAGCATGACCTGCCTGGTCATCATCGTGACCGGGGTGTGGCAGGTGGAGGGGGCCGAAGACGGTTCGCTGCTCACCTCGCAGGCCATGACCGAGGGACTGGGCGCGATCAGCCCCGCGATGGGGTCGGCCGGTGCCGTGATCGTGGCCCTCTCCGTCACGGTGTTCGCCTTCAGCACCCTGCTGGGCTGGTCCTACTACGGTGAGCGCTGCGTGGAGTTCCTCGGCGGCCGACGCATGGTCCTGCCCTACCGCCTGCTCTTCATCGCCATCATCTTCGTGGGCTCGGTGGCCAACCTCGACTCGGTGTGGCTCTTCAGCGACATCGCCAACGGTCTCATGGCGCTGCCCAACCTGGTGGGTCTGATCCTGCTCTCCGGGCTGATCACCTCGGAGACGCGTAAGTTCTTCAACCACAAGGACTGGCGGAACCCGGACGTGATCATGGACGACGTCAGCAAGTAGTCCGCGCTCGGCCGGGGGACGGGTCCCCGGGCCGACGACAGGGGGGACCGGCCGCCACGGCCGGTCCCCCCTTCGCGTACCCCCGGTCCGCTACCACCAGGCGTGGAAGTGGTGCACCGGCCCCTGGCCGCCGCCAGCATCGATCTCGTCGGCGCGGCGCAGGGCCTCGGTGAGGTAGGCCTTGGCGTCGGCGACGGCGGCCACCGCGTCCGGACGCTGGGGGAGCAGGGCGGCGATCGAGGAGGAGAGGGTGCAGCCGGTGCCGTGGGTGTTGCGGGTGGCCACGCGGTCGGCACGGAACTCCACCGGCTCCGAGACACCGTCGACCAGCAGGTCGACGCTCTCCTCACCGGGCAGATGGCCGCCCTTGAGCAGGACGCGGCGCGGTCCGAGTTCCAGGAGGCGTTCGGCCTGCCCGCGCATCTCCTTCAGGCTGGTGGCTTCCGTCTCGCCGAGCAGGTCGGCGGCCTCGGGCAGGTTCGGGGTGAGCAGGTCGGCGCGCGGCAGCAGGACGGTGCGCAGCGCCTCGATCGCCGACCTCTCCAGGAGGCGGTCGCCGCTCTTGGCCACCATCACGGGGTCCACGACCACGTGCGGCAGTCCGTAGCGGTCCACGGCGGCCGCGACCGCCTCGGTGACCTCGGACGTGGACAGCATCCCCACCTTGACCGCGTGCACGGTGGCGTCGGTGAACAGGGTGTCCATCTGGTCGGTGACGAAGGACGCGGGGACACCGTGTACCCCGGTGACCCCGCGTGTGGACTGGGCGGTCAACGCCGTCACCACGGTCATCCCGAAGACTCCGTGGGCGGAGAACGACTTCAGGTCGGCCTGGACGCCGGCACCCCCGCTGGGGTCGCTTCCGGCTATGGACACGACGTTGTACGCGCTCATTGGCGTTCCTTCGCTAGTACGAACTAGGGCAGGTTCGACGGGTGTGCTCTCAGCCGGGAGGAGTCTCTCCGGCACCCCGCGCCGCCGGGGCCTCGCGGCCCCGGCATCACTGTTGGTTTGTGGTGTTTCCGACTGTAGTGGACGGTCAGACGGTGACGTTGTGGTGGTGGGTCTCCACCCGCGCCTGCTGGGCGTGCTTGCGCTGCTCCCAGATGATCATGCCGACGACCACCACGAAGCCGCCGACGGCGAAGGCGACCGTGACGGGGACGTCGGTCATCGGCAGCAGGTCGCGGTTCTCGTCCTGCCACGGCCACAGGGCGCGCAGCGAACCGGCCATCAGGCCGGTGAGTACCACGAGGGTGATGTGGTGGTGGTTCTCCAGCAGGAACTGGAGCACCTTCACGAACAGGGCCAGACCGGTGATCATGCCGAGCACGAAGACGGTGATGTAGGGCAGGTCGGCCGCGCGCAGGGCGGCCATGGTCGGCTCGTACAGGCCCAGGGTCAGCAGGATGAAGGAACCCGACAGGCCCGGCAGTACCAGAGCGCAGATCGCGACGGCCGCCGCGAAGAAGACCACCACCGGGTGCGTGGGCAGGTTGGCGCCGGGCAGGCCGGTGAGCGTGAAGGCGAGCGCGGCGAAGACGAGGGCCACCGCGTAGTGCCAGGCCCTCCACTTCTTGCCCGCGCCGGTGTAGGGGATCCACAGGCAGGCCAGGACCAGACCGAAGAACAGCGCGTACGCGTACTGGGCGTGCGCCTCCACCAGCGGGGCGAGGAAGACGGCGGCCAGGACGAGCGCGAGGGCCATACCGATGAGGGCGGGGACGAGCACCGACCAGTCCACCTGGCGGAACTGCTCCTGGGCGCGCTCCTTGCCGCGCCCCCGGGGCACGTCCGTGACGTAGCGCTTGATGCCGCTGACCACGTGGCCCGCGCCACCGATCAGCTTGTCGTAGAGGCCGACCATCAGTGCGACCGTGCCGCCGCTGATGCCGGGCAGTGCCTCGGAGGTGCCGACGGCCCCGCCGCGCACCGCGTTGAAGATGTAGGAGCCTACTGACTTGGCCATGTTGTCGGGCGCTGGCCCGGGAGCTTCCCGGGAGAGGGCGCCGTCCTCCGTCCTGATGGGGCCGCCGGTCCCGTGTGCACGGTCGACCGGCGGGTCAAAGGGGTGCTGTACAGCGCGGGTCGCGGGGACGACCTCCACCGGTCCGATGCTCCGGCCGCGCGGATGTTTGCCGCCCGGGCCGTGCGATGGGGGAGGAGCGCCGTCAGGCCCCGGGCCGGGCTGCGCCAATTCTAGCGGCGCCGGACGGGGTGAAGGCGTCCGAGCGCCCCGAGAATCGGGGTTTTGGCCAGGTATCAGCCCGCAAGGTCCTTGGCCCGAAAACAGATCGTGACGAAAGGACCGCCGAGCCCGGGTTCAGTTCCGGAGCGAACCGGACAGCGGCGAGGTCGGAACGGCGGGCGCGGGCGGGTCCTCACCGGCCACCGACGCGGCCCAGCGGTAGTCCTGTTTGCCCACCGCCGTGCGCCGCACGCGGTCCACGAAGTGCACCGTCCGGGGCACCTTGAACCCCGCCAGACGCACCCGGCAGTGCGCCCGCAGCGCACCCTCGTCCGGAGAGGAACCGGAGGCCAGGGACACCAGCGCCGTCACCCGCTGCCCGAGCCGCTCGTCCGGGGCGGGCACCACGATCACGTCCTCCACCGAGGGGTGCGCCTTCAGTACGGCCTCCACCTCCTCGGGGTAGACCTTCTCACCGGCGGTGTTGATCACCACGCTGCCCCTGCCCAGCAGCACGATGGAACCGTCCCCGGCCCGCGTGCCGTAGTCACCCGACAGCGCCCAGCGACGCCCCTCACCGTCCGTGGGGAACGTGCGCGCGGTGGCGATCGGATCGTTGTAGTAGCCCAGCGGGATCCGGCCGGTCCTGGCGATCCGGCCGACCTCGACCGACCCGGGAGGGAGCGGCCGCAGGGCCCCGTCGAGCACGGCGATGCTCCCGCCCATGGTGAAGCTGCGCCGGTCGGTGGAGTCCGCCACGCTCGTGTGCTCGTCGGGGGCGGTGGCCGAACCGCACACGCCCGTCTCCGATCCGCCGTAGGCGTCGGCCAGGGCGACGTCCTCGCGCCAGGCCCGCCACAGCCCGCGCACCGAGGGGGTGAGCGGGGTTCCGCCGGAGCGCACCGAGGTGAGGTCGGGACACAGGTCCGGCTCGGTGAGCAGGTGTCTGGCCAGCGGGCGGGCCATCGCGTCACCCACCAGCTGGACGGCGTGCACGCCCTCGCGGTGCGCCAGTTCCAGCACGCGGTCCGCGCGGAAACTGCGGTCCGTGGACAGCACCACGCTCTTGCCGCACAGCAGCATGCTCAGCGCGTTCCACTGCCCGGCCGCGTGCATGAGCGGACCCAGCACGAGCATGCGCAGTGGGAAGCAGCGCGCGGCGCGTTCGGCCACGTCCCGGGGGGTCCCCGCACGGGGGGCGCCCGGTTCGCGCCGCTCCACGGCGGCGCGGAACACGTCCGCCTGGCGCCACAGGACGCCCTTGGGGTAGCCGGTGGTGCCCCCGGTGTACAGCAGGTAGTGGTCGTCACCGCTGGTCCCGGGCAGCTCAACCGCGCCGTGCCCGGAGTCGGGGCCGTGCGCCGCGAGCGACTCCTCGTAGTCCGCGCCGTCCAGCGACGCGTCGCGCTCCGTGCCGTCCTCCAGCAGGAGCACGTGCCGCAGGCGCGGCAGGTCGGAGCGGACCGCCGACACCGTCGTGGCCAGGGAGTCCTCGGCGATCAGGGCCACCGCGTGCGAGTCCGAGAGCACGTGCCGGAGCTCGCCCGCCACGTACCGGTAGTTGACGTTCACCGGCACCGCGCCCGCGCGCAGCACGCCCAGGAACGACTCCACCCACTCCGCGCGGTTGAATGACAGGATCGCGACGTTCTCCCCGGGGCGCACACCGGTGGTGACCAGGTGCCGGGCCAGCCGGGTGGAACGGTCGAGCAGGGCGCGGTAGGTGAGGCGGCGGGGTCCGGCGACCAGCGCGATCCGGTCCGGGACGGCGTCGGTCACCGCCGCCATGAGGTTGGCAAGGGAGAAGGGGCTGTCCGGGGACGCGTGTTGGGGCACGTCTGATGACCTCCCTGACGTTCGTGAACGGCCGTCCTCGGCGCGGGGCGCTCGCGGCGGCTGTGGCTGGTTACGAGCGAACGTACCCGTCGGGGCGTCGCCCGATCGCCGTGGGGGCTGTGTACCGCGTCACCTGCGTAACCGTCCCCGGTCACCCCCGAAGCGGACCCCGCCGGGCCGCTCCCGCTCAGTGGGGGTCCCGACCCGGGAGGCCCCGGGGTTTCGGGCCCGGGCGCCGGCCGGTGATCTTCGCCACCCCTTGTGGGCTCACCGGATCATCTGCTCAACTCTTGGAGATCCCGCCATGGGGCTCTACAGGGCCCCACGGTGGGTATCTACTGTCTGACATCGGTCGATGGTGATCGGAGCGGCTTAGATGACCACCCAGAATCTGGGACAGCAGGACTCCGCCGGAAACCCCGGCGGACAGGGACTCTCCAGCGCGGACCACATCGAACTCGCACAGACGAGGTCCGCACACAACTACTCACCCCTGCCCGTCGTGATCGCCGAGGGCCGAGGCGCCTGGGTGACGGACGTGGAGGGCAGGCGTTACCTCGACTGCCTGGCCGGATACTCGGCCATGAACTTCGGCCACCACAACCCGGACCTCCTGGCGGCGGCGCACGCCCAGCTCGACCGGGTGACGCTGACCAGCCGGGCCTTCTACAACGACCAGTTCGGCCCGTGGGTGAGCGCCCTCGCCGACATGGCCGGCAAGGAGAAGGTCCTGCCGATGAACACCGGTGCCGAGGCGGTGGAGACCGGCATCAAGGTGGCCCGCAAGTGGGGCTACGAGGTCAAGGGCGTCCCGGAGAACCAGGCGACCATCGTCGTGGCCGGGGCCAACTTCCACGGCCGTACCACCACGATCATCTCCTTCTCCTCCGACTCCGAGGCGAAGACGGGTTTCGGCCCCTACACGCCGGGCTTCCGCTCAGTGGCCTACGGGGACGCCCGGGCCGTCGAGGACGCCATCGACGAGACCACGGTCGCGGTGCTCATCGAACCGGTGCAGGGCGAGGCGGGCGTGATCGTGCCGCCCGCCGACTACCTGCCCCGCATCCGTGAGATCTGCGACGCGAACCGGGTGCTGTTCATCGCCGACGAGGTGCAGTCGGGGCTCGGGCGCACGGGCACGATCCGGGCCTGCGAGCACACCGGGGTCGTCCCGGACGCGTACCTGTTCGGCAAGGCGCTGGGCGGCGGAGTCCTGCCGGTGTCGGCGATGGTCGCGGACGAGGACGTCCTCGGCGTCATCCAGCCCGGGCAGCACGGGAGCACCTTCGGTGGGAACCCGCTCGCCGGGGCGGTGGGCCGGACGGTCGTCCGGATGCTGACCGAGGGCCCCTACCTGGAGAACGCCAGGAAGCTGGGCGAGGTGCTCCGCCGCAGGCTGGAGGGGTTCGTCGGCAACGGGGTGGTGTCGGCGCGCAGCATCGGCCTGTGGGCGGGGGTGGACGTCGACCCCGCGCTGGCCTCGGGCAAGGAACTGTGCAAGAGGCTCGCCGAACACGGAGTGCTGGTGAAGGACACCCACGGTTCGACGGTGCGGATGTCCCCGCCGCTGGTGATCAGCGAGGACGACCTCAACTGGGGTCTGGACCGGTTCGGTGAGGTCCTCGCCGAGCTCAGGGCGGAGCAGCGGTAGCAGCGGCCGTTCCCCCACACGCGTGAGGGTGGAACGGCGGTGCCCCGGCCCGGAACGTTCCGGGCCGGGGCACCGCCGCGTTCGGCCACCGTCGGCCGGGTGTCAGGAACCGGCGCCGGCCTCGGCGGCGCCGTTCCCGTCGCTCTCGTCCGCGCCGTCGTCCGCGTCGGCCTCGTCGGTGTCGGGAACGACGTTGACCGGGTCCAGGGGGCCGCCGAGTTCGGTGTGCAGGACGTCGGCGTCGACCCTGTCCAGGGTCTCCCGGGAGGCGTACAGCACGCGTTCGGGCCCCTCCTCGATCTGGAGCCGCACGCGCTCGGCGATGGAGCGCTGGCCCTGGGCGGTGGGGTGGAAGCTCGCCCGGTCCACGCGCAGGCCCTCACCCAGCTGGCCGAGGACGATCCCGTTCAGCCAGGCGTCGTCCTCGCTGACCTCGTGCCCCGTCAACGCGGTGAAGACGTTGACGAACTCGACGCTGCCCACCTGCCGGGACCCGTAGACGTCGCCGTCCACCTGGTAGGCGGTGTCCCTGATCCGGTCGTTGAACCGCTGGGCCACCGAGTTCAGCCACAGCTGGTCGCTCTGGGAGAGCGTGTAGTACATGCCCGGCGGCTGCTCCGGGAAGAGCCGGGGATAGCCCAGGACCAGCACGCGGGCGTCCGGGGCGCGGTCGCGGATCTCGCCGAGCACCTCGGTGAGGGTCTCCTCGAACGCGTCCATCCGCTCGATGACCTCGTCCTCCTGGTCCGTGCAGGCGGTCCGCTCCAGCAGCGGCATCCGCATGATGCACGTGCGCAGGACGGGGATGAAACCGAGGTCGTTGCCGCCGATCCCGACCGTGACCAGCGAGGTGTGTTCGGTGACGCGCTCGAGCTGTGAGTCGGGGGTGCCGACCTGGCTGAGCATGTCGGAGCCCTTGTGACTGCTGCACGCGTAGAAGCCCAGCGCGCCGTCGAAGGAGAACTCCTCCTCGATGACCCTGGGGTAGGCGTGCTCGGAGCGCCAGCACTCACCGGGTTCGGCCGTGCCCTCCTCGTACTCTCCGGCGCCGTCACCCGACGAGTAGGAGTCGCCCAGGGAGACGTAGTTACCCCAGAGCGCGGCCTCGTCGGGTTCCAACCGGACCCGCCAGTCCTCCTCCTCGTCCTCGGTGATGGGAGGCAGGGGCTCGCCGGGGCACACGCCGCTCGTGGTGTCGCACCACAGGCGCATGAGAGCGTCGCGGCTGGTGGGCACGGCCAGGACCGCCACCAGGGTCAGGACCAGGACGGACACGGTGACCAGGGTGACGCGGCGGCGACGACGGCGTCGGCGGTACCGGCCGCTCTCCTCGCTCTCGGTCGCCCCCGACGCGGTCGACCCCGGCTCGGTCGCGGGACCGTTCGTCTCGGGCTCGTTCGACCCCGGCTCGGCCGCGGGACGAGCCGTCTCGGGCTCGGCCGCGGGACCGTTCACCTCGGGCCTGTTCGACTCGGGACCGGTCACGGGATCGCCGTGGGAGGGAGTCCTCGCGGGGTCCGCCGGGCCCTCCGGTTCCCGGGGCTCCCGGGGGTCACCATCACGCGCTGACACGATCTACTACCGCCTCCCAGAGTCGCGGGGCGAGTGGGGTGCGCTCGGCCGACACACCTGATCCACAGGCCAGACTACCCGGGGCGGTTTGTCTCGATGACGTCGAGAACACGGCGGATACCGGTCTTGTCCAGGGTGGCGCGGGCGGTCAGACGCAGCCGGGACCGGCCGTCCGGGACCGAAGGCGGACGGAAGCAGCCCACCCGCACACCCGCCTCGTGGCAGGCCGCCCGCCAGGCCAGCGCCTCCTGTGGGGACCGGGCCAGCACCGACACCACGGCCGCGTCCGGCTGACTCACCTCCAACCCGCGTTCGCGCAGGCCCTCGGCCAGTTCACGGGCACGGGCCCGCACGGTCCCGGCCCGCCAGGGCTCGGCTCGCAGCACGCGCAGGGCCGCCAGCGCCGCTCCCACCGAGGCGGGGGCCAGACCGGTGTCGAACACGAAGGTCCGCGCCGTCTCCACCAGGTGACGGATCACGCGTCGAGAACCCAGGACCGCGCCGCCCTGGGCGCCGAGTGACTTGGACAGGGTCACCGACACCACGACGTCGTCGGCCGCGCCCAGCGCCGTCCCGCCCACGGCGCCGCGTCCACCCGGGCCGAGCACCCCCAGCCCGTGGGCGTCGTCCAGCAGCAGCGCCGCCTGGTGACCGCGCGCCGTCTGCGCCAGGGCGGTGACGTCGGTGAGGTCCCCGTCCACGGAGAACACGGTGTCGCTGAGCAGCAGGCGCCGCCCCCGGCCCCCGGAGAGGAGTTCGGCGGCGTGGTCGGTGTCGCGGTGGCGGAAGACCGCGACGCGGGCCCCCGCCGCCCGGGCCAGCCGGGTGGCGTCGATGAGGGAGGCGTGGTTGTACTGGTCGCACACCACCAGCGGCGGCTCGACGTCGTCGGCGGCCGGGGCCACCAGCGACGCCACCATCGCGAGGTTGGCCGCGTACCCGGAGGAGAACACCAGTGCGGCCTCCGTCCCGTGGAACTCGGCCAGCTCGCGTTCCAGCTCCGAGTGGAGTTCGGTGTCGCCGGTGACCAGACGCGAACCCCCGGCCCCCGCGCCCCACGCGTGGACGGCGTCGGCCGCGGCCGCCAGCACGGCGGGGTGCCGCATGAGCCCGAGGTAGTCGTTGCCCGCGAGGTCCAGCAGGTCGTCCGAGGAGGAGCGGGGCACCGTCCGACGGGTGAGCCCGGCTCGGGCGCGGCGCTCGGCGGCACGGTCCAACCAGGCCAGGGGGTGGCCCGTGGGCAGTGGGGCCGGGGCCGGACGCGGAGTGGTGGCGCGCAGGGTCCAGGGGCGGCGCGTGGGGCGGGTGGCGGTGTCGAGGCGTTCCATGCGGAGGAGAGCTCCTCGGGTATGGGTGGTGGGTGCGGTGGCTGGTGCGGCTCCGTGCGGGAGGGGGCGGGGGAGGACACAGGGCGAAGGAGAAGCCTTGCGCACGAGGTAAGTGCCCGGAGTGCCGGGCCGGAGAGCGCGCCCTGGCGGGTCGACCCAGCGGCGGCCAAGCACGCTGGGGCGACCCGTCCCTTGCGGTGCCAGGGAGGCGTCTACGACTCTGCCGGTTCGCGGCTCCTCGGTCACCGGTGAAAGCCCACAAAGATTCGGTGGGGATTCCTGGCTCACTCGTACGGGGCGCCAGTCCCCACGCGGGCGTAACAATGGGTCACCATGTCGCGAACCAGCACCGAGACGGTCCACCCCGCCGGGGTCCGAGCCGCCGACAGCGCGCACCTGTGGCACCCGTACACGACCGTGCCCGCCGCCGAGACGCCCTACGTGGTGACCGGCGCCCGGGGCGTCCACCTGGACCTGTGGTCGGACGGCCGCCGCCACCGCGTCGTCGACGGCATGGCGTCCTGGTGGTCGTCCATCCACGGCTACCGCCACCCGCGGCTGGACGCCGCGGTGCACGCCCAGGTGGACCGGTTCAGCCACGTGATGTTCGGCGGTCTCACCCACGCGCCGCCGCCGCGCTGGCCGAGGCGCTCGTACGGATCACCCCCGAGGGCCTCGACCACGTCTTCCTCGCCGACTCCGGTTCGGTGTCGGTGGAGGTCGCCATGAAGATGTGTCTCCAGTACCACCGGTCCACCGGTTCACCCGGCCGCCGCCGGTTCCTCACCTGGCGGGGCGGCTACCACGGCGACACCTTCCACGCCATGAGCGTGTGCGACCCCGACGGCGGAATGCACTCGCTGTGGGGCGACGTCCTGCCCGGTCAGGTGCACGCTCCCGAGCCGCCCGCCGGGTTCGATGCCCCGCCCGACCCCCACTACGTCGCCGGGTTCGAGGACCTGGCCCGGGAGCACGCCGGGGAACTGGCCGCGATCATCGTCGAGCCCGTCGTCCAGGGAGCGGGCGGTATGCGCTTCCACCATCCGGCCTACTTGCGGGAACTGCGTCGGATCGCGGACGCGCACGGTCTGCTGCTCGTGTTCGACGAGATCGCCACCGGGTTCGGGCGCACCGGGGAGATGTTCGCCGCCGACCACGCCGGGGTGGTCCCCGACGTCATGTGCGTGGGCAAGGCGCTCACCGGCGGGTACATGACCCTGGCCGCCACCCTGTGCACCGGGCGGGTGGCGCGGGGGATCGCCAGGGGAGAGGTCCCGGTGCTCGCGCACGGGCCGACGTTCATGGGCAACCCGCTGGCCTGTGCCACCGCGCTGGCCTCGGTGGAACTACTCACCGAGGGCGACTGGCGGGGCGACGTGGCGCGGATCGGGGCCGGGCTCCGCGAGGGGCTGGCCCCGGCCGAGCGCCTGCCGGGTGTGCGGGAGGTGCGGGTGCTCGGCGCGATCGGTGTGGTGGAACTGGACCGGCCGGTGCGCGTGCGCGAGGCCACCCGCGCGGCGGTCTCGGCCGGGGTGTGGCTGCGACCCTTCCGCCGGCACGTGTACGCCATGCCGCCCTACGTGTGCACGGAGGAGGAGGTCGCGGGCATCGCCGCCGGGATGGTCGCCGCGGCCGAGGCCTCACTGGGGCGGGAGGACGCGGGCACCGAAGGAGAGGGGCGCTCCGAGAGGTCGGGGGCGCGAGGTCGGGGCACTGACACGGAGGGGGACCGGTGACCTCCGTTCTCGTGGTGACCGGCACCGGCACCGAGGTGGGCAAGACCGTGGCCACGGCGGCCGTCGCGGCGCTGGCGGTGGCCCGGGGGCGCCGCGTGGCGGTGCTCAAGGCCGCCCAGACCGGAGTGGGACCCGACGAGGAGGGTGACGCCCGCACTGTCGCGCGGCTGGTCCCCGGGGCGACGACCGCCGAGACGGTCCGCTTCTCCGAACCGCTCGCCCCCGCCACGGCGGCCTCCCGCGTGGGAGGGGTGGGCCCGGCCGCCTGGGAGGTGGCTGACCGCGCCCTCGACCTCGCGCGCGGCCACGACCTCGTGCTGGTGGAGGGCGCCGGAGGGCTCCTGGTCCGGTTGAACAAGGACAGGGAGACCCTGGCCGACGTGGCCGAACTCCTGGCGGCCCCGGTGCTGCTGGTCGCCGACCCCCGGCTGGGCACGCTCAACGCGACCGCACTGACCGCCGAGGCCCTGCGCTCGCGCGGACTCGTCCCCGCCGGGGTCGTGGTGGGGTCCTGGCCCCGCGATCCGGACCTGGCCATGCGCTGCAACCTCACAGACCTGCCCGACATGGGGGCCGGACCGCTCTCCGGAGTCCTGCCCTCCGGCATGGGCGGCCTGGCCCCGGGCACGTTCACCACGGTGGCCCGGCGATCCCTGGGCGTGGGGCTCGGCGGTACATGGTCCCCGCCGGAGCGGCGCTGAGACCCGGCGCGGACCGGTGCGGCGTGGCCTCCACAGCCGCCCCGCCGCCGCCTCCACTGGCGGACCCCTTCAAGGCCGCGGCCGATTCTTTGTGCCGTTCCACGGCAGACGCACCCCGCCGCGCGCCGATACGTTGCCACTGCCAGCCCGAACACCGCCTTCCAGGGGACCCCTTGAACCTGCTCATCACCGGCATCACCACGCAGTCCTCCATCGCCTACGCGATCGCGGAGGAGGCCATGAACCAGGGCCACGAGGTGATCCTGACCAACCCGCCCGGCCGTGCCTTCTCCATCTGCGAGCGCATCGCCAAGCGGCTGCCCAAGGAGCCGGTCGCGGTCCTGCCCATGG
This sequence comes from Nocardiopsis sp. L17-MgMaSL7, assembly GCF_003182025.1. NCBI lineage: Bacteria > Bacillati > Actinomycetota > Actinomycetes > Streptosporangiales > Nocardiopsidaceae > Nocardiopsis > Nocardiopsis sp. L17-MgMaSL7. The sequence continues at coordinate 321,778 of NZ_QGTF01000001.1, read as the reverse complement.
ACGTCACCGACCCCGCGCAGATCGCCGCCACGGCCAAGGCGATCGGTGAGCACTGGGACCACGTGGACGGCCTGCTCCACGCCATCGCCTTCGCGCCCGAGACCGCCCTGGGCGGCAACTTCCTCAACACCGAGTGGGAGGACGTGTCGAAGGCGATCCACATCTCCGGCTACTCGCTGGCCGCCCTCACCGTGGGCCTGCGCGACCTCCTCGCCAACGCGCCCGAAGGCGCCGGCGTGGTCTCCCTGACCTTCGACGCCAGCGTCGCCTGGCCCGTCTACGACTGGATGGGGTCGGCCAAGGCGGTCCTGGAGAACTCCGCCCGCTACCTCGCCCGCGACCTGGGCCCGCAGGGCATCCGCGTGAACACCATCTCCGCGGGTCCGATCAAGTCCCTCGCGGGCGGTTCCATCCCGGGCTTCTCGCAGATCGCCGACTCCTGGTCGGGCCACGCCCCGCTGGGCTGGGACACCAAGGACACCACCGTGGTGGCGGGCCCCGCGCTCTTCCTGATGTCGCCCGCCGCCCGCGCCGTCACCGGCACGGTCATGCACGTGGACGGCGGCTACCACGCCATGGGCGCCCCGCTCGCTCCGACCCCGGGCCCCACCCCGGCCTGATCCCGCGCCACGAGGGGCGCGCGGGAGGGATCACCGGGCCCGGCCGTCAACCGTGACGGCCGGGCCCGGTTCCGTCGGTGGTTCGGCGGACCCGAAGGCCCTGCACCCGGCCCGACCGCTCATCCGACACCCTCAGACCCGTGGGTCCGGCTCGGGCGCGGGGACCGGCGAGCCCAGGGTGAAGGCCCTCGGTCCGGGGCCGTGGGCGCGCAGGTGGGCCGTGCGCGCCCCGACCTGCTCCGGCGTGATCACAGTGGCGGAGCAGGACCACCACAGGGCCCGCTCCACCTCGGGGAAGCGACCGGTCGCCGCCCGGTGGACGAGGAGGTCGTCGTGGGCCCGCTCAACGAAGGAGCGGAGGTCGGCGGCGGAGCGCCAGCGGTTCACCACGCGCACTGCGGTCCCCTCGTCGGAGAAGTGGACCTCGCCGAGGTGGCCCGAGTGGTCCTCGGCCAGGGCGCGGAGCGCCGCGACCAGCACCGGCAGGTGGCGGGGGTCGCCGGTCAGCGTGCGGGACTCCACCAGGACCGCCCCCTGGTCGAGCTGAACTGGTGACACGCGGTGCCTCCGCGCTCTCCTGGGCGCGGCCGCGCGGTGGACGGTTCGGGTGGGAAAGAGGGTGCGCATGGGACCTCCCGACTCACTGGACCCCGGAAGCGAGGTCCACTCCGGCTCTGGTGGACTCGGTGGAACTGATGCCAGTATCGAAGTCCGACGCGTGAGCGAGGAGAGCCAATGGAGCCGAAAATGGACCCTGTTCGACGCACCGACGAGCTGGTGGACTCCCTGGGCGCCTGGTCCACCGGGAACGGTGCCCTCCACCGGCGGTTGTCCGACGCCCTGCGCGGACTGGTCGAGCAGGGCACCCTGGTCCCCGGCGAGCGCCTGCCCTCCGAACGCCGCCTGGCCTCCGCGCTGCGCGTCAGCCGCACCACCGTGGTCTCCGCCTACGACCACCTGCGAGCGGAAGGGGTCCTGGAGAGCCGTCAGGGCAGCGGTACCCGGGTGTGCGGGTCGCGAGCTCCGGTCCGCTCGGACGGCTGGAGCTCCAACGGCACCGGCAACCCCGTGTACCGCAACCTCCTCCACACCGACGAGAACCTCATCTCCGCCTCGTGCCTGCGCACCCCCGGCCTCGCCGGTGTCGAACGGGCCATCCGCGAGGTCACCGCCGAGGACCTGCCCGCCCTCATGGCCGAGGGCAACTACCACCCGCGCGGGCTCCCCGCCCTGCGCGAGGCGATCGCCCGGTACTACGAGCGGCAGGGCCTGCCCACCCACCCCGACCAGATCGTGGTCACGACCGGCGCCCACCAGGCCGTCGCCCTGGTCGCCCAGCTGTACCTGCGCCAGGGTTCCCCGGTGGTGGCCGAGGACCCCAGCTTCGCGGGCTGCCTCGACCTCATCCGGGACCGAGGCGCCCGGATCCACCCCGTCCCCCTGGACGACCAGGGGATCGACCCCAACGGGGTGCGCCGCGCCTTCGCGGAGACCTCACCGCACCTGCTCTACGTGATGCCCTCGTACCACAACCCCACCGGAACGCTCATGTCCGCGGCCCGCCGTCGGGAACTGGGGGAGCTGTCGGCCCGCCACGGGGTGCCGATCCTGGAGGACAGCGCGTACACGGGGATGCGGGCCGACGACGAGCCGGCGCCGCTGGCGGCCCACGCCCCGCGCGGGGCGGAGGTCGTGACCGTCGACTCCCTGTCCAAGGTGGGCTGGGCGGGTCTCCGCCTGGGCTGGCTGCGCGCCCCCGCCGAGATGGCGCTCCGGCTCAGCCGCCGCAAGGTGCTGGCCGACCTCGCGAGCCCCCTGCTCGACCAGGCGGTCGGCGTGCGCCTGGTCGACCGCTACGCCCAGCTCGCCCAGGAGAGGTCCGACCAGCTCCGCGAGGCGCTGACCCACGTCGAACACCTGCTGCGGAGGGACCTGCCCGACTGGCGGTGGCGGACCCCCGAGGGCGGCGCTGCCCTGTGGGTCCACCTGCCCGGGACCAGTGCCCGCGCCTTCGCGCAGGTCGCGCTCTCCCACGGTGTGGAGCTGGTGCCCGGACCGGCGATGTCGGCGTCGGAGAACGGCCGCCACGACGAGTACTTCCGGCTTCCCTTCGCCTACGACCGCGCCACCCGGGAGGAACTGGTGTGGCGCCTGGTCCGCTCGTGGCGGGAGCTGGACCGGCACGGCCCGGTGCAGGTCCACCCCGACGCCCTGGTGGTCTGACCTGCCTCAGGGCCCCGGACAGCAGCGAGGGCGGCACCTCACGGTGCCGCCCTCCGCCGTTCCCACCCCGACCGGTCGACGACCGGCGGACACGGGTGACTAGCCCAGCTGGACCTTGCGGGCCTCGGCGAAGCGCTCCTGGACGTCGGCCCAGTTGACGACGTTCCAGAACGCCTTGACGTACTCGCCCTTGACGTTCTTGTACTGGAGGTAGAAGGCGTGCTCCCACATGTCCAGCATGAGCAGCGGCTGCGTGCCGATGGCGATGTTGGCCTGCTGGTCGTACAGCTGCTCGATGATCAGACGCTGACCCAGGGCGTCCCAGGCCAGGATCGCCCAGCCCGAGCCCTGGATGCCGGTGGCCGCGGCGTTGAAGTGCGCGCGGAAGGCGTCGAAGGAACCGAACTGGTCGTCGATGGCCGCACCCAGCTCGCCCTCGGGCTTGTCGCCGCCCTCGGGGGAGAGGTTCTTCCAGAACACGGAGTGGTTGACGTGGCCGCCCAGGTTGAACGCGAGGTTCTTCTGGAGCAGGTTCACGGTGCCGAAGTCGCCGGCCTCACGGGCTTCCGCCATCTTGTCCAGCGCGGTGTTGGCGCCGGAGACGTAGTTGGCGTGGTGCTTGTCGTGGTGCAGCTCCATGATCTGACCGGAGATCCACGGCTCCAGGGCCGCGTAGTCGTAGGGCAGTTCGGGAAGCGAGTATGGCGCAGACATCTCTGACGCACCTTTCCAAATGACGCGAATCTTCGGGCTTACAGCGATGGGATCGCTCTAGTCAGCAAGCTATCAGCCAGGCGGCCGAGCACCCGATGTCAGGCTCTTTACACTCGGTGCCGGGAATAAACGGCCGCCGGGGGCCTACCCGCCGAAGGTCCCGTGGAACGGCCCGGGCTCCTCCGGGCCGACGCTCACGGGCCCGGCGCACCCCCGTCCGCTCAGGCCTTCCCCCAGCCTTCCCGCGCGCCCGAAGCACAAACCATCACGCTTGTTCACGAACCTCCTGAAATGCGCCGGAGGCGGGGTTCGGCATCCGACCGTCCTAACCTGGCCGGGCTGTCCGAGACCCGCTCGACGGGTGTGCCGGAGGACGTTGTTCGGGAGTTGGCCCTCCATTCACCGGGCGGGCATCGGGAACGGCGAAAATGCAGCGCCGAATTCGAGTGACGGAACCCGTTCAGACGCCTCGTTCGGCGCACAGTCTCCCTAGCACTCCGAGGCCGCCGCCGCTCATGCACACGTCCATTTCCAAGGCTCTCGCCGCGAGGGCCGCCTCCTTTCCGTCCCTTCCCGACGACATGCGCGCCAAGGGCCGCGCCGGTGTGTTCCGGCCCGAGATCGAGGGGTTGCGCGCGGTCGCCGTCCTCCTGGTGGTCGTCTACCACATCTGGCTCGGCCGGGTCTCCGGAGGCGTCGACGTCTTCCTGATGCTCACCGGGTTCCTGATCACCGGTTCCCTGGTCCGGAGCGTCGAACGGGAGGGACACGTCAGGTTCGCGGCCTTCTGGGCCCGGCTGGTCCGGCGCCTCGTCCCCGCCATGGCGGTGGTCCTGGCGGCGACCATGGCTGCCGCGTATCTGTGGCTGCCCCGCTCCCGCTGGGGCGACGTCCTCGACGAGATCCGCGCCGCCGCGCTCTATCACGAGAACTGGGTCCTGGCCCACGCGGCGGTGGACTACCTGGCCAGGGAGGCGGCGCCCAGCCCCGTCCAGCACTTCTGGTCGCTGTCCATCCAGGGGCAGTTCTACCTGCTGTGGCCGCTCCTGGTCACCCTCGCGGTGTTGGCGGCCACGCGGCTGCGGCTGCCGTTCCGTGTGACGATCCTGGCGCTGGTCACGGCGGTGTTCGCGCTGTCCCTGAGCTACTCGGTGTCGGTCACCGCCCGCGACCAGGCCTGGGCCTACTTCGACACGGGCGCCCGCCTCTGGGAACTGGCCCTGGGCGGGATCCTGGCCCTGGTCGTCCACCGCGTGAAGCTGCCCCTGCGCCTGCGGGTGTTCCTGGGGTGGTTCGGCCTGGCCGCCCTGGTCTCCTGCGGGCTGCTCCTCTCGGTGCCCACGCTCTTCCCCGGCTACGTCGCCCTGTGGCCGACCGGCGCCGCCGTCCTGGTGATCCTCGCCGGGACCACCGGCAGTCCGCGCGGAGCCGACCGCCTGCTCACCTGGGGGCCGCTCACCGTACTCGGCAGGTTCTCCTACTCCCTCTACCTGTGGCACTGGCCGGTCCTGGTCTGCTACCTGGAGGCCACCGGGCGTTCCCTGGCCACGCCGCTCGGCGGACTGGGCGTCTTCGGGGCGTCCCTGCTCCTGGCCTGGCTGACCCACCGCTTCGTGGAGGGGGGCCTGGACCGCTTCACCCGCCCGGTCATCCGACGCACCCCCGCGTGGTCGTCGGGTATCGCCGCGGCGCTGATCGTCCCGGTGCTGGCCGCCTCGCTGCTGTGGACCGACCGTATCGACCGGGAACGGGCCGAGCGCGCCCAGGAGCTGGCCGCCGCCGGCAGTTACCCCGGGGCCCAGGTGGTAGCCGATCCCGACCTGGCCGCGGTCCTGGCCGACGTCCCGGTCCGGCCCGACCCGGCGGACGCCCGTCAGGACCTGTCCTGGCACCACCAGGAGGGCTGCCACGTCACCCTCGCCTCGGAGGAGCTGGTGGTCTGCGACACCGGACCCGCCGACGCCGAGCGCACCATCGCCATGGTGGGCGCCTCGCGGGTCGCCCACTGGCACCCGGCCGTGCAGGCGGCCGCCGACGCCCGGGGATGGCGGCTGGTCTCCTTCACCAAGAGCGGTTGCCAGTTCAGCACCGAGACCTACCAGCGTGACGGTGCGGTCTTCGACGAGTGCGAGGTGTGGAAGGCCAAGGCGATGGCCGAGCTGGAGGAGTTGGGCCCGGACGCCGTCCTGACCTCCTCCACCCGTTCCACACTGGACACGGAGAGGGTCCACGACGGATTCCTGGAGATGTGGGAGTGGCTGGACGGGCTGGGGATCGAGGTGATCGGTCTGCGGGACCTGCCCCGGCTGACCTACAGGGGAGCGGAGTGCGTGGAGGCGGGGCCGGTCGACCAGTGCGTGTCGGCGGTCTCGGCCAGCCAGGACGAGGTGGACCCCGCCACCCTGGTCGAGCTGCCGCCCAACGTCACCCTGATGGACCTCACCGACCAGGTGTGCCCCGACGGCCACTGCAACGCGGTCGTCGGCAACATCCTGGTGTTCTGGGACCACTCACACATCACCGCGACCTATGCCCGCACGCTCGGTCCGGCGATGGAGGAGGCCCTGGCCGCGGCCACCGGCTGGTGACCCGGCCGGGCTGACGGCGAGGTGGGTTCACGTGCGTTGCGGACGCAGAAGTGTCCGGACGTGAAACAACGATGATGCGTTGGTGAACGCCGGGGGAATTGCTTCCCCTTCGGGTTTCGATTTCCCCGGTGAACAACTCCGAGGGCGCTTTGAGGAGTTAGTGTCGAAAGTGTCCGGGCCTTTCTCGATAAAGCCCGGATCTCCCCCGATTCCCGCTGCCACGCGACCCCCGTGGAGGTCCCCCTTGCGCACGCTCCGCCGAAGAGCCAAACCCCTCCTGGCGATCGGTGCCGTCCTCGGCCTGACCGTGCTCGCCCTTCCGTCCGTGCTGGGGGTCCTGGCCGTACTGAGCTGGGCGGAGGCCGTGATCGCCACCGCCGTGCTCCTGCTCGGCGGGCTGGTGTGCGCGCTCGGCGCGGGCCTGTGGACGCTCCGGCGCTCGATCCGGGCCCTGGCCGCCTCCGTCGACGGTCACACCCGCAGGGTCACCGAGGTACTCGGTCAGGACCGCCTGGAGATCACCCGCTCCCTCGACGGGGTGGGCGAGCGCCTGGTTCGGATCCAGGACCACGCCCTGCCCAGGGCCAGCAGGGAGATCCAGCGGGCCGTCACCGTCCAGGGCCGACACGACTACGAGCAGCAGGTCGCCTGGTCCGAGCTGCGCGCGTACCTGGACGTCGCACCCTTCATGCCCGCGCTGCGCGGCTGGGCCGCGTCCCCGGACGTGCTGCGTCTGCTCGTCCGGCTGATCGACCGCCAACGCCCCGAACTCGTGGTGGAGTGCGGCAGCGGCGCCTCCAGCGTGTGGATCGGCTACGCGCTGCGAAGAGCGGGAACCGGCCGCCTGGTCGCGATCGAGCACGAGGAAAGGTACGCGGAGCTCAGCCGGGACCTGGTCGCGGCGCACGGCCTCGACGACGTCGTGGAGGTCCGCCACGCACCGCTCACCGAGATCAAGCCCGAACTGGCCGGGGCCGAACCCGACGGTCCGGTCGAGTCCCAGCCCCTGTGGTACGACCTCTCCCGCCTGACCGACCTGGACCGTGTCGGCCTGCTGTTCGTGGACGGGCCGCCCCAGGCCACCGGCGTACAGGCCAGGTACCCGGCGGTCCCGGCGCTCCTGCCGCACTGCACCGACGACGCCGTGGTCGTCCTGGACGACGCCGACCGGCCCGACGAGCGCGCGCTGGGGGACCGGTGGGTCGCCGAGTTCGGCCTGCGCCGCACCGAGGAGCCCTCGGAGAAGGGTGCCCACGTGTTCACCCGTCAGGCCCCCTGACCCGTCACCGTCCCCCACCCCGACGCCGCTCCCGTTCCCGACACCGCACGGCAGCCCGCCCCCAGCCGCCGCCCGACCTCGAAGGCCACCCGATGATCACCACCGTCCTTCGGAACGCCCTGCGCGCTCGCGGCAGGGAACCGGCAGTGCTCTGCCACACCGGCGCCGACACCCGGGCCGAACTGGCCGGACTGCCCACCGCACCGGCCGACGTGATCCTGGACCTGGACGCCCGGCCCCTCGGCGAACCCGTCCTCGACGACGACCGGGTGGCGGGGCTGGTGGCTGTGGTCGCGGCCACCACCACCGACCTCAACCGGGTCCTCACCGCCGCCGTCCACCTGCCCCGCGCCGTGCACGTGGTGGTGGCCCTCGTCGCCACCCCCGGCCACCAGGAGCCCCCGGTCCCGGCGGGACCCGGCATGGGCCAGTGGCGCGACCTCCAGGAGCTGCGGGTGCGCCGTGTGGGCAGCCGGGGTTGGGTGTGCGAGCTGTTCTTCCCCAACGCCACCGAGTCCGCCCCGGTCCTGGACGCGGTCCTCCACGGAACCCGGGGCCGACGCCGGGGCCCGGCCGTCACACCCCTGGTCGCCCTGAACGGCGCCGAGGCGGCCCTGTGGCGGCCCGGTGACACGGGCGCCCACGGCGTGGCGCAGGAGGGGCCGGTCCCGCTGCGCCGGGTCACCCCGGTGGGCGACCTCGCCCTGCGCGTGCACGGCGCCACGCCCCCGCCCGTGTGGACCGACGAGACCGTGCCCGCCCTGGACCGGACCACCACCGGCACCGACTCCTGGGAGGCACTGACCGGCCCGGACGGCTACGAGCAGGCGTCCCGCTCCGCGCTCCTGACCACCGACCGCCCCGACGCGGACCCCGTCCAGCGGATCGCGCCCATCGACGAGACCACCGTCAACCCCACCGGCTTCAACAAGGCCGAGAAGGGGCCCCTGGCCGACCTCACCCTGCGCGGCGACCGCGCCGTCATCGCCGACGGCCGCAAGGAGCTGGTCGCGGTCGCCCCGGACGGGACGGTCACGGACGTGGACCTGTCCCGCCTGCGCCACCTGCGCGGCGTACGGGTGGACTGGTCCGGCCACCGCGGCCCCCACGCCGCCGTGCGCGCCGTGGCCTCCCTCGCCGCGGGTGGTGTCCCGCTGGTCAGCGGACCGGTCCCCACCTGGGCCGCGGGACTGGGCGCCCCGCTCACCGCGCTGCTCGACTCCGCGACCGACGCCGACCTGTCCGACCGGCTGGCCCGCGAGGAGCACAGCGTGCGCCTGCGCCGCGCGGCCCTGTACACCCACGGCCAGCGCTCGCGTTGGCGCGCGCTGGCGGCCGAGGCCGGGGTGCCCGTGCCCCCGGCCCCCCGGATCTCCGTCATCCTGTGCACCCGCCGCCCCGACATGGTGGGGTTCGCCCTCGCCCAGATCGCCCGGCAGCGCGGGGTGGAGGCGGAGACCGTGCTCACCCTGCACGGATTCCCGGCGTCGCTGCCCGAGGTGCGCTCGGCGATCGACGCCCACCGGTCCACCGGCCTGCCCCTGGTCGTTCACGAGGCACCCGCCGACCGGGTCTTCGGCGCCGTGCTCAACGACTCCGTCGCCCGGGCCTCCGGCGACCTCATCGCCAAGTGGGACGACGACGACTGGTACGGCCCCGAACACCTCGCCGACCTGGTCCTGGCCCGTACCTACTCCGGGGCCGAGCTGGTCGGCACCGGCCAGGACTTCGTCTTCCTCCAGGAGATCGACCTCATGGTCTGGCGCAGCCGGGAGTCCGAGACCGCCACCCGGTTCATCGCCGGGGGCACCATCCTCACCGACCGCGTGGTGCTGGAGGAGACCGGCGGGTTCCGCCCGCTGCCCCGCGCCATCGACACCCAACTGCTCATCGCCGTCACCCGGGGCGGTGGCCGCGTCCACCGCACCCACGGGCTGGGCTACGTGCTGCGCCGCACCGGCGGCGGACACACCTGGTCCGAGGACATGGCCTACTTCCTGCACAACTACGCCCGACAGTGGTCCGGCTGGCGTCCCAGCTCCCTCCTTGAGGGCGAGCCCGCTCCGCTGGGGAGCGGTGCCGCAGCCGCGAGCCCGGCCGTGACCACACAGCACACGGGGGGACACCCTTGACCAGTACCGAAGAACACACCGTCCCGGCCGTGGATCCGGTCCCCGCCACGGGCCCGGAGACCGTCCCCGGACAGCCGCTCCCGCGAGGCGCGGCGGATTTCGGCGACCAGCCCCGGCTGCGCCGCAACGACTACGCCCCGCTGACCCCGCCCCCGCTGGGGGAGTGGACGCCCACACTGTCGGTGAGCGTGGTGATCCCGGCGCACGGCCAGCCGGAGAAGCTCGCGCTGGTACTGGCCTCGCTGGCGGCCCAGAGCTACCCGGACCACCTCATGGAGGTCGTCGTGGTGGACGACGGGTCACCCGACCCCCTCACCCTGCCGCGGGTACGCCCGGAGAACACCCGCCTGATCACCTCGGCGCCCGGCGGCTGGGGTTCGGCGCACGCCGTCAACACCGGGGTCGCCGCCTCCTCCGGACAGGTCGTCCTGCGCCTGGACGCCGACATGCTCGTCTACCGCGAGCACGTGGAGTCCCAGATGCGCTGGCACCACCAGATCGACTACGGGGTCGCCCTCGGCCACAAGTTGTTCGTGGACTTCGACCCGGCCGCGATGACCCCGGAGCACGTGCGCGCCGAGGTGGCCGCCGGACGCGCCGAGGCCCTCTTCGACTCGGAGACCGCCGACCCGCACTGGGTGGAACGGCTGATCAACAGGAACGACCGGCTGCGCACCGCCGGACGCCTGTCCTACAAGGTGTTCATCGGCGCCACCGGATCGCTGCACCGGACCCTGTTCGACGCGGCGGGGGGACTGGACGCCGCCCTCATCCTGGGCGGCGACACCGAGTTCGCGTACCGGGTGGCCCAGCGCGGCGCGGTCTTCGTCCCGGACCTGGACACCAGCAGCTGGCACCTGGGCCGCTCCCAGATGCAGACCCGGCGCGACGCGGGCACCCGCTACCGGATGCCGTACGTGGCCAACCGGGTGCCCGACTTCCACCTGCGGCGCAAGCTCCCCGAACGCCAGTGGGAGGTGCCGCTGGTCGACGTCGTGCTGGACGCCACGGGCCACACCCTGGAGGAGGTCGACGCCACCGCGTCGGCCCTGCTGTCCGGGACCACTCCGGACCTGCGCCTGTGGATGGTGGGGCCCTGGGACTCGCTGGACGACGGGCGGCGCTCCCCCCTCGACGAGGAGGCCCTGGACACGCGCCTGGTCCAGGAGACCTTCCGGGGCGACCCCCGAGTGCGGTTCGTGGAGACCGCCCCCGACCGCGATCCGTGCGCCACCTTCCGCCTGATCGTGGGGGCCGGGGCCGTCCCGGCCGCCGACGCCCTGCGCGACCTCGTCAAGGAGATCGACCGGGAGGGCGCCGGACTGCTCTGCGCGCCCCTGCCCGGAGCCACCCGGGGCGACGGGATCCTGCGCCTCGAACGCGCCTCCGCCTACGCCCGTGCCCTGCACCTGGAACCGGAGGCGACCGGAACGGACCTGGACCGGGTGGTGGAGCGGACCCACGGGACGCACTGGATTCCGGGGGAGGGCTTCGTGGTCGGCACCGAGGCCGAGGACGCTCCCAAGGAGAGACCGGAGGTCATCCAGAGACGGCTGGACCGTGCCCTGGCAGAAGCCGACCGACTCCGGGCCAGAGCGGAGCGGGCCGAACGCAAGCTGCGCTGGTTCACCCCCGGACTGACCCGGAGGGTACTGCGCAAGCTGGCCCGCTAGCGGAGGCGGGCGGGTCGCGGCCCGGGGGGTTCTGTCCGCGTACAGACACGCCGTGACGGTAAGTCACCGTGTGTAACCTGAGTGGCTAGGGTGGGCGGTGTGACCGGACAGGACCGGTTCGCACCTCCACCCACTCCGAACCCCGGGGTCGCCGATGATCAGCTCAGTCCTACGCCAGGCGTTGCGCACTCGCGGCGACGAAGCGGCGGTCCTCTGCCACACCGGGGACCGCGCGTCGACCCTGGAGGCGCTCTCCGGCCTGCGGTTGCGCTCCGACGACCTGACGGTCGACCTCGACACGCACCCCCTCGGGGAAACGATCGAGGTCGCCGGGGTGGGCGGGGACGGCCAGCCCGAGGCGGTCGGGCTCGTCGCGGTGGTCGCAGCCAGCCTCACCGACCTGCGCCGCAGCCTCGTCACCGTCAACGCCCTGCCCCCCACCGTCCACCTGGTCGTGGTGGTCGCCGACACGCCGGGGCACCGCGGTCCCCTCGTCCCGAGTCCGCCGGGCATCGACGAGTGGAACGACCTCCTGGAGATGCGCGTCCGCCGCCTGGGCAAGCGCGGCTGGGTCTGCGAACTGTACTTTCCCAACTCCGTCGAGACCGGCCAGGCACTCGACTGCGTCCTGCACGGAACCACGGGCGGGCGACGCGGCCAACGGGCCACGCCCCTGGCGGGGGTCCACGGGACGGGCGGGGCGCGGTGGCGGCCGGGCGACGTCGCCGCCACCGGGGTCAGCGCGACCGGTCCGGTACCGCTGCGCCGGGTCTCACCCGTGGCCGACATCGTGGTCCGTGCCGCTGACGGAGAACTTCCGCCGTGGGAGGACTCCGTCGTCCCGCACCTCGACCTGCCCAGCTCCGGGGCCCGGGTCGGCGAACCCGACCCCGTCACCGCGCTGGCCCCCGTCGACGAGCAGTGCGTGAACCCCGTCGGCTTCACCAAGAAGGCGGGCGGCCCCATGGGCGACCTGTCGGCCCGCGGCGGGCGCTGCGTCCTCCGCGAGGGCGAGCGGGTACTGAGCACCGTCCCCGAGGACGGCACGCTCACCGACCTCGACATCGGCCGCGCCCGCTACCTGCGCGGCGTGCGTGTGGACTGGTCCGGGCACACGAACCCGGTCGCCGTCGTCCGGGCGGTCGTCGCCCTGGCCGCCGGAGGGGTCCCCGTGGTCAGCGGACCCGCTCCCGAGTGGGCGGCCGGGCTCGGGCCGGAGCTCACCACCGTACTCACCAGCCTGGACGCGACGGCGCTGGCCGACCCCCTCAGCCGGGAGGAGCACAGCGTCCGGCTGCGGCGCGCCGCCCTGCGTACCCACGGCCAGCTGGCCCGTTGGCGCGCCCTGGCAACCCGGGCCGGGGTACCGATTCCGCCCGAACCCCTGGTGTCGGTGATGCTGTGCACGCGGCGGCCCGAGCTGGTGGGGTTCGCCCTCGCCCAGGTGGCCCGGCAGCGCGGGGTGCGGTTCGAGCTGGTCCTGGCCCTGCACGGGTTCTCCGCCGAGCTGCCCGAGGTCCGTGCGGCCGTGGCGGACTTCGCGGCCACCGGCAGACCGATCACCGTGCACGAGGCCCCGGCGGACCAGGTGTTCGGCGCGGTCCTCAACGACGCGGTGGACCGCACGTCCGGCAGCGTGATCGCCAAGTGGGACGACGACGACTGGTACGGACCCGAACACCTCGCCGACATGCTGATGGCGCGCACCTACGCCTGCGCCGACCTGGTCGGTGTCACCCAGGACCTCGTGTACCTGGAGGAACTCGACCTCACCGTGTGGCGGAGCTACCAGACCGAGAAGCCGTCGCCGGACGTGGTGGGCAGCACGATCGTCATCGACCGCTCCGTCCTGCGCGACGTCGGCGGGTTCCGTCCCCTGCCCAGGGCGATCGACAGCCAGCTGCTCCTGGCGGTGCGCCGCAGCAGCGGGCGGATCTATCGCACCCACGGCCTCGGCTACCTGCTGCGCCGCGCCGGGCAGGGGCACACCTGGGGCGCCGACATGGGCTACTTCCTTCGCAGGAGCACCCGGCAGTGGTCCGGGTGGCGGCCGAGCGCCCTGTTGGAGGGCGCGCCCGCCCCGCTGGGCCAGCCGGACCCGGGCCCGGCGAGGACACTGCTCCGGACCACCGAGTACACGGGAGGACAGTCGTGACCAGTGCGGACAACGTCTCGGAACGCCAGTCGGGGGAGCGGGCCGACACCCGGGTACGGGTCGGGGTGGTCCCGGAACAGGGGCAGCCCCTGGGAGGGGAGGACACCGGGCGGCTCGCGGCGTCCCCGCGACAGCCCCTGGTGTTCCGCAACGACTACGCGCGACTGGACCCGCCCCCGCTGGGGGAGTGGACGCCGACGCTGTTGGTGAGCGTGGTGATCCCGGCGCACGGTCAGCCGGAGAAACTGGCGATGGTGCTGGCCTCGCTGGCGGCGCAGAGCTACCCGGCGCACCTCATGGAGGTGGTCGTGGTGGACGACGGTTCGCCCGTGCCGCTCGCACTGCCCGAGGTGCGCCCGGAGCACACGCGCCTCATCACCTCCGACCCCGGCGGCTGGGGTTCGGCGCACGCAGTCAACACCGGGGTCGCGGACTCGTCCGGGCAGGTGGTCCTGCGCCTGGACGCGGACATGCTCGTCTACCGCGAGCACGTGGAGTCCCAGATGCGCTGGCACCACGTGGTGGACTACGCCGTGGTCATGGGCCACAAGATGTTCGTGGACTTCGACCCGTCCGCGATGACCCCGGAGCACGTCCGGGACGAGGTGGCCGCCGGACGCGCCGAGGCGCTCTTCGACCTGGAGGGCGCCGACCCGCACTGGGTGGAGCGGTTCATCGACCGGCACGACCGACTGCGCTCGGCCCACCACGAGGCCTTCAAGGTGTTCGTCGGGGCGACCGGATCGCTGCACCGGAGCCTGTTCGACGCGGCGGGCGGCCTGGATCCGGCCATGATCCTGGGCGGGGACAGCGAGTTCGGCCACCGGGTGGCCCAACGGGGAGCCTTCTTCGTTCCGGACCTGGAGACCAGCAGCTGGCACCTGGGGCGCTCGCAGATGCAGGAGAAGAGGGACGCCGGGACCCGCTACCGGAAGCCCTACGTGGCCAACCGGGTGCCCGACTTCCACCTGCGGCGCAAGCAGCCCGAGCGCCAGTGGGAGGTGCCGCTGGTCGACGTCGTGCTGGACGCCGCGGACCACACCCTGGAGGAGATCGACGCCACCGCCTCGGCCCTGCTCTCCGGGACGACCCCGGACCTGCGCCTGTGGATGGTGGGCCCGTGGGGCGCACTGGACGAGGAGCGCCGCTCCCCGCTGGAGGAGGACGTCCTCGACCTGAGGCTGGCCCACGAGACCTTCCGGGGCGACCCGCGCGTGCGGTTCGTCGAGAGCGAACCGAGCACGGATCCCCGCGTGCCCTACCGCCTGTACCTGGAGGCCGGCGCCGAACCGTACCCCAGGGCCCTGGCGGAGATGGTCCACGCCTGTGACACCCAGGCGGTGGGGCTGCTCTGCGCGCCCATGCCGGGCGCCCTCACGGCGGAGGAGGGGATGCTGCGCCTGGAGCGGACCGCCGCCTTCGCCCGCGCCCGCCACCTCGACCCCGAGGTGACCGGCCGGGACCTGGACCGGCTGGTGGAGGAGGTCCACGGCATCCACTGGATGCCCGCGACGGACCTGGTCCTCGCGACGGACGACGAGGAGGCCCGCCTGGAGTCCCCGGCTGCCGCGCGGCAGGAGGAGGCCGACCCACAGGACGTGGCCCTGCTCCAGGGGGAACTGGAACAGGTCCGGGCCCGGGCGGACCGCATGCGCCGCAGGGCCGAGCGGGCCGAACGCAAGCTGCGCTGGTTCACCCCGGGCCTGGTCCGCCGGGCCCTGCGCCGCATGGTGCGCTAGGGCGTCCGGGAACGCCGACGGGGTCAGCCGCCGAAGGAGGTGAGCGCTCCCCGGTCGTCGAACCGAGCGCCCGGGGCCCACGCGATCTCCCAGCGGTTGCCCTCCGGGTCCGCGACGTAGGCGGACCGCCCTCCCCAGGGGCGGTCCGTCGGTTCGGCCACGACCTCGGCACCCGCCCGGACGGCGGACGCGAACGCCCCGTCGACCTGTGCGCGCTCGTCCACGTTGCAGGCCAGGGTGAACCCCGACCAGCCAGTCGCGGCGGGCAGCACGCCGTCGGACGCCTCGGCGGCCAGTTCCGCCACGGGGAACAGGGACAGCAGGACACCCCCCACCAGGAACCCCGTCCACCCGTCCGAACCGGACGGCACCTCCTCCCAGCCGAGGGCCAGGTAGAACCGGCGCAGCTCCGGCAGGTCGCGGGCTCCGAGAGTGACCACGGTCAGACGCGGCGGGAGTTCGTCCATACCGCGAGGGTACGTCGCGGGGCCCTACCTACGGAACCCACAGGCCGAGCGCCTCGGCGACCAGGGCGGGGCGCTCCTGACCCTCGATCTCCACGGTGTGCTCGGTGGAGACCAGGTAGCCCCTGGGGGTCGGCTTCACCTCGCCGAGCAGCACGGCGTCGCGCACCCGCGACCCCACGGTGACCGGCTGGAGGAAGCGCACCTTGTTGAGGCCGTAGTTGATGGACATCCGCGGCTTCACGGTGAGGGAGAAGACGCTCTGGGAGAAGTGCGCCAACAGCGACAGCGACAGGTAGCCGTGCGCGATGGTGGCGCCGAAGGGACCCTCAGCGGCGCGCTCGGCGTCCTGGTGGATCCACTGGTGGTCGTCGGTCGCGTCGGCGAACAGGTCGATGCGGTCCTGGGTGATGGTCAGCCAGTCGGTCCGGCCCAGGTGCTCTCCCTGGGCCGCGACGACCTCCTGGACGTCGGCGAATACGCGCACCACGCCTCCACGTGCGTCGGGGGTCCGGTGTCGGGGCCGGACGCGGTGAGCGACAGGATACCTAACGCTGTTCGGTTATGGGGTGTTGTCCGACGCCCGGTTCGAGCGCGCGTCCAGGACCAGGGTCCTCGCGGTGTACCCGGACAGGGCCACCCGGTCCACGTCGTGCCCCAGACCGCTCTCGGCGAGCGGGACCGGCACCACGCCGTCGTGCGCGCGCACCGGGGGAATCACCAGGTCACGGCCACGACTACTGGAACTCGGCATCTCCACCGGCAGGGTCGCGCCGGACAGCGAGGCCAGCGCGACCGTCGCCGCGCGGCCCACCCCGGTCACCGCCGAGGAACCGCACCACACGCCCCAGCCCGCGTCCACCGCCCGGTCCACCGCGCGCCGGGCCTCGGTCAACCCGCCCAGCCGTGCCGGGTCCACGTTCACCGCGCGCCCCGCCTCGGCCAGCACCGCCTCGCGCAGATCGTCCACCGACGACAGCGACCGGTACAGGGCCACGGGGGTGCGCAGCTCGGCCGACAGGCGCGCGTGCGCGCCCAGGTCACCGGCGGCGAACGGGTCCTCGATCGCCAACAGCCCGAGCGCGTCCAACGACCGCAGCGCGTCCAGGTCCGCGGTGGACTCCGTGTAGCGTCCGCCCGCGTCCACCTGGAGGACGAGGAACGGGAAACTCGACTGCACGGCCCGGATCACGTCGGTGTCCCAGCCCGGTTCGACCTCCAGTCGGATCCGCCGGAATCCCGCGCCGACCCTCCGGTTCACCTCCGTGACCACCGACTCCAGGGTCGCCTGCCGGGGCAGGGTCACCCCCGCGGTGAGCGCGGTGCGCTCACCGCCCAGCGCGTGCGCCAGCGGTGTGGATCGCTGGCGGCTCCACAGGTCCCAGCACGCGGTGTCCAGGGCACCGCTCAGCGCGGGGTCCCAGGGCAGGTCCGCGAAGGCGTCGGCCACCTCGGTGGGGCGGCGCCAGGTGTGGTCCAGGAGGGCGGGCGCGAAGTCGCGGACGAGCGCCTCCCACTGGTCGGCGGTGGCCCGGGACACCTCGCCCCAGCCGCTCACCTGTCCGTCGGACACCCGGACCAGCACGGGAACGGACCCGTCGGAGCCGCGCCCGGCCAGTGACGGCCGCAGCCGCACGAGTTCGAGCTCGACGATCCGGGTCACCGTTACCGCTCCGGTGTGTGTCACTACAGTCCCACCTCATGTGTTCGGGCCCCGGTCACGGGCCCCGCCATCGGAGGGGCCACCCCTCGACGGTACCCCCGCCCGTCCGGCCCGACCACCCCGTCCCGAGGCACGGATTCCGCGGCTGACCCCAGGTCGGGCGGGTTTGGTCGGGGTGCGTGGGGGTTCGTCCACTCACACTGAGGAGGGGGCCGCCCGTACGGACGCCCCCCTCCCGCCAACCGCTCGCGCGACTAGGAGGCGAGCACCTCGTCGAGTTCGCGGTACTTCATCCCGTGCGCCTCGGCGACCGGAGCGTAGACCAGGTCACCCTCGAACGTGTTGAGGCCCTCGGCCAGCGAGGCGTCCTCCCGCAGCGCCTGCTTCCAGCCCTTCTCCGCCAGGGCCACCGTGTACTTCAGGGTGTCCTTGGTCAGGGCGTGGGTGGAGGTGTTCGGCACGGCGCCCGGCATGTTGGCCACGCAGTAGAACACGGTGTCGTGCACGGCGAAGGTCGGGTCGTCGTGCGTGGTCGGCCGCGAGTCCTCGAAGCAACCGCCCTGGTCGATGGCGATGTCGACCAGCACCGCACCCGGACGCATCCGCGAGACCAGCTCGTTGGAGATGAGCCTGGGGGCCTTGGCGCCCGGCACCAGGACCGCGCCGATGACCATGTCGGACTCCAGGACGGACAGCTCCAGCTCGAAGGCGTTGGAGACCACCGTCTTGACCTGGCCCCGGTACAGCGCGTCCATGTGCCTCAGCTTGTGGACGTTCAGGTCCAGCACGGTCACGTTCGCGCCCATGCCGACCGCGATCTGGGTGGCGTTGAGCCCGGACACCCCGGCGCCGATCACGGTGACGTTGGCCGGGCGCACCCCCGGAACCCCGCCCATCAGGACACCCCGGCCGCCGTTGGGGCGCTGGAGCGTCACCGAACCCACCTGCGTGGCGAGCCGCCCGGCCACCTCCGACATCGGGGCGAGCAGCGGGAGCGAACCGTCGGGCAGCTGCACGGTCTCGTAGGCGATACCGGTGACCCCGCGATCCAGCAGAGCGTCAGTGCACTCGCGGGAGGCGGCAAGGTGCAGGTACGTGAACAGGGTCTGCCCCGCGCGCATGCGGTGGTACTCGGCCGGGACGGGCTCCTTGACCTTGAGGATCAGGTCGCCCGCGGCCCAGACCTCGTCGGCGGTGGGCAGGATACTGGCCCCCGCCGCGAGGTACTCCTCGTTCGTGATGGAGGAACCGGCCCCGGCGTCGTGTTCGACGAAGACCTCATGACCCCGGCGGGTCAGCTCGTGGACACCCGCAGGGGTGATCGCCACACGGTACTCGTGGTTCTTGATCTCGCGGGGCACGCCGATGCGCACGATTCCTCCAACTGGTATCGCCATTGATACCTCCCACTGTGACCTGCGAAGGCGCGTCCACGCTATCGCCAATGTGCATAGCCATCCGTAGCCATGTTGACAGGCTGTAAGCCGGATGTGTGTGGTGTGACACGGGTCTAGGGCTGATGTGCGTCAGAGAGGGTCGGGCGCCCCGCCACCCAGGTCCCGCGCACCCTTCCGGTGAGGCGCATCCCCGCGTACGGGCTCGGGTCCGAATCCGGCACCGCGAGGGTCGTCTGGTCCTCGAAGGCCACCAGGTCGGCGTCGTACCCCTCCTGGACGCGGCCCCGACCCCCCAGCCCCAGCAGCTCCGCGGGGGCCCGGGCGGTCCACCGGGCCAGGTCGGACAGGGAACGACCGCGTCTGCGCGCCGCCGTCCACAACGCGGGCAGGCTCCACTCCAGGGTGTACAGGCCGATGGCGGGCAGGTGGCCCGAACCGACGGTCAGGATCGGGGAGTCCGGCTCCAGCAGGGAGCTCCACAACGCCTTGCGGTTGGCGTCGGACCGCAGCGGGGGACGGCAGGCGTGCGCCGGAGAACCCGGGCCGGGGAACTCCGAGGGCAGGCACAGGTAGTGCGGGCAGGTGTGCGCGGTCAACCCGACCCCCACCGCACCGGCGGCGGCCAGCAGGGCGGCGCACTCGGCGGCGGTGAAGGGAGCCACGTGGGTGCGCGCCCCCACCACGCGCGCCGCCGCGATCACCCGCTCCAGGCCCCGCCGCTCGGCCCGGGGCGGTCGCTGCTCCGCCGACACCGGTGGGGTGCCCAGTTCGCGGGCGTCCTCGGCGTGCATCAACAACAGGCTGTTCAGGGCGGCGATCTCCGCCATGGCCTTGCGCAACCGCCCGTCGCCCAGGGCCGCCATGTCCGGGGCGCCCCCGTCCGACAGCGACCCCTGGAAGGCCACCACCCCACCGGCGTGGAGGTCGGCCAGGTCCAGTGGGCTGGTCCCCTGCGTGACCCCGCCCAGGAAGAGCACCGACACCTCCGTCCCCGCCGCCGCCCGCTGGTGCACCTGGAGGGAGTCGGCACAGGTGATCGCGGGTCGGCCCGGGGCGGGGGAGACCACGACGCAGGTGACACCGCCACGTAGGGCGGACGTGCTCACGCGCTGGTAGGAGGCGGGCAGATCCTCCCCTGGGGCGTGCACGCCGGTGCCGAGGTCGATCGCGCCGGGTAGCAGGGCGGTGTCGCCGAGGTCGACCACCTCGTGCGCGGACATCCTGGCGGAGTAGGGGCGGACCGCCTCGATTCGGCCGTCCCGCACCCCCACACTGGCCGACCTGATCCCTTCTGGGACCACCGTCCGCGTGGAACGGATGACACTGTCGAACTCGGGCATCGCCCTCCCCCTTCGTGCTCTTCTGCGTTCGTGGAACCGGGTGGCCGTGGAGGGGCACGGCGGCGAGGGGTGACGGGCACGAGGGGGTGGTCCGCGACCTCCCGTAGAGAGAACGAGCGTATCGCGAAGGCTCTCCGCTGAAGGGGGAAACGTCACTTCTGGTCCGCGTCCCATTGGCCGCGAAAGGGATTTCCGGCACAAGGGGGGTGGGCGAGCGGACCCAAGTCCGACACTGTGTAGTAAACGGACTAACCTTGGTCGAGGTGTCCCTCCGCGCCAGGTCCCCGCCGGAGTCCGACGGACGGCAGTGCGGAGGCCCTCGCGCCCGGGGCGCTGACCTGCAAGTTGACCGACTCGACGACGGAGTGGCGCGTGGCTCCTCCCGCCCAGAACGACACATCCCCCAAGGAACTCCAGGACCAGGCACCCGGCACCGAGAACGCCCCCGTCTACGCCCTGATCGCCGTGCTCGTGTGCACGGTGGCCCTGGGCGCCACCCTCATCCTGGGCGGCGCGGTCTTCGCGCAGATCATCCCCGGCATGGAGCGGTTCGACTCCGGTGAGTTCGTCCGCTGGGGCATGCCCATCGCCAAGACGGTCATGGACACCGCTGCCGTCCTGACCATCGGCCTCATGCTCATGGCGGTCGTCCTCCTCGGCTCTGACAGAGGCCAGCTCTCCCCGCAGGCCGTCGGCTACGTGCGCGCGGGCACCTGGACCGCGCTGGCGTGGGTCCTCGGGGCCGTGGGCACCCTGTACTTCCAGACCGCCGAGTTCCTCGGTCGGCGCGCGGGCCAGGTGACCGTCGACGAGGTCACCGCCTTCGCCGGTTCGATCGGCTCGGGCGTCGCCCTGATGTTCGTCATTCTCATCACCACCGGCATCGCCCTGTTCGGCCGCACCATCACCACCGCCACCGGTGGCCTGTGGCTGCTGGTCGCGTCCCTGGTCGCGGTCACCCCGCCCGCGCTCACCGGTCACGCCGCCTCCTCCGGGGCGCACGAGCTCGCCGTCACCGGGCTGGCGCTGCACCTGATCTCGATCTGCGCCTGGGTGGGTGGGCTGGTCGTGGTCACCTACCACGCCATGCGCAAGGACGGGCAGGAGCCGGCCGTCGCCGCCCACCGGTTCAGCCGGATGGCCCTGTGGGCCTACGTGGGCGTGGCGATCAGCGGCGCCGCGAGCGCCATGGCCCGGCTGTACTCCCTCGACGACCTGTTCGTCACGGAGTACGGCCGGATCATCCTCGTCAAGATCGCCCTGTTCGTGGTCCTGGGCTTCCTCGGCTACGCCCACCGCACCCGGGTGCTGACGCGGATCGACGCCGCGCCCGGAGGGAAGGTGGGCTACTCCTTCCGCCGCCGGAGCTTCCTGCGCCTGGCCGGGGCGGAGGTCCTGATCATGGCCGCCGTCATGGGTGTGTCCGTCGGCCTGGGCCGGACCGCGCCGCCGACACCGCCGACCGAGGGCACCCTCGACCCGGCCGCCGCGATCCTGGGCTTCGCCATCCCGCCCGCGATGAGCCTGGAGAACGTCCTCACCCTGTGGCGACCGGACCTGTTCTTCATCATGTTCGTCGCGGTCGCCGCGTTCCTGTACCTCGGAGGCGTGCGACGCCTGGTCAAGCGCGGTGACAAGTGGCCCGTCGGCCGCACCGCCGCCTTCCTCTTGGGGCTGCTGACCATCGTCGCGGTACAGCTCAGCGGGTTCGCGACCTACGCGATGATCATGTTCTCGATGCACATGATCCAGCACATGGTGCTGGCCATGGTCACCCCGATCCTCCTGGTCCTGGGCGCCCCGGTCACCCTGGCGCTGAGGGCGCTCCGGCCCGCCGAGACCCGAGGCGACCGGGGACCGCGCGAGTGGCTCAACGCGTTCCTGAACAGCCGCTTCTCCCAGATCGTGACACACCCGGCCGTCGCTGGGCCGATCTTCGTGTTCAGCCCGTACGCGCTGTACTTCACCCCGCTGTTCCCGACCCTGATGAACGACCACCTCGGTCACCTGTTCATGGGCGTGCACTTCCTGGTCTCGGGCTTCCTCTTCTACTGGGTGATCGTCGGTGTCGACCCGGCGCCCAGGAAGGTCCCGTTCCTGCTGCGCATCCTCCTCCTCCTCGTGGCGATGGGCTTCCACGCCTTCTTCGGCATCGCGATCATGGAGCAGGCCACCCCGATGGCCATGCAGTACTACGGGCAGTTCGACATCCCGTGGATGACCGACCAGGCCGCCGACCAGTACGCGGGCGGAGGCATCGCCTGGGCGCTGGGCGAGATCCCCACGGTCATGGTGATGCTGGCGCTGGTGGTGCAGTGGTCGCGTGACGACGAGCGCCAGGAGCGCCGCCGTGAGCGGCACAGCCGCCGCGGTGGTTCCGACGACGCCGACATGGACGACTACAACGCCTACCTGGCCGAGCTGGACCGCCGTTCGCGAGCGGCCGCGGGCGGGGGTTCGGCTGGCGGTGGCGGTAAGGACGCCTCCGCTGGTGAGGCAGCTGGTGAGGCGCCGGAAAGCACCGCCAAGGACTGATCAGCCGCAGGTGGAGTAAGTAGGTGGAAGGGGGCGTGCCCGAGAGGGTGCGCCCCTCTTTGCTGCCCGTGGCACCACTGGTGCTCAGGATGGGGTTGGGCGCCGTTGGCTGCTCTACGGGTTGGGGTTGCTGTTCGCTGTGGGTTCTGCGGTTGTGGTTGCTGTCCCGCGAGGGTTCTACGGCTTGGGTTGCTGTCCCGCAGCCTTTCTACGGCCAACCCGGTTTTCCCATTAGCTAAAGGTAGTCTCGTGCGGGTTCAACCGTACCCCTTGGGGTTCTCGGTTTATTCAGGGCGGGGACGGCGCATGGTGCTGTGCCCGCACCGCACTTGGCGGTCGTGCTGTTGAGTGGCGCGACTGGTAGTTCAGGGCCAAGTACGGACACGGGCCACCCCCCAGGACTACTGACGTGTTCTAGAGATGCGTGTCCCCCGGACTGGTAAAAACCCCCGCCGTCCGGGCGCCGACCGCCGCTCTACGGCCAACCCGCACCACTGAACCAAGCACACAGGTGCACGTTTGTACCCCGCTGTGTCTGAGCGGATTTGCGCCGTGCGGGTCACTACAGCGCGTGATGAGGTTCAGACAAACCCCTTGGCGATGAGGGATCTGCGCACCGCGCCTTCGGGGATGGACCGGTGGTCAGGCCGACCGGTGTCCTGATCCGGCCACTGCTGTCGTCCTTCGGCTGAGGCAGAGCGGGTAGGGAGCAGACCACCTTCACACCGCAGAGGTCCTCATGCCGTTGATGCTGCTGATCGTGGCCGGATGTGCCCTCGCGTGCGCCTGGCCGCTGTGGATCCTGGTCGACTTCTACAACAAGATGATCAGTTCCTCCGAGGAGGAACGCCTGAAGGATCGCAACGACGTACTCGCGCATGTGGCGGCGGTCGCCGCCGGAGGCAGCGCGTCCATGGCCCTGCTCGTGTTCGCGCTAGCGGAGCCAGAGAGCACCGGCGAAAAGGTCCTCTTGGCGCTACTGACTGTGGAGGCCATCGTCTGCGCCGCGTGTGTCTGGTGGACCGGCTACTTGGACCAGGCTCGCCACTGGAGTCGTATCCGTGAGCTCCTGACGGGCGCCAAGTGGACCGCCATCGCATCCGTGTTCCTGGCCTTGGTCGGAGCCGTCACTCATCCAGACGCTCAGGAGACGGTCGATGGCGTGGTCGACACGGTCGGCGCGATTCTCGAGGGTTTGCTGATCCTGGGGGCCATAATCGTGGCGATCATCGTGGGCGTCGGGTTCGGGGTTCTCATGAGCTGGGAGGACCCGGACACTCCTAAGCGTCCCAAGGGGATGAGTAAACAGGTGTGGAACCGGCAGCAGCGGCAGTGGCGTGAGTACAAGCGCAAACACGGCATCGACCGCAGCGGCGGCGCGGGCTACAGCGGTGATGGGGGCGACGGGGGTGGCGGCGGGGACTGATCATCCGCCAGCTGGCTGACCTGGAGTCCTTCCGCCCCTCCTCCTGGACCCGGCCGCTTGTTGCTCTCCGCGCACGCTGGGAGGGACCGGGCGACGGCTTCGTCGCCCGGCCCCGTCTCCTCACCGGGTCAGGCCAGAATGCCGATGTCGTGGGTCAGGTTCCGACCCACGGTTTCCAGGGTGATCAGTCCCAGGAAGAGAGTGGAGCTGATGGCGGTGGCGGGGCATCCCCACCAGCGGCGGGGTGCCCTGTGACGGCCCCTCGGAAGGGCGGGTTGCGGTTCGGCTCGCGCGATGGACGCTCGTCGGGCCTCCCGCTCCCTCTGTTCACGCTGTTGGCGGGCCACGAGCATCCAGTGCGGGAGGGGGCCGTGTTCGAGCATGTACGCCACCCGGGGGTTACCGTGCATCTGGCGCAGCAGACGTGCGTATCGGTCCTGCGGAGCCTCGATCTGGGCTGGCTTCGGGGGCCCAGGTGACTCTGGCGGCTCCAGTGACTCCGGTGGATTCGGGACGACCCGCAGAGGACGATCGACGGTGCGGGGGAAGCGGTGGCCTCGGGGCGCGGTCAGGACCGACCGCACACCGGGGTCGAGTTCGTGACCGGTCACAGGGCACCCCCACCAGCGGAGGCCCCGCCGCAGTTCAGCACGGGGAGGGTGAACTCGGCCCAGAAGACGGTGCCGAGCCCAGCGCAGAACGGGAAGTCCAGCACCGGACGGAACCCCCACCGGTTGACGAGGTGGCCGAGTAGCAGCAGGCCCCGACCACGTTCGGCCTGATCCCACTCCTTCCGCGTCCGCCTGCGCGGGACCGTCGGGGAGGAGTTCGAGACAGCGTCGGTGCGGGTGCCGTCGTCGATGACCGAGATCCGAACGGCCCCCGGGCGGGGCGTGTCCAGGGTGCGGACCACCCTCCCCTCAGGCTCCTGTCCGGAACGGGAGTGGTCGCAGGCGTTGGCGAACATCTCGCTCACGCACAACACCATGTTCTCCCTCGCCTCGACCGGCAGGGTGAGCAGGCGGTTCAGGTCAGTGTCCAGGTCGGCACGGACCTGGCGGGTGTGGGAGAGCTGGCCGGGGTACACGCGGCTTTGCCAGCGGGGCTCGGAGCCGGGCGGCGTGATCGTGTGGTCCGGGGCATGCGGGTGCGGCACAATGGCCATGTCGGCAATCTGCTTTCTCTGAAGTGATCGTTGTTGTCGGCCTGCTCTGGGGGTGTTGTCGCACCCGCCAGAGCTTTTTCATGGAGTGCTTCAGCCAGCGGCTGGGGGTTCAGGGGCCCGCTCGCGAGAACCGAGGTAGCGGGGTCACGTGGGTCTCCTTGGGAGCCGCACCCTTCAGGGTCTTCGGCCCGCGCTTGTCACATGTGCGGGGTCACTCCCGGCACCGGGTGACCGGTGGAGGTCGGGTAGTCGTGGACGGCCTGGTCGACCAACCGCGTCGCTCGTTCCGCGTCTCCCTCCTCGCGGGCGATCCGCAGCGCTCCCGGATGAGGGGGAGACGGTTGTTGAGGGTGTGGGAGTGCCACTCAGCGAGCAGGGCCGGGGGCAGATGGGTGGGGGCCGTCAGGGCGTCCTCGGCCACGGCCAGCAGGTCCCGGGTGTCGATGTCCAGCATCAGCGATCCGCCTTGTCCATGTCGGTGTTGATGTCGTTCCAGGGGGTGTCGGTGAGGTCGTAGGAGAGGTGGAACCAGACCTGTCGGAACTTCGGGTTGCCGTTGTCGCCCCATTGATCAGCGAGGGTGCTGACCAGCCCCAAGCCCAGTCCCTGGCCGTTCGCCGAGCCAGCGGTGGGACGGAGGGTGTCCAGGTGGGTGGCGGTGAGCGGGCCGGGGTTCATGGGGCGCCGGGTGCCCTGGTCCTGGCAGGTCAGCGTCATCCCGGTCGCGTCCCGGTCGACGGTGAGCGTGTAGGTGCCGCCGTGTTCACTCGACAGGGAGTGGGTGAGGGCGTTGTTGGCCAGTTCCGAGCCGAGGAGGGTGAACAGGTATCGGTAGTCGGGGGAGCGTTCGGCGGCGCTGGTGTCCAGGAACGCGCGGACCAGGGGCATGAGGCCGGGGAGTCCGGCGAAGGCGTACTTGCGCTTGCGGAACGGGGTGCCCACGGTGCGGGAGAAGTAGTGGGCGTGAAACGGCTTGATGAAGCTGGCCAGCGGGACTGTCGTCTCGCGGTGGGCCAGTTCGGGAGAGAACACGCTCACGACGTCACCCCCGCACTCAACAGTCCGGTGTGAGCGTTGCACAGCACTTTCAGGAGGGCGTCGACCGGTCGTCGAGGGGAGGGGATCACCGGCCCCCTCAGGTGAGAACAGCCGTGATGGTCGGGGTTGGTGGGTACTCGGGCGCACCAGTCAGGTCGAGGTGGCAGGTGGTCTGTGGTCATGGTCGAGTCCAGATGTGTTGTGGGTTGGCAACGTGAGCTTGTGATCGGAGAGCTTGCGTCCGGAGACCGACGCAGTCAGTCAGTTGAGGTCGAGGACGGCCTCGACGGTGGTCTGCTGGATGCGGTTGCCGTCCCAGGTCCAGGAGGGGGTCCAGGACAGGGCGAGGCGGTTGAGGACTGCCAGGCCAGACGTGCTTGAGCCGGGGTGCAGCTGTGGGAACTGGAGGGAGTCCGGGTTCCGTGGCCCCTGGTCAGTGACGTAGAGGTGGGGGAGGAGCAGTCGGGTCTGGTCCAGGACGACGCGGACGGTGCCGCCAGGCAAACCCGATCGGGAGTGCTGGTGCGCGTTGGTGACGAGGATGCGCGCGATGCGGGCGAGCCGGGTGCCCTGTACCGGCAGCATGTTCCGGCACCAGGACGACAGGGCCCGGTATTCGCGGGCTGGCCCGAGCAGGATGCCGTGGCGGGCGGGCTCGAAGAACCGGAGCACGCGGGGGTAGCGCCCGGCTTGGGTGCTTGATGTCCTTGGGCTCTGGTCAGCCTGCATAAGTCTCACCTCGGGTGCTTCGGGGTGGGTCCCGATCCTGAATGGTCGCTCTCGACCTAGCCCACCGGGTTTTCAATGGGGGGTTGGCCTACTGAAGGACGTGGCCATAACTTGACACAAGCGCTGGTCAGGGCGCCACGGAAACTGAGCAACTGTTTTTTCCTGGTTCTGTGGGTGGCGAACAGTTGCGATCTGTTGTTGACTGTTGCTATGCCGAAGGACGGACCGAAAGATCAGATCCGGAAGTGGGTTCCTTTTGGGGCGGCTGTGCGAAAACACCGCACTGATCGAGGACTGTCGCTCCCTGAGGTGGGCGCCCGTCTGGGTGTGAGTGGAGCAATGGTCGGATCGATTGAGCGCGCGACACGAGTGGCAAAACGCCATCATGTGGACAAAATGGAAGTGCTGTTCGCAACTGAGGGTGATCTTCTGAGTTTCTGGAGGGACACCCACCTTGAAGGGGCGATTCCAGAACAGCTGAAGAACGCGCTGTCACTCGAACGGAAAGCCACTCAGCTCCGCGAGTACCAGTCCATCATTTTCCCTGGCGTCATCCAGACCGCCGACTATGCTCGTGCTCTGGTCAAGGCACGGACGCCTGAAGCGACCGAAGATGAAGTCGACGAGATCGTGTGCGCGAGAGTGGTTCGCTTGGAGGCACTTCGGAAGCGTGGCGTCAGGATGTGGTTCCTAGTAGACGAAGTCGTTCTTACCCGCCCGATCGGTTCGCGGGCAGTGCTGATGGCCCAGTTGTCGTGGGTTGAGGAGCTGGTCAAAGCCGGTACGATCCGGTTCCAAGCGATCCCCCTCGACGGAGCTCCGGGATTGTGTGCCCCCTACCGCGTCGTGGACCTAGGCCCACGTAGGCAGGCCCTCTACCTGGAGAACGCCATGGGGGGTGAGATCGTAGACACTGAGAAGACCGTGCGGGAGGCCTTCGACCTGTTCAGTGCGATGCAGGCCGAGGCACTGTCGACGCGGGCGACTCTTGAGCTGATCAGCCAGATTAAGGAGCGGCGGGCCGCATGAACGAGTGGCACAAGTCGAGCTATAGCGACGGTGGCGGCGGCAACTGCGTGGAGGTGGCAGAAGGGCCGGTCACATACGTCCGCGATACCCAGAACCGTGAGTTCGGCCATCTGGAAGCTCAGTCGTCGGAGTGGACGGCCTTCCTAAAGGCTACGATTTCATAGCTACAGGTGTGACCGGACCCCGCCAGGGATATTGGCGGGGTCCGGTTCGTGTTGTGCCTGTTCAGGCTACCCGTAGAGGAAACACAACTCCAGGACCAAAGGGCCTGAAAGTATCGTGCGCAACAATCGAACCAACTGCATCACTGCCATGGTGCTCAATGGCCGACGAACTTGCTCTTCTCGGATGCACGAGAGGTGAGATCGTGGACAAGGCGACCGGGAAGTCGATGCTGATTTACTGAGTCGACGGCGCGTGGCTTTCTCCCTCAAACGCCGCCAGTGAGATGATGAAGCGCTCGGCTGCGGCGTCGACCTCGGCGGTCGGGCTCAACAGCCTTTGCAGCAGGAGCCCTCGCAGACACGCGGTCGCGATGATGCTCTGCTGCCTGGCGTCGGTCGCCGTGGCTCCGTCGCGTAGTGCCGCCGCTTCGAGAAGACGCTCCAGGTGGTCGATGTCGACGACGAGCTCCTGGAACGCGTCCCGATCGTAGACCGCGAGCCCGACCAGGTGGAAGAAGGCGTGGGTCCGGTCCTCGTGTGCGGGGTCCGAGTAGAAGCTCCACACGGCTCGGCACAGGGCCACGAACCCGAGTTCGTCGCCGGTCGCGGCGATGACGAGGTTGTCCCGGCGGCGCGCTTCCAACAGCACCGCACGCAGCAGTCCCGGCCGCGACCCGAAGTGATACGTCAGCAACGTGTGGTGCACGCCGAGCCGCTCCGCCACCTGCCGCATCGACAGGTTCGGGCTGGGGCCGTTCTGGCCGAACTCGTCGAACAGCGCGTCCAGGAGACGCTGCTTCCCTTCCCCGACCGGCGCTCTCACGTTGCCTCCGTTGACAGTTTCACCACTGTTGAGTACGTTATCGCACATCCAATTCACCACTGTTGAGTTCGACGGTACGGGGCCCGCGACGGGGCCTCCGGAGACCGACACGGGTGTCGTTCACCGGCGTCGACTCCGGGACCCTCGGTCCAGACGAGACGGACGGCAGGATCCGCGTCGGGACGCGGGCCGACAGGGCAGCCCGACGACAGGACCCGCCTCCACGGCCCCAGGGTGTTCGCTGATCCAGACCTGGCCGCCCTCGTCAACAAGGGCGGCCGCATCATCAAGGGGGAGACTCGATGAGCGAGTTGTTGCACGGCTGCTTGCAGGACACGGAGTACCTGGAGGTGACCGCGAAGTCAGGACGCCGCTACGCCGTCTGGGTGACCACACCCCCCGGCTACGCGGACTCCACGGAACCGCTGCCGCTCATCTACGTGCTGGACGGCAACTGGACCGTCGGCCTGACCGCGCCCCTCATCGTCACCCAGTCGGACCCATATCTGACCATTGCCCCGTACATCCAGGTCAGCATCGGGTACGCGGGTGAGGAGGCCGCGAACTGGGCGCAGATTCGCAACCGCGACCTCGTGCCGCCCGGGGAACCCGCCGGAGACGCCATACTGGCCACTCTGGAGTCAGCTCGCGAGACGGGTGCGATGACCCAGGAGGAGGTGGACGCCTACCTCGCCGAGCTCGCGGAATGCCGCGCCGACCTCTTCCTCGACTTCCTGACCGACGAACTCCACCCTCACCTGCGGTCGAAGCTGCGGGTCAGCGAGTCCGGGCACGGCCTCTTCGGATACTCCTACGGAGGTCTCTTCGCCCTCTACGCATGGCTGCGTGACACGGGGCTCTTCACGAGCATCGGTGCGGGCAGCCCGGGTGTGGCCAGCGCGGACAGCCAGATCTTCACCCTCGTGGACGCCCTGCCCGAACTCGGTGAGGACGCAGCCGCTCCACGGCTGCACGTCACGCTGAACGAAGCCGAACTGCTGGGAGAGGTTCCGTTCTATCGCGGGATGGCCCGTCACGTTCTCACCACGCTGGAACGGCTGCACGCCAAGGGACGTTCGGAGCAGTTGTCGAAGGCGCTGTTGCAGGGGACGCACGTCACCGGGTTGCAGCCTTCGTTCCTCAGCTACCTGAAGACCTCCCACGGGCGCTGAAGGCCGGGTCGCACCCGCACGGCCACGCGAGCGGTAGGGCTCGACGGCATCGCGCCGCACGGACGTCAGGTGGGAGTCTGGCGATCTCGGCCGGAAAGTCGCCCCCCTCGCGTGGCCGCATGGAGGAGAGCGGAGAGCCGCGACCGTGAAAGATCAAGAGGCTGGTGCCCACGGCGACAAGGCTCGCTCCGTCCGGCGGCACCCGGACCGGGACCACACCCCGGTCGCCAACGACACCGTGGCGAGTGCGGGGGTGTTCGTGGAGGTCAAGTCCTCGGAGATGATGCCACCAGGCCTCGACCGCTCGCTGGGGTGGAACCGCCCTTGGCTTGGAGGCCTTTCCTGTCGTGACACTGCCCTACAGGGACATCGTGCGAGCACGAGTCGCGGGAGAGTCCACCGATCTGCTTTGATCTGGACGTCGCCGCTCCGCACAGCTTCGTCGTGTGCGGAGCGTACTGGCAGGTCGGGGCGCCCACGACGAGGTGCGGTCCATCCCCGCATGCGCGGGGCTTACTCGCACTGACACGCCACGCTCACCCGGCGGCCCGGTCCATCCCCGCGTGCGCGGGGCTTACGCGACCCAGCAAATCAGCCTGTTCCAGCAAGGCGGTCCATCCCCGCGTGCGCGGGGCTTACCGAACCACAGGGCTACCTCATCGACGGAAAGGCGGTCCATCCCCGCGTGCGCGGGGCTTACAGTTCACGACCTGCGGAAACGTGGGCCGTTATCTCCGCTTGACCTTTGAATTGATCCACTCCCGGGCACAGGATGACAGAACCCGAGGCCCGGTATCAGGCGTCCTGGGCGTTGGTGATCGCGGTGCGTGCCACCTCGACAGCCACCTCGCACGCCTCGTCGGCACTCACCTGCACGTAGAACGAGTGCTCATCGGAAACGGCCACGGTGAGGTTGCAGGAGTCCGGGAACTCCGTGGTCACGCCCGGATACCCCTCCACGCTGGCGAACTCCTGGTCGTCGGCGCCAGAGAAAGCAGCGGAGACTGTGGACTCGACGGCGTCCTTCTCCTCATGAACCTCCACGCGGAGGTCCACGCTGGCATCAACTCGGTTCGTGTAGAAGCAGTTGGCGTCGGACTGGGGGCTGCCCTCGCCCTCCTCGTCCAGGATGCCGAGTTCGACGGCGGTGGCGTCGGGGAGCAAATCACAGGGGTGCGTGTCGGTGGGGTCCAGCGCGGCCACCTCGAACTGCCTGATGGAGTCGCGCTCCTCCAGATCCACCGCGCACCCACTGAGCAGAAGCGCCACCACCACGGCGGCCCGTACACGCATACGCCGCTCCGTTCGCTGGGTGCCGGAGCCCAGTGGGGCCCCGGCACGAAGCTACAGAGCGGCGTCGTGGGATGGGGGAGGGTGGCCGGAAACGGTCAGACGACGAAGGCGGTCACGCCCGTGACGAGCAGACCCACGCCCAGGCAGATCACCAGCCCGCCGAGCAGGACTGACGCAGAAGGGCGCAGGTCGCCCAGACCGGCGCGCCCGCTGACCATGGCCTGACGACGGGCCAGGACGGGCAGGAGGGCGACGTTGACCGCGTACATGACGGCGGCCACGAAGCTCGCGGTGGCGAAACCCACCCAGAAACCACCGCCGCCGGACATCACGTTGAACGCGGCCAGCGACGGAAGCATCACCAGGAGCAGCACCGAAGCGGCACCGAAGGCGGTGAGCAGCCGCGGCGAGGACCCGCGCGCGCTCCCTGAGACCACGAGGAGAAGACCGATCAGGGCCGCCACCATGATGGCGCCCCCGATTCCGAACACGGCGATGTTGACCAGCGAATTCACGCTGGTCATTGTCGCACCGACCGGCAGCGGCCCCAACCCGGGGTGGGCTCAGCCGTGGTGCTCCAGCCTGGAACCGCCAGCGGCCTTCACGACACGGAGGCGGGTCGTCACGCGTTGGCGGAGGTCCGCGACGTGGCTCACCACTCCCACGGCGCGGCCGCCGTCACGGAGCCGGTCCAGCACATCCAGGACCTCCTCCAGGGTGTCCTCGTCCAGGGTCCCGAAGCCCTCGTCCACGAACAGGGTGTCGATCTCCGTCCCACCCGCCTCGGCGGTGGCCACGTCCCCCAGGCCCAGCGCCAGGGCCAGGGAGCTGAAGAAGGTCTCTCCTCCTGAGAGCGTCGCCGGGTCGCGTTCCACCCCCGTCCAGGCGTCCACCACGCGCATGCCCAGGCCCCCGGCGGAACGGGCCCTGCCGTCGCCCGCTGCCTTGTCCACCGTGTAGCGCAGCTCGTAGCGGCCGTCGGACATGGTCAGTAGCCGGTGGTTGGCCGCTTCCACCACCTGTTCCAGGCGGGCCGCCAGTACGTAGGCGGACAGCCGGACGCTGTCGGTGTTGTCCGGTGACGTTCCCGCCGCCAGGGTGCTCAACCCCTGAGCCACCGCGTAGCGGCGCAGGACGGGTTCCGAACCGGACAGCTGTCCATCGAGCTCCACGCGCAGGGTCGCCAGACGGCGGGCCCGGTCCGAGAGCATGCCCTGCCAGGCCACGGCCTGATCGGCCGCGCGGTCCGAAGCCTGGGCGCCGGCCTCCAACGCGGCGAGGTCCGGCGCCTTCGCGAGCTCGGCGGCGGCCAGTTCGGGGTCCTTGAGCCGGGCCTCGACCGCCGCCCACTGGTCGTCGAAGTCGCGCGCCCGGGACCTGAGGTCAGTGCGGCCACGCTCGTCCAGGGCGGCATTCACCACCTGGGCCTCGTCCTCGAAACCCACCTCGGTCAGGGAGCGTCCGGCCTCGGTGACGGCGGCGCACAGCTCCTCGGCAGCCCGGGAGCGCAGCTCGACGGCGTCCGCGGCGTCGCGCAGCACCTCGGCCTCACCGCGCAGGCGGGCGATCCGCTCGGTCAGTCCGGCGTCCTCGCCGCGTGCCCGGTCCAGCAGCGCGGTCAATCGCTCGTGTTCTCTGGCGCCCTCCTCGCGGCGGGCGGCCAGTTCGCTCTCCTCGCGCACCAGCTCACCCTCGCGCTGACGGGCCCGCTCCAGGTCCGCCGTGGCCTGGGCCAGCTCCTCCTCCAGACGGTGCAGCTCACGGGCGGCGGCGCGGGCGTCGGCCAGTTCCCGTTTGCGGGCGGCCACCTCCTCGGCGGCGGCCTCCACGGTGCGGCCCTCGGCCCGCTCGGCGGCGGCCGTGTGCCGTTCCCTTAGTGCCACCAGGGTGTTCTCCGCCTCGGTGCGCCGGGCGGCGGCGGTGTCCGCCGCCTGCTGGGCGGCTCGCTCCTCCTCGGCCGAGACCAGTCCCCGCGCGCTCGGTTCGGCGGGGGAGGGGTGCTCGGTGGACCCGCACACCATGCAGGGCGTGCCGTCGGCCAGGTCGGCGGCGAGCTCGGCGGCCATGTGGGCGATCCGCCGCTCCCGCAGGTCCTGGGACCGGTCGCGGGCGCTCTGGGCGGTGTCGACCGCGCGCCGCCGCTCCTCCTCGGCTCTTTCCACCTCGCCACCCAGACGCCGGTGCTCCTCGGCGGCCGTGCGACGCCGTTCGGCCAGGTCGAGAGCGGCCTTCGCGGGGTCGGTGAGTCCGGACTGCTCCTGGGCCCGGCGCAGTTCCTCGGTGATCGTCCCGACCCGGGCGGGCAGTGCCGTCACCCGTTCGCGGGCCCGGACCGCCTCGGTGCGCACGGCGGCGATCCGCCGGTCGAGCCCGGCCAGGTCGCGGTGGAGGGAGCGGCGGCGCTCGGCGTCTCCGCGCAGGTGGTCCAAGCGGGCGAGTTCGTCGTGGCGGGACCTCTCGGCGGCTCGCAGCGTCGAGGGGAGACCGGTGCTGAGGTCCGCGAGTTCGGCGGCGTCGACGTCCGTGATCCCGCTGACCAGCGCCAGACGGTCGGTGACGGCCAACTCGGCCTTGTCCAGTTCGGTACGGCGGTGGTCGCGGGCGCGCAGGGACGGCAGCACCGCGTCGGCCCGCTCGGCGGCGGCCAGGCGGGTGTCGATCCCGGTCCGCCACTCGCGCCGCTCGGCCAGTTCCGCGCGGCGCTCCCGGGCGCTGGCCAGCCGTTCCCTGCGGGAGAGCAGTTCGCGACCGGCAGCCAGGGCCTCCCTGGCCTCGTCCCGGGCTCGCGTGAACCCGGCGGTGACCGCCTCCGCGTCGCGGGCGGTGGCGGCCTGCACCGAGGCCAGCTCGGCGGCCCAGGCGGTGAGCTCCTCCGGGTCCTGCGGGGCGGCGGACCCGCCGACCTCCGCGATCCTTCCGGAGACCGCCCGCACCCGCTCGTCGGCGGCGCGCACCTCGCGCTCCAGCTTCCGGGCGTGCCCGCCGAACCACTCCTCCACGTCCCGGAACACCCGGGTGTTGAAGATGCGCTCCAGGGACTTGCGCCGGTCGTCGGACTTGGCCCGCAGGAACCGGGCGAAGTCGCCCTGGGGCAGCATGACGATCTGGCAGAACTGGGTGATGGTGAGCCCGACCAGGTCACCCACGAACTGCCCGGCCTCGTCCGGGCGGGTGGTCACGCCCTCCCAGCGGTCGCCCCGCCAGTCGAGGACGCGCACCTTCTGGTTCTCCGCGACGGTGCCGCTTCCGCGCTTCTTGGGCCGCTCCCACCGAGGGTTGCGCTCGATTCGCACGCGGCGTCCCCGGACGGTGAACTCCAGGGCGACCTCCGGCCGGACCCCGGGCGCGGCGTGGTCGCTCCTGGGGGAGCGGTCCTTGCCGCGCGCACCCGGCACGTCGCCGTAGAGCGCGAAGCAGACCGCGTCCAGCACGGAGGTCTTGCCCGCGCCCGTCGGCCCGTGGATCAGGAACAGCCCGCCTCCGCCGAGCCGGTCGAAGTCGACCGTCTCGGTCCCGGCGAAGGGCCCGAAGGCGGTCATGGTGAGGGTGTGCAGCCGCATCTAGCGAGTCCCTTCCTGGACGCGGACCTCTTCGACCGCGCGGTCCACCAGCGCGCGTTCCTCCGGGCTCGCGGCGCTGCCCCGGGCCCACTCGACGAAGTCGGCGACCACCTCGCGTTCGGGCCGGTCCGCGACGGCGACGGTGACCGGCCGCCGCTCCGCGTCGCCGTCGTCGGGGTCGAACTCCAGCATCAGGGTGTGCGGGAAGCGCTCTCGGAGCCGGTCCATGGGCTGGGCGGGGCGACGGGGGTCGGTGAGGGTGACGTGGAGCCAGTGCCCCGTGTGGCGCTCCCACCGGTCATCGGTGAGCAGGTCGTCGAGGCGGCCCCTGACACGGGAGAGCGGCCGGGGGACCGGGGCGTCGGCGAACTCCGCTCCGGCGAAGCCGTCCGCGTCCAGGTCCACCAGCCAGAACCCCTTGCGGTGGTGCTCCTCGGAGAAGGAGTAGGCCAGCGGGCTGCCCGGGTAACGCACCGACGGCGTGATGGTCTGGCGGCCGTGCAGGTGGCCCAGGGCCACGTAGTCCACGCCGTCGTAGACCGAGGCGGGCACGTGCGAGGCGCCGCCCACGGAGATGTCGCGCTCGCTGTCGGAGGGCTCCCCGCCGGTGACGAAGGCGTGGGAGAGCACCACGGAGCGGGTGCCCGGACGCAGGGCGAGATCGGCCCTGACCAGGTCCATCGCGTGGCCGATCGCCGCCGGGTGGCCGCGTTCGGGCAGGTCCCAGTGGTGGCGGGCGATCTCCGGTTCCAGGTAGGGGATGCCGTAGAAGGCCACCGGACCGTGCTCGTCCTCGATCACCACCGGGGTGCCGATCCCGTCCAGGGAACTGCGCAGGTGCACCCCGGAGGCGTCGATCAGGTCCGTGGCGAAGGACATCCGCGCCATGGAGTCGTGGTTGCCGCTGATCAGCACCGCTCTGGCCCCGGTCTCCCGGATGCGGCCGAGGGCGCGGTCGAACAGGCGCACGGCGTCGACCGGCGGAAGAGCGCGGTCGTAGAGGTCACCGGCGACCACCACCACGTCGATCCGTTCCGCGTGGATGGTGTCGACGAGGTGGTCGAGGAAGGCGGCCTGGGCCTCAATGAGGTTCTCCCGGTGGAAGGAGCGACCCAGGTGCCAGTCCGAAGTGTGCAGCAGGCGCATGGAACTGGACATTACCCGGGATCACTCCGTCCCCGCCGGGAGAACCGTGTGGCCTGTGGACAACTCCGGCGGGCGGAGCGGAGGGCTCAGAGCCTGCGGGCCAGCGTCAGGCCGTCTCCGATGGGGAGCAGGACCTGTTCGACGCGGTCGTCCGCGACGAGCCTGTCGTTGAAGTCTCGGATGCCCTGCACGTGCGGGGCGGTCTGCTCGGGGTCCACCACACGCCCGTGGGACAGCGTGTTGTCGGCCAACAGCAGCCCGCCGGGGCGCATGCGGGGGACCAGTTCCTCCCAGTAGTCCACGTAGCCGGTCTTGTCCGCGTCCAGGAAGGCCAGGTCGAACTGGGGTTCCCTCGGTAGCGCCCGCAGCGAGTCCAGGGCCGGGCCGATCCGCAGGGTGATCTTCCCTGCGACCCCGGCCCGCTCCCAGTACCTCCTGGCCACCGACGTCCACTCCTCGCTGATGTCCAGCGCGAGCAGGGTGCCGTCCTCGGGCAGGCCCCGGGCGAAGCAGATGGACGAGTACCCGGTGAAGGTGCCGATCTCCACCGCGTTCCGCGCCCCCGACAGCTGGGTGAGGAGCGTGGAGAAGACGCCCTGTTCGGGGCCGATCTGCATCCCCTGGGACTCGGGGAACAGATCGGCGGTCTCCGCGGCCAGGTCCGACAGGACCGGGTCCACCGGCTGGCTGTGGGCGACGACGTAGGCGTGCAGTTCCGGGCTGATGCCCTCTGTGGTTCGAGTCACGCCCGCCACCCTAGGAGGCTTCGCCCCGCCGGGCCAGCGGCCTCGCCCGCGATCGGGCCGGTGCCAGGGCGTGGTCGGCGGGCACGACCTAGTGGTCCGGGAGGATGGTGGGCCAGTCGAAGAGGTACACCGAACCGATGATGACGCCGATGGTGAGCAGCGGGGTGACCACCTTCTGCTCCACCGGGCCGTTGGTGACGAAGCCCTGGCCCTGACCGACGCGCTTCTTCCAGAACGGCCAGAAGATCGGCACGCCCATCTTGGTGATCATGTCCCCGAAGAAGTGCAGGACGATGCCGAAGGCCACCGCCAGACCCAGCCACGTGTAGTTCACGCCCACCGAGAACAGGGTGAGGGTGATCGCCGCCGTTGCCAGGGCGTTGATGATCCCCGACGCCGTCCGGTTCTTGTCCATGCCGAAACCCAGCCCCTGGAGAGCGATTCCGACCAGCAGGAACACGAAGATCTGCACGGCCAGTTCCGACCACAGGGCCAGGGCCTGGACCAGGACGCCCATCAGGATGGCGAAGAAGAACGAGTGGGTGCCCATCCGGTGCCCGCCGAACGCCCAGTTGAGAATGTCGCTGAGGATCTCGGTGGCCTTGCCGTAGGTCTTGGTCACCGTCGCGCTCTTGTGGTCCACGTCCGGCAACAGGGCCGCGCCAGCGCACACCAGGGAACCGGCGATGATCTCACCGGGGCCCAGGTCGAAGCTGAGTCCAAGGAATTCCGTGCCCTGGACCAGCGGTACTACCGCCATCCAGCCGACCACGCCACTGAGTGCGTGCGAGTGCCCCATCATGGCGGGAACCGTAGCGGAGTCTGCCAATCGCCGCGAATCAGAGATGCGTTTCGGACAGGGAACAAAAGCCACTTCATCCCCAGGAAACACGAACGCCTCCGACACAGGAGTCGAATGTGTTGCGATATCCCGCCTCACCTCGAAGATCGTTGACGCTCGTCGCGGCGAGTTGGTAGACAACCAACAACCCCCAGGTGGCAATGCCACCAACCCCACGAAACCTGACAGGGGCCGTTATGAAAACCCAACATCCTCCCTCCGGCACCCTTCTCCGGCGGACGGCGGCGTCCGGCAGCGCGCTCCTCCTTCTCGGAGGCCTCACGGTGGCCCCGGCGGCCGCCGAGGAGGCGAGCGGCAACACCCTCACCGTCGCCATCGCCCAGCAGGTCGACTCCTTCAACCCCTTCACCGCGCAGCTCGCGGTCACCACGAACATCCTCCGGCACGTTTACGACAGCCTCACCACGGTGAACCCGGAGACCGGCGAGCCCGAGCCCTCGCTCGCGGAGAGCTGGGAGACCTCCGACGACGGCCTCACCTGGACGTTCAACCTCCGTGACGACGCCCTCTTCAGCGACGGCGAGCAGCTCACCGCCGACGACGTGGCGTGGACGTTCACCACGATGATGGAGAACGACGCCGCCGCCGTCGCCAACGGCAACTACGTCTCCGGGTTCGAGGACGTCACGGCCGAGGACGACACGACCGTCGTCATCGAGTTGGACGAACCGCAGGCCACCATGGAGTCCCTGCGCGTGCCGATCGTCCCCCGACACGTCTGGGAGCCGATCATCGAGGAGGAGGGCGACGCCTTCTCCGACTACACCGCCGACGACCTCCCCACCGTCGGCAGCGGCCCCTTCGTCCTCACCGAGCACTCGCGCGGCGAGCACATCCGCCTCCAAGCGAACCCCGATCACTGGCGCGGCGCCCCCGGTTTCGACGAGCTGTACTTCCGCTACTACTCGGAGAAGGACGCCGCCGTCGAGGCCCTGCGCAGCGGCGAGGTCTCCTTCGTCTACGAGCTCACCGACGCCCAGATCACCTCCCTGGAGACGCTGGACAACGTCGCCGTCAACGTCGCCG
Organism: Nocardiopsis sp. L17-MgMaSL7; assembly: GCF_003182025.1. Lineage (NCBI taxonomy): Bacteria > Bacillati > Actinomycetota > Actinomycetes > Streptosporangiales > Nocardiopsidaceae > Nocardiopsis > Nocardiopsis sp. L17-MgMaSL7. The sequence goes on along the minus strand of NZ_QGTF01000001.1, from coordinate 283,077 downwards.
ACGGCAAGCGGTTCCAGGCCTTCACCATCAACCCCGGCGCCGTCACCCAGGACGGCGAGGAGTTCGGTGACGGACACCCGGCGCTGGAGGACCGCACCCTGCGCCAGGCCATCGTCATGGGCATCGACAACGAGGAGATCGTCCAGCAGGGCGCCAACGGCCAGGCCGTCGCCGCGGGCGGCTACGTCCCGCCCCGCTACACGGACTTCCACTGGGCCCCCGAGGGCGACGAGGCCATCCTCGACTTCGACCCGGACGCCGCCAACGCGATGCTCGACGAGGCCGGGTACGAGAGGGGCGACGACGGCGTGCGGGTCTCGCCCGACGGCGACCGCCTCGAACTGCGCATGCACGTCCACGCCGACCGCCCGGACAACGTCCAGGCCGGGCAGGTCATCGACGAGCGCCTCGCCGACATCGGCATCGAGATCGACAACCAGACCGTCGACCCGGGCATCCTGAGCGACGCCCTCTACGACGCCGAGTACGACCTCATCTTCACCGGGTGGACGGTCAACCCCGACCCCGACTACGTGTTCAGCATCCACACCTGCGACGCGCTGCCCACCGAACCGGGCACCATGCAGGGCGACGCGTACTTCTGTGACGAGGAGTACGACGAGCTCTACGCCGCGCAGCTGGCCGAGTACGACCGCGAGGCCCGCGCCGAGATCATCCACCAGCTCCAGGAGGTCCTGTACCGGGAGGCCGTGGTCAACGTCCTGGCCTACCCGAACATCATGGAGGCCTACCGGACCGACCACATCGCCAGCCTCCAGTTGGAGCCCGCCGAGGGCGGCAACATCTGGGGCCAGGACGGCTACTGGGCCTGGTGGTCGGCCGAGCCCGCGGAGGGCGCGTCCGGCGGCGGCTCCGGGCCGTCCACCGGGGTGCTCATCGGCATCGGTGCCGGCGTGCTGGTGCTGGTGGTCGCGGGTGCCTTCGTCTTCTTCCGACGACGCTCCACCGTGGAGGACCGCGAGTGACGACAACGCCCACCGAGGCGGACGAACCGACCGGGGCGGGGACCACCGACGTCCCCGCCCCGGCGGGCCCCACGGGGTTGGGCCGAGCGGCCCCCGTGGCCACCTACGTGCTCGGCCGCCTGACCACCGCCGTGGTCTCCCTGTTCGCCGTGATCGTCGCCGGGTTCTTCCTCTTCCGGATCCTGCCCGGCGACCCCGTCCGCGCCATGACCGAGGGCCGCGAGGTCTCGGCCGAACAGCGTGAGGAGCTGCGTCGCCAGTTCGGCCTCGACCAGCCGCTCTGGCAGCAGTTCCTCGACTACGCGGCCGGTCTGGTGCGGCTCGACCTCGGGATCTCCTTCCAGTACCGCGAGCCGGTGGTCGACCTCATCCTCGAACGCCTGGGCCCGACGATCCTGCTCGCCGGGACCGGCACGGTCATCGCCGCGCTCCTCGGCCTCTTCCTCGGCGCCCGCGCCGGGTGGCGGCCGGGTGGACGCGGGGACCGGATCAACACGGCGGTCGCGCTGTTCTTCTGGTCGGTGCCCACGTTCTGGCTCGGCCTGCTGCTGATCGTGCTGCTCGCCTCGGGGCGCGGGTTCATGCCCGGCCTGTTCCCGACCGGCGGCATGGTCTCGCCCAGTGCCACCGGACCGGTGGAGACCGCGCTGAGCACCGCCCGGCACATGGTGCTGCCGGTCCTGACCATGGTCGCGGTGATCTACGCGCAGTACCTCATGATCATGCGTTCCTCACTGATGGACGAGAAGGGCGCCGACTACCTGGTCACGGCCCGCGCCAAGGGACTGCGCGACGCCCTCGTGCGCCGCAGGCACGCCGTGCCCAACGCGCTCCTGCCCACAGTGACGCTCATCTTCCTGAACCTCGGGCAGGTCGTCTCCGGGGTCATCCTCGTGGAGACGGTCTTCTCCTGGCCCGGACTCGGCCAGCTCTTCTACTCCGGTCTGCGCGTGCCCGACCTCGGCCTCGTCCAGGGGCTGTTCGTGGTGTTCGCGGCCTCGGTGATCCTCATGAACCTGCTGGCCGACCTGGTGTATCCGCTGCTCGACCCGAGGGTGCGCCCATGAACTCACCCACCGGACCCGCCCCGGCCGCCCCGGCGGCGCCGCCGGACCCCGCGCTCTCCAGCCGCGCGCTGGCCCGCAGACGCCGCCGTGAGGCCCTGGTCGGCTTCGCCCGCGAGTACGCCCGCAACCGGGCCGGTCTCCTCGGCCTGGGCCTGCTGCTCGCCATCGGTCTGCTCGCCGTGACGGCCCCGCTGTTCATCGACCAGACCCACCTGACCATCACCGGCGCCCCGGGCGAGTCCCACGAGCCGCCGAGCTGGCAGTTCCCCCTGGGGACCGACAACTTCGGCCGCTCGATCCTGGACCTGGTGATCTGGGGCGCGCGGGTCTCGTTGACGGTCGGCCTGCTGGCCACCTTCGTGTCGGTCACCCTCGGCACCCTCGTGGGAGTCACCGCCGGGCACTTCGGTTCCTCCGGCGGCGTCGGCGGCCGGATCGTGTCCACGGTGCTCATGCGGGTCACGGACTGGTTCCTGGTCCTGCCCACCCTGGTCCTGGCGGTGGCGCTGGCCGCCGTCCTGCCGCGCGGCACCGGCACCATCATCATCGCGATCGGCCTCACCGTCTGGCCGCCCACCGCACGCCTGGTGCGCGCCCAGACCCTCGCCGTGGAGGCCCGCCCGTTCGTGGAGCGCGCCCGCGCCCTGGGCGGCGGCCACGCCCACGTGATGGGCTGGCACGTGCTGCCGAACGTCATGCCGGTCGTGCTCGCGCAGACCACGCTGCTGGTGGCCACCTCCATCATCGCGGAGTCCACCCTGGCCTTCCTGGGCATGGGCGACCCCACCACCATCTCCTGGGGCGGCATCCTGGAGGCGGCCCGCACCGCCGGGGCGATCAGCGCCGGTATCTGGTGGTACATCGTCCCGCCCGGCCTGGCCATCGCCGTGGTCGCGCTCTCCTTCACCCTGTGCGGGCGCGCGGTCGAGTCCGTCATCAATCCACGGCTCAAGGGGCAGAGTTGACCAGCCTTCTCGACGTCAGCGACCTGCGCGTCACGTACTCCGGCAGCGCTGGGGACGTCCCCGCCGTCCGCGGGGTCGACCTGTCCCTGGACCCCGGGGACACCCTCGGGGTGGCGGGGGAGTCCGGCAGCGGCAAGTCCACGGTGGCCCTGGCACTGCTGCGCCTGCTGCCCGCCAGCGCGAAGGTCACCGGACGCATCCTGCTGGAGGGCGAGGACGTCCTCCAGATGAAGTGGGGCCGCCTGCGCGCCGTGCGCTGGGTGGGAGCGTCCGTGGTGTTCCAGGGCGCCATGCACTCGCTCAACCCGGTGAAGCGGATCGGGGACCAGATCGCCGAGCCCCTGCTCATCCACGAACTGGTCGGTCCGGCCCGGGTGGACGCGCGCGTGTCCGAGCTCCTGGAACAGGTGGGGCTGCCCGCTTCGCGTCGGCGCGACTACCCCCACCAGCTCTCCGGCGGTCAGCGCCAGCGGGTGATGATCGCGATGGCGCTGGCGTGCGAGCCGCGCCTGATCATCGCGGACGAGGCCACCACCGCACTGGACGTGATGATCCAGGCGCAGATCCTGGCCCTGCTGGGGCGGCTGGTGCGCGAGACCGGGATCGGCATGCTGATGATCAGCCACGACCTGTCCGTCCTGGCGGCCACCTGCGACCGGGTCGCGGTCATGTACTCCGGGCGGATCGTCGAACACGGTCCCGCGCGGGAGGTCGTGCACGAACCCGCGCACCCCTACGCGAGCGCGCTCAGCGCGGCCTTCCCGAAGATCGGTGACCCGGGCTCGCGCCTGGCGCCCCGGGGACTGCCCGGAGACCCGCCGGACCCCGCAGACCCGCCCTCGGGCTGTGTGTTCCGGCCGCGCTGCGCGGTCGCCGAGACGGTGTGCGCCACCGTGGACCCGCCGCTGTGGCCGGTCCGCCCCGACCGCGACGGCCACGCGGACCGGTACGCCGCGTGCGTGCACGTGGGCACGGGCCCGGGGTCGCTCGGCCACGGAGGCGCGGCGAGCGGCTCCGGTGGCATGAGCGGACCGGGCGGCGCGAGTGACGAGAGCGGGACCGCCAACACAGAGGAGACGAGCCGTTGAGCGCCGACACTGACTCACGACAGCCCTCCTCCCGGTCCGGGCCGAAGCAGGTGACGGGGCCCATCCTGCGGGCCGACGACGTGAGGGTGGCCTTCGCCGCCGGGTTCGCCCCGGGCGGCGGCCGGGGTACCGCCCGCGCCGTGGACGGGGTCAACCTGGACGTGGCGGCGGGGGAGATCGTCGCCCTCGTGGGGGAGTCCGGCTGTGGCAAGACCACCCTGGCCCGGGCCCTGCTCGGGCTGGAGCGGCCCACGGGCGGCCGGGTCCTGTTCGAGGGGGCGCCACTGGGCTACCGCTCGCGCGACCTGCGCACCTACCGGCGCCGGGTCCAGCTCGTGCAGCAGGACCCGATGGGGTCGCTCAACCCCCGCCGCACCGTCTACGAGTCGGTCGTGGAGGGGCTGCGCATCCACGAGGGAACCGCCGTCGATGAGACGGAGCGGGTCTCCCGGGCCCTGTCCCAGGCCGGTCTGCGCCCGCCCGAGCGGTTCTTCACCCGCTACCCGCACGAGCTCTCCGGTGGACAGCGCCAGCGCGTGGTGATCGCCGGGGCCCTGGTCCTGGACCCGGAGGTGCTGGTGGCCGACGAGCCGGTGGCGTCCCTGGACGCGTCGGTGCGCGGCGAGATCCTGCGGTTGCTGCTGGAACTGCGCGACGAACTGGGCCTGTCCGCGCTGGTGGCCACCCACGACCTCGGCCTGGCGTGGAACATCGCCGACAGGGTCGCCGTGATGTACCTCGGGCGCGTGGTGGAACTGGGCACCGTGGAGGAGGTCCTGTCCGCGCCCGCCCACCCGTACACACGGGCCCTGTTGTCGGTCCTGCCCGACTCCGGGATGGAGGAGGGCCCCGTGGTGCTCTCCGGCGAGCCGCCGGACCCCAAACAGGTTCCCGCTGGCTGCCGGTTCCACCCGCGCTGTCCGGTGCTGGCCTCAGGTGAGGCCGAGCGTGCCGGGGTGGCCGACCTGTGCACCACCGTGGACCCGGAGGTCCTGGGCGGCGGCGCCGAGCGCCGGGTGGCCTGCCACTGGGCGGCCGAGGACGCGACCGGCCGCCTGCGCGCGGACGGTCCGCCCGGACCCGTGACCGTGTAGGGCGTCCCGACCGGTGGGCACCACGTGGTCCGCATCCCGGTGGGCCGCGGGCGGCGCGTCCTCGCGCGGGGCGCCGACCGGCCCGTCGATCCCGGACGTCCGCCCTCGTCACCCACAACTGCTCTCCCGTCCCGTCCGGTGCGGGGCGGAGGAGGGGCCCGCGCCGGAACACTCCCGGTGCGGGCCCCGTTGGCACGGACATGCGGACCAACGAGCACCCCGAGCACCCCGAGGAACCCGTACCAGCGAAGCCGCCGGGACCGGCGCCAGCCCCGGAGCGCGTCCTCACCGAGCGCGACCTCTGGCACGGAACCGACCTCGATCTGGACGCCTACCTGGCGCGTCTGGGCCTGTCCGGGGAGCCGCCGCCCACCCTGGGCACCCTCACCGCCGTGCACCGCGCCCACCTGGCGGCGATTCCCTTCGAGAACCTCCAACTGCTCCTGGGCCGCCCGGTCCCGCTGGACGTCCCCTCGCTGACGGACAAGATGGTCCACCAGCGCCGGGGAGGCTACTGCTACGAACAGAACCTGTTGTTGGCAGCCGCCCTGGACCGGATCGGGTTCACGCTGACCGCCTTCACCGCCCGGGTCCTGGTGGGTGGTGACGGCCGTCCCCGGCCCTCCACCCACGCGCTCCTGCGGGTCCTGGTGGACGGTGAGCCCTGGCTGGCCGACGTCGGTTTCGGCGGCGGGGGCCTCGTGGAGCCCCTCCCGTTCGTGGACGGGCACCAGGTCTCGCAGGGCGGTTGGAACCTGCGGCTGGACCGGGTGTCGGAGATCGGCGACGAGGAGTGGCTGCTGCGCGGTTTCGCCGGCGGGCGGTGGCGGAACCTGTACCTGTTCGCCGCCGCGGGCGTACTCCCGCAGGACTACGCGGTGTACAGCCACTACCTCACCACCCACCCGCGGTCACCCTTCCGCAACCGTCTGATGGTCGCGCGGAGCGTTGGCGGGACCCGGTACGCGCTCAACGACACGACCCTGTCCGTGGAGAGGGTGGACGGCACCGGGGAGACACGGGAGTTGACTCCGGGAGAGATGGGAACGGTGTTGCACGAGGTGTTCGGCATCGCTCTTGACCAGGAGGAACGCCGGACCGTCGAAGGTCGTGTGCGGGAGTTCCTGGAGGCCTGACCCCAGCCCGCTTCATGTGATCGTCGTCACGTTTGACTGGCTCGCTGGTGCGGTCCCGTCGCGAAGCCCGACGCCAACCGGCGTGTCATTCACGGGGTGGCACGCCCGCCGCACGGGTTCGCGCCGGTTGCGATGATTTGGGGTGATCACACACGTTCGTGACCGTGTGTGTCTGGGCAGGACCTGTGGGGCGCGACCCGAGGGAGCAGCCCATGGCGCACATGACCACCGAAGACGTCCACGACTACATCAACGGTGTCTGCTTCAAGACCGGACCACCCGGAAAGGTCGGGGCCGAGACCGAATGGCTGGTCACCGACCCCGAGCACCCCACCGAACCCGTCACCATCGACCGCCTCGCGGAGCTCATGGAGGCCTGTGGCCCCCCGCCCGCGGGAAGCCGGATCACCTTCGAACCCGGCGGCCAGATCGAGCTCAGCTCGGCCGCCCTCCCGGGACCCGCACGCGCCCACGAGGCCCTGGCCCGGGACCTGGACCACATCCGCAAGACCCTCGCCGACGCCGGACTGCACCTGGCCGAGACCGCTCTCGACCCGGTACGGCCCCCCGTCCGCCAGCTCCGCCTGCCCCGCTACACGGCCATGGAGCGGTTCTTCACCAACCGGCGCGAGCCCAGCGGGCGCACCATGATGTGCAGCACCGCGTCGCTCCAGGTGTGCCTGGACACCGGGGCCGACGCCGCCGACGCACGCGCCCGCTGGGAACTCGTGCACCGGCTCGGACCCGTCCTGGTGGCGGCGTTCGCCAACTCCGCAGTGTGGCGCGGTCGGCCCACCGGCTGGAAGTCCACCCGCTGGGCCATCTGGGCGGCCACGGACGGCACCCGCACCCGACCGGCCCTGGAGTCCCACAGCCACCCGGACCCCGCCACCGCCTGGGCCGAGTACGCCCTCGCGGCCAACGTCCTGGCCGTGCCGGAGGTCCCCGGCGGGGGCGGGGAGTGGACGGCCGACCCGGGCATCACCCTGGCCGACTGGATCGCCGGGCGGGGAGCCCGCCCGATCACCCTCGCCGACCTGGAGTTCCACCTGTCCACGCTCTTCCCTCCCGTGCGCCCGCGCGGCTGGTGGGAACTGCGCATGATCGACGCCCTGCCGCTGCGCTGGTGGCCGGTCCCGGTGGCGCTCGCCGCCGCGCTGCTCGACGAACCCCGTGCCCGCGCCGTCGCGGAGGAGGCCACCGAACGGCTCTGCCGGGACCGCCTCCCCTCCCCGCAACTGTGGCGGCGCTCGGCCAGTCTCGGTCCGGCCGACCCCGAGATCGACGCCTGTGCGCGGGTGTGCTTCGACGCCGCCGTGGAGGCGTTGCCGAGGATGGGCGCTGGCGGACTCGCCCACCTGGTGGACGCGTACGCGGACCGGTACGTCCGACGCGGACAGTGCCCGGCGGACGCGGCGCTCGGGGAGCTGGTGCCCGAGCCGCGTGACGGCGCCGAGCACCCGGCGCACGGCCAGAACGGCGTCCGCGCCGCGCACAGGGGAGGTTCGTCATGAGCCACGAACAGGACCGCGCCAAGGAGCGCATCGCCGCCGAACTCGACCGGAGCAGGCGGCGCAGCAACGGGCTGACCCTGGACTCCCTGGACGACGAGGACCTGCTCACCCAGCACTCCCCGCTGATGTCACCGCTGGTCTGGGACCTGGCGCACATCGGCAACTACGAGGAGCAGTGGCTGCTCAGGGCCGCGGGGGGACGCGAGGCGCTGCGTCCCGACATCGACGGTCTGTACGACGCCTTCGAGAACCCCAGGGCCGACCGGGTCGCCCTGCCCCTGCTGCGCCCGGACGAGGCCCGTGCGTACAACGACCGGGTGCGCAGGGAGGTCCTGGACACCCTCGAATCGGTGAACCTGGAGACGGCGCCCGCCCCCCGGAACGCGGGGGAGCGGTCCCTGTTGGAGGCCGGTTTCGTGTTCCATATGGTGATCCAGCACGAGCACATGCACGACGAGACCATGCTCGCCACCCACCAGCTCCGCCGCGGCGCCCCCGTGTTGCTGGAGGAGGAGCCCGGGTTCGCGCTGTCGAGCCCGCCCCCGGCGGAGGAGGTCCTGGTCCCCGCCGGGCCCTTCACCATGGGCACGGACGACGACCCCTGGTCCTACGACAACGAGCGCTCCGCCCACACCGTGGACCTGGACGCCTACTGGATCGACACCGACCCTGTCACCAACGCCGCCTACCTGCGGTTCGTGGCTGACGGCGGCTACCGCGACCCGCGCTGGTGGACCGAGGAGGGGTGGGAGTGGTGCCAGCGGCGCGACGCCGAGGCGCCCGCGTTCTGGAGCCGAGACGGGGACGGCTGGTCCCGGCGCCGCTTCGGCCGGGTCGAGGAGGTGCCGCCGGACCAACCCGTCCAGCACGTGTCCTTCCACGAGGCCCAGGCCTACGCCCGCTGGGCGGGCAAACGTCTCCCCACCGAGGCCGAGTGGGAGAAGGCCGCCCGCTTCGACCCCGCCACCGGGCGCTCACTCCGCTTCCCTTGGGGCGACGCGGAACCCACCGGACACCACGCCAACCTCGGCCAGCGGACGCTCGGGCCGCACCCGGTCGGCAGCCACCCCGAGGGCACCTCACCGCTGGGGGTACGACAGCTGATCGGTGACGTGTGGGAGTGGACCTCCACGACGTTCCACGGCTACCCCGGGTTCTCCGCGTTCCCCTACCGCGAGTACTCGGAGGTCTTCTTCGACGACGGTTACAAGGTCCTGCGCGGGGGCTCCTGGGCCACCCACCCCACGGCGGTCCGCTCCACCTTCCGCAACTGGGACCACCCGATCCGGCGGCAGATCTTCAGCGGGTTCCGCTGCGCGCGCGACGCGGGCCGCGACTGATGTGCCGTCACCTCGCCTACCTGGGGCCGCCGCGTACCCTGCACGAACTCCTGTACGCGGCGCCCCACTCACTGCACGTGCAGTCCTGGGCCCCGCGACAGCAGCGCTACGGGACCGTCAACGCCGACGGGTTCGGAATCGGCTGGTACCCGGAGGGGATCGGGACCCCCGAGCCGCTCCGGTACCGGCGCGCCATGCCGATCTGGGGTGACTCCTCCTTCGCCGACGCCGCCCGGGCGATCAGGTCCGGGTGCGTGGTCGCCGCGGTCCGCGACGCCACCGTCGGGTTCGGGTCCGAGGAGTCCGGGGCCCAGCCCTTCCGCGCTGACCGCCTGCTGTTCAGCCACAACGGGGCGGCCCGGGACGACCAGGCGCTCCTGACCGGAATGGCGGCGCCCTTCCCGCTGGACGCCCTGGACGCCCGCGCGCCGGTGGACTCCGCCCCGCTCTTCGCGCACGCCGTGCGGGCCTGGCGGACCTCCGGCGACCTGACCGGCGCGCTCGCGTCGGCGGTGCACCGCGCCCGCGAACTCTCCGAGGGGCGGTACAACCTGCTGGCCAGCGACGGAGAGGCGATCGTCGGGACCACCGCGGGGGACACCCTGTACTCCCTGCGCCGGGACGAGGGGGTCTGGCTGGCCTCCGAGCCCTTCGACGACGGGCGCGGCTGGCGACAGGTCCCCGAGAACTCCGTGGTCGCGGCCACCCGCGAGGGCACCGACGTCCGGCCCCTCGGCTGAGCCCAGGTACGCACCCCACTGGTATCACCCGCCCCGGGTACATCCGTAAGGGACACAGGAGGCACCATGTTCCGGATTGACCGCAACCTGACCGCTGACGAGCTCGACAAGGCCCTGCGCACCGACGTCGCCGAGGGCCTCACCGCACGCCCCAAACAACTGCCGCCCAAGTGGTTCTACGACGAACGCGGCAGCGGGCTCTTCGAGGACATCACGCGGCTTCCGGAGTACTACCCGACCCGCGCCGAACGCTCCATCCTGGAGACGCACGCCGACGAGATCGCCGAGGCCTCGGGCGCCGTCGCCCTCATCGAGCTCGGCTCCGGGGCCGGGGTCAAGACCCGGCTCCTCCTGGACGCCATGCGACGCCAGGGCGAGCTGACCCGGTTCGTGCCCGTCGACGTCAGCGGGGAGTTCCTCGCCGCGTCCGCGCGCCCTGTCGCCGACGACTACCCCGGCCTGGACGTGCACGCGGTGGTGGGGGACTTCGAGCACCACCTGGGCCTCCTGCCGGTCAGCGAGAGCGGGCGCCAGCTCCTGGCGGTGCTCGGCTCCACCATCGGCAACCAGGAACCCGGCCCCCGCGACTCCTTCCTCCGCGACATCCACGACGTGCTGCACCGGGGCGACTCCCTGCTCCTCGGCGCCGACCTGGTCAAGGACCCCGCACGCCTGGTGGCCGCCTACGACGACTCCCAGGGGGTGACCGCCGCCTTCAACCGCAACGTGCTCTCGGTGATCAACCAGCGGCTGGGCGGCGACTTCGACCCCACCGCCTACGAGCACCTCGCGGTGTGGAACGCCGAGTGCGAGTGGATCGAGATGCGCCTGCGCGCCCGCTCCGCGCAGCGCGTGCGCGTCGCCGACCTCGACCTGGAGGTGAACTTCGCCGAGGGTGAGGAGATGCGCACGGAGATCTCCGCCAAGTTCCGCCGCGAGGGACTGGCCGCCGAACTCGACGCCGCGGGATTCGACCTCACCCACTGGTGGACCGATGCGCAGGGGGACTTCGCGCTCACCCTGGCCACCGTGCGCTGAGCGTCAGGAGCCCGCCAGGCCGCCGACCAGCGAGCCCACCGTGTAGGTCACCAGCATGGCGAACGACCCACCGAGCACGCACCGAAGCGCGGCGCGCAACGGCAGGGCGCCACCCATTCTCGCGCTGACCGCGCCCAGCAGACCCGTGGCCACCAGCACCGCGACCACCGTCACCGTCAGACGCCAGGCGTCCGGGCTCAGCAGCATGGCCAACAGCGGGATCATCGCACCCAACAGGAAGGAGAACATGCTCGCGAACGCGGCCTGCCAGGGGTTGGCCCGGTACCGGTTCAGCCCCAGCTCCACCTCCACGTGGGCGCTCAGGGCGTCGTGGTCGGTGAGCTCACGGGCGACCCTGCGGGACAGCTCCTCGCTGAGCCCGCGCTCCCGGTACATCCCCGCCAGCTCCTCCAGCTCGCCCTCGGGGTCGTCGGAGAGCTCCCGCCGCTCACGGGCGATCGCCGCCCTCTCGGTGTCCCGCTGCGTGCTGACCGAGACGTACTCGCCCGCCGCCATCGACAGGGCGCCCGCGAGGGTCCCGGCCACTCCCGCGACCAACAGGGTCTCCCGGTGCGGGGTGGCACCCGCCACGCCCACGACGAGACCCGCCGTGGAGACGATGCCGTCGTTGGCGCCGAGAACAGCCGCACGAAGCCCGTTCAACAGCGACCCCAGCCGCTTCTGCGAGCGTTCCGTGTTCTGCTCCATGGGGTCAGAGTGACACGTGTGACTAGCCCCGACCCGCCTCACCACGCCGGATTCCGCTACGCTCGTGCCGTGTTCAAGGTAGGAGTTTTCGGCGCCGATGGGCGCATGGGGTCAGAGGTCGTCAAGGCGGTTCAGGCCGCCGACGACATGGAACTCGTCGCGGGCGTGGACAGCGCCGACGACCGTGAAGCGGTGCTGGGGGCCGACTACGTCGTCGACTTCACGCACCCCGACGTGGTGATGGACAACCTCGCGTGGCTGATCGACCACGGGATCCACGCCGTCGTCGGGACCAGCGGCTTCGACGAGGCCCGCCTGGCGAAGGTGCGCGCCCTCCAGGAGGCCAAGCCGGGGGCGAAGGTGCTCATCGCGCCCAACTTCGGCATCGCGGCCGTCCTGATGATGCACTTCGCGAAGAAGGCCGCGCCCTACTTCGACTCCACGGAGATCATCGAGCTGCACCACCCGAACAAGGCCGACGCCCCCAGCGGCACCGCCTACCGGACCGCCGAGCTCGTCGCTGAGGCTCGCCGTGAGGCCGGGACCCAGCCGATGCCCGACGCCACCACCTCGGAGATCCCCGGGGCCCGTGGCGCGGACATCGAGGGCGTCCGCGTGCACGCCCTGCGCATCCAGGGCCTCATCGCCCACCAGGAAGTCGTGTTCGGCACCGACGGCGAGACCCTGAAGATCCGCCACGACTCGATGAACCGCACCTCGTTCATGCCCGGAGTCCTCCTCGGTATCCGCAGGACCGCGGAGCTTCCCGAGGCCCTCACCCTGGGCCTGGAGCCGATCCTGGGCCTGGACTAGCCATCTGACCAATGAGGGGGACCGCCACGAAGGCGGTCCCCCTCAGTCATGTCCCGTCCCCGCAGGGCGCACCGCCACCCACGTCGTCCTGTCCAACTACGTCGACGGACCATCCCCGCGTGCGCGGGGAGCACCGCACGTTCGGGGCGGTGTCCAGCTCCTGCGAGGGACCATCCCCGCGTGCGCGGGGAGCACACCACCCCGCCGATCGGCGAAGGCGTCGCCGGGGGACCACCCCCGCGTGCGCGGGGAGCACTGCGAGAGCGAGAAGGCCGTTGATCAGGGCCCGGGACCACCCCCGCGTGCGCGGGGAGCACCGACGAGGGCACTCTCACCATGGACACCGTCGTGGGACCACCCCCGCGTGCGCGGGGAGCACCAGACGAGCTTGCCACCTGGGTTGATGCACGCGGGACCACCCCCACGTGCGCGGGGAGCACTGGCGTCTGGCCGGTGGGTCCGGCGGGCCCTCGGGACCACCCCCGCGTGCGCGGGGAGCACCGACCATCAGCAGCGAGGGAACGGACTGACGGGGGACCACCCCCGCGTGCGCGGGGAGCACCGGGACGGATGAGACCTCATCCGCACCGGACGGGGACCACCCCCGCGTGCGCGGGGAGCACCGCGCCGCGAGCCGGTTGCAGGACGAGGCCACGGGACCACCCCCGTGTGCGCGGGGAGCACCTGAACTGCGATGTAAGGGCAAAGAGCTGCCTGGGACCATCCCCGCATGCGCGGGGAGCACCTGAGGACGCGCCCCGACCGCGCCATATCGCGGGGACCATCCCCGCATGCGCGGGGAGCACACTCTTTCACCTGGGAACTTACCGGTGGCAAGGGTCCATTTTTCCAACTTCCCGAGAAACGGACATTTCCACCTTCCTTGCGGCTACGCGCCTCGGCGGCAGGTGAGGAAGATCTGCACCTCGGGGTGGGCGCCGTCGGGGTTGTAGGAGACCACGCGCTCGTCCTCAATGATGAGCCCGGCCCGCTCCACGACCTCTCTCAGTTCGTCACGGGGGTAGCCGGACACCCGGATCTCGTTTCCCAGGAAGGAGATGGGCTGGTCGTCCAGGTCTGCCTCGACCATCGACAGGCACACCAGGCCGCCGGGCACCAGCGAGGCGCGCACGCGGCCCAGGGCCTGCGGGATTCGCTCCTTGGGCAGGCAGAGCAGCGAGAAGAACGCCACGATGGCGTCGTACGAGCACTCCACCGGGTCCAGGTCGACGATGTCGGCTCGGCGGAACCTCGCCTCGGGAACGTTTTGGCGGGCGAGCGCGATCATCTCCTCGGAGATCTCGAAGCCGGTCACCTGGGCTCCGGAGCTGACCAGCTGGCGGGCCGTGGGCAGGCCGGTCCCCGAGCCGAGGTCGAGGACCTGTGCGTTCGGTGGCAGCAGACTCAACAGCCGACGGACGCAGTCCTCCTGGCCTTCCTTGTTGGGAAAGGCCTCGTCGTAGCGTTCTCCGATCGTGTCGAACGCGTTCGCCTGGCGGGCGTTGCGTTCGGCCCAGGCCACCGGGTCAGGGGCGAGCTCAAGGGGATCGGTGGGGTGGTCGCTCGGCACGGTTCTCCAAGGGGGTACATAGGCGGGGCAGGCATCGTAACCGGAGCGGCGTCCGCGCTCAGGTCGGCCCAGGCAGGACGGCGTGTCCGTGTTCCAGGTAGACCAGACCTCCACCGTGGTCGTCCACCGAGACCGCCGCCCGCATGCGCCGGGCCGTCCCTTCGGCGAGGTAGTCGAAGAGCCGCTCGGGCGGAACCCACTCCCAGCCGGACAGTTCGTCGGGTGGAAGCCGGAAGTCGGTGTGCGGGACGTCCACCCGGAACAGCCACTGGTAGGCGGCCGTACGGGGTGGCCGGGGCGGCACCCAGTCCACCACCAGCGGGGCCCGCACGTGGGCGGTCACTCCCAGCTCCTCGGCGATCTCCCTGCGGCAGGCGGCCACCGGTGACTCCTCGGCCTCCATGATCCCGCCGGGAACGCCCCAGGGCCTCTCGGGGTCGTACACGCGCCGTACCAGGAGTACGTCGCCCGAGGCCGAACGGATGAGTCCGCCGGCCGCTCCCCGGGTCGCGGGCAGGTTCGCGAAGAAGTCCTCGTCGCTCTGGTCCACCCGACGACCCTAACCCGCCTAGCCCAGGGCGAGCGCCACCGAGAACAGCACGCCGAAGGCCATCTGGAGCTTCCCGGTCTCGCCCAGGCCCAGCACCAGGTCACGGCCGACCTGGCCGCCCAGGACCCGGCGCAGCGGGGGCACCGCGAGCGGCGCGGCCAGCAGGACCAGCGGCACCCACCAGGACACCGTGGTCAGCACGAGGGCGACCACGAAGGACGCCACGATCATCCCCGCGTAGAGGCGGCGGGTGCCGCTCTCGCCCAGGCGCACGGCCAGGGTGATCTTGCCGGTCTCCCGGTCCGTGGGGATGTCGCGCAGGTTGTTGATCACCAGCACCGCGCAGGAGAGCAGACCCACCGGCACCGACGCCACCCAGGCCTGCCAGGGCAGCGTCCCCATCTGCACGAACACCGTGCCCACCACGGCCACCACACCGAAGAACACGAACACGGAGACCTCGCCCAGGCCCCGGTATCCGTAGGGGGCGCGCCCGCCGGTGTAGTACCAGGCGGCGGCGATCGCGGCCGCGCCGATCAACAGCAGCCACCACGAACTGGTCGCCACCAGCACCAGGCCGACCACACCGGCGAACGCGAAGCTCCCCAGTGCGGCGGCCAGCACCTGATTCGGAGAGGCGAGGCCGCTCGCGGTCAACCGGGTGGGGCCGGTGCGCTCCTCGGTGTCGGTCCCCTTGACCCCGTCGCTGTAGTCGTTGGCGAAGTTCACGCCCACCTGGAGCGCCATGGACACCACCAGGGCGAGCAGGGCCTTCCACCACACGAACCCGCCCAGGGAGAAGGCCAGCGCGGTGCCGACCGCCACCGGGACGATCGAGTTCGGAAGCGTGCGGGGGCGTAGCCCCGAGACCCATTCACTGACCGTGGCCACGCGCCGGTCCTCCAGATTCGAGACGGTGACACGCCGAGGGGCGCGCCGGACAACTACCCAACGGTAGTGCCTGGCCGCCGCGCCGCCGAACTACTCGGAGACGGTCGCGTGCAGCCGCACCATCGGAAGCAGCCGACCCATGTCGATCTCCCGCCTGGCCCCGTCCGCTCGCCACCCCGAGGCCTCGAAGAACGTCCGCAGCGCGTTCTCCTCCTCCGGGACCCACACGTGCACGGTGCCGAACCCGCCCTCCACCAGGTGGTCCACGCACGCGTTCACCAGGCGGCTGCCGTGCCCCTGCCGCACCCTCTCCGGGTCCACGTGCAGGGCGAACACCTCCGCGTCCTTGGCGGGCCACAGGTCCGGGTCCCCGGCCGGGCCGAACGCCGCGAACCCGACCACCGTGCGCACCCCGCCGTCCTCGTCGGTCGCCACCACCAGCCGGTGCCTGGAGGTGGGCGGAGACTCCAGCGCCGCCGTCCACTGCTCACGGAAGCTCTCCCGAGCCTGCGCACCCGAGAGCTCCTCGGCCACCTCGGCGGGCAACAGCTCCCCGTACACGGACCGCCACGACGCGACCTGGAGGTCGACCACCCTCTCCACATCGGCGGCACGGGCGGGACGGACGAACTGCGCACTGGACACGAGGGGGCCTCTCGGTTGGATCCGGACCGACGTGCGCGGGTGTGCGACACGCCGGACGAAAAGATCACCCACGCCGGAGTTTCCGGACCTTGCACCGGCATGGGAACATCTACGTTGTGAGCCTCATTATCAGAGTTATCGCGAACGCGCTGGCCCTTTGGGCCGCTGTCCTCCTTGTCGACGGGATCGACGTCACGGCGCAGGACACCGTCGGTCAGGTCGTCGTCTACCTCGTGGTCGGCGCCATCTTCGGCGTGGTCAACGCGGTCATCAAACCGATCGTCAAAACGGTCGGCTGCCTGTTCTACGCCCTGACCCTGGGTCTGATCGGGCTGGTGGTGAACGCGCTGCTGTTCATGCTCACCGCGTGGATCGCCGGGCTGTTCAACGTCCCCTTCCACGTGGACGGGTTCTGGCCCGCCTTCTGGGGAGCCATCGTCGTCACCATCGTGAGCTGGGTGGTCAGCATGTTCCTGCCCGACGGCAAGGACGACTGAGACACGCCCGAAACGACCCCCGCGCACCGTCTTCCGACCACGGTGATCCCGGGCCCCGTCCGAGTGACGCGGGCCCGGTGCGGGTAGGTTCACACTTCCGGGCACCGGTCGAGCGCGTAGGCTCCAGGTGACCTGGTCGGTCACGACCGGGACGGTCCCTCACCTCAACCCACGAGGACGGGGCCCGAACCGGACACGCTCCAGCGCACTCCCACGTGCGAAGGACACACAGACTTTCCCGCTTCCGGTGGCCCGCGTTCACCGGTCGCGGCGACGGACGCTCAGCGCCGTCTTCACCCGTAGCACGGAGGAAAGCACCCGGCTCGGGACACGCACCTGTTTCACGCACATGGAGAGGAGGAAGGGCAACCCAGGGCCCCGATGCCTTCCGGCGGGGGCCCGAGAGCCTTTCAGACACGATGGTGGAACCCAAGAACCGCCCGTTCGGCAAGATGTTGACCGCGATGGTCACCCCGATGCTCGAAGACGGGGAACTCGACTACGACGGCGCCGCCCGACTCGCCACCTACCTGGTGGACGAGCAGCACAACGACGGCCTGGTCATCAGCGGCACGACCGGTGAGTCGCCCACGACCAGCGACGACGAGAAGGACCGCCTGCTGCGCTCGGTGGTCGAGGCCGTCGGCGACCGCGCCCAGATCATCGCGGGCGTCGGCACCAACGACACCCGCCACAGCGTCAAGCTGGCGAGGGCCGCCGAGAAGGCGGGCGCGCACGGCCTGCTGGCGGTCACGCCCTACTACAACAAGCCCCCGCAGGAGGGGCTGATCCGGCACTTCACCGAGATCGCCGACACCACCGACCTGCCGGTCATGCTCTACGACATCCCGCACCGCACCGGGACGCCGATCGCCTCCGAGACCCTGGTCCGGCTGGCCGAGCACCCGCGCATCGTCGCGAACAAGGACGCCAAGGACAACGTCGGCGCCAGCTCCTGGGTCATGGAGCGCACCGACCTGGCCTACTACTGCGGCACCGACATCCTGAACCTGCCGCTGCTGTCCGTCGGCGCGGCCGGTTTCGTGAGCGTCGTCGGCCACATCGTCGGCAGCGACCTCAAGGACATGATCGACGCGTTCGAGGAGGGCGAGGTCGGCCAGGCGCTGGCCATCCACCGCCGCCTCACCCCGGTCTACACCGGCATGTTCCGCACCCAGGGTGTCATCACGACCAAGGCGATCCTGAACCTCTTCGGGCTCCCCTCCGGTCCGGTCCGCACACCGCTCGCCGACGCGTCCTCCGAGCTCCAGGCCCTGCTGCGCGAGGACCTGGCCGCTGCCGGGGTCAAGGGCCCCATCGGGCTCGCCCCGCACCAGGCCGTGCCCGCCAGCGCCGTGCGCGTCGAACGTCTGACGGAGGGTTCCGTATGAGTCACCCGCACCCCGAACTCGGCCCGCCCCCGCCCCAGGGCAAGGGCGTCCTCCGCATCGTCCCGCTCGGCGGGCTCGGTGAGATCGGCCGCAACATGACGGTCTTCGAGTACGACGGCCGTCTGCTCATCGTCGACTGCGGCGTGCTCTTCCCCGAGGAGGAGCAGCCCGGCGTCGACCTGATCCTGCCGGACTTCGACTACATCCGGGACCGTCTCGACGACATCGAGGCGATCGTGCTCACCCACGGGCACGAGGACCACATCGGCGGTGTGCCGTTCCTGCTCCGCGAGCGGGCCGACATCCCGATCGTCGGTTCCAAGCTCACCCTGGCGCTGATCAGCGCCAAGCTCGGCGAGCACCGGATCAAGCCGGAGACCGTCCTGGTGGAGGAGGGGGAGCGACACGACTTCGGCCCCTTCGACCTGGAGTTCTTCGCGGTCAACCACTCGATCCCGGACGCGCTCGCCGTGGGCATCCGCACGCCCGGCGGCACGGTACTGCACACGGGCGACTTCAAGATGGACCAGCTGCCGCTGGACAGCCGCCTCACCGACCTGGCCGGGTTCGCCCGGTTCGGTGACGAGGGCGTGGACATCCTGCTGTCGGACTCCACCAACGCGGAGCAGCCCGGGTTCGTCGTCAACGAGCGCAACCTGACCGAGGCCATCGACAAGGTGTTCCGGCAGGCCAAGAAGCGCATCGTCGTGGCCTGCTTCGCCTCGCACGTGCACCGTGTCCAGCAGGTCATCGACTCCGCGACCGCGCACGGCCGCAAGATCGCGTTCGTGGGCCGCTCCATGGTCCGCAACATGAACATCGCGCGCGACCTCGGCTACCTGAGCATCCCCGGCGACACCATCGTCGACGTCAAGCAGCTCGACAAGATGCCCGCCGACGAGGTCGTGCTGATCTGCACCGGCTCCCAGGGCGAGCCCATGGCGGCGCTGAGCCGGATGGCCAGCCGGGACCACCAGATCCGCATCGAGGAGGGCGACACCATCCTGCTCGCCTCGTCGCTGATCCCCGGCAACGAGAACTCGGTCAACCGGGTCATCAACGGCCTCACCCGCTGGGGCGCCAAGGTCGTGCACAAGGGCAACGCGCTCGTGCACGTGTCCGGCCACGCCTCCGCCGGTGAGCTGCTCTACGTGCTCAACATGGTGCGTCCGCGCAACTTCATGCCGGTGCACGGCGAGTGGCGGCACATGCGTGCGCACGCCGACCTGGCCAAGCTCACGGGTGTGCCGAGCGACCGCATCGTCATCGCCGAGGACGGCGTGGTGGTGGACGTGTACAAGAACCGCGCGAAGATCGTCGGCGCGGTGCAGGCCGGATACGTCTACGTGGACGGCTCCTCGGTCGGCGACGTCACCGACGCCGCCCTCAAGGACCGGCGCATCCTCGGCGAGGAGGGCTTCATCTCCGTCGTCGTCGCGGTGGACTCCAACTCCGGGAAGATCCTCGGTGACCCCGAGATCCACACCCGGGGCGCCGGCATGGGCGCCGAGGCCTACGACGACGTCATCGACAAGATCCAGGACGCTCTCGACAAGGCGGCCTCCGACGGGGTCAACGACCCGCACCAGCTACGGCAGCTCATCCGCCGCAGCACCGGGCGCTGGGTCAACGAGACCTACCGTCGTCGCCCCATGATCATCCCCGTCCTGGTCGAGGTCTGACCGTAGGGGAAGCAGGGACACGGCCCGGGAACGTACGCGTTCCCGGGCCGTTTCCTTGTGCATCTCCGCTTCGGGCCCAGGCGCGAGCCCTGCACTATGCCTCGGCCATCCCGTCTGAACGCCTTCGCCACTAGGGGGGTGCTTTCGTTCGGGCGCCGCCAGGGTTCTGCAGGAGGAGTCAAGCCGTCAGCGAGGAACGAGCCAGGCGTGGACGACGATGAAGAATCCCTGGCTTTCTGGGCGCCTGAACACGCGTCGAAGCGGAGCGGAGATGCAAAGGGATACATCCCGTCTGAACACCTTCGCCACTAGGGGGGTGCTTTTGTTCGGGCGCTGCCAGGGTTGTGCTGGAGGAGTTAAGCCGCCAGCGAGGAACGAGCCAGGCGTGGACGACGATGAAGAATCCCTGGCTTTCTGGGCGCCTGAACACGCATCGAAGCGGAGCGGAGATGCAAAGAGACACAGCGGAGGCCCCAAGGAAACAGGGAACACGCCGTGCCTCCTGCGTGCTCCGGGTTGGACGGCTTAGTAGGCTTCCCGCCGTGCCGGGCAGCTGTGCCCGCCCCTCGGAATCGACCCCGTCCCCGGTGGAGGTGACCCCCCGATGGCCACGCGTGCCTCCTCAGGTGGTGCTGGGCGCAAGAAGCCCGCCGCACGCAAACCCGCGGCGAAGAAGCGCATGCCCGACGGGCCCATCGCCTATGTGGTCACGCTCTTCGGCCAGTTCCTGCTGGTGGTGTGGAAGGTCATCGCGCACACGGTGGGCGGGGCGGCCCGCGCGGTCGGACGCAGCGCGCGCGGTCTCGACCCGGACCTGCGCCGTGACGGGATCGGCCTGATCCTGCTGGCCCTGGGGATCCTCGTGGCCGCCGCCGTGTGGTGGCAGAGCGAGGGCCCGCTGCTGGAGGCCACCCGCTTCGTGGTGGTCGGTGGCTTCGGCACCTTCTCCCCGATCCTGCCGCTGCTCTTCCTGCCCATCGCGGTCAAGCTCATGCGCACCCCGAGCACCAGCAAGGAGGGCGACGCGGGACGGCTGTTCATCGGGGTCACCGCGATCATGCTCGGCCTGCTCGGGCTCATCCACATCGCCCACGGCATCCCGCAGCCCGTCGATGGCATCGAGGGGCTCCAGGACGCGGGCGGCGTCATCGGCTTCGTCGCCTCCGGCCCGCTCAGCTCGGTGGTCACGCCCTGGATCACCGGGCTCCTGCTGGCTCTCATCCTGGTCTTCGGCATCCTCGTGGTGACCGCCACCCCCATCCGTCGCATCCCGGATCGCCTCCAGACCCTGTTCGGCGCCCTCATGGAGCGCGACGCCGGCCCCGACGCCGGGATCGGCCTCCTCGGTGCGGACCAGGAGACCAAGCCCAAGCCGCGCAAGCGCAAGCCCAAGGCGCAGACCTCCGAGGCCCAGACCGTCGCGGGGGACCACGAGCGCCCCTACGACAGCCCGGTTCTGCCCAGCGAGCCCGAGAAGGGGACGATCGCCCCCGCCCTCACCGACGAGGAGGAGGCCGGGGCCGCCGAGGCGAAGAAGCCCGCCCGCAAGAAGGCCAAGGCCCCGCCCCCCGACCCCACGCCGCCGCCGGTCACCACCGAGCAGCTCTCCATCCCCTCCCGTGTGGTCGAGGGCGACTACGAGCTGCCCGCCCCGGCCATGCTCAAGCCGGGCACCCCGGTCAAGCCCCGCACCCAGGCCAACGACGATGTGGTCGCGGCCCTGAGCGGGGTCATGCAGCAGTTCAAGATCGACGCCGAGGTCACCGGGTTCACCCGGGGGCCGACCGTCACCCGGTACGAGATCGAGCTCGGCCCGGCGGTGAAGGTCGAGAAGGTCACGGCGCTGTCCAAGAACATCTCACTCGCGGTCAAGAGCGCCGACGTGCGCATCCAGTCGCCCATCCCCGGCAAGTCCGCGATCGGTGTGGAGATCCCCAACACCGACAAGGACATAGTGAGTCTGGGCGACGTGCTGCGCTCCTCGGCGGCCACCTCGGACGACCACCCCATGCTGGTGGGCCTGGGCAAGGACGTCGAGGGCACGAACGTCGTGGCCAACCTGGCCAAGATGCCGCACGTGCTGGTCGCGGGTGCCACCGGCGCCGGTAAGTCCACCTGTATCAACGGGCTCATCACCTCCCTGATGATGCGCGCCACGCCCGACGAGGTGCGCATGATCCTGGTCGACCCCAAGCGGGTCGAGCTGACCATGTACGAGGGCATCCCCCACCTGATCACCCCCATCATCACCAACCCGAAGAAGGCCGCCGAGGCCCTCCAGTGGGTGGTGGGGGAGATGGACCGCCGCTACGACGACCTCGCGGCCTCCGGGTACCGGCACGTCGACGACTTCAACGCCGCCGTGCGCACCGGGGAGCTCACCGCCCCTCTGGGCAGCGAACGCGTCTACGAGCCCTACCCCTACCTGCTGGTGATCGTCGACGAGCTCGCCGATCTCATGATGGTCGCCCCCCGCGACGTCGAGGACGCGGTCGTGCGCATCACCCAGCTGGCCCGTGCCGCTGGAATCCACCTGGTCCTGGCGACCCAGCGACCCAGTGTCGACGTCGTCACCGGCCTGATCAAGGCCAACGTGCCCTCGCGGCTGGCCTTCGCCACCTCCAGCCTCGCCGACAGCCGCGTCATCCTCGACCAGCCCGGCGCGGAGAAGCTGGTCGGCAAGGGCGACTCGCTCTTCCTCCCGATGGGCGCGGGCAAGCCCATCCGCCTCCAGAACGCCTGGGTGGCGGAGAAGGAGATCCGGGGGATCGTCGACCACTGCAAGAAGCAGTCCGAGCCCAGCTACCGCGAGGACGTCGCGGTCGTCGACACCAAGAAGAAGGAGATCGACGAGGACATCGGCGACGACATGGACCTCCTGCTCCAGGCGGTCGAGCTGGTCGTCACCACCCAGTTCGGGTCCACGTCGATGCTCCAGCGCAAGCTCCGGGTCGGCTTCGCCAAGGCGGGCCGCCTGATGGACCTCATGGAGAGCCGCGACGTCGTCGGCCCCAGTGAGGGCTCCAAGGCCCGCGACGTCCTCGTGCAGCCCGACGAACTCGCCGCGGTCCTCACCGACATCCGGGGCGGATGAGAGTGAATCCCCGTCCGTGACGCCCGATTTGGCTCGTTCTTGAGGCCTTCATGGGGCGTGGTGACCTGCGTTGTCCGTGTCCTAGTAGCAGAGTGGGTAGACGTAGGCACAGACAGTCGCGGGGGGAGTGCGCATGGCGACGATCGGCCAGACCCTGTCCGCCGCACGAATCGCGGCGGGTTGCTCCTTGGAGAACCTGAGCACACGTACACGCATCCGTATGCAGGTCCTGAGAGGTATCGAGAACGAGGACTTCGTCCCCTGCGGTGGGGACTTCTACGCTCGCGGGCACATCCGGAGGATCTGCAAGCTCTTCGGCCTGGACCCCGAACCGCTCCTGGAGGAGTACGAACGGGAACACGCCTCGCCTGAGAAGGCGGCCTTCATCCCCCTGCCCCGGCACCCTTCGGCACAGCCGAAGGCCGCCAGGGTCGCCGCCGCACAAGGGGGACGGGCCCACACCGGGACCGACGAACACGAGGCGCCCCAGAGCGCCCCCCGCAGTTTCGGGGACGAGGAGGCGGACCCGGAGCAGCGAGCGGAGAACTGGGGTCACTTCGAGCGCAACCAGCGCCTCGCCCGGCCGCCACGGCGCAACCGGCCCAAGGGGGCGTCGGCCACGGCCGGGGCCGTACCGGGGCCGCGCTCGCCCGGCAGGCACAGCAGGCCGCAGAGCCCGCCTCCCGGCCCTGGGCCGGGAGCCACCCGCGCCAACGTGCCCCGGAGCGGTGTCAGCGGCACCCGGACACGCCGCGCGGAGGCCGTCCGGAGGCACTGGCCCTGGGCCGTGGTCGGACTCATCCTGATCGCTGCCGTGTTCGTGGGCGTCCGCACCTGGCAGGGCTGGGACGAGGGCAACCCCGTCCGGACCGCCTTCGAGTCGGCGCGGGCGAGCGGTGAGGACGGGGTCGACTCGGCCCTGCGCCCGAACGACGCCCCGCCCGTTCCGGTCGAGCGCGCCGAGGCCGCCGAGGACACGGCACCCGTCGAGGCGGAGCCGGTCGAGTTCACCGTCTCCCTCTCGGCCGCCGACCGCAGTTGGATCGAGGTCAGCGAGGTCGACGGCGAGGCGCTCTTCACCGGGTTCCTCCTCGAGGGCGAGGCCCAGGAATTCACCACCGAGGAGCCGCTGAGCCTGTGGGTCGGCAACGCGGGCTCGGTCAACGTGACCGTGGACGGCGAGGACCACGGCCCCAGCGGACAGATCGGCGAGGTCCGGGAGGTCACCATCGGCGCCGAGGGCCTGGAGGACTGACGGGCGCTTCCACGGCGCGGCTCGGCACCACGTGAGACGAGGCCGGGGTACGGGCGGGTAGGTCAACCACGGTAGTGTGGGGGGCTGCGGGCGGCGACATTCGACGCCTTCGTGCGAGCACGACCCGACCGGTACCCCGGCCTTCGGCCGCGCCGCGCCCCGCAGTACCCGTAGCTCTCCCACACGCTTGGAAGCCATGTCATCGCGCCGTACTGTCTCACTCGTCACCCTGGGGTGTGCGCGTAACGAGGTCGACTCCGAAGAGCTCGCCGGACGCCTTGCCGCTGGCGGCTGGGACCTCGTCGACGACGACACCAAGGCCGACGTGACCGTCGTCAACACCTGCGGGTTCATCGACGCCGCCAAACAGGACTCGATCGAGACCCTGTTGGAGGCGGCCGAGGGCGGCGGGAAGGTCATCGCTGCGGGCTGTATGGCCGAGCGCTACGGTTCCGAGCTGGCGGACGCCCTCCCCGAGGCCAACGTCATCGGGTTCGACGACTACGCGGCCATCACCGACCGGCTCGACGACGTCGTGGCCGGGCGCACGCTGGTGCCGCACGACCCGCGCGACCGCCGCACCCTGCTGCCGATCAGCCCCTCCGAGCGCGACGCCTCCCAGGTCCACGTGCCCGGGCACGCGGCCTTCGCTGACTCCCAGGGCGCCGAGGGCACCGAGCTGCCCTACCGTGCGGCCACCCCGCGCCGCCGCCTGACCGGCGGCCCGGTCGCCAACCTCAAGATCGCCTCCGGCTGCGACAGGCGCTGCACCTTCTGCGCCATCCCCGCCTTCCGGGGCGCCTACATCTCCCGCCAGCCCGACGAGATCGTCCGCGAGGCCGAGTGGCTGGCCAGCGAGGGCGTGCGCGAGGTCTTCCTCGTCAGCGAGAACTCCACCTCCTACGGCAAGGACCTGGGCGACGTGCGGGCGCTGGAGAAGCTGCTGCCGCGCCTGGCCGCCGTCGAGGGCCTGGAGCGGGTCCGGGTCAGCTACCTCCAGCCCGCCGAGGTGCGCCCCGGCCTGGTGGACGTGCTCACCACGACCCCCGGTGTGGTTCCCTATTTCGATCTCTCCTTCCAGCACGCCAGCGGCCCGCTGCTGCGCCGCATGCGTCGCTTCGGTGACCGCGAGCGCTTCCTGGAGCTGCTGGAGACCGCCCGCAAGGGCGCCCCGGAGGCCGGAGCGCGCTCCAACTTCATCGTCGGCTTCCCCGGCGAGACGGAGGAGGAGTTCCAGGAGCTGGTGGCCTTCCTCAGCGAGGCCCGCCTGGACGCCATCGGCGTGTTCGGCTACTCCGACGAGGACGGCACCGAAGCCCTGAACCACGAGGGGAAGGTGGCCGAGGAGGTCGTCCAGGAGCGCGTGGACACCCTCAACCGCCTGGCCGAGGAGCTCATGGTCCAGCGGGCCGAGGAGCGGATCGGTACCGAGGTGACCGTCCTGGTGGAGACCGTCCTGGAGGACGGCGCCTACGAGGGGCGCGCCGAGCACCAGGCGCCCGAGGTCGACGGCAGCACCATCCTCTACGGCGAGGGCCTGGCCGTCGGCGACCTCGTGCGCGCCACCGTCATCCAGTCGATGGGGGCCGACCTCGTAGCTGAGCAGGACGGGGAAGCCGCCGACAGATGAGCACCAACGACCCCGCGGCCTCGCCCGCCCCCCAAGCTCCACTGTGGAACATCGCGAACATCCTCACGATGAGCCGCCTGGTCATGGTGCCGGTCTTCGTCTGGTTCATGTTCCTGGACGGGCTCGGTTGGCAGCTCGCCGCGTTCGCCGTCTTCGTGGTCGCCGCCATCACGGACCGCGTCGACGGCGAGCTGGCCCGACGCCGGAACCTCGTCACCGACTTCGGCAAGATCGCCGACCCCATCGCGGACAAGGCGCTGACCGGAGCCGCGCTGATCGTGCTCTCCATCCAGGGTGACCTGTGGTGGTGGGTCACCGGCGCCATCCTGCTGCGCGAGTGGGGGATCACCGCCCTGCGCTTCGCGGTGCTGCGCTACGGCGTGATGCCCGCCAGCAGCGGCGGCAAGCTGAAGACCGTCCTCCAGATCGTGGCGATCAGCATCTACCTGTTCCCGCTGCAACTGCTGCCCTTCACCGACGTGTTCACGTGGATCGCGCACGGAGTCATGGCGGCCGCCCTGGCCGTCACGCTCTGGACCGGCCTGACCTACGTGGCCGACGCCGTCCGCCTCGTGCGCGCCAAGGGCGCGAACGGCGGGGAGTAGGGCCGTGGGCCCGGCGGGGGAGGAGACCCGGATCGGGGGAGAGGCGCTGGAGGCCGCGCGGGCCGCCCACCGCGTCCTCCTGGAGGCCGGGGCCACCGCCGCCACCGCGGAGTCCCTCACCGGCGGGCTGATCGGCGCCCACCTGACCGCGGTCCCCGGTGCCTCCGCCACCTACCGGGGCGGAGCCGTCACCTACGCCACGGACACCAAGTCCTCCGTCCTGGGGGTCCCCGAGGGCCTCCTGGCCGAGCACGGAGCCGTCCACCCCGACGTCGCCGTCCACATGGCACGCGGGGCGCGCCGCCTCACCGGAGCCGACTACGGGCTCGCCGTCACCGGTGTGGCCGGGCCCGAGCCGCAGGACGGACAGCCCGTGGGGACCGTCTACGCCGCGGTCGCGGGACCGGGCTCACACACACGGGTCCTCCGGTTCAGTTTCACCGGGGATCGTTCGGGTATCCGCCTTGACACGGTCGAGGGTGCGCTGAGGCTCCTGAGGACCGCCGTTCGCGGGGACGTGACGGGAAACGCCCGGGCCTGATCCCTCCGGCTGGTCCACCTCCCCCGGGGCGCGGGAACAAAACCACCCCCGGACGAGGTTCCCCCTCCAGCGAACAGGACGGCAAGAGGTGCCCGAATTGGGCGTGGGGCAGGTACGGTGTTGTATATGAAGGTCGTTACCGGTGGGAGGGAGCGCGAATGATGGTCCTGCTTCGTCACCTACTTGGTGACGTGCTCAGGCGGCTGCGCCAGCGCCAGGGTCGCACCCTCCGTGAGGTGTCGGCCGATGCACGGGTCTCCCTCGGATACTTGTCCGAGGTCGAGCGGGGACAGAAGGAAGCCTCCTCCGAGTTGCTTTCCTCGATCTGTGGGGCCCTCGGGGTCCCGCTCTCGCAGGTCCTCAGGGAGGTCTCCGACCAGCTGGCCCTGGCCGAGCTCCAGGAGGCCGCACTGCTGGGCGACGCGGTCACGAACGACCCCGTTCCCGCGCAGGACCTCGGCATCGCGCCCGTACCGGATCGTGTTCCCCAGGTCGCCGACATGGCCGGTGTGTGACACCAGGCCCCGCGCGCTCACGCCAGCGCGGACCGTAGTCCTCGTTCAGGAAGCCGGTCACCCCTCGGGGTGACCGGCTTCCTGTGTGCTGGGCGGCGCCCCGGCGGGGCGTCCGTCACCGGTGGGTGTGGTTGACCCAGGACTCGGGGTCCTCGGCCAGCACACGCACCTGTTCGGGAAGTTCGTTGGTGACCAGGTGCTGGAGGTTGACCCCCTCCAGGATGGAGCGCTCACTGGCGCGCAGGGCGATCCACACCTGTTGCAGGCTGCGGGCGGCCCCGTCGTAGTCGACGTGCTCGGGGCGTTCCCCGCGTACGTTGGCGAGCGGTCCGTCGACCGCCCGGATGATGTCGGCGAGGGAGATCTCCGCCGCTGGTCGGGCGAGCCAGTAGCCGCCAACGGGGCCCCGTTGGCTGCGTACCAGACCGGCACGCCGTAGCTGGGTGAGGATGTTCTCTAGGAATTTTCCGGGGATGGCCTGCGCGCGTGCGAGCTGCTCGGCCGTCACCGGACCGTCGCTGGCGACAGCGAGCTCTGCGGCCGCGCGAAGCGCGTAGTCGACCCGGGCTGAAAGGCGCATGCTGTGATTATGCCGTGGTTAGAAGGGCGAATGGGGCACCGGGCGCCGACGAGTGTTGCCGGCGGCCGGGGTGCTACACGCCAAGGGTACTTCTCCTACCGACTTTCGAGGACATGGGTGATGTTCGCCATCGCGTCGGAACCGGAGAACACCCTCGGCCCGGTCCCTGGTAGCGGCGGGGACCGGGCCGAGGCGGGGCGTACGGGGTGGGTACGCGTGGGAGGGGCGGCGGACGGCCGTCCTACCGGGCGGCCTCCAGCGCGCCCGTGGAGCCCAGGAGTTCGGCGGCGCTGAGCCCGTTGACGTGGGCGGCCCCGTAGGTGCTCACGTAGGCGCCGCAGTCGGGGCGCCAGATGGGGAGCCCCATCTCCACCACCACAGCCTGCGGGCGGGCGCTGAGCAGGGCGTTGACGAACGCCTGGGCGGTCGGGTACCGGTGCGCGTCGCGCACCACGACGACCAGGTCGCGGTCGGAGGCGGCGGCCAGCACGGCGGCGGGCTCGTCGGCCTCGGGCGCAACCCGGACGGTGTCGCTGAACCACGGACCCAGGCCCCACGGCACGTCGCCGACGGCCACCCCCGCGGGGGCGTCCACCTCGACCACGTACGGGTTCTCCAGCGGCGGGATGTCGCCGTCCACGCGGGTGGCGCGGCGGGCCCCGGTCAGACCGACCCGCTCGGTGTCCCCGGCGTCCGCGCGGTTCTCGGCCGAACTCCGGATCCACTGGCGCAGTCGGGCGTTGCGGTCGGCCGCCTCCTCCAGACGCTCACCGGTCAGGCGTCCGTCGCCGACGGCCTCGACCAGCGCCGTGCGGACCTGGGCGACCTGGTCGGCGTACACGAACCGGCCCAGGCAGAGGAGGTCGCACCCGGCGGCCACGGCGAGCACGCTGGCCTCGGGGATGCCGATCTCACCGCTGACCCCGCGCATGTCCATCGCGTCGCTGACCACGACCCCGTCGAACCCGAGCTCCCCGCGCAGCAGATCGTTGAGCACGGCCTGGTTGAGCGTGGCCGGGCCGTCGCCGCCACCCAGACCGGGCAGTTCGATGTGCGCGGTCAGGATGGAGCGCACACCCGCGTCGATGGCGGCCCGGAACGGCAGCAGTTCGCGACGGTGCAGCAGGTCCGCGTCGGCCTCCACACGGGGCAGGGTGTGGTGCGAGTCCTGGGAGGTGGCTCCGTGGCCGGGGAAGTGCTTGGCGCACGCGGCCACCCCGGCCTCCTGGAGACCCCGTACGGAGGCGGCGGCGTGGCGGGCGACCAGTTCGGCGTCGGCTCCGAAGGAGCGGGTGCCGATCACCGGGTTGTCGTCGGCGACGTTGACGTCCACTGAGGGGGCCAGGTCCAGGTTGAAGCCCAGGCCGGAGAGCTGTTGGCCCAGCGCGCGCAGGGTGGCCCGGGTGAGGTCGGGGTCGTCCACCGCGCCCAGGGCGGCGTTGCCGGGGTAGTCGCTGCCCCGGGCCTGGCCGATGCGGGTGACGTCGCCGCCCTCCTCGTCCAGGGAGATCAGCGGGGTGTCCGTGGCCTCGCACAGGCTCGCGTTGAGAGCGGTGACCTGCTCGGGGCTCTCCAGGTTGTTGTGGAAGAGACAGACGCCGGAGATCCCGTCCGCCAGCCCGTCCAGGATCCATCGGGGGGCATGGAGGGACTCGAAGGGCACCAGCAGCGTGGCGTTGGCCAGACGCTCCAGTGTCGGGTCGTGCGGCATGACGAACTCCGTTCGGTGAGCAAGGGTGCCCATGGGAGGGCAGACGCGTAGCGGGGATGGTGTGGTGTGACGGCCGGTGTCGGGCGGTCAGCCCTTGACAGCCCCCATGGTCAGGCCGGAGACCATGCGGCGCTGGACGAAGAGGAAGAAGATCATCACCGGGATGGTCAGCAGGGTCGAGGCGGCCATGATCGGACCCCACTCCGTGCCGAACCGGCCGAAGTAGTACGAGAGGGTCAGCGGCAGCGTGTAGTTGTCCGTGCTCCGGCCCAGGAAGGTCAGGGCGACGATGAACTCGTTCCACGCCGTGATGAACGCGAAGATGCTGGCGGCGACCAGACCGGGTGCGACGAGCGGCATGAGGATGCGCCAGAAGATGGTCCAGCCGCTGGCGCCGTCGATGGCCGCGGCCTCCTCCAGCTCCTTGGGGACCGCGGCGACGAAGCCCCGCAGCATCAGGATGGTGATCGGCAGGGACACCGCGGTGTAGACGATCAGCAGCCCGGAGAGGTTGCCGAGCAGCTGCATCCCGGTGGCTTCCGAGAGAGACCGGAAGTTGATGAAGATCGAGATGATCATCGCTTCCATCGGCACCATCTGGATGACGATGAGCAGCATGATGAAGGCGGAGCGGAGCTTGAACCGGAACCTGGCGACGGCCACCGCCGCCAGCAGGGAGAACAGGGCTCCCATGGTCACGGCGCCGAGGGTGACCAGGAGGCTGTTGGCGAGGAAGGTCCCGAAGTTCACCCCGGGGATCAGCTGGCCGTTGATCACCCGGTCGAAGTGGTCGAGCGTGGGGGCCTGGGGGAACAGCCGCTGGTCCCGCGTGAAGATCTCGCCGGTCGGCTTGAAGGCCGTGGAGACCATCCAGTAGACGGGGAAGACCGAGAACAGGAAGACGGCGATCCCGGCCAGGTAGAGGGGGAGGTCGCGCAGACGGCGCAGGGGGCTGCGGCGGTGGACGCGCCGCGGGCTTCCGGGGCCGTGGGAACCACCGGAGGAGGAACCGGCGGCGGTCGTGGTCCGGGCTGTCTTGTCGACGGCGGTCATCGGGTCTCCCCCTGGCGGATCATGATGCGCAGGTAGTACGCGGTGACGGCGAGGATCATGACGGTCATGACCACCGCGATGGCCGAACCCATGCCGTAGTTGGCCGGGCTGGCGCTGAACCCCTGCTGGTAGATGTAGTAGGAGAGCAGGTAGACGTCCTTGTTCTGGAAGCTGTTCGCCAGGATGTACAGCTGCGTGAACACGCGCAGGTCCCAGATGATCTGGAGGACCAGCAGCAGCGCGAACAGCGGCCGCAGCATCGGGAAGGTGACGTTCCAGAACGACTTCCAGGCGTTCGCGCCGTCCATCCGGGCGGCCTCGTAGAGCTCGGACGGGATGCTCTTGAGCCCCGCGAGCACCGACACCGCGACAAACGGGAACGACTGCCAGACGATCACCATGATGAGGATGCTGAACAGCGACAGCGGTTCGAGGAACCAGTTGTACTGGAGCCATCCGTCGCCGACCAGCCAGTTCGGGAGGCGGTCGAGGACGACGTTGACCAGGCCGCGTTCGGGCAGGAACAGCCACCGGAAGACCAGCGAGGCGCTCAGGGCCGGCGTGGACCAGGCGAGCATCATGCCGATGGCCACGAAGGTGGAGAACCACCTGGGCAGCTTGTGCAGCAGGATGCCGATGAGCGTCCCCAGCACCATGGTGATGCCGACCATCAGGACGCAGACGACGACCGTGTTGCGCAGGATCGACCAGAACGAGGGGTCGGTGAGCAGGCTCTGGTAGTGAGCGAAGTTGTTCCACTCCGGACCCGGCTGGTTGGGCATCAGGTTGCGGGTGGTGAAACTCGTGAACGAGTACCAGACCATCTGCACGATCGGCCAGAGCAGGACGACCGCGAGCAGGATCACCGACGGGATGATGAGCAGGTACGGGATCGGCTTCGGCCGCCTGGTTCGGGCGGGGGCCTGACCTACGGCGTCGTCCGGTTCGGCTGACGCTTTGTCGACGGTTCTCGGCATCGGCTTCTCAATCGGGGCGGGTTCGACCGTGGAGGGCGGGCGCGGTGCCCGCGCCCGCCCTCCACGGCTGTGCACAGAAGGGACGGGCTCTTTACTCGACCGGCTCGTTGAGGATCGTGGTCAGCTGCTCGTTGGCGCCTTCCAGGACCTCCTCGGGGTCGCCGCCCCGCACGATGTCGAGCACGGCGCCGGGCAGGATCTTGTTGTCCAGGTCGGCGGCGTTCCAGCGCGGGGTGCTGGGGAAGAAGCGCGTGTTCTGCATGCTGGTGGCCGCGGCGGAGCGGGCGGGGTCGTTCTGGTACTCGTCCGCCTCGAGCAGCTCCGGGTAGGCCGGGAAGAAGCCCGCGACGTCGGCGTAGGCCTTGCCGCCCTCCTGGTCGCCCAGGACACCGAGCAGGTCGAAGGCCTCGTCCGGGTACGAGGTGAGGCCGAAGACGGTCAGGGCCGAACCGCCCGCGAAGACCGGGGCGATGCCGTCGGCGCCGGGGATCGGGGCGGAGGCGATGTTCTCCAGGACCTCCGGGTCCTCGGCCTGCTCCTCCATGGAGCCCAGAGCCCAGCCGCCGTCGATGTACATGCCGAGCTGGCTGTTGGCGATGTCGGCCAGCGCGACCAGCTCGGTCTCACCGACGTAGCTCTGCGGGGAGACGCCGTCCGTGGTGAGACCGGCGTAGAACTCGACGGCCTCGACGGTGGCGGGATCGGTGAGCCTGCCGGTCCACTCCTCGCCTTCCTGCTCGGCGATCTCACCGCCGTTGCCCCAGATGAAGCTGGCGATGCCGTTGGTGAAGTCGGTGGGCGCGGCGAAACCGGGGACATCGTACTCCTCCTCGATGGCCTCGGAGACCTCGATGAGCTCGTCCCAGGTCTCGGGGGCCTCGTGGCCGATCTCCTGGAGCCAGTCGGCGCGGTAGTACAGGGTGCGCACACCGGAGAACCACGGGATGCCGTACTGGACGCCGTTGTAGGTGCCGTACTCCAGGGCCTCCTGGTCCATGTCGGCGGCGGGGGCCCACTCGCCGACGTGGTCGCCGATGTCGAGCAGGGCACCCTGGGAGGCCCAGCTGGAGACCTGGTCGTTGCCGACCTCGAGGACGTCGGGAGCGTCGCCGCCCGCGATGGCGTTGGTGATCGACTCCTGGGCGTCGCCCCACGGGATGAACTCGACGTTGACGGAGGTGTCCGGGTACTGCTCCTGGAAACGGCTCTCCGCCTCTTCGAAGTAGGCGACCAGCTCGTCCTGGGAGGTACCCATGACCCACACGGTCAGGGAATCGGGGGTCTCGCCGGAAGCGTTGCCGTCGCCACCGCCGCAGGCGGCCGCGAGCATCACCACGGCCGAGGCCAGGGCGATCTTGGGGAACCTCATGTGAACGTATCTCCCTTCGCACGTCGCCGGGCTCGGCGCCTGTGCTCGAAACGACCTGGGATCATGAACGGACCCGGGCGCCTCGACGTCTCTTATGGGGGGTGTGCTGGGACAGCACTGGTTGTGGCCGCCCCGCCGGCGCGGGAACCGGTGGCCCGAATACAGCCTCGGACCTGCCGGGACGTGACCTCCTGTGAGGTTGTCAGCTAAATTAACAGGAAACTTTCCTAATAAAAACAGGGTGAGGTGTCACGGTTATGTCTCAACGTCCGGGGACTCCCCGGCTGCTGCGCCAGCTCAACGATCGCGCGGCACTGGAACTCCTCTTGTCCGGCGGTCCTCTGACGAGGACCCAACTCGGAACGAGGACGGGCCTGTCCAAGGTGACGGCCTCCCAGCTCCTCTCCCGGCTGGAGGAGCGCGACCTCGTACGGGTCGTCGGCAGCCAGGCCGGGGGCAGGGGGCCCAACGCGGCCCTCTACGCGGTTGTTCCGGAGAGCGCCTACGTGGCGGCCCTCGATGTCAGCGCGGGGCGGGTCACCGCCACCATCGCCGACATCACCGGCCGGATCATCAGCGACGTCACGGTCGACCCCAGCGCCTCCGACGACCCCGTCGCGCTGGTGCACACCGCCGTGATGCGGTTGGCCGAGACCGCCGAGGTCCCCCTCGACAAGGTCCGCGCCTGTGTGATCGGCACGCCCGGCGTGGTCGACCCGCGCACCGGAGACATCCGGTTCTCCTTCGACCTCATGTCCTGGCACGAGGGGGTCCTGGAGGCTCTGCGCACCGACCTCAAGCGCTCGGTCATGCTGGAGAACGACGTGAACCTGGCCGCGCTGGCCGAGTACTCCGAGGGCGCGGCCGAGGGCGCGGACGAGTTCGTGCTGATCTGGCTCAGCGCGGCGGGCGGAGTCGGCATGTCCACGATGATCGACGGCCGCATCCTCCGGGGCCGCTCCGGAGGCGCGGGGGAGATCGGCTACCTGCCGGTGCCCGGCGCCCCCATGCCGGTCGACGTCGGCCTGTCCGGAGGGTACGAGTCCCATGTGGCCCAGGGCGACCGGGAGCTGCCGCACGGCTTCCAGGCGCTGGTCAAGGCCAAGCAGGTGGTCCAGCTCGCCGCCGAGCACGGCATCCTCGGCGACGACGTCACCGAGGTCGTGGCGGCCGCTTCGGGCAGCGACAGTCCCGAGGGCGACGCCTTCCTCGACGCCTTCGCCGACCGGCTGGCCCGGGGCGTGGCGGCGGTCAGCGTGATCATCGACCCGGGGCTGGTGGTCCTGGGCGGCGACGTCGCGAAGGCGGGCGGTCCCAGGCTCGCCGAGCGGGTCCAGGCGGCCACCGCCCGGATAGCCCCCAACGTCACCGAGGTGGCCATGGGCACCGTCGAGGGCAGTCCGGTGGTGCGGGGCGCCCTCCTGCACGCCCTGGAGCGCGCCCGCGACGAGGTCTTCTCCTCGACGGTCTGAACTCCGCCCGCCGCCCGCGCGCCCCGGCACCCTCACCCGCCGGGGCGCGCGGCCGCGTCCCCAACCAGCGCTGGCCTCCTCGGGATCGGCAGTCCTCGGAGTGTCAGTCCTCGTCGGTGTCGGGACCGAAGGAGTCGATCACCGCCTGGAACTCGTCCTGGTGGTCGCCACGGAGGTCCGCGGGGAAGTTGAAGCTGATCCGGTAGGCGATCCCCCGGTTGTCGTCGCTGACCTCGCGGGTGAACATCCACCGCTCCGGGGAGTCGCGCTCCTCGTGACGGAACAGCACCTCGTAGACGGCGCTCCGGACCCCGGCCCCCAGCTCCTCGGTCTCCAGCCGCTGCTGTCGGACGTCGCTGAAGTCCTCGTCCTCCTGGAGCAGCTCCTCCATCCGCACCATGGAGCCCTCGGCGTCGCGGACCAGGAAGTCGTACTCGGTGGCGATGACCGTGGCGGTCGCGTCCTCCTCACCGGTCCCCAGCTCGTAGGACGACAGGCGGGTGGCCGACTCGCCGCCGCCCTGGAGGTCCCCGTCGCGCACCACCCAGTCCTGCGGCATGACGAGTTCGACCACGCCGTCACTGAGGCGGACGAACCCCTCGGGAGCGTCGTCGGAGGGCTCGGGGTCGTGGTCGGTGGCGGAGTCCGAGGGGTCACCGCTCGGCTCGGGTGCCGGTTCCTCCAGGGACGCGCTCCCCGCGTCGGGCCCGTACCCGCTGTTCAGCAGAGCCGGGAGGGTGAGAACGCCCATCACCAGCAGGGCCGCGAGCGCGGCGGCGCCGATCCACAGCGGAGCACGGGAACGCCGTGGGCGGGCGGCCGGGGGAGTCGGTGGCGCCACCGGTGGCGCCTGGCGCACGGGGGGCGCATGGGGGCCGGAAGCCTGGGAGTCGAGCAGCGCCAACGCCCGCTCCGGGAGCAGGCGCCGCCGCGGGTCCCGCACCAGCAGCCCGTTCACCACGGCGGCCACCGGGCCACGGGCGGGCACCTGTGGGACGGGCTGCGTGAGCACCGCGGTGAGGGTCGAGGTGAGCGTGTCCCGCTTGAACGGGGAATCCCCGGCCAGCGCCGCGAACAGGGTGGCTCCCAGACTCCACAGGTCCGAGACCGCGCTGGTCTCGTCGTCCTCCAGCCGTTCGGGAGCCGCGTAGGCGGCCGTGCCGAGAATGGTCCCGGTGCCGGTCAGCGCCGTGCCCTCGTGGTCGGGCAGGTTGGCGATGCCGAAGTCGGTCAGGACCGGCCGGGCACCGCCCTCGCTCAGCATGATGTTGGCGGGCTTGACGTCGCGGTGGATCACCCCGGCCCGGTGGGCGGCCCACAGAGCGCCCAGCAGGGGGCGGGCGATCCGTTCGACCTCGGCCTCGGGCAGGGGGCCCGCGCGCCTGAGCCGCTCCCGCAGCGACTCACCGTCCAGCAGCTCCATGACGATGTACGTGATCCCGCCCTCGTCCAGGACGTCGTGCACGGTCACCACCGACGGGTGGGAGACACGCGCCGCCGCCTGGGCCTCGCGCACCATCCGGGCGCGGGCGCGTTCACGCTCACGAGGGGGCATGTCGTGGGGGAGGTGGACCTCCTTGACCGCCACCTCCCGGTTCAGGCCGGTGTCGTGGGCGCGCCACACCGTGCCCATGGCCCCGCTGCCCAGCTCCCCCAGGAACGTGTAACGACCGACCGACCCGCGCGGGGAGGGCTGGTTGAGGTTCGCGGTGGGGCCCGAGGGGTCCGGGGGATCGGTGGGGTGCATGGACCCATTCTCTCAAAACCGCGAAGCGGGACGAAAGCGAAGGTGGTCCTCCCGGGACAGGTGCGGGCCCGCCCGTCAGCCGTCCCCGAGCGGCCGCGCCATCGCGAGCCTGGGGCGGACCATGATCCCCGCCCGTTCCTCGGCCTCCCACTGCCGCTCCAACTCGGGGCCCCACTCCGCCCGCGGCAGCTCCTCGAAGCCCCGACACGCGTACCAGGGGCCGTTCCAGGGCAGGTCCCGGAAGGTGGTGAGGGTGACCCGCCCGTGCCCGTCCTCCCGCGCGCGGGCGCAGACGGCCTCCAGGAGCGCCCCTCCGATCCCGCGCCGACCGTGGTCGGGGTGGACGGCGAGCTGTTCGAGGTGGACGGCGCCGTCCAGGGTGACCGTGGCGGCCAGGCCACACACGCCCTGGCCGGTGACGGCCACCAGGACCCGCTCCACGTGGTCGAGCATCTCCCGGGGGTCGTCCGGCGGGAGGTCGAGCCCGGCTTCGGCGAACAGCGTGTCCGCGGCCAGGGACACCTCCACCAGGGCGTTGGTGTCCTCGGGCCTCATGGGACGGATGACGAGTGGCAAGGCCACCTCCTGCGTGCGGATTCGTGCGAACGAGGGTGATCCTCGCGCACCACCCGGCTCCCATGCCAGTGGATTCCTCCGCACTCAACGCCGCAGCCGCAGCCCCTTCGGGGTGACGTGGAACCCGGCCGAGACCAGGGCCGTGTCCACCGGGGTGCCGAACACCTCCGCACCGTCCGCGCGTTCCACCGTCAACGACTCCACGGCGCCCGAGAGCACCAGCTCCGCCACCGTGCGGGCCGCCCGCCCCAGCAGCGCCGGGGTGGAACCGAAGGTGAGCACCGACCGGCCGCCCCGACCCACGAACAGGGTCAGCCGACCGCCGTCCAGCACCACCAGCGCGCCCGCCACCCGGCCAGGCCGGTGGGACGCCTCCACACCCGCCGAGCCCGCGGGCCAGGACAGCGCGGCACCGTACGGGTTGGCGGGATCCGTGGCGGCCAGCACCACGGGCGGCGTCGGACCGCCGGGCTCCTCATCGGACAGCGCCCGCAGCCGGTCCACCGCGCCGGGCAGCGCGAACTGCGCACCGCCCAACCCCTCCACGAAGTAGCCGCGGCGCACCCGACCCGCCTCCTCCATGGAGCGCAGCACCCGGTACTCGTCCGAGGAGATGCCCCGCCCCTGCTGCCCCTTGAGCAGGATCCCGTCACGTTCGAGCCGCGCCTCCACCCGCGCCAACGTGCGGCGGGTCGGGTCCGGGTCGGGGACCGGCAGGGCCGACCAGCGGCCCGCCGCCGTGGGGGGACCGGACCGCGTGGGCATGACCGGGCGCCGCCGGGCCCGGGAGGAGCCGCTCCGCGTGACGGGGCCCGCTCCCAGCACGGCACGCAGCGGGGCCAGGGTGTCGTTGGTGACGCACCCCGCCCACACCAGTCGCCACACGGCCGCCACCAGGTCCGCGTCGGAGACCACCGCCCCGTCCATGGCGCGGGCGACGCGGTCGGACACGTCCCGGAAGAACAGCGCCCCGCCCTCCCGCAGCACCCCCAGGACGGTCTCGGCGAGCGAACCCTCCTCCGGCGGGACCGGATCGGGCAGCAGCAGCGGAGCCTCGTCCGCCGGGACCAGCGTCAACCAGCCGTCCTCACCCGGCAGTGCCCCGGTCCCCGCCCACACGACCTCCCCGGCCTGGGTGAGCGAGTCCAGGGCCACGGGGGCGTAACCCTCCACCCTGGTGGCCAGCACCGTCGACTCCAGGGACGAGGCCACCAACGGGGCACCGCGCAGCGACTCCACCGCCTCGAACACCGCGTCCGGTCCGCGCAGGCGCGCGTCGGGGACCGCCCGCTGCCACAGCGGCGCGAACCGGGCCAGCGCCCGGGGCTCGACCGGCTCGACCTCCCTGCGCAACCGGGCGACCGAACCCCGCCGCAGACGGCGCAGCACGTCGTCGTCGCACCACTCGGTACCGCTGCCGCCGGGCCGGAACCCGCCCCGGGCCACCCGGCCGCGCCCGGACAGCTCCCGCAGGGCGCCCTCCACCACCTCACGGCCCAGCCCCAGCCGTCCGGCGGCCTCCGCCGAGGTGAACGGCGCGTGCGTGCGCGCGTACCGGGACACCAGGTCCACCACCGGCTCCGCCACCGGTTCCAGGAACACTTCCGGGACCCCGGGCGGCGGCTCGGCGCCCAGGGCGTCGCGCAGCCGGGCCGCGTCCTCCACCGCGCACCACCGCTCGGCCCCGGCCACCCGCATCCGCACCACGCGACCGGCGCCCTCCAGCTCCTCCAGCCACTCCCGCCGCGCACCCCGCTCGACCGCCTCGGCGGTGGTCAGCGGCCCCACCTCCCGCAGCAGGTCGGCCGCACCCTCCAGGTCCCGCACCGGTGCGGCGGTCCGCTGCAACAGGGCGTCGGTGTGTTCCACCACCTCCGGATCCAGCAGCTCCCGCAGGTCCGCGCCGCCCAGCAGGTCCGCCAACAGCGACGCGTCCAGGGTGAGCGCCTGCGCGCGCAGTTCGGCGGCGGGGGCGTCCCCCTCGTACAGGAAGGCCGCCGTGTACTCCATCAGCAGCGACCGGGCGAACGGCGAGGCCTGCGGGGTCTCCACCTCCACCACCCTCATCCGGCGCGCCCGGACGTCGGTGAGCACCTCCGCGAGCGCGGGCACGTCGAACACGTCCCGCAGACACTCGCGCACCGTCTCCAACACGATCGGGAACGACCCGTAGCGGCCCGCCACCGACAACAGGTGCTGGGCCCGCAACCGCTGCTGCCACAACGGCATCCGCCGGTCCGGGCGCTGGCGGGGCAACAGCAGCGCCCGCGCCGCGCACTCGCGGAACCGGGACGCGAACAGCGCCGACCCGGTGAGCTCGTCGGTGACCACGGCCTCCACGGTCTCCGGGTCCAACGACACCAGGTCGGCCAGCTCACCCGCCCGCAGAATGCCGCCCGACTCCACGTCCGGCAGCCGCAGCACGATCCCGTCGTCACCGTGCACCACCTGGGCGTCCGTCCCGAACCGTTCCCGGGCCCGACCGGCGATCGCCAGCGCCCACGGCGCGTGCACCCGGGCCCCCAGCGGTGAGTGCACCACCGCGCGCCAGTCGCCCACCTGGTCGCGGAAGCGCTCGATCACCACCGTGCGGTCGTCGGGCACGCTCCCGGTCGCCTCCCGCTGGTCGGCCACGTACTCCACGAGGTTGTCGGCGGCCCAGTCGTCCAGCCCGGCGGTCGTGGCCAGCTCACGCCCCGCCACCTGGTCGCGTTCGGCAAGCTGACGGGTCATCGCGCCCACCGCACGGCCCAGTTCCGCCGGGCGGCCGAGCGCGTCCGCCTTCCAGAACGGCATCCGACCCGGCCGTCCCGGTGCGGGGGAGACCATCACGCGGTCAGCGGTGATCGCCTCGATCCGCCACGAGGTCGAACCCAGCACGAACACGTCGCCCACACGGGACTCGTAGACCATCTCCTC
Organism: Nocardiopsis sp. L17-MgMaSL7; assembly: GCF_003182025.1. Lineage (NCBI taxonomy): Bacteria > Bacillati > Actinomycetota > Actinomycetes > Streptosporangiales > Nocardiopsidaceae > Nocardiopsis > Nocardiopsis sp. L17-MgMaSL7. Next base: position 243,318 of record NZ_QGTF01000001.1, on the reverse strand, counting down.
GTCCAGCTCACCGACGCGGGTCGGCGCCCTGCTCGTCGACTCCGAGGCCAGGTGCACTCCGTACAAGCCCCGGTCCGGGATGGTGCCGCCGCTGATCACCGCCAGCCGCTGAGCGCCCGGCCGCGACCGCAGCACGTCCTCGTCCCGGTCCCACACCAGGCGCGGGCGCAGCTCGGCGAACTCGTCCGAGGGGTAGCGGCCCGACAGCATGTCCAGCACCGACTCCAGTACCGCGTCGCTCAGGTCCGCGAAGGGCGCCGCGCGTCGCACCAGCGCCGCGAGCCCGGGCACCGTCCAGTCGTCCATCGCCACCATGGCCACGACCTGCTGCGACAGCACGTCCAGGGGGTCGCGAGGCATCTCCAGCCGTTCGATCCCGCCCGCGCGCATGCGTTCTGTCACCACGGTGGTCGCCAGCAGGTCGCCCCGGTACTGCGGCAGGAACACCCCGCGTGAGGTCTCGCCCACCTGGTGGCCCGCGCGGCCGACCCGCTGGAGGCCGCTGGCCACCGACGGGGGAGCGGCCACCTGCACCACCAGGTCCACCGCGCCCATGTCCACCCCGAGTTCGAGGCTGGAGGTGGCCACCACACACCGCAGCCGCCCCGCCTTGAGGTCGTCCTCGATGAGCTCCCGCTCGGCCTTGGACACGGAGCCGTGGTGGGCGCGCGCGATCACCGGCGCCCCGCCCCGGCTCTGCTCGGACTGGCCGATCACCTGGGCGGCCACCTCCTCGTCGGGGAGGGTTCCGTCGACGCGTTCGGCGTGGAGGTCGTTGAGCCGGGCACACAGCTTCTCGGCGGTGCGGCGGCCGTTGGTGAACACGATGGTGGAGCGGTTGGCCTCGACCAGATCCAGCACCCGGCGCTCCATGTGCGGCCAGACCGAGCCCCGGCTCATGGTGTTGCCCGCGCGCGGGTCCGGGGACAGGCCCTCGGCCGTGGCGGCCGGGCTCCCGGGTTCGTCCAGATCGGGCACGGACGCCTCCACGCGCAGATCCATGCGGGGGGTGTCCGGCGGGGCCACGATCACGGCGCCGCCGGTTCCGGTGGCGCCCTGACCGGTGCCGCTCAGGTAGGCGGCGACGGTCTCCCTCGGACGAACCGTGGCGGACAGGCCGATCCGCTGGGCCGGGCGGTCCAGCAGGGCGGACAGGCGCTCCAGGCTCAGTGCCAGGTGGGCGCCGCGCTTGGTCCCGGCCAGGGCGTGCACCTCGTCCACGATGACCGTCTCCACCCCGGAGAGGCCCTCACGGGCCCTGGAGGTCAGGACCAGGAAGAGGGACTCGGGTGTGGTGATGAGGACGTCCGGGGGATGGGTGGCCATCCGGCGCCGCTCCTGGGCGGGGGTGTCGCCGGTGCGCACCCCCACGGTGACCGGTGACAGGACCTCCCCACCGCCCTCGGCGGCCGTGGCGATCCCCGCGAGCGGCTGGCGGAGGTTGCGCTCCACGTCCACGGCCAGGGCCTTGAGCGGCGACACGTACAGGACCCGGCAGCGCTTCGAGCGGTCCGTCGGCACCGGGGCGTGGGTGAGCCGGTCCAGGGACCACAGGAAGGCCGACAGCGTCTTGCCCGAGCCGGTCGGCGCCACCACCAGTGTGTCCCGGCCGGAGGCGACCGTCCGCCAGGCCTCGGTCTGGGCGGCCGTGGGCCCGTCCGGGAAGGCCCGACCGAACCAGGCCCGGGTCGCCGTGCCGAAGGGTGCCAGGGGGTCGGTCGCTCCGCTCATCGCACCAGTCTGCCCAAGGGGTCCGACAGATCGCCGCAGGACACCCGGGACCGCGGACCGGCGGGAACTCGTCCTGTGGACGAGGCCCAGCGGCTCCCTCCGGTCACCCATACTGGGGCCGATGAGACTCACTGTTTTCTGGCACAACATGCACGCCCAGTTCGGCGAGGCCTACGCGGACAGCCTGGCCAAGGACTACGTCATCGAGAAGCTCGGCTCCCGTACGGTCAACCAGGCGCTGGCCGACGGGACCTCGGCCAAGGAGGTGTGGCGGGCCGTGTGTGACGCGTTCGACCTTCCCGCCTCCGTCCGCTGAGCCGGCCTCCTCCCCACACACGTAAAAACCGAGACGCCGGGGGTTCGTACCGGATTTCGAACATGAGTTCGGGTAGTCTGGGTTCTCGGTGGGCGGACGTGGAGCGTCGCGATTGTCGTACCGACCGCGTAGCGTCATGCGCATCATGAAGAAAAAGGCATCAACCCAACAGGGGAATCCCGTGGCATCTGGAGACCGAGACAAGGCTCTCGAAACAGCGCTCGCGCAGATCGAGCGGCAGTTCGGCAAGGGCTCCGTCATGCGGCTGGGGGACGACGACCGTCCGCCGATCGAGGCGATCCCCACCGGCGCCATCGCGCTGGACGTCGCCCTGGGCATCGGAGGCCTGCCCAAGGGCCGGGTCGTCGAGGTCTACGGCCCCGAGTCCAGCGGTAAGACCACCGTCGCCCTGCACGCGGTGGCCAGCGCCCAGAAGATGGGCGGCATCGCCGCCTTCGTCGACGCCGAGCACGCGCTCGACCCCGAGTACGCCAAGAAGATCGGCGTCGACACCGACAACCTCCTCCTGTCCCAGCCGGACACCGGTGAGCAGGCGCTGGAGATCGTCGACATGCTCATCCGCTCCGGCGCCGTCTCGATCATCGTGATCGACTCCGTGGCGGCCCTGGTGCCCCGCGCCGAGATCGAGGGCGAGATGGGCGACAGCCACGTCGGCCTCCAGGCCCGGCTCATGTCCCAGGCGCTGCGCAAGATCGCCGGTGCCCTGCACTCCACCGGCACCACCGCGATCTTCATCAACCAGCTCCGCGAGAAGGTCGGCGTCATGTTCGGCTCGCCGGAGACCACCACCGGTGGCAAGGCGCTGAAGTTCTACGCCTCGGTCCGCCTGGACGTACGCCGCATCGAGACGCTCAAGGACGGCACCGACGCGGTCGGCAACCGTACCCGCGTCAAGGTCGTCAAGAACAAGGTCGCGCCGCCCTTCAAGCAGGCGGAGTTCGACATCCTCTACGGTGTCGGCGTCTCCCGCGAGGGCAGCCTCATCGACCTGGGCGTGGAGCACGCCATCGTGCGCAAGTCCGGCGCCTGGTACACCTACGACGGCACCCAGCTCGGGCAGGGCAAGGAGAACGCCCGGAACTTCCTGCGCGAGAACGTGGACGTGGCCAAGGAGATCGAGAAGAAGATCAAGGAGAAGCTGGGCATCCCCGGACAGGGTGACGACAGCGCCTCCAGCGCCTCCAGCCCCGCCGAGCCCAAGGCCGACCCGGTCAAGGCCGAGGAGCCCAAGGCCCCCGCCAAGCGCGCCGCGGCCAAGACCACCAAGGCCGCCGCCCCGGATGCGTGAGCGGCGCCGGTCACCCGACCGCACCGGACCGGCCGAGGCCGATCCGGTGAGCGCCGACGAGGAGACCGCTCCGGGCGGGCAGCCCGGAGCGGACCTCGAGAACAAGGCCAGGAACCTGGTCCTGCGGATGCTCACCCACTCACCGCGCACCCGGGCCCAGCTGGAGCGCTCCCTGCACCGCAGGGAGTACCCGGACGAGGTGGTGGAGGGGGTCCTCAACGGCCTCGACGAGGCCGGGCTGATCGACGACGCCGCCTTCGCCCAGGCCTGGGTCACCTCCCGGCAGTACGGCAGGCACCTGTCCCGCCGTGCCCTGACCCAGGAGCTGCGCACCCGGGGAGTGGAGGAGGAGACCGTCCGTGAGGCGGTCGCCGAGGTCAGCGACGAGGACGAGCAGGAGGCCGCCCGCGCGCTGGCCCGCAAGAGCCTGCGCGGGAGCCGCAGCAAGGAGAAGGAGGCCCGCGTCCGCCGTGCCCTGGGCGTCCTGGCCCGCAAGGGCTACCCGGGGGGCCTGTCCTACCGCATCGTCCGTGAGGAGATGGAACAGGAAGGCCTGGAGGCCGACCCGGACCCCCCCGACTTCTAGCGCCCACTCAGCAACCCCGCCGAACCCGTGGCACAGGCGGGCAGGGCCGTTTCGGCCCGGGGGCACCGCGAAGCTACGCGGGTGCTAGCTTCCTCTTCTGTGACGGAACACCAGGACAAGACCAGGGCCGCCTACGACGGGGTCGTCGAGCTGTACGCGTCGATGTTCGCGGGGCGGTTGGAGACACAGCCGTTCTCGCGGAACATGATCGGCACCTTCGCCGAGCTGGTGCGCGGGACGGGGAACCCGCTGGCGGCCGACGTCGGGTGCGGGCCCGGACATCTGACGGCCATGCTGAACGACCTGGGACTGGACGCCTTCGGCCTGGACCTCTCCCCGGCCATGGTCGCCCACGCACGGCGGGCGTACCCCTCCCTGCGGTTCGACGAGGCCCGGATGGAGACCCTGCCGGTCGAGGACGACGCGCTCGGCGGTGTACTGGCCCACTACTCCATGATCCACACCCCGCCCGGAGAACTGCCGGCGCTCCTGGACGAGCAGGTGCGCGTACTGGCGCCCGGGGGTCTGCTCCTGGTCTCGTTCTTCGCCACCGACGGGCCCGAGCCGGTCCGCTTCGACCACAAGGTGGCCCCCGCTCACAGCTGGCCGGTGGACCGGTTCGCCGGACTGCTGGCTGAGGCCGGTCTCACCGTGTTCGCCCGGCTCATCCATGATCCGGCCTCCGAACGGGGCTTCCTCGACGCCCACCTGTTGGCCCGCCTCGACCGGTGATCGCCGAGGCGACCGTGGGCGGACCGCTCCCTGACGGACCCGCTCCGGCGGGGCGGAGGCGAACACCGCGCCTCCCGCACCCGGTCGGGTCGTGGCGGTCAGGACGGTTCCGTGTGCTCCCGGACCACCGGCTCACCGGTCCCGGCGGTCACACCGGACTCCGGGGTCACCTCGGGAAGCTGCTCCGCGACGGGGATGTCGATCTCGGGGTCCTCGGCGCGCGGTTCGGGAGGTTCCGTGGTGAGCTCCAACGGGGCCACGTCCGGCGCGAAACCGAACACCCCCGCGTAGAAGGCCAGCTCCGCCTCCAGGGAGCGCACGCGCGCGCCCTCGGACCGGAACCCGTGGGCCTCGCCCTCGAACTCCAGCAGCGCGTAGGGCACCTGGCGCCTGCTCAGCCCGGCGGCCATACGGCTCGCCTGGTCCGGGGTGACCACCTTGTCCTCCAACCCCTGGAGCAGAAGGACGGGGACCCCGATCTCACTGATCCGGTTGATCGGCGACCGCTCCCGGTAGGTCTCCACGAACCCCGGCAGGGTGCCGACCAGCGTGTCCGTGAAACGCGACTCGAAGTCGTGGGTGGTCTTGACCAGCCCCAGCAGGTCCGCGACGCCGAAGTACGACACCCCGCAGGCGAAGGTGTCACCGGTCAGGGCGAGCAGGGCGGTGAGGCCGCCCGCGCTCGGGCCCCGGATGGCCAGACGCTCGGGGTCTGCCAGACCACGATCCACCAGGGCCCGAGCGGCCGCGGTGCAGTCCTCGACGTCCACCGCGCCCCACTGCTTGTGCAGGCGCTTGCGGTAGGAGCGCCCGTAACCCGTGGAACCGCCGTAGTCCACGTCCACGACACCGATCCCACGGCTGGTGAAGTAGGCCTTGACCAGGTCCAGCGAGCGCGTGGCCTGCCCCACCGGCCCGCCGTGCGCCCACACCACGTAGGGCGCCGGCCCGTCCGAGGAGACCTCGGGGTTGGTGGGCGGGTACACGTTGGCGTGCACCGTCGCCCCGTAACGGCCGGGCAGCGTCTCCTGGCGGGGGACGGGAAGGTAGGCGGGGTCGACGGGTTCCTCGGCCCCGCGCACCAGCACCTCGACGGTACGGCGGTCCGGGTCGAGCCGCACCAGGCACCCGGCGGTGTCCGCGGAGGCCGCGATGGCCACCACGCTGGTGCCGTCCGAGTCCAGGTGGGACCACGAGGTCAGCTCGGTGGTGACCGGCTCCAGGTCCAGGGTGTCGGGGTCGTACACGCTCGGCCGCATCGCGGTGTCGCCGTGCAGGGTCACGATCCGCCCGTCTTCCAACAGACGGAAACAGCGGTCGCCCAGACGCCACGGCGGGGAGTGGAACTCCTCCTCGGCCGGGTAGAGGGCGATGGCCTGGCCCTTCAGCCCGGCCTGGTACAGGTTCCAGAAGCCGGGCCAGTCCGAGGCCAGGTACAGCGTGGAGTCGTTCGCCCAGACGGGGGCGAGCACGGACTCGTCCACCCCGCCCTTAAGCGTGTACTCGCCGATCAGGCCGTTCTCGGTGAGGTCGCCCACCCGCAGCTCCGTGCCGTCCCAGGGCATCCTCGGGTGGTTCCAGCGCACGTAGGCCAGGTGGGTGCCGTCCGGTGAGACCGTGGGGGAGGCGTAGAAGTGCGCTCCGGAGACCAGCTCGCGGATCGCGGACGGGTCGTGAGCGCCCCGGCCCGAGAGGGGAACCGTCACGATGGAGCGGCGCACGGTGCCGTCGACGTGCTGTTCCCGCACGCACAGCAGGTGTTTGCCGTCGGCGCCCAGCGCCGGGTCGGCGTACCGAAGAGCCCCGGGGGAGGCGGGTTCGGGGGTCAGCGGGACGGGCTCCCTGGCTCCGCGTTCGAGCAGGTAGAGCCGCTGGTCCTCGGAATTGGCGAAGACCACGCCCACGCGGGCGATGGCCTTGTCATCACGGCGGGGGACCGGGAGATGGGAGCGGCCACCGTACTCGTGCACCCGCGTGCCCACGCTCCACGGTGCGGGCAGCAGGTCGCGTACGGTGCCGTCCGCGTCCCGGCGCACGAGCGTGGTGCGGCCCTCCTCGGCTGGTCGGTACTCCTCCCACCAGACCTCGTCGCCCAGGACGGAGGGATACGCCATCTGGCGCACTCCTCGGGCGACGTCACCGGCACTGATGGGTGATGGCCAGGAGCCGTGGGGGCTCGACAGTTCAGACATGTCCCGCTCAGGAAGGGTCGTGGGTGTGATCAGATGACATGTCGACCTTAGTGCTCTGTGGGCTTCATGTGCAGTCCCGACGGGGCCGCCTGTGGACAGACGGCGCCGCCGCCACACGGGCAGGGCGCCGGCGACAGCGGTGTGAACCTTCGACGACACCGGTGCGGTAAGTGCGAAAGTGGGCGGAGCCGCGGGTGGTACCCACGACGACGGCCCCGCGGAGCGCACTCGGGCTGCGTCCACGGGGCCGTCGAGGGGGTGTGCCCAGGGGCTCGGTTACGAGCTCGAACCCCCGTCGCCACCGGAGCCACCGCCGGAACCGGAGTCGCCACCGGAGCCACCGCCGGAACCGGAGTCGCCACCGGAGCCACCACTGGAACCGGAGTCGTCACCGGAGCCGGAGTCCCCGCTGGACCCGGAAGCGTCGTCACCGGGCTCGGGGCGCGGCTCGGACTCGGGACGCGGATCGCGCTCGTCCTGTTCGGAGTCCTCCTCGGTCTCGACCACGACGAAGTCCGCCCGGGGCTGGGCCGTCGCTCCGCCGGTCACGGGCTGACCGCCGGGACCGGCGGTCGCGCCCGCCACGTCGGTGGGCGCGCCGCCCGCCGCCGTGGCCTTGGCGGAGGGCCTGCCCCGACGGGCGTTGCGGCGCTCCAACCAGATCGCGAACCGGCTCAGCGACAGGTTGATGATGATGTAAATCAACGCGCAGATGATCGCCGCGGGGATCACGTTGCTCTCCCGGGTGGCCACCAGCGTGAAACTGCGCAGCAGCTCCGGGAAGGCGATGATGTAACCCAGCGCGGAGTCCTTGAGCAGGACCACCAGCTGCGCCACGATCGCGGGCATCATCGAGGTGATGGCCTGCGGGATGAGGATCGTCCACATCGTCTGGGTCTTGCTCATGCCGATGGACTGCGCGGCCTCGGCCTGCCCCTTGGGCACGGCGAGGATGCCCGCGCGGAACACCTCCGCGAGCACCGAACCGTTGTACAGGGTCAGGCCCGTGACCACCGCGACCAGCGCGGTCACCTGGAAGGTGCCGGTCGGGATGTTGAAGAGCTGCCAGGCCACGATGGGCAGTGCCATCGTGAAGAAGATCAGCATCAGCAGCGGGATGCCGCGGAAGAACTCCACGACGGCCCCGGCCGGGATACGGATCCACCAGCGGTCCGAGAGACGACCGATACCGAAGACCAGGCCGAACAGCACCGCCAGCACCGAGGCGGTCAGCGCCGCGGTCAGCGTGTTCTGGAGACCGGGGAGGACGTAACCGGTCCACGTCTCGGGACGAAGGAACGGCTCCCACTTGTCGGCGGCCCACTGCCCCGACGGGTTGACCGCCCAGGTCTGCGCCGAGAACAGGGGTGACTCGCGCTCGCTCAGGGTCCGGTTGAACCCCAGGTACAGCACGGCCAGACCGACCAGCCCGAGGGCGACGGTGATGATCGTGTAGACGAGGTTGCGCGCCCGGGCCTTGGGCCCCGGAGCGTCGAAGAGAACGGCCTGCGCGCTCATCGGCCCACCGCCACTCGCTTGGCGAGCCAGCCGAAGAAGTACCCCATCGGCAGGGTCAGGATCAGGAACCCGATCGCGAATCCGACGAAGGTCGGCAGGACCGGGGCGATGCCCTGGTCGAACATGAGCTTCATCTCCCGGGACGCCTCCTGGACGCCCAGCCCCGCGACGGAGGCGACGGTGGTGTTCTTGGTCAGCGCGATGAGCACGCTGCCCAGCGGACCGACGACGGTGCGCAGCGCCTGCGGGATGACGATCAGGCGCAGGTTCTGGGTGAAGGTCAGGCCCAGGGAACGGGCAGCCTCGACCTGGCCCAGAGGGATGGTGTTGATGCCCGCGCGCAGCGATTCGGACACGAAGCACGCGGTGTAGGCGGACAGGCCGATGACCGCCCACCAGAACACGTCCCAGGCCACGCTGTCGGCCAGGCTCAGCCCGAGGGCGCTGTTGAGGCCCAGGCCGCAGAAGAGCAGGACCAGGGTCAGGGGCGAGTTCCGGATGCCCTCGACGTAGGCGGTCGACAGGCCGCGCAGCAGCGGGACGGGGGAGACCCGCATCGCGGTGAGCAGGATGCCGAGGATGAATGAGAAGACGGCACTGAAGAGGGTGAGCCGGACGGTCCATGAGAAACCGTCGACGACCCTGTCGATGTTGCTGAGAAAGGCTTCCATAGGTCCCAGCCGGTCAAGGCTCGGAAGGTGGGGCCGGGCTGTCCCGGCCCCACCTTCCGAACAAGGTCAGATGACGGTTTTAGGCGCAGGCCTCAAGCTCGGGGACGGACTCCTCGTAGGCGAAGTCGGTCGCGCCGAAGGCCTCCTCCAGGTACTCGGTGGCCGAGCCGTCGTCCCACATCTTGGTGATGGCCTCGTTGATCTCCTCGCAGCGCTCGGTGGAGCCGGCGGGCAGACCCACGCCGTACTTCTCCTCGCCGAACGGGTTGTTCACCATCCGGAAGCTGTCCGGGTTCTGGGCGGCGAAGCCCGCGAGGATGGTGTTGTCGGTGGTGACGGCGTCGACGGTGCCGTTGCTGAGCAGCTCCAGGCACTCGGAGTAGTTGCCCGCCTCGCGCAGCTCGGCGTCGACCTCCATCTCCTCGGTGATGTTGTGCGCCGAGCGGGAGCCGGAGGCCGAGCACAGCACCTTGCCGCTGAGGTCCTCGGGACCGTTGATGTCCGAGTTGTCGGCCTGGGTGAGGATGTCCTGCTTGGCGACGTAGTACGGACCGCCGAAGTCGACGACCTGGCGACGCTCGTCGGTGATCGAGTAGGTCGCGAGGATCATGTCGACCGTGCCCTGCTGGAGGAAGGACTCACGGTTGGCGGAGGCCGCCTCGGTCCACTCGATCTGGTCGGGGGAGTAGCCGAGCTCACCCGCGATGTAGGTGGCGACGTCGACGTCGAACCCGGCGGGGGTGCCGCCCTCGCTCAGACCCAGACCGGGCTGGTCGTACTTGACACCGATGGTGATGGTGTCGCCGCCGTTGCCGTCGCCGGAACCGCTGCCACCGTCACCCTCGCCGCCGACATCGGCGGTGCCACAGGCGGTCAGAGCGAGGGCGAGGACGGCGACGCCGCCCAGGAGGCTGTTGAAACGACGTGCTCGCATGTGGGGTACCTCTTCCTAGTGCTGCGTGCGAAGAACGCGAAGATCTCGGGGAGCCCGGTGGGCTCTAGTGGGTCAGGATCTTCGACAGGAAGTCCTGGGCCCGCTCCGACCGGGGATTGGTGAAGAACTCGTCGGGGGTGTTCTCCTCGACGATCTGGCCGTCGGCCATGAAGACGACCCGGTTGGCGGCACGGCGGGCGAAGCCCATCTCGTGCGTGACCACGACCATGGTCATGCCCTCGCTGGCGAGGTCGGTCATGACGTCGAGGACCTCCTGGACCATCTCGGGGTCCAGCGCGGAGGTCGGCTCGTCGAAGAGGAGCACCTTCGGGTTCATGGCCAGTGCACGGGCGATGGCCACGCGCTGCTGCTGACCACCGGAGAGCTGGGCGGGGTACTTGTGCGCCTGGTTGCCGATCCGGACCCGGTCGAGGAGTTCCATACCCCGGGCCTCGGCGTCGGCCTTGGACTTGCGGAGCACCTTCATCGGGCCCAGCGTCACGTTCTGGAGCACGGTCTTGTGCGCGAACAGGTTGAAGGACTGGAACACCATTCCCACGTCGCTGCGCAGCTTGGCCAGGCCACGGCCCTCCGCGGGCAGGGGCTGGCCGTCCAGGGAGATGACACCGGAGTCGATCGTCTCGAGCCGGTTCATGGTGCGGCAGAGCGTCGACTTGCCGGACCCGGACGGGCCGATGACGACTACCACCTCGCCGGAGTTAACCGTCAGATCGATGTCGCGGAGCACGTGCAGGTCGCCGAAGTGCTTGTTGACGTTCTCCAGCACGACGAGAGGAGTTGAAGTCATGCATCGGAACCTAATGGGTCCAAGTTGCCGTGTCATCACGAAAACGCTGCTTGAGTCAGGAGTAGCTGACTTGTTACGGCGTGATCCGCAAAACCGTTATCGATTTCGTTGTGTAAGAAGGCCACTGTCGCGCGGAGTGGCGGCGCCACTCTCCAGAGTTTCCATCGGTCGCTCTCAGTGACGATTCCGGGACTCCCGATTAACTTGCTGGACACATCGTCCCTCCAGGTCAGGCTGGCAGTCCGGCGCGGTCGGTTGGATCGCTGAGCCGGGGGGAGTTACGGAGCGTCCCTATTTCCAGAAACCGACTTTCGACCTCCGGAGCCCCGTGAAGGCAGGGCCGTCACCACGGAAATCACCGGGAAGCCGCGTTCCCGTAAACCGGACCGTCGTCCTGTCCATAACAACCTCCGGTGACCGAATCCGCTCCGCTGGTGGGTCCCGGGGGCCTGCGGCGCGAGGCGGGAGGCGGAGCTCGGAGCGGCCGCCGCACGAGCGTCCTGGGCGCCGCCGCGAAGCGGATAGCCTGGGACGGTGAGCCAGAGTCGTACCTACCAAGTGCGGACCTACGGCTGCCAGATGAACGTCCACGACTCCGAGCGCCTCTCCGGTCTGCTGGAGGACGCTGGGTACGATCGCGCAGCTGAGGACACCACCGCAGACATCGTCGTCTTCAACACCTGTGCGGTCCGTGAGAACGCGGACAACCGCCTCTACGGCAACCTCGGACACCTGCGCCCGGTCAAGGACGCCAACCCCGGGATGCAGATCGCCGTGGGTGGCTGCCTCGCGCAGAAGGACCGCGGGGAGATCGTGCGCCGCGCCCCCTGGGTGGACGTGGTGTTCGGAACCCACAACATCGGCTCCCTGCCCACCCTGCTGGAGCGCGCCCGCGTCCAGCGCGAGGCGCAGGTCGAGATCGCCGAGGCGCTGGAGCACTTCCCGTCCACGCTGCCGAGCCGCCGCGAGTCCGCCTACGCCGCCTGGGTGTCGATCTCGGTCGGCTGCAACAACACCTGCACCTTCTGCATCGTGCCCGCGCTGCGGGGCAAGGAGAAGGACCGGCGCCCCGGCGACGTGCTCGCCGAGGTACGCGCCCTCGTCGACGAGGGCGTCACCGAGGTGACGCTGCTCGGTCAGAACGTCAACGCCTACGGCAGCGAGTTCGGCGACCGCCAGGCCTTCTCCAAGCTGCTGCGCGCCTGCGGTGAGATCGAGGGGCTGGAGCGGGTCCGCTTCACCTCCCCGCACCCGCGGGACTTCACCGACGACGTCATCGAGGCCATGGCCGAGACGCCCAACGTGATGCCGCAGCTGCACATGCCGTTGCAGTCCGGGTCCAGCAAGGTCCTCAAGGACATGCGCCGCTCCTACCGCCAGGAGCGCTTCCTCGGCATCGTCGAGAAGGTGCGCGCGGCGATGCCGCGGGCCGCCATCACCACGGACATCATCGTGGGCTTCCCCGGTGAGACCGAGGAGGACTTCGAGCAGACCCTGCACGTGGTCCGTGAGTCCCGGTTCGCGATGGCGTTCACCTTCCAGTACTCCAAGCGCCCCGGCACCCCGGCCGCCACCATGGACGGCCAGATCCCGCCGGAGGTCGTCAAGGAGCGCTACCAGCGGCTGGTCGAGCTCCAGGACCAGATCTCCTGGGAGGAGAACCAGAAGCTGGTCGGCCGCGAGGTCGAGCTGATGGTCTCCGAGGGCGAGGGAAAGAAGGACGGCGAACACCGCCGCCTGTCCGGCCGCGCCCCCGACAACCGCCTCGTGCACTTCGCCGTGGGCGACGCCGAGGAGCCGCGCCCGGGCGACATGGTCACCGTCGAGGTCACCTACGCCGCCCCGCACCACCTTGTTGCCGATTCCGGTGTCAGGCACCTGCGCCGCACCCGCGCCGGTGACGCCTGGGACGCCCGTCAGGGCAGGCCGGTGCAGGTCACCAAGCCGGACGTGCTCCTGGGCATGCCGAGGATCGGTGTCCCGCCGGAGGAGCCCGCCTCCGCTGGCGGCTGCTGCGACGCCTGAGCCGCACCCGGTTTCCGAGGCCCCCGACGCACACGCGCCGGGGGCCTCGCGCTGTTCGGGCGCGCTGCCCCACGTCTACGCGGGTCGGAGTCGGACCGGGAGCTCCCTCAGCCTCAGCGTCCCCGGTACGGTGTCGCGCACCGGCGGTCGGCCCGGCACCAGGGACAGCTCCGGGTAGGTCGCGAACAGGGCGCCGACGGCGACCTCCCCTTCCTGGCGTGCCAGGGCCGCGCCCAGGCAGTAGTGCGCGCCGTGTCCGAAGGCCACGTGCGCCTCGCCCGGCCTGTCCTGGTGGCGGGTGACGTCGAACCGGTACGGGTCGGGGTGGACACCCGGGTCGTGGTTGGCCCCGGCGACCAGCGCCACCGCCCGCTCCCCGGCGGCCACCGCGCCACGGGAGAGCCGGACGTCCTCCGTGGCGTACCGGGCCTTGGCCGTGACGGCGGTACCGCCGACGCGGAGCATCTCGTGGACGGCGGCGGGCAGCAGACCGGGGTCGGACCGGAGCAGGGCCAACTGGTCGGGGTGCTCCAAGAGTGCGCGGGTGCCGTTGCCCAGCAAGTGGGCGGTGGTCTCGTGGCCGGCGATGACCAGCGTGAACACCAGGGTGACCAGTTCGCTCTGGGAGAGGCGGCCGCCGACCTCGTCCCGTGCGCGCACGAGCGCGTCGAGGAGGTCCTCCCGCGGGTGTTCGCGGCGCTCGACGATCATCGCCTCGATGTGGTCGATCATCTCGCCGAGCACGCGGTTCATCACCTCGGGCCGGGCGGGGTCGAACCGCGCCAGTTGGTGGCTCCAGGCGTGCCACTGCCCGCGGTCCGCCACGGGGACCCCCACGAGGTCGCAGATGACCGTGATGGGCAGCGGGTAGGCGAAGTGTTCGATCAGGTCGACCACACCGTCCTCGTCCGCGTGTTCGGGGAGCGCCGCCAGTAGGTCGGTGGTGATTCGCTCGACGCTCGGACGCATCTCGTTGACGCGTCGCACGGTGAAGGTACGGGAGACGAGTTTGCGCAGGCGGGCGTGGTCGGAGCCGTCCTTGTCCAGCAGTGACTCGGTGAGGTAGGTGATGAGGTCGGGGCGCAGGCCCAGAGCGGCCATGGCGTCGGATCGTCGGGCCCCGGTCGGCCCGTCGGGCACGTTCTCGGGGTCGACGACGAACCGCCGGTCACTGAGGATGGCGCGCACGTCGGCGTCGTCGACGAAGGCCCGCGCCGCCTGGCCGTCGACGAACACGACCGGCGCGGAACCGCCCGCGGCCCGAATCCGCTCGATGACCTCCAGTGGTCGCGCGGTGAACTCCTCGGCGCGCATGTTGACGGGCTCGGGATCGCGGGACTGGTCCGTGGTGGGTGTGGCGGTGTGCATGTGCCCCTCCTCGTGGGGTCTACGTGCTGCGCTTGACGCGTTTCTGTTCCTCGATCTCGCCGGTCAGGAGCTGCTCGAGCCCGGTGAAGATCGCGACGGCCCCCGCCTGCGTGGCCCGCATGGCCGAGTCGGGCACGTCCTGCTCCAGGAGCAGGCGGAGGCTGTGCGCGGCCAGATCTGCCCTGGTGGTGCGGTCGGGCACGGGAAATCCCTGCTGGGCGAGCAGGGGTTCGGAGAGCAGGTGTCCGATGACGGTGGAGCAGTAGGCGTGGAACCGCTGGTCGGCGGGGAGCTGGGGCCCCAGGACTCCGTGTTCCTCCAGGAGGTCCCAGTAGTCACGCAGGGCCTTCTGTCGGGCCTCGGTCAGGTCCTTGACCAGGTGGGGAAGGGTGCGGGAGAAGGAGCTGAGTTCGTCGCTGCCGTTGTTGTAGAGCGCGTGGACGACGGGGGAGTCGAACTGGAGGAGGTAGATGTGGCGCGCGATCTCGCTCGGCCGGGCGGACCGGGGGTCCTGCCTGATGAGGGCCAGGAGGCGGCCGACCATGTCGTGCTGGGCGCGCAGCAGGACCGTGAGGAAGAGCCGCTCCTTGGTGGGGAAGTGCAGGTAGACGGTGCCCTTGCCGACCCCCGCGCGGCGCGCCACGTCGTCGATGGTGGTCTTGCGGTGCCCCCAGGCCACCATGAGCTCCTCGGCGGCGTCGAGGATGCGTTCGGCCCGGGTGTCGCGTTCCGACGCGGGCCGGTCCTGGGAGTGGTGGTCGGGGGACGGGGACACGTACGGCTCCTTCGGTACGGGGGCCGCCGGTGAGGGCGCTCACCAGCCTTGACGCGAAGACCATATCCAGACCTCCGTTCCCGGGCCGCATCACTCTGACTCTGTGACCAGATTTCAAATCTGGTCACACAGTCAAAGCTAGGTCAGATCGCGGCCCGAGACAAGACCCGCGGAGAAACCGGCGGAGCGAGCACGCGGGGACGGGGAACCGGAGGGGACGGGAACGATAGCCTCGCCCTTGTGTTGATCGCCGCCGCCGTGTGCCCGCATCCGCCCGTCCTGTTCCCCGAGATCGCCCGGGGAGCGGCGCCGGACCTGGACGGCCTGCGCGCCGCCTGCGACCGCGCCGTCGCCGGGCTCGGCGGGGCCGACCGACTCCTCGTCGTGGGCCGGGGGCCGACCGAGCGGCGGTTCGGTCCCGACACCGGAGGGGACCTCGCCGACTTCGGGGTCGCCGTGCGGGTGGGGCCGGCCCCGGCCGTCCTCGACCTGGCGGCCACGACCGGCCGCTGGCTGGCGGAGCGCAATGGGCTGGAGCCCGACGGCTACCTGGAGGTGCCCTCCAGCGTCACAGCGGAGCGGGCGGCGGAGCTCGGCGCCGAGCTCGCCGGATCCGCGGACCGGGTGGCGTTGCTGGTCATGGGCGACGGAAGCGCTCGCAGGACCGAACACTCACCGGGGTACGTGGACGAGCGCGCCGTGCCCCACGACGACGCCGTCGCCGAGGCCCTGGGCAAGGCGGACACCGCCCACCTGGCCGGGCTCGACCCCGAGCTGGCCCTCGAACTCATGGTGGCCGGGCGCCCCGCCTGGCAGGTCCTGGCCGGGGCCGCCGGGGAGGCGGCCCTCACCGGCGACCTGTTGGCCTACGAAGCACCCTACGGCGTGGGGTACTTCGTGGCCGCCTGGTCCTGAGCCGAAGGCCCGGACCCCGGATCAGCGCTGGGAGTTGGGCAGCACCGTGGCGACGTCCACCAGGGCCTCGCCCGGCTCCTCGGTACGGCCGGACAACGCCGACTCCACCTGGGCCATCGCCCGCTCCAGCAGGTTCGGGGCGTCGTAGGGCAGCCAGTGCACCCGGTGGTCGCGGCGGAACCACGACTCCTGGCGCCGGGCGAACCGGCGGGTGGCCTGGGCGGTCTGCTCCTTGGCCTCGGTCTCGGTGAGCTCCCCGTCCAACTGGGCGAGGGCCTGCGCGTAGCCCAGCGCCTTGGACGCGGTGCGCCCCTCGCGCAGTCCCTGCTTGTCCAGGCGGCGGACCTCCTCCAACAGCCCCTGGCCCCACATGCGCTCGACCCGCAGGTCGATGCGCTCGTCGAGCTCGGGGCGCGGGGCGCTCAGCCCCAGCTGCACACACGGGTAGAAGGAGGTGTGGTCGGGCAGGTTGGCGGTGAACGGCCGCCCGGTCAGCTCGATGACCTCCAGCGCGCGGACGATCCGCCGACCGTTGCCGGGCAGGATGGTGCGGGCGGCCTCGGGGTCGGCCTCGGCCAGCCTGGCGTGCATCAGCCCCGGTCCCACGTCGGCCAGCTCGTTCTCCAGCCGCGCCCGCACACGGGGGTTGGTGCCAGGGAACTCCATGTGGTCCAGGACCGCGCGCACGTACAGACCGGAACCGCCCACGAGGACGGGGATGACGTCGCGGTCCGCGCAGTCGTCCACCCGCTCGCGGGCGAGGGTCTGGTAGGTGGCGACGTCGGCGGGTTCGTGCACGTCCCAGATGTCCAGCAGGTGGTGCGGCACGCCCCGGCGCTCCTCGAAGGGGAGCTTCGCGGTGCCGATGTCCATGCCCCGGTACAGCTGCATGGAGTCGGCGTTGATCACCTCGCCCCGGCGGCCGGTGCGTTCCTCCAACCACTCCGCCAGATCGACGGCCAGGTCCGACTTGCCCACAGCGGTCGGGCCCACGACCGCGATCACCTTGATCATCCCTCCAGCCTAGCCACGTCCGGCCGGTTCCGTGGCCAGAGCGGGTGAGAGATCGGTGGGAGTTCGGTGGGAGAGCGCTCCGTTCGATGACCTGGACGTGCGCGTCTAGGATGGCCAGCATGCGATTCGCCAAGGGCCACGGAACTGAGAACGACTTCGTGATCCTCCCCGACCCCGACGGGGAGCTTCAGCTCACGGAGGAGACCGTCCGGTCGCTGTGCGACCGACGGGCCGGTATCGGGGGTGACGGTGTCCTCCGGGTGGTGCGCACGCCCGCCCTCGGTGAGGCGCTCGCCCCGGCCGCCCGCACCGCCGAGCGGACCGAGTGGTTCATGGACTACCGCAACTCGGACGGCAGCGTCGCCGAGATGTGCGGCAACGGGGTGCGGGTCTTCGCCCACTACCTGCGGCACGCCGGTCTCGTCACGGACGACCGCTTCGAGGTCGGTACCCGGGACGGCGCCAAGGCCGTCGTGATCGAGGCCGACGGCGACGTCACCGTGGACATGGGCCGGGTCGAGCGGCTGGGCACCTCCTCGGCCAAGCTCGCCCGGCAGGTCGTGCACGGCGCCCGCATCTCCGTGGGCAACCCGCACCTGGCCTGCGAGGTCGACGCCCCCGTCGCCGGGATCGACCTCACCGAACTGCCCGCTCTCGACGACGAGGCCTTCCCCGAAGGGGCCAACGTCGAGGTGTACTCCGAGGTCGGCCCCGGTGTGCTGGAGATGCGCGTGTACGAGCGGGGTTCCGGTGAGACCCGTTCCTGCGGCACCGGCATCGTCGCCGCGGCCGCGGCGGCCACCCCGGCGGGCGAGGGCGCCACGTGGCGGGTGCGCGTCCCCGGCGGGGAGTGCACGGTCTACCTCGACGCCTCCGGCGCCCGCCTGAGCGGCCCCGCCGCGATCGTCGCCGAGGGCGAGACCATCCTGCTCTGACGGGACCGCTCGACGGTTCACCGTCGTTCGCGCGCTCCCCACAGCCGTCGCGCGTCCAGACCGCGCAGGGAGGCGTCCAGGAGCTGGGCGGTGTGGGTCACGGCCACCGACGAACCCGCGCGCTCCATGGCCGAGGCGATCTGGAGCGAGCACCCCGGGTTGCCGGACACCAGGATCCCGGCCCCGGTGGAGGCCACGTCGGCGCCCTTGCGATCACCCAGCTCGCCCGCGGCGTCCGGCTTGAACAGGTTGTACACGCCCGCCGAACCGCAGCAGATCTCCTTGTTGGGCAGGTCCACCACTTCCAGGCCGGGGATCTGCCGGAGCAGCTCGCGCGGTTGGCTGGTGACGCCCTGGCCGTGGGAAAGGTGGCACGCGTCGTGGTAGGCCACACGGAGGGGGATCGGGTGCCGCTCGGCCCGCGGCCCCAGGGCCACCAGGTACTCCGTCAGGTCCACCACCTTCGACGAGACGGCCCTGGCCCGCTCCACCCACGCCGGTCCCGCCCCGGCCTCCTCCAGGGTCCGATCGAAGTGCTTCATGCTGGACCCGCACCCGGCCGAGTTCACCACGATCCGCTCCACCTGGCTGGCCTCGAACACCTCCACCAGCCCCTTGGCGAACTTGGCCGCCTCGGTGAGCCGACCCGAGTGGCCCGACAGCGCTCCGCAGCACCCCTGGGCGCGCGGGATCACCACCTCACAGCCCTCCAGGGCGAGCACGCGGGCGGTGGCCGTGTTGACCTCGGGGAAGAACGCTCCCTGTACACAGCCCACCAGCATGCCCACCCGGGCACGACGCTCACCGACGGCGGGGACGAGTTCGGGCAGCGGGGGAGGGGGAGCCGACAGGGGCGGCGCGATCCGCTCCATGGTGGCCAGGGTCGGTGAGATCCGGTCCAGGACCCCTGACCTGCGGACCAGCGCGGAGACCCCGCTCGCCTGGTAGGCGCGCAGCGGCCCGCGCAGCGCCCTGAGGCGTCGACGGTGGGGGAAGAGCGAGAACACGGCGGCGCGCAGGGCGCGTTCGCCCGGGGTGCGCCGGTGTTCCTCCTCGACCCGGAACCGGGTGTGCTCGATGAGGGCGTCGTAGGCCACCCCGGAGGGGCACGAGGACACGCACGCCAGGCACCCCAGACAGTTGTCGAAGTGCCCCACGGCGGTCTCGGTGAGCACGTCCTCCTCATGCATCTGGCCCATGAGGTGGATGCGCCCGCGCGGGGAGTCCATCTCCTGCCCCCACAGCACGTTGGTGGGGCACGTGGGCAGACAGAACCCGCAGTGCACGCAGTCGCTCAGCAGGTCACCGAAGAGCCGCTCTCGCTCGCCGGGACCACCGCTGGCCGGTTCGGTCGGTAGGTCGGTCACGCGGGCTCCCTGGATCGAGGCGAACGGGTG
Source organism: Nocardiopsis sp. L17-MgMaSL7 (assembly GCF_003182025.1). Lineage (NCBI taxonomy): Bacteria > Bacillati > Actinomycetota > Actinomycetes > Streptosporangiales > Nocardiopsidaceae > Nocardiopsis > Nocardiopsis sp. L17-MgMaSL7. The sequence goes on along the minus strand of NZ_QGTF01000001.1, from coordinate 224,092 downwards.
GCGGGTCGGCTGGCTCAGATCCCCCCGGCGAACCGGCCGGGGGACAGGCGGTGCCCGGGGTCGAGGGAGTCCTTGACCGCGCGCATCAGGCCCAGCCCGGGGACGTCGCCCCACGGACTGATCCCGGAGGCCCGCACGTCCGGTCCCGCGCGCAGCAGGACCAGCGGATGTTCGGCGGCCGAGCGCACGCCGTCCACCACCAGCCCGATCCGCTCCGGGTCGGTTCCCGGCGGGAAGGACACGACGAGGGAACCGGTGGACGCCGAACCGCGGGTGTGCGCGCCCGCGTCGACCGCTCCGGAGACCTCCGACACCCAAGCGGCGGCCGCGACGCTCTCCGCTGGTGGGGCGGTGACCAGGGCGAGCGTGCCCTCGCCGGGCAGCAGGCCCCAGCCCTCGGGCAGGGTCTCGGCGATGGTGGGGGATCCCTCCGACCCCTCGGTCAGGGCCAGCGCTGTCCTCTCCGCGCGCGCCTCCAGTCCGGCCGGGGTGCCCTCCAGCACCACGTCCAGCCGCCCGGGTCCCTCGGCGGGCCAGTCGAGTTCCACGGCCGAGGGAACCACGGAGGTCGCCCTGAGCGCGGCCAGGGCCCGCTCGGCGAGTGGTCGGGAGGACACGCGGGCGCTCACCACCCGCAGCGACTCTGGAAGGGGGTGCAGACGGAAGGCGACCGAGGCGATCACGCCGAGCGTGCCGTACCCGCCGGTGTGCAGCTTGGCCAGGTCGTACCCGGCCACGTTCTTCACCACCCGGCCGCCGCTGCGGGCCACCACACCGTCCGCGCGCACCACCGTCATCCCGATCACGAGGTCGCGCAGCGCGCCGGAGAGCAGACGGCGCGGGCCGCTCACCCCCGTGGCCACCGCACCGCCCACCGTGCCGCCGGTCCTGACCGGATCGTAGGACAGCCGCTGCCCGGCCGAGGCCAGCGCCGCGTACAGGTCGGCGACCCGGGTGCCCGCGCCGACCTCCACCACCAGGTCACCGGCGTTGTGGTCGGTCCAGGAGAGCGCGGAGACGTCCACCAGCAGGTCCAGGGAACGGGGCGGCCAGCCCCAGTCCAGGGCGGTGCCGCCACCGCGAACAGTCACCGACAGCGCGTTCCGGTGAGCCGCCGCCATCACCCCCGCGAGGGCGTCGGTGTCGTCCGGCGTCGCCACGTACCGGGGCTCCACCCCGCACACGGAGTCCTCAGCGGTCGCCTCCCGCAGGTCGCAGCCCTCGACATCCAGGTTCACCCTCGGCCCTCCCGGCCCACTCGTCACTCCCATACCGTCCACGGCCCGGACGGATCAGAACTGCTCGGCCTCCCCGGACGCCACCAGCGGATGGACCCCTGTGCGCACCCCCGGCCGCTCACCGCACAGCCGCGGCGTGGGCAACAGCTTCTCCGGGTTGGCGATCCCGTCAGGGTCGAAGGCCCGCCGGAACAGGTCGAAGGTCTCCAACGCGGCGTCGTCGAACATGCGGGGCATCTTGCACGCCTTGTCCACGCCCACACCGTGTTCGCCGGTGATGGAGCCGCCGTGCTCGATGCACAGGTCCAGGATCGCCCCGGACACCCGCTCGGCGCGCTCGCCCGCGCCGGGCTCGGCGTCGTCGAACAGCACGAGCGGGTGCAGGTTGCCGTCTCCGGCGTGGAACACGTTGGCCACCCGGATGCCGGACTCCTCCGACAGTGCGGAGATCCGGCCCAGCACCTCGCCCAGGGCGGTGCGCGGCACCACCCCGTCCTGGACGATGTAGGACGGGCTGATCCGGCCCACGGCCGCGAAGGCCGACTTACGCCCCTTCCAGATGAGGGCGCGCTCCTCGGCGCCGCTGGCCGCGCGGGTCTCGAAGGAACCGGCGTCCGCGCACAGGGCGGTGACCCGCTCGAGCTGGGCGTCGACCTCCTCAGCGGGGCCGTCCAGCTCCACCACCAGCACGGCGGCGGCGCCCTCGGGGTAGTCGCAGGCCACGGCCAGCTCGGCGGCCTCGATGGCCAGGGCGTCCATCATCTCGATGGCGGACGGCAGCACCCCGGCGGAGATGATGGCGCTCACGGCCTGCCCGCCCGCGTCCAGCGAGGTGAACGCCGACAGCAGGGTGACGGTCTTCTCGGGGGAGCGGGTCAGGGACACGGTGACGCGCGTGGCCACGCCCAGGGTGCCCTCCGAGCCGACGAAGGCCCCGATGAGGTCGTATCCGTGCGCGCCCGGAGCCTTGCCGCCGAGTTCCACGATCTCGCCCGCCGGGGTGACGATCTGGAGTCCGCGCACGTGGTTGACGGTGAACCCGTACTTGAGACAGTGGGCTCCGCCGGAGTTCTCCGCGACGTTGCCGCCGACCGAGCACACCTGCTGGCTGGAGGGGTCGGGCGCGTAGTAGTAGCCGTGGGGGCTGGCGGCCCGGGTGATGTCGAGGTTGGCCACGCCCGGTTCGACCACGGCGCACTCGTTCTCGACATCGATCTCGACGATGCGGCGCATGCGCGAGGTGACCAGGAGTACGCCCTCGGCGTGGGGGAGCGCCCCCGCCGACAGGCCGGTGCCCGCTCCGCGCGGGACGTAGGGGACGCGGTGCCTGGCGCAGAGCCGGATCACGGCGGCGACCTGCTCGGTGGTGGTCGGCATGACCACGACACCGGGGGTCGCGCGGTGGTAGGTGAGGCCGTCGCTCTCGTAGACGCGTCGTTGGGAGGGGTCGGTCAGGACCCCGTCCTCGCCGCAGATCTCGCGCAGCCGGGGAACCAGGGCGGTCAGCACCGTGGGCGTGTCGGGTGCGGACGTGGTCATGGGCGCCTCCCGGTTCCGTACGGAGAACACGGCTGGGGGTGGCGTTCTCCGACTTCGGCCTCGCAAGGGGACCGTACGACCGTGCCCCCTGCCGAAGCAAGGGGCACGGTGGAAACGGCATTTCGTTGTGTGAAACCGATGGGGGTCCGACGGGCCCGTGGGGCGAGCACCGCGGACCGGCCCGATCCGTCCAGGTTGGCCGCGCTGGACGGGTCCCGGTTCGCTACGGCATGCGCTCGTAGGCGGGCAGGGTCAGGAAGTCGACGTAGTCGTCGTCCAGGGCGACCTCGGTGAAGAGCTCGCTGGCCTGCTTGTACAGGTCCTCGTTGAAGTTGGCGCCGAGGGACTCGCGGATGGCGGCCAGCTCCCCGCCGATGATCTGCCTGACCAGCTCGGCGGTGACCTTCTCACCGCCGTCCAGGGTGACGTCGTTGTGCAGCCACTGCCAGATCTGGGACCGCGAGATCTCGGCGGTGGCGGCGTCCTCCATGAGGTTGTGGATCGCCACCGCGCCGTTGCCGCCCATCCACGCCGCCAGGTACTGGAGGGCGACGTTGACGTTGCCGCGCAGACCGGCGAGCGTCACGCCGCCCGGGGTCTGGTCCACGGAGAGCAGGTCGGCGGCGGTCACCTCGACCTCGGGGCGCTGCTTGTCGATCTGGTTGGGGCGGTCGCCCAGGACGCCGTCGAAGATCTCGCGGGCGATCGGGACCAGGTCGGGGTGGGCGACCCAGGAGCCGTCGAAGCCGTCGCCGGACTCGCGGGACTTGTCGTCGCGGACCTTGGCGAAGGCGTTCCGGTTGACCTCCTCGTCCCTGCGGGAGGGGATGAAGGCGGCCATGCCGCCGATGGCGTGGGCGCCGCGCTTGTGGCAGGTCTTGACCAGCAGCTCGGTGTAGGCGCGCATCATGGGCGCGGTCATGGTGACGGCGTTGCGCTCGGGCAGCAGGAACCTGCGGCCCCGGGTGCGGTGGGTCTTGATGATGCTGAAGAGGTAGTCCCAGCGACCGGCGTTGAGACCGGCGGAGTGCTCGCGCAGCTCGTAGAGGATCTCCTCCATCTCGAACGCGGCCGGGATGGTCTCGATCAGGCAGGTGGCGCGGATGGTCCCGCGGGGGATCTCCAAGCGCTCCTGGGCCAGCACGAAGATGTCGTTCCAGAGACGGGCCTCGAGGTGGCTCTGCATCTTCGGCAGGTAGAAGTAGGGGCCCTTGCCCTTGGCGATCTGGCGCTTGGCGCTGTGGAAGAAGTACAGCGCGAAGTCGACGATGCCGCCGCTGGCGCGCTGGCCGTCGACGAGGACGTGCTTCTCGTCCAGGTGCCAGCCGCGCGGGCGGACCACGATCGTGGCCAGCTCGGAGTCGTCCTTGAGGGCGTAGGTCTTGCCCTGGGGGGAGGTGAAGTCGATCTCGCGGTCCAGGGCGTCACGCAGGTTGAGCTGCCCCTGGATCATGTTCTCCCACAGCGGGGTGTTGGCGTCCTCGAAGTCGGCCAGCCAGACCTTGGCGCCGGAGTTGAGCGCGTTGATCGTCATCTTGCGGTCCGTAGGACCGGTGATCTCGACGCGGCGGTCGGTGATGCCAGGGGCGGCCGGTGCCACCTTCCAGCTGTCGTCCTCGCGGATGTGCCTGGTCTCGGGGAGGAAGTCGAGGTCCTCTCCGGCGGCGATCCGCTCCTCGCGGGTCCGACGCGCGGCCAGCAGCTCCCGGCGTCGCGACTCGAAGGTGCGGTGCAGCTCGGCGACGAGGGCGAGGGCCTCCTCGGTGAGGATCTCGTCGAACCGATCGTTGAGGGGGCCGGTGATCTCGACCCCGTGCGTGGCGCCCATGGATAACCTTCCGCAATACGAAATAAGCTTCTGGTATGTGGAAATGAAGCTACTATCTTGATGTCGAGCGGTCAACGTCACTCACACGCTTGATCAGTGGAGATCTTCATGAAGGCGGAAGTATGTCCAAAGTTCCGGCGGAAGATCTGCGCTTCTTGAGAGTCCGATCTACTCCAAGGGTCTCACGTGCCCACGCGGCGGCATGGCCTGTGTCACGTTCCCTGCGATAATTCGGATGCCCTGCCCGAGCGGAGGTGCGAGCATCGTGATCACGGGCCGCCGACTCCGCTCCGGGAAGAACCATGGCGGCACATGCGTTGACCCACCTGGAGGGATATGAATACAGCTGACACCCACGGAAGCGACCACGCGGGCCACGAGGGCCTCGGCGAGGACGACTTCCGTGAGGGGAGCACCATCGGCGGCGAGGCCACCGGCGGTGCCCACCACGAGGACCAGGGTCACGCACCCGACCAGGGCGAGATGGAGCTGGCCGAACGGCACGCGCTCCGCCGCGTCCAGGGGCTGTCCACCGAGCTCACCGACGTCACCGAGGTCGAGTACCGGAAGCTGCGGCTAGAACGAGTCGTGCTCATCGGCGTCTGGACCAGGGGGAACCAGGCCGAGGCCGACAACTCACTGACCGAACTCGCCGCACTCGCCGAGACGGCTGGCGCCCTCGTCCTCGAAGGACTCACCCAGCGCCGCTCCAAGCCCGACCCCGCGACCTATGTCGGCAAGGGCAAGGCGGCGGAACTGCGCGACATCGTCGAGGCCACCGGCGCCGACACCGTCATCTGCGACGGTGAACTCACCCCCGGCCAGCTGCGCCAGCTGGAGGACGTCGTGAAGGTCAAGGTGGTCGACAGGACCGCCCTGATCCTCGACATCTTCGCCCAGCACGCCAGCAGCAGTGAGGGCAAGGCCCAGGTCGAACTCGCCCAGCTCAACTACCTGCTCCCGCGACTGCGCGGCTGGGGTGACTCCCTGTCCCGACAGGCGGGCGGCTCCGGCGGAGGCGGCGCGGGCGGTGGCGTGGGACTGCGCGGTCCCGGTGAGACCAAGATCGAGACCGACCGCCGGCGCATCAACGACAAGATGGCCAAGCTGCGCCGTCAGCTCGCCCACATGCGCACCGCGCGCGAGGTCAAGAAGGACGTCCGCCGTACCCGCGAGGTGCCCTCGGTGGCGATCGCCGGGTACACCAACGCGGGCAAGTCGAGCCTGCTCAACCGGCTCACCGGCGCCGGGGTGCTGGTGGAGAACGCGCTGTTCGCCACCCTGGACCCGACCGTCCGTCAGGCCCGCACGCCCGACGGCCGCGGCTTCACGCTGAGCGACACCGTCGGCTTCGTCCGGCACCTGCCGCACCAGCTGGTGGAGGCGTTCCGCTCCACCCTGGAGGAGGTCGCCGACTCCGACCTGATCCTGCACGTGGTCGACGGTTCCCACCCCGACCCCGAACAGCAGATCAGCGCGGTCCGTGAGGTGTTCGCCGAGATCGAGGCCGTGGACGTGCCCGAGCTCATCGTGGTGAACAAGGTCGACGCCGCCGACCCGGACACGCTCAAGACGCTGCGCACGCGCTACCCCGACCTGGTCGAGGTGTCGGCGCGCACCGGCGAGGGCGTTGCCGCACTGGTCACCGCGCTGGCCGAGGCGCTGCCCGAGCTCGCCAAGGAAGTGCGGGCCCTGGTCCCGTACTCGCGGGGCGACCTCATCGCCAGGGTGCACGAGGAGGGCCGCATCATCAGCGAGGAGCACACCGGAGACGGCACGGCGCTGCACGCCTTCGTCCCCGAACTGCTCGCCGCCAAGCTCGACGAGTACACGCCCAGCAACGTCTGAACCCGGGCGGGTCGGAGAACACACGGCCGGGACGTCCCCGTGACGTCCCGGCCGCGTTGTGTCGGGAACGCCCCCCCGGGAGAGTGGAGCCCTGAGCCCTCACGTTCCGCGTGAAAGGCGGCAGCGAAGAATCCGGGCGTGGAAGGCCAGCTCAACGGGGGTCCGGGTGGTCTTCATCACTCTGCTTGCTTGCGAGTTTCGCTCGTTAACGCTCGCATTCGTCCCCTCGGGGAGGTGTACACGGGCTCCGAGGATGGACTACGGTTTTGGAGCACTGGCCGGCAGTGATCGCTGTCCCCCCGGGCCGATGCGAACCCCCACTGTCAAGGCACCGCGAGGCGACTCCGGGTCGCCCACGGCCCTGTCGGAATCGCATCCAGATACGAGGTCGCCATGCCCGCCCGCGCACCCCACGCCCCTGCTCCGCGCGTCCCGCGGCGGATCTGACCGGCGAGGGCGGACCACCCCATGACGGTAGTACTCCTCACCAACATCGGTCGGCTGTGGACCGGGAACGAGCTGCTCACCAAAGCCGCCATCCTGATGGACAACGACCGGATCGCCTGGGTCGGCCACGCGGCCGAGCTCCCCCAACGCATCCCCGGAGTGATGGAGGACCTCACCGAGGTCGACGAGGTCGTCAACATCGGCGGCGGACTCATCACCCCCGGCCTGGTCGACGCCCACTGCCACCCCGTCTACGCGGGCGACCGGTACGCCGAGGTCAACATGTGGGCCAAGGGCGCCACCCGCGCGGACATCTTCGCGGCCGGCGGCGGGGTCTCGACGACCGTCACCATCACCCGGGGGACCGACCCCTGGACGCTGTGCAACGCGGTCCGGGAACGACTCCGGCACTGGGTGCTGTCCGGCAGCACCACGGTGGAGGCCAAGACCGGCTACCACCTCACCCGGGACGGCGAACTCGCCGACGTGCGTCTGCTGCGCTCTCTGGAGGAGGAACCCGGCATGCCCCGCCTGCACGTCACGTTCTTCCCCGCGCACGGGGTCCCACCGGAGTTCTTCGGCCGCCCCAAGGAGTACGTGGCCACCGCGGCCTCCTGGCTCAGCGACGCCGCCATGGCCGGGGCGGACGGCGTGGACGTGTACTGCGACAACCAGCAGTTCACCACCGAGGACGCCCACATGCTCCTGGGCGTGGGCCAGTCCGTGGGTCTGCGCACCACCCTGCACGCCTGCTCGCGGCCCCGGCACGGGGCCGTGCGGATGGCGGCCGAGCTGGGCTGCTCCTCGGTGGACCTCGTCCACGAGGCCGACGACGAGGACCTGCTCGCCCTGGCGTCCACCCGCACCCCCGTCGTGGCCTGCCCCACCACTGCCCTGCACGAGCGCCGCACCCCGCCGGTGCGCGCCCTGCTCGACCACGGCGTCCCCGTGGGTCTGGGCACCGACCACAACCCGGGCCAGTCGGGAACCACGTCCATGCCGCTGGTCATCTCCCTCGCGGTGTCCATGTTCGAGATGACCGTCCAGGAGGCGCTCAACGCCGCCACGGCGGGCAGCGCGCACGCGCTGGGTCTGAACGACCGGGGCATGATCGCTCCGGGGATGCTGGCCGACCTGGTGCAGTGGGACGCCGACCACGAGGGAGCCTTCGCGTGGTCCATGGGCCTGCACACCCTGCGGGTGTGGCAGGGCGGCCGCACCATCCACTGAGGTCACCCGGGGAGCGCGTCGAGCATCGGACACCGGTGCCGGGTTCGTGGGCGCCCCCGCGTCCCTGGTCAGGGTTCAGTGATCGCTGCCGAGGCTTGCGGTTCCGTTCAGCGGGTGCCTCGGGCGCGGGCGATCTCGATCACCGCGCGCTCCAGCGCGTACTCGGGATCGCGTCCGGCACCCTTGATGAGCGCGTCGGTCTCGGCGATCACCGCCATCGCCCGGGTCACCCCGGCCGCGTTCCACCCACGAGCCTGCTGACGCAGGGTACGCAGCTTCCACGGCGGTACCTTGGCCCGCTTGGCCAGCTCCGCCTCGTTCATGCCGCGCGGAGGCTGGGCGGCCACCGCGATCCCGCGCACGGCACCGGCCAGGGCGCTGTTGATGAGCACCGGGGCGGTGCCCACCGCGAGGGACCAGCGCAGCTGTTCCAGGGCCTCGGGCAGGCGACCCTCCACGGCACGGTCGGCGACGGTGAATCCGGAGGCCTCCGCCTTGCCGGAGTGGTACCTGGCCACCGCCGCCGCGTCCACCCTGCCCTCGGTGTCCGCGATCAGCTGGGTGCAGGCCGCGGCGATCTCACGCAGCTCGGTGCCGACCGCGTCCACCAGCGCCTGCGCGGCGTCCTGAGTGATCTGCCGTCCGGCGGAGGAGAACTCGCTCTTGACGAAGGCGACCCGCTCGGGCCCCTTGGTGGGACCCTTGCAGTCCACCCGCTGGGCCCCGGCCTTCACCGCGGCCTGGAGCAGTGCCTTGCCCTTGGCGCCACCCGCGTGGGTGAGCACCATGAACACGTCGTCGGCGGGCGCCTTGAGGTAGTCGGTGACGGTCGCCGCCAGATCCTTGACCAGGTCCTGGGAGGAGCGGATCACCACCACCCGGCGGTCGCCGAAGAGCGAGGGCGACGTGACCTCCACCAGGGTGGACAGGCCCACCTGGGCGGGCACGAGGTCGTGGACGTCCACCTCGGGGTCTTCCGCGCGGGCCGAGGCGACGACAGCGGCCACGGCCCGGTCGACGAGGAGCTCCTCGTCGCCGACGATGAGCGTGATGAGGGCGGGTGCAGGCATACAACGAGGATGCCACGCTCCACCGACCAACCGGTGCCCGATGGCCCATAGCTGCTTGCCTCCTCGCTCCCAGACCCTGTTCGTGCCTTCGCTCCCGGGGCGTGTGTCCGCGACAGTGCCTTGCCGAGTCGGACGCCCACCTCGCGGTGGCGCTACCTACGGGTCGGGTCTCGGGCCACGGGTGGCCACCCGTACCGGTCCGCCCAGGACGGCGACGTCACCGTCGAGGTCGGTGCGCGCGTGCGCCTGCGCCATCCCCTCCAGCACTCCCACCGTGAACGGGGTGGGGTGACCGTAGGAGTTCTCCCGGCCAGCGGAGGTGACCGCCACCGTCGCCTCCGTGGCTGTGAGGAAGGCGGGGACCTGGGTGTTCGAGCCGTGGTGGGGCGTGGTCAGCACCGTCACCGACAACAGCTCGGCTTCGGGCTCACGCAGCAGTGCGCTCTGGGCCTCCATCTCGATGTCCCCGGTGAGCAGCACGGACATCTGCGGGCCGTCGGCGCGCACGACCACCGAGGTGTCGTTCACCGACCCCACGAACCCGCTCCTGGGCCAGAGCACCCGCAGCAGCCACGGACCCACCCGGAACCGCTGCCCCCGCTGAGCTTCGTGCAGTTCCACCCCCTCCTCTGCCAACAGACGGCCCGCCGGGCCCTCACCGAACCCCGGCGGGGCCAGCGCCACCGGAACCCTCCGGTGCCGCAGCACGCCGGGTGCGCCGTCCACGTGATCGGCGTGGTCGTGGCTGAGGACCAGCAGCGGCACCACGCGTATCCCCAGGCGGTCCAGACAGCCGTCCACCAGGTCCGGGTCGTCCCCGGTGTCGAAGACCACAGCCTCCCCTCCACCCGCGGACAGCACGAACGCGTCCCCCTGGCCCACGTCGCAGGCGACCAGGGCCCATCCAGGCGGCGGCCACCCTCCCGGCACGCAGCGGGCGGCCAACCCCAGGACCAGCACGGCCACCGCCACGGCGGCGAGCACCCGCCGGGTCAGGCCACGGGTCAGCAGGAACACCAGCAGCACCACGGCCAACAACAGGCCGCCCACCACGTCCGACCGCCAGGGCAGCGCGCCGTAGGGGACCCGCGCCCCGGTCTCGGCCACGAGGGCGATCCAGGACACACCCAGCCCGGGCAGGGGCACCAGGAAGGCGGCGCCGCCCGGCCACACCGACGCCAGAGCGGTCAGCGCCGACCCGGCCACGGTCACCACCGCCACCACGGGCGCGGCCAGCACGTTGGCCGGGATCGCCACCCAGGACACCTCGCCGGACAGCAGCACCAGCACCGGTGCGACCGCCACCTGCGCGGCCACCGCGACCGCGAAGCCCTCGGCCACCGGGCGGGGCCAGCGTTCCGACCAGGCCCGGGCCCAACCGGGAACGAGCACCAGAATTCCCGCCGTGGCCAGCACAGACAGCGCGAACCCGTAGGACGCGGCCAGGCCGGGCGCGACGAACAGCACCCCCACCACGGTGGCGCACAGAGCCCGCATCCCCGCCTGCGCTCTGCCGGTGGCCAACGCCAACAGACCCAGGGACCCCATGAACGCCGCCCGCACCACGCTCGGCTCGGGACGGCACACCAGGACGAACACCCAGATCATCAGGGCGCCGCCCAGCACCGCGCACCAGGTGGGCGCGCGTGTCCACCTGGCCACCCCCAGAACGAACCCGGTGAGGATCGCGAGGTTGGCGCCGCTGACGGTGAGCAGGTGCGTCATCCCGGTGGCTCGGAAGTCCTCGGCCGTGCGTTCCGGCAACGCGGACACGTCACCGACGATCAGTGCCGGGAGGAGCCCCCGCTCGGGCTGGGACAGACCTGCGGAGGCCTCGCGCAGGCCCGACCGGACCTCACCCGCGAACGCCTGAAACCTCCCGGGTTCGCCCACCGCCTCCGGAGGACCCCGCACGAGTACCAGGGCGGCGGTGAGCTGGTCGTCGTCCGAGGCCAGGAAGGAACCGTGCGCCTCGAAGCTCTGGCCCGGCAGCAGCTCCTCCCAGCCCGGTCCGGAGGCCAATACCACCACCGGGGCTCGCGACACCCGCTCCGCACCGTCCACCCGAACCCACTCGGTGTGCGCGGGCACCACCCACTCGGCTCGGCCCGGACGCGGCAGGCCGGCCCTGGAACGCGGATCGGTGGTGACCACCGCGCGGAAGGCCGCCTCACCGCCCTGTTCCGTGGCCGCCGTTGCGGCGCTGGAGGCGTTCCGATGCACGTGGACCCCCGCCACCGCCGCCACCGTCGCGCCACAGGCCAACGTGGCGACCAGGGCCAACGCCGGGGCCTCCAGTACGTGGTGGTGCACCATGAGTGCCGCCAGCGCTGCGAAACCCAGCACTCCCGCGAACGACCACGCGAGCCATGGTGGGACGGCCAGTGCGCCGAGCGCGGCCAGCCAGGCGGCGACGGCGGGGAGAAACAGTTTGAGGTCCGGTGGTCGGTCCAGACCGTGCGCGTCGGTACCCAGCCAGCTGACCACCCTCACCCCACCGTCACGTGGGGTTCGAGGTTCCTGAACGTCTTCTCCGCGATGCCTTCCACACCCAGCAGGTCCTCGACGCCGCTGAACGCCCCGCCGAGCGACTCACGGTGGGCGAGGATCTGCTGGGCCTTCTTCTGCCCGATCCCCGGAAGCGTCTCGAGTTCGGCCTGCCCGGCCAGGTTGAGGTTGACCAGGGGGCCGCTGCCCTCGGGTCCGTCACCCGACCCACCGTCCGGTTGGGGGACTCCCACGAGGACGCGTTCGCCGTCAGTCAACGGCCGGGCGAGGTTGACCAGGTCCAGGTCGGCTTCGGGCAACGGACCGCCCGCCTCCTCCACCGCGTCGGCCACGCGCGATCCGGCGGGCATGGTGTACAGCCCGGGCTCGGCGACCTCACCGCCCACGTGCACCACCACGTCCCCGCCCGGTTCCGCGGACTCCTCACCCGTTCCGCCCCCGTCCCCGGGCGCGGTCTCTTGGTCCGTGTCATGGCCGACCGGGGAGGCCTGGTCCGCCAGGTCGGACACGGTCACCTCTTCGGGGCGGTCACGCAGGGCCAGGAAGGCACCCGCCACGGCGAGCAGCCCCACGACCAACAGGGCCACCACCGCCCGCCGGGACAGCGCGGAGTGGGAGCCCCAACGCTCGGCCACCCGTTCCAGGACCGAACCAGGACCCTCAGGAGACAGTTCCGTGTACCCGGACGGTGGCCGGGCCGCAGCCTGGCTCAGGCCCTCTCGCCCGCCCGGAGGTCGCCCCGGCCCAGGCGCGTGCCGGGCCCCGGGCCCGGACTCGGGTCCGCCCTCGGGTGCCACGACGACCGGCTGCTCCCACGTTGGCCGCTCCCGTTCGCCAGTGCCTGCGGAGTCGTTGGCCAGGGCCTCCGGGGCGAACTCGGACACCACCTCGTGGTGCTGTCGCACGGTGGGGCCGGACCGGAGTTCCGAGGGCCGCCCGGCCTGATCGCCGACTGAGTCGCCGTCGTACGTCCAGGGTTCCTGGCCGGGCTCGGGCTCGGGAGCGACCTCGTGGTGCCGTCGCGCGGTGTGGCCGGTCCGGAGTCGGGGCCCCGGGTGCCCTCCCTGCCGCGCGTCTGCGGCGCCGTCGTCCCAGTCCTCGGGGGCCGTCCCGTGGAGCCGCCGCGCCGCATCGTTCCAGGACTCGGGTGGCCGCCGGGCTGCGGAGTCCGTCAGCGCGGTGTCGTGGCCGTCGAGTTCGGGGTCTTCGAGGGGCCGTACCGACGTCCCGGACCAGCCGTCCGAGGAAACCCCCTCGTGCGGTTTCGCGGGTGTGCCCACCCAGGAGGCCGGGGGTGCTGCGCCGCCCGAGACGGGAGACACCTCACCCGGTGGTGGTTCCTCCCGGGGGTCGAGTTGGGAGGAGGCGCTGGGGAGGCCGCCGGGGTTCGGTGTGATCCGGACGGTGGGCGAGGACTCCGGGTCCAGGGAGTCCTCTGGCGGCCACTCCGTCTGATCCGTGGCCGCGGCCGTTCGGTTCCACAGCGGTCCCGGTGGGGAGGGAGAGGTCCAGTGCGGGCTCCGCCCCGGCTCGTGGCCGTCGGGGAGGTAGGGGGTATCCGCCCCGCCGACCGCGTAGGGAGGCCGGGGGAGGGTCACCACGGACGTGGGATCGGGAAGGGGGCTGGGGGCGAGGACGCGCGGCGGTTCGGCGGTGGGGGAGGAGCCCAGGCCGAGGGTGCGGAGCCGTTCCTCGGGGTCTGACAGGGGAGATGTGCGCCGCGACCGGCGCGAAGCGGTCATGGATCCAACGCTAGGTAGGCCGGAACCCCCTGTCATCGGCCAGTTTCGATCTGTGGATAACTCGCCGGGGCGCGGGGCACCCGGTTTCGGGCAGGCTTGCGCGGGCGGAGACCGAGGCTCCCCCGATATCGAGCAAACCAGGATCGGCGCCGACGATCCAGGGGGCCGGTGCGACCTGTGGACAACTCCCACACGAGGGAGTTCCCGGGCCTAGAGGCTGGGCCCGTGTGCGCCCCCGGTCCCACACCGGTTTCGAGGACCCGCGCTGGGCGGCCCGCCGCGTCAGGTCAGGACCAGCCGGGGCGATCGGACGGGCCCGCGCGGGAGGCGCTGGGCATGACGAAGGGCCCGGTCCTGGCGGACCGGGCCCTCGCGAAGCCTTCTTGCCCTGAGTCCCTAGGCGGACTGAAGGGCGTCCAGGCGCTTGGCGATCGCGCTCTTGCGGTTCGCGGCCTGGTTCTTGTGGATGACGCCCTTGCTGCTGGCCTTGTCCAGGGCGCGAGCGGCGTCACGCTGCGCGACGGTGGCCTGCTCGACGTTCCCGGCCTCGGCAGCTTCGCGGAACTTCCGAACGGCCGTCTTCAGGGAAGAGCGCACCGCCTGGTTGCGGACACGAGCCTTCTCGTTCTGCCGAATGCGCTTCTTCTGCGACTTGATGTTCGCCATGCGAAAACGTGCTCCAGTTACTGTGATCTTCGCGTCGGTCGAACAGGCGGCTCATCCCATGGGCAGCCGTTCCATGAGAGGCCTGCGTGGGCGCCGACGCAGGGTGTGTGTGAGTCCACAGGGCTCAAATTCGAACGTGGAAGTCCGAGACACGGACTTCTCAGTATGCCGCACCATGCGGACCACTCGGGACCCCGGGGGTGCGCACCGCCCGTTCGCCCCCTCGGGATGGGCCACCACGCGCTCCCCGAACCGTCACCGCTCTCCCACCGGGGACAGCCAGGCCGTCCGGTAGGCGGTCAGATCACCCTCCGCGGCCTCGTCCACCAGGTACAGGGACACGCCCAGGGTCATCGTCTCCGGGACCTCCTCGACCCTCGACATCCCCAACCGGACGGCGGCGATCGCGGTCAGCGCCGTCTCGTTCTCCGTGACCGGCCCCCACTGTTCGCTCTCGTAGGTCGGCACCCCGAACCTCACGGTGACGTCCTCGCGGGTGCGCAGCGCCGTCACCGCCTCGGTCACCTGCCGCACCATGAACCCGCCGTACAACCCCGCCGAGGGCATGTTCGCCCCCACCCCCGGCAGCACGACCTGGTCCGCGTGCTCGGTCACCCGGTCCAGATATCCCTTCGACCAGTACTTCTCCTCGCCGCCCGCGACGAACGACGCGACCCGCCCACCGGGCACCAGCTCCACGTGATGGGCCTGGACCGACAGCAGCGCGTCCTCGTCCAGCTCCTCCCGCACCAGTTCCATGAGGGAGGGCAGGGACGGGTCGTTCACTGTCACCGGACGGATCTCCAGGTGCACCCCGTCGAACCCGTCCGCGCCCACCTCGGCGACGACCGGGGCCAGGGCCTCCCGGGCCGGGGCGTCGAACCGGTCCCGGATGAGCGACGAACCCGACTCCACGTGCCGCAGCCACGCCAGCGCCTCCACGTCGGGGAAGTTCGCGTCCAGCCACGACAGCAGGACCCCGGTGTCCGGCACCCGCTCCACACTGCCGTCCGCGTCCACCTCACCCGCGTACACGTACAGCGTGCTCACCGAGCCCGTGTCCAGCAGGCCCTCCAGGGCCCCCGTGTCCGCCCACGAACCCACCCACGCCGCGTCCGCGCCCTGGGAGGCGGCCCAGTCCTCGGGCGACCCCGAGTACTGGTAGGCCAGCAGCGCGCCGGCGCCCACCACCACGACCAGGACCGCCGCCACTCCGGCCAGCAACCGTTTCAGTAGCCACTTCACCCGTACGCCACCCGCTCTCGTCCGGCGCCCTCGTCCGCTGGGCACCCGCATCGCCCGTTTCCGGTCCCAGGTCGCATAATCTGGACTCAGGTCCCGCGCTCGCGCCCATACTGCCGTATCCTCACCGGCCGCTTCCGGTGAGGACGGTCTCGGCGCCGTGGGATGATGGACGATGCCGTGGCCGGATGGTCCTCCCATCACCGAGAGCCCGGCGGGGCGGCGCCACCCCAGGCGCGCGACGACCCACACCCAACCCTGTGAACGGAGCACGGTGGCACAGCCGAACTGGACCGATCCCGCGCTGATCCGCAACTTCTGCATCATCGCGCACATCGACCATGGCAAGTCGACGCTGGCCGACCGGATGCTCCAGATCACGGGCGTCGTCGAGGACCGTCAGATGCGCGCCCAGTACCTGGACCGCATGGACATCGAGCGCGAGCGCGGCATCACGATCAAGTCGCAGGCCGTGCGCATCCCGTTCACGGCCGTGGACGACCGGACCTACACGCTCGACCTCATCGACACCCCCGGCCACGTCGACTTCACCTACGAGGTGTCGCGCTCCCTGGCCGCGTGTGAGGGCGCGATCCTGCTGGTCGACGCCGCGCAGGGCATCGAGGCCCAGACCCTCGCCAACCTCTACATGGCGCTGGAGAACGACCTCACCATCATCCCGGTCCTGAACAAGATCGACCTGCCCGCCGCGCAGCCCGAGAAGTACGCCGAGGAGCTCGCCGGGATCATCGGCTGCGAGGCCTCCGACGTCCTCAAGGTGAGCGCGAAGACCGGCGAGGGCGTCGAGGACCTGCTCAACGAGATCGTCAACCAGATCCCGCCGCCCGTCGGCCAGGCCGACGCCCCGGCCCGCGCGATGATCTTCGACTCGGTCTACGACACCTACCGCGGCGTGGTCACCTACGTTCGGGTCGTGGACGGTCACCTCAGCCCGCGTGAGCGCATCCAGATGATGTCCACCAAGGCCTCCCACGAGATCCTGGAGATCGGCGTCAGCTCGCCCGAGCCGACCAAGTGCCAGGGGCTGGGCGTGGGCGAGGTCGGCTACATCATCACCGGCGTGAAGGACGTGCGCCAGTCCAAGGTGGGTGACACCATCACCTCCCTGGCCAAGCCCGCCACCGACATGCTCGGCGGCTACCAGGAACCCAAGCCGATGGTGTTCTCGGGCCTGTACCCGATCGAGGGCACCGACTACCCGGTGCTGCGCGACGCCCTGGAGAAGCTCCAGCTGAACGACGCCGCGCTGGCCTTCGAGCCGGAGACCTCCGCGGCCCTCGGCTTCGGCTTCCGCTGCGGCTTCCTGGGCCTGCTCCACCTGGAGATCACCCGCGCCCGCCTCGAGCGCGAGTTCAACCTCGACCTCATTTCCACCGCGCCCAACGTGATCTACCGCGTGGACATGGAGGACGGCGCCGAGCACGTGGTGACCAACCCCAGCGAGTTCCCCACCGGCAAGATCGAGGGCATCTACGAGCCGATGGTCAAGGCCACGGTCCTGAGCCCCTCCGACTACATCGGTCAGATCATGGAGCTGTGCCAGGACCGCCGCGGTGAGCTCCAGGGCATGGACTACCTGTCCGAGGACCGCGTCGAGATGCGGTACACGCTGCCCATGGCGGAGATCGTCTTCGACTTCTTCGACGCCCTCAAGTCCCGGACCAAGGGGTACGCCTCCCTGGACTACGAGCCCATCGGCGAGCAGAAGGCCGACCTCGTCAAGGTGGACATCCTCCTCCAGGGCGAGCCGGTCGACGCGTTCTCCGCGATCGTCCACAAGGAGAAGTCCTACGCCTACGGTGTGGAGATGACCAAGAAGCTGCGCGAGCTCATCCCGCGGCAGCAGTTCGAGGTCCCGGTCCAGGCCGCCATCGGCGCCCGGGTCATCGCTCGTGAGAACATCCGCGCCATCCGCAAGGACGTGCTCTCCAAGTGCTACGGCGGCGACATCAGCCGTAAGCGCAAGCTGCTGGAGAAGCAGAAGGAGGGCAAGAAGCGGATGAAGATGGTCGGCCGGGTCGAGGTGCCCCAGGAGGCCTTCATCTCCGCGCTGTCCACCGACACCAGCGGTGCCGAGGACAAGAAGAAGAAGTAGGGGACGGCCCCGGTCGGCGCACCGCCGCCCGGGGGCCGGTAACACGAGAGAGGGGCGCCCCCGCCAGGAGCGCCCCTCTCCTCGTGTGCCGTGCGAGCGCACGGAGTGTGCCCCGGGCCCTGGCGGACCGGAACCAGCTACCCCTTCACCGCCCCGGCGGTGAGCCCGTCGCTGATGTAGCGCTGGAGGAACCAGAACACGATCAGCGTGGGCAGGGACAGCATCAGCGCGCCCACCGCGAACATCCCGAAGTTGGCGTTGCGCTGCGAGGCGACCAGTTGGTACAGCCCCAGGCCCAGCGTCTTGGCGTCCGTGTCCCTCAGGAACACGCTGGCCATCAGGAACTCGTTGATGGTGGAGATGAACACCAGCAGCGCCACGATCGCCAGCACCGGGGTCACCAGCGGGAGCATGATCCGGAAGAACACCTGCGCGTGGGTGGCGCCGTCGATCTGAGCCGACTCGTCCAGTTCCTTCGGCACCGTGTCGAAGAAGCCCTTCATCAGCCACGTGTTGATGCTCAGCGCACCGCCCAGGTACACCAGCAGCAGACCCCACCGGGTGTCGAAGCCGATCGCCGGGTACAGCTCACCGATGTTGGAGAACATCAGGTAGATGGCGACGATCGCCAGGAACTGCGGGAACATCTGGATGATGAGGAGGCCGATCAGTCCCACCCTGCGCCCCTTGAACCGCATCCGGCTGAAGGCGTAGGCCGCCAGCGCGGAGAGCAGCACCGTCACCGCCGCGTTGGTGGTCGCGAAGAACAGCGAGTTCGCGTACCAGGTGGTGAACGGCGTGTTCCGGAACAGGTCCCGGGCGTTGTCCAGGCTCGCCCCGGTCGGCCACAGCTGCGCGCTGCTCAGGGTGCCGACGGGGTTGAGGGCGGCCGAGACCACGAACAGCACGGGGAAGATCGCGAAGGCCACGACCACCACCATGACCGCGTGCCGCCACCCCAGACGTCGGGCCCACAGCGCGAACCGGGTGGCTCCGCTGCGCGTGTGGGGCGCGCGTACCGCATCGGGAACGCCGACCGTCATCGGTCCACCTCCTTGAGGGCCTTGCTCCGACTCAGGCTGACCACGGAGATCACGGAGACGATGAGGAAGATCATCACCGAAAGCGCCGCCGCGTACCCGTACTGTGCCGTGGCCTCGTTGAAGGCCAGCCGGTAGGTGTAGGTGATGAGCAGGTCCGTGCCGCCCGCCGTCGGGTTGTCCGGCGAGAACGGCCCGCCCCTGGTGATCAGCCACACCGCGTTGAAGTTGTTGAAGTTGAACGCGAACGTGGCGATGAGGATCGGGGTCATGGCGACCATCAGCAGCGGCAGAGTGACGTGCCGGAAGGCCTGCCACGGTCCCGCTCCGTCGATCTGCGCGGCCTGCCCGAGCTCGCGCGGGATCGCCTGCAACGCTCCGGTGGCCACCAGGAACATGTACGGGTACCCCAGCCACACGTTGGCGAGGATGACGGCGGCCCGGGCGGTCCACACGTCGCCCAGCCAGTCGATCTGGAGCCCGAGCATCCGGTTGAAGAGGCCGAAGTCGGTGTTGAACATGTCCCGCCACAGCAGGAACATGGCCAGCGAACTCATGGCGTAGGGCAGGATCACCAGGACGCGGTAGAGCACCTTGCCGCGCATCCTCGGCACGTGCAGGGTCAGGGCGATCCCCAGCCCCACCACGAACACCAGCCCGGTGACGGACACCGCGAACACCAGGTTCCACAGCAGGATGCCGAAGAACGAGCTGGCGAAGGTCGGGTTGAGCAGGAAGCGCGCGAAGTTGTCGAGACCGACGTTGACCTGCCAGCCCTGGGCCAGCCGCTGTCCGTCCTCGTTGTGGAACGCGCCGCGTTCGTTGTCGGCCGTGTAGACCTCACCGCTCTCGGAGTCGGTGACGCAGTCGCAACCCTGGTCGTAGACCCGGACGGCGCTGCCCTCGAACGCGCTGGACAGCCCGCTGGAGCGGATGCCCGATCCGTCGTCGGTGGGGACCGCGAACTCCTGGAGTTCGTCGCTGCGCGCGTTCACCTCGGCGGGCGTCAGGATCGTGTACCCGAACGCGCCGGTGACCTTCCCGGCCGCGTCGACGTCGGCGCCGCCGAGGTCGCTCAGACCGTCCGCGGTGCCCACGTGGGCGTGGCCCTCGGCGTCGGTGAGCAGGAAGGCCAGCTCACCGGTGTCGGGGTCTCCCGTGGTGGCGACAGTGAGCACGTACTCGGGGGAGTCGGGGTCGCGGGTGACCGAGAATGCCTCGATGGCCGCGATCGCCCGGTCCTTGTCGCCCCGGTGGCCGTCGCTGAGGTTGGTCACCGAGGTGCTCATCGTGTAGAGCACCGGCAGGATCTGGAACGCCAGGAGGAACACCACACCCGGGACCAGGTACTTCGCCGGGACGGTGCGTTTGGACAGGTAGACGTAGTAGACCAGGCCGACCACCAAGGCGACCAGGCCGATGCCCCACCAGTTGCCCGCCACGTACAACGGCAGGACCGCCCACACGCCGAAGGCGGTGAACACGCCGAGCAGGGCGATCCTGACGAGCTGGCCGACGATCGACCCGTTGGCGGCGAACCGGCCCCCGGGCAGCGGTGGACGGGCGGGCGTCCCGGGGGAGGACGGGCCCGCGCCGTCGCGGCTGGAAGCTGCCACCTCTACTGGCCGATCTGCTCGGCGATGGTGTCGTGGGCGGCCTCCATGGCCTCGCGGACGTCCCCGCCCGCGATGGCCTGGGCCTGAGCCTGGCCCAGCGGGTCCCAGGTCTCGCCCATCTCGGGGATTGAGGGCATCGGCATGCCCTCGGCGCCGGCCTCGGCGATCGCGGCGATGTTGGCGTCGTCCGCGGAGACGGCCTCCAGCGCCTCGCTCTGCACGGGGGTGCGCGGGTCGGCGTCGTAGAGGCTGAGAATGAAGTCGGTGGAGGTGACGTAGTTGGTCACGAACTCCTGGGCCAGGGCGCTGTTGGAGCTGCCTTCGGTGACGAAGAAGGCGTGGTAGCCGATGTAGGGGCTGGCCGGGGCCTCGCCCTCGAAGCCGGGGATGGGGCTGATCCCGAAGTCGATGCCCGCGTCGTTGGCGTCACCGATGTTCCACGGCCCGGCGATGAAGAAGGGTGCCTCCTCCTCGTAGAAGAGGTTGGCGTCGTTCTCGGTGTCGATGGAGCGGCGCAGCACGCCCTCTCCGTCCTCCCCGTACTCGGCGATCCTCTCCATGGCGGCGACGGACTCGTCCGACCCCACGCCGAGGTCGGCGGGGTCCCAGGTGCCGGTCTCGTCCTGCCCGAAGAGGTAGCCGCCCGCCGAGGTGAACAGGGCGTTCATCCGGAAGGGCTCGCCCTCCTGACCGATCGCCATCGCCAGGACCTCGCTGGTTTCACCCGCGTCCTTGAGTTCACCGCCGACCTCGACGAGCTCCTCGAAGGTCTCCGGGGCGTCGGGGACCAGCGCCGTGTTGCGCATCAGGAAGATGTTCTCCTGGGAGTACGGGACACCGAAGAGTTGCCCGTCGTAGGAGAGTGCCTCGACGGCGGTCTCGTCCACGGCCCCGGCCTGGTCTCCGGTGAGCTCGACCGGGGAGACCGCGCCGTTGCGGACCAGGTTGCCGGTCCAGTCGTGCGCCCCGATGAAGACGTCGGGGGCGTTGCCCGCCTGGTGGGCGTTGAGGAGGTCGCCCTGGATGTCGTCGAAGGCCAGTCCCTGGACGTCCACCTCGATACCGTTGGCCTCGGCGAACTCGGTGGCCGCGCTCTGGATGGCGTCGGCGCGTTCGGGGTCGGACCAGATGACGAGGGTGCCCTCGGCGGCTCCCTCGTCGCCACCGTCCGGACCGTCGCTGCTGCATGCGGTCGCCACCAGGGCGATCGCGGCGATACCGGCGGCCGCTGAAGCGCTGCGGGATCTCATGGTGTCTTCCTTCCGGGAGGACTGCGGAGGTGGGGCGCATGCGGGTCACCGGGGGGACCGGGTCCGTTGCGGGCATGCGTGGTGATGTGACGTTAGCAATAACTTGCAGGCTTTGAAAGTCTTTGCAGGCGCCCGGGATAAAGATGTGGAAACACCACGGAAACGAAGGGGGCGGCCGGTGCGGGGAGTGGCTCCGTGCTCACTCCGGGTCGGTGTTGCGCTCCGCGGAGGCCTCCAGGATCAGCCGTTCGGCCTCGGCCAGCGCGTCGGCCGGGTTCCCTCCGCCGATGTGGTCCGCGCTGGCCTGCGAGAACGGGCTCCACGCCGCCTCCGTCCCGGGAATGGCGGGCGTCGGAAGGGCACCCTCGCCCGCGCGTTGGAAGGCCGCCGGGTCCGGGTCCTGGGCGGCCACCGTCTCCAGCGCCGCGTCCGGCGCGGGAACGCGCGGCCACGCCCGGGTTCGCGGGGTCGGGGTCACCCGAGGCGTCCTCCCAGAACAGGTATCCGCCGACCGAGGAGAAGAACGGGTGGATGTGCTGGGCGTCGCCCTCATCGCTCACCCGGACCCTCAGTACCCGGGCCGCCGCACCCGAGCCCACCACGTCCGTGCCGGTCTCCGCTATCGCCTCCGACGAACCGGGGCTCCCGAGCAGGCGGGTGTTGCGGGACGGCGCCGGCTTCTCGGTCGGGTGGGGCACCCGTACGCGCGGCCATCGTGGGTCAGGGCGTCCAGGGCGCCTGCGGAGAACAGGTCGGCGTCGTCGGCGGACGGGCCCGACGGGACGACAGACCCCGCCTCCGGCGGGACCCCGGCGAGCGGGCGGCCCCCGTGGAAGGTGATGTGAAGGCGGACCGCGTGGAGGCGGGTGCCGGACGGCGCTCGCACCGTCCGGCACCCGGGGGCTCACGGACCGGTCAGACGCGCAGCCACGCCGAGGTCTCGGCGGGCAGGGACAGCGCGCCGTCGGCCAGTTCGGCGCCGGGGCCGCTGGCCACCAGGACCTCACCGGAGGCAGGCAGCTCGACGGCGTCACCGCTCAGGTTGACCGCCACCCGCACACCGGGCTCGCGCTCGAAGTACAGGACGCCCTCGGGGGAGTCGAGCCAGCTCATCGAGCCGTCGCCCAGGGCCTCCAGCTCACGGCGCAGACCGAGGGCGGCGGTGTACAGCTCCAGGGTCGAACCCTCCACACCGCGCTGACAGGCGCGGGCCAGCTCCGCCCACACCTCGGGGACCGGCAGCCACGGCGTGCTGCCGTCGGGGCCGAACCCGTACGGGGCGGCGTCGCCCTCCCACGGCAGCGGCACGCGGCATCCGTCGCGGCCCCGCTCGGTGCGGCCCGAACGCTCCCAGGTGGGGTCCTGGAGCGACTCCTCCGGGAGGTCGGTGACCTCCGGCAGGCCCAGCTCCTCGCCCTGGTACAGGTACACTGAACCGGGCAGGCCCAGCATCAGCAGGGTGGCCGCGCGCGCACGCCGCAGCCCCTGGTCGCCACCACCGAAGCGGGTCACGTGCCGGGTGACGTCGTGGTTGGACAGCACCCACGTGGTCGTCGCCCCGACGGCGCCGTTGGCGGCCAGGGAACCGTCGATCACCTCGCGCAGGCGCCCGGCGTCCCACGGCGCGGTGAGGTACTCGAAGTTGAACGCCTGGTGCAGCTCGTCCGGGCGCAGGTAGCGCGCCACCCGCTCGGCGTCCTCCACCCAGGCCTCGGCCACCAGGGTCCGGTCGCCCGGGTACCCGGCGGCGATACGCGACCAGCGGCGGTAGATGTCGTGGACGCCGTCCTGGTCGAAGTAGGGCAGCGAGGTGCTGCCGTCGAGCAGGTCCGCCTTGGCGTCGGGGTCGATGTCGGGCAGCGCCGGGTCCTTGACCATGCCGTGCGCCACGTCGATCCGGAACCCGTCCACCCCGCGGTCCAGCCAGAAGCGCAGGACGTCGTCGAACTCGTCGTGGACCTCCTGGTTGCTCCAGTCGAAGTCCGGCTGCTCGGGGTCGAACAGGTGCAGGTACCACTGCTCGGGGGTGCCGTCGGCGGTCTTGAGTCGGGTCCAGGCCGGGCCGCCGAAGATCGACTTCCAGTTGTTGGGCGGCTCCTCGCCGTCCGCCCCCCGGCCGTCACGGAAGACGTACCGCGAACGCGCGGCGCTGCCCGGTTCGGCGGCCACGGCCTCGCGGAACCAGCGGTGCGCGGAGGAGGAGTGGTTGGGGACCACGTCGATGATCATGCGGATGCCCAGTTCGTGGGCGGTGGACAGGAGGGCGTCGAAGTCCTCCAGGGTGCCGAACCGGGGGTCGACGTCGCGGTAGTCGGCGACGTCGTAGCCGCCGTCGGCCAGCGGCGAGACGTAGAAGGGGGTCAGCCAGATCGCGTCCACGCCGAGCTCGGCCAGCTGGGGGAGGCGCTCGCGGATGCCGGTGAGGTCGCCCTCGCCGTCCCCGTTGGAATCGGCGAAGCTGCGCACGTAGATCTGGTAGATGGCCGCCTCGCGCCACCAGTGAGACTGGTCCTTCATCTGTGGGGGTCCTTCCGGATCATGGCTGCAAGTTCTTGCGCAAGATTACCGCCAACTTTCGTCCCTGTGTCAGGATTCTCGACTAGAGTTGCCCGCATGGGTCCACGACTTGCCGACATCGCACGGCACGCAGGCGTCAGCGAGGCCACCGTCTCGCGGGTGCTCAACGACAAGCCCGGCGTCGGCAGCGACACGCGCAAGGCCGTTCTCACCGCGCTCGACGTGCTCGGATACGAACGCCCCGCCCGGCTGCGCCAGCGCTCCGCCGGACTGGTCGGCATGGTCATCCCCGAGTTGGAGAACCCGGTCTTCCCGATGTTCGCCCAGGCGGCCGAAGGCGCCCTGGCGCAGCGCGGGTACACGCCCGTGCTGTGCACCCAGACCCCCGGCGGGATATCAGAGGACGAGTACGTGGAACTCCTCCTGGAGCGCAACGTCTCCGGCATCCTCTTCGTCTCCGGAAAGCACGCCGACACCACCGCCTCGCACGAGCGCTACCAGGCCCTGGTCTCCCGGCGGCTGCCGATCGTGCTGGTCAACGGCTACACGGAGTCCGTCCCGGCGGCCTTCATCTCCGCCGACGACCGCGAGGCCGGACGCCTGGCCGTCAACCACCTCGTCGCCCTCGGCCACACCCGCATCGGCTTCACCAGCGGACCCGAGCGCTACGTCCCGGTCCGCCGCAAACTGGAGGGCTACCACCAGGCCCTCGCCGAGCACGGCCTGGACGGCGACGACCTCGTCCAGCTCTCCCTCTTCGGTGTGGAGGGCGGGCACGCCGCCGCGGGCAGACTCATCGAACGCGGCGTCACCGCCATGGTCTGCGGCTCCGACATCATGGCCCTGGGCGCCATCCGCGCCGCCCGCCAGCACGGACTGCGCGTACCCCAGGACTTCTCCGTGGTCGGCTACGACGACTCCCAGCTCATCGCCTTCACGGACCCGCCGCTGACCACCGTCCGCCAGCCCGTCAACGCGATGGCCATGGCCGCCGTGCGGGCCCTGTGCGACGAGATCGCCGGTCACCCCGTCTCGCACGCCGAGTACGTCTTCGACCCCGAGCTGGTCGTGCGCGGCTCCACGGCGGCCGCCCCCGCGGCGTCCCTGCCCGGCTCGTCCGCGCAGAGCCACCTGGACGTCCCCTCCTCACTGCGCAGGGACCCGCAGGACGCCACCCAAGGAGTCTGATCCCGGGCCTCCCCGGACGGGCCACCCGGAGCACGGTGAGTGTCAGGGCACGTCGTCGGGTCGGTGACACTGGAGACATGCCATCCGTAGCCCTCGACGGCGAACCCGTGCCCCGGACCGGGGAACTCCCCGAGACCTCCCTCGCCGAACTCGGCGAGCGCCCGCTCGGGTTCTACGTCCACGTGCCCTTCTGCGTCACCCGCTGCGGCTACTGCGACTTCAACACCTACACCGCCGACGAACTCGTCTCACGGGACGGAACCGCCACGGCCTCCCGGGAGACCTACGCCGGGCAGGCGGCGGGCGAGGTCGCCCTGGCCGACCAGGTGCTGACCGGCGAACGCCCGCCGGTCAGCACCGTGTTCGTGGGCGGCGGCACACCCACCCTGCTCTCACCCGAGGACCTCGGACTCGTCCTCGGTGAGATCCGCGACCGCTTCGGACTCACCCCCGACGCGGAGATCACCACCGAGGCCAACCCGGAGACGGTCGACCCGGACTACCTCGCCCGCCTCAGGGAGGCCGGGTTCACCCGGGTGTCCTTCGGCATGCAGAGCGCCCGCCCCCACGTCCTGCGCGTCCTGGAGCGCGGCCACACCCCGGGCCGCCCCGAACAGTGCGTGACCTGGGCCCGCCAGGCCGGGTTCGAGCACGTCAACCTCGACCTCATCTACGGCACACCGGGGGAGAGCGACGAGGACTGGGCGGCCTCCCTGGACGCCGCCATCGGTGCCGGGCCCGACCACGTCTCCGCCTACTCCCTGATCGTGGAGGACGGAACCCGTCTGGCCGCCCGCGTCCGCAGGGGAGAACTCACCGAACCCGACGACGACGCCATGGCCGACCGCTACCTCATGGCGGACGAGGCCCTGGCCAGGGCCGGGTACACCCCCTACGAGGTGTCCAACTGGGCCCGCAGCACCGAGGGGCGCAGCGCACACAACATGCTCTACTGGACCGGCGGACACTGGTGGGGGATCGGCCCGGGTGCGCACAGCCACGTGGGCGGGACCCGCTGGTGGAACGTCAAGCACCCCGCCGCCTACGCGGCCCGCCTGGCCGCCGGGGACAGCCCGGCCCACGCCCGAGAGGTGCTCACCGAGGCCGAGCGCAGATTCGAGCGGGTCCTGTTGGAACTGCGTGTGGACGGCGGCTGCCCGCTGGAACTCCTGGATGCCCCGGGCCTGGCCGCCGCCGAACGCCTGGTGAAGGAGGGGCTCCTGGACCCCGTGGCCCACTCCGGGGGACGCGCCGCGCTGACCAGGCGGGGCCGCCTACTCGCGGACGCCGTCGTCCGCGACCTCACCTGAGGCACACACGAAGGAGGGGCCCGGCACGAAGCCGGGCCCCTCCTTCACGCGTGGAACGTCGGGTTACTTCACCCAGGTGACGTCCATCGGGTAGCGGGCCCACTCGCCCCGGTCCACCGCCGACGCCGCGCGGAAACCGGAGACGATCGAGAAGATGACCAGGCCGATCCAGGTCAGGATGCCGATGAGCAGCCAGGCCAGGATGCCGGAGATGACGTAGCCGATCAGCATCACCAGCTGGAAGCTGAGCGCCCGGGCGGCCTGGTCGCGGACGTACGGCGACTCGTCCTTCTTCGTGATGTACACGATGAGCGGCAGCAGCCAGCCGAGGAAGCCGCCGCCGATGTGGGCGAGCTTCGCCGAGCTGCGCTCCTCCGGGGTCGGCACGTAGGCACCGTAGCCCTGGGCACCGGGCTGCTGGTAGCCGCCGTACTGACCGCCGTGGGGAGGCGGGTAACCACCGGGCTGCTGGTAGCCGCCCTGGGGGTAGCCGCCGGGCTGCTGGTAGCCGCCCTGGGGCGGCGGGTAACCGCCGCTCTGCGGACCGTTGTACGGAACGGGAGGACCACCGGGGACACCACCCTGCTGCGGGTAGCCGGGAGGGGGCGGGTAGCCCCCGGACTCACCCTGACCGTAGGGGTCGTGGGGGTTCGGGTTGTTCGGATAGGACATGGTGGTTCCTTGGTGTGTGGGCGCGGGTGACTACTTCAGGAGCCGGATGCTCACGGGGTAGCGGGACCAGGCTCCCCTGTTGGCTCCGGAGGCTCCCAGAACGCCGAAGACGATGGAGATGATCCACACGAGGGCGATGAGAAGGTAGCCGATCCAGGACAGGCTGGGGAAAAAGATACCCAAGCCGAAGAATGCCACGCCAGCGAAGATGTACGGGATCAGCATAGTGATCTGGAAGTTCGCCGCTTCGGACGCGTGGTGCCGGATGAACGGTGACTGGTTGCGCTTGGCGAAGTAGATGGCCAGCGGCGGGATCCAGCCGAGGAAGGCGATCACGAATCCGGACAGGTGCGCGAGCATGGCGACGAGTACGTCGTTGCCGCCACCGGCGGGCTGCTGGACCGGCTGCTGACCGTAGACCTGCTGGGGCTGCTGGAACTGCTCCCCGTAACCGGCCTGGGGCTGCGCCTGCACGGGCTGGGCCTGCTGGAACTGCGGCTGGCCGTACCCCTGGGGGGCGTAGCCGGCCTGAGCCTGGTCAGCGGCTGGCTGACCCCAGGCGGGCTGTGCGCCGCTCTGCTGGGCCTGCGCCTCCGGCTGGCCCCAGGCCGGCTGCTGCGGCTGCGGCTGGCCACCGGCAGGCTGGCCCCAGGTCGGCTGCGCGCCGCTCTGCTGCGGCTGGCCGTACGCCTGTCCCGCGGGCTGGCCCCAGTGCGGCTGCTGCGGCTCGCTGGCCGTCGACTGCTCCCAACCGGGCTGGGCCTGTTGGGGCTGGCCGTAGCTCTGGGGCTGCGGGGCCTGCGCCCCAGGCTGGTTCCCACCGGGCTGAGCACCGGTCGGCGGTGGGCCGTACGCCTGCGCCTGTTCCTGCGGCTGTCCCCATGCGGGCTGTGCGCCGCTGGTCTGCTGGGGCGCCTGCGGCTGACCGCCGGTGTCGGGTCCCCAGCCGGGCTGTGCCTGGGGTGGCTGTGCCGGTTGGGGCTGGCCGTAGGTCTGCGGCTGCGGGGCCTGTGCTCCGGGCTGGCCCCATCCGGGCTGGGGCTGCTGCGGGTCGCCGCCGGGTACTCCCCATGCGGGCTGTGCGCCGCTGGTCTGCTGGGGTGCCTGGGGCTGGCCGCCGGTGTCGGGTCCCCAGCCGGTCTGTGCCTGGGGTGGCTGTGCTGGCTGGGGCTGGCTGTAGGCCTGGGGCTGCGGGGCCTGTGCCCCGGGCTGGCCCCATCCGGGCTGGGCCTGTTGCGGGTCGCCGCCGGGTACTCCCCATGCGGGCTGTGCGCCGCTGGTCTGCTGGGGTGCCTGGGGCTGGCCGCCCGTGCCGTGACCCCATCCAGGCTGCGCACCGCTCGGCTGCGCCTGAGACGGTTGGGGCTGGCCGTAGGCCTGCGCCTGCGGGGGGTGGCCGGGCTGCTCAGGCCCCTGCGGCTGGCCTCCGGCGGGCTGCCCCCAGGCGGGCTGAGCCCCGCTCTGCTGCTGACCGTGGGCCTGCGCGTCGGGCTGGCCCCAACCGGGCTGCGCGCCGCTCTGCTGTGCGGGCTCCTGCGGCGGTTGCCGCTGTCCCTGCGGGTCGTCCGGTGACGGATGACTGGACGGGGTCTCGCTCATGCTCTTCCTTGACTCCGCTGTTGGGGGCGCTTGCTGTCTGCCCGAAGGACTCGGGCCGTACCGACGACCGCGGAGGGCCGGAGGCCGTGTCGCCCGACGGAAACGGGGGAGCGGTGTCCCGGGGGATCCATCAGACCACGTGATCGTGACAATCCTAGTGTTCCGCGGTGTGCGTTCCCGTGACGAAGTCGATGAGCTCCTCCACCCGCCCCAGCAGGGAGGGTTCGAGGTCCCCGTAGCCACGGACTGAGCCCAGGATGCGGCGCCAGGCCTCACCCGTCTCCATCCGCCAGCCGAGAGCGTCCACGACGCCCTCCTTCCAGGGCAGCCCCCGAGGGATCTCGGGCCAGGCCCCGATCCCCACCGCGCTCGGACGCACCGCCTGCCACACGTCCACGTAGGGATGGCCGACCACGAGCACGTCCGCGCCACGGGCGCGCTCGGCGATCCGGCTCTCCTTGGACCCCGGCACCAGGTGGTCCACCAGGACCCCCAGACGGCGCCCCGGACCCGGCTCGAACTCCGCCACCACCGCGGGAAGGTCGTCGACCCCCTCCAGGAACTCGACGGCCACCCCCTCCACGCGGAGGTCGTGGCCCCAGACCTTCTCGACCAGTTCGGCGTCGTGGGCACCCTCGACGTAGATCCGGCTCTCGCGGGCCGTGCGGGCCCGCGCGTCGGTCACCGCGATCGACCCCGAGGCGCTGCGCAGAGGACCCTTGGGGGCCTCCGTCGGACGCACCAGTGTCACCGGTTCACCGTCCACGAGGAAGGCGGCCTGGCCCAGCTCGAACACCCTGCGGCGCCCGTCCCGGTCCTCCAGGGTCACCGCGGCCTTGTCCCAGGACACCACGGCCCCGCAGAAGGTCTCGTCGGCGTCCTCCACGACCAGGTCACGGCTGAGGGGTATCTCGCGAACCGTGCCCTTCTTCGGTCGCCGCCAGTCTCCCGCCAGAACGTCGCGGCCGTAACGGCCGGTTCCCTTGGTAACCACGGTGGTGCAGTCTACTGGTGACGGACCCCGGACGCCCGTTGGCGGGTGGCGCACGTCGCGGATCCGAGAAGGAAGAAGCGACCCCCGTCCACGTGTTACTGCGTGCGGGTAGCCGTGCGGGTTTGCGGCCGGGCATAGAATTAGCACTGAGGACCTTGGAGTGCCAGGAGGTGGCGAGTTGCTGGATGAGCGCAAGCTCGCGGTCCTGCGTGCGGTCGTCGAGGACTTCGTCAACACCAACGAACCCGTGGGTTCCCGGGCGTTGGCGGACCGTCACCCCCTTGGTGTCTCCTCGGCGACCATTCGCAACGACATGGTCGCCCTCGAGGAGGACGGCTACATCACCCAACCCCACACCAGTGCGGGACGGGTGCCCACCGACAAGGGGTACCGGCTCTTCGTGGACCGGCTCTCCTCCGTCAAGCCGCTCTCGGCGGCCGAACGGCGTGCCATCGAGTCCTTCCTCGGCGGTGCCGTGGACCTCGACGAGATCGTCGCCCGCACGGTGCGGCTGCTCGCGCAGCTCACCCGGCAGGTCGCGATCGTCCAGTACCCGTCGCTGACCCGCTCGTCGGTCCAGCACGTGGAACTGGTGCCGCTCGGCGGCCAGCGCATCATGATGGTCGTCATCACCAACACCGGCCGGGTCGAACAGCGCGTCATCGACGGGCTGGGATCGGTCAGCGAGACCGTGGTGGACGACCTGCGCAACATGCTCAACCGCGCCATCGCGGGCAGACACCTCGGTGACGTGCCGGACGCGGTGGAGGACCTGCCCGCCCAGGTCGCACCGGAGGACCGGCCCGTCGCGGTCGCGGTCCTCTCCATCCTGCTGGAGAGCCTCGTGGAAAGACACGAGGAGAAGATCGTTCTGGCGGGAACCGCCAACCTGGCCGCGGTCGACTTCGCGGCCAGCCTGCGCGAGGTGCTCGAAGCACTGGAAGAGAACATGGTCCTCATCCGACTGCTCGGTGAGGCCAAGGACCCCTCCATGCTCACAGTGCGCATCGGCGCGGAGAACTTCCACGAGGGCCTTCGATCCACTTCCATCGTGTCGGCTGACTACGGCGTGGGAAACCAGTCGCTGGCCAAGATCGGAGTGGTGGGCCCGACCCGTATGGACTACCCAGGGACGATGGGCGCCGTCCGTGCGGTGGCCCGGTATGTCGGACAGATTTTGGCAGGACAGTAACTCAGTGGCCAGAGACTATTACCAGGTTCTCGGGGTGCGTCGCGACGCGTCCAAGGACGAGATCAAGAAGGCGTACCGGCGGCTCGCGCGCGAGCTCCACCCGGACATCAACCCGGACCCCGCGACCCAGGAGCGCTTCAAGGAAGTGACCCAGGCCTACGAGGTCCTCTCCGACGAGAACAAGCGTCGGATGTTCGACATGGGTCAGGACCCCTTCGCCCCCGGCGGCGGTGGCGGTGCCGGAGGTTTCGGCAACGCGGGCGGGTTCGCCTTCGACGACATCATGAACGCCTTCTTCGGCGGAGGACAGCCCGGCGGCCGCGGCCCCCGGGAACGGGTCCGGCGCGGACGCAGCATCAAGATCCGCATCGAGCTCGACCTCGTCGAGACCGCCTTCGGAGTCAGCCGGGAGATCACCTTCCCGACCGCGATCCTGTGTGAGACCTGCCAGGGCGAGGGCACGGCGGCCGGTTCGCACCGGACCACCTGCGACATGTGCCACGGCCAGGGCGAGGTCTCCCAGGTCACGCGCTCCTTCCTCGGTCAGGTCATGACCTCGCGCCCCTGCCCGCAGTGCTCGGGCCAGGGCTCGGTCATCACCAACCCCTGCGGCGACTGCGCGGGTGAGGGCCGGGTTCGGGAGAAGGTCACCCGCACCGTGAAGATCCCCGCCGGTGTCGACGACGGCACCCGCATCCAGCTCGCGGGCGAGGGCGAGGTCGGCCCCAACGGCGGACCGCGCGGCGACATCATCCTGGAGATCGTCCAGAAGCCGCACCCGACCTTCGAGCGTCGCGGCGACGACCTGCACTGCACCATCACCGTCCCCATGACGGCGGCCGCGCTGGGTGCCTCGTGCGCGTTCGACACCCTCGACGGAACCGAGAACATCGACCTGCGTCCGGGGACCAACTCGGGCCACGTCATCACCCTGCCAGGCAAGGGCGTCACCCACCTCGACGGCGGCGGCCGGGGAGACCTGCGCATCCGTGTGGACGTGGAGACCCCGGGCAAGCTGGACGAGGAGCAGGAAGCCCTGCTGCGCAAGTTCGCGGAGCTGCGTGGGGAGGACCAGAATCCGGGCCGCTTCAGCCCCGGGCACGGTGGGTTCTTCTCCAAGATCCGCGACGCCTTCGGAGCCAAGTGACCCCGCCGGTCTTCCTGGTCGGGACCGCCGCTCTGGCGGGCGACCGGATCCGACTGGACGGCCCGGAGGGACGTCACGCCGTGGCGGTCCGACGTATCGGCGAGGGAGAGACCGTCGACCTTTCCGACGGTCTCGGCCTTCGTGCGCGCTGTGAGGTCGACGAGGTCCTCGGCAAGGACACGCTCGTCTGCCGTGTGCTGGAACGCAGGAGCGAACCCGAGCCGCGACCCCGCATCACCGTGGTGCAGGCCCTGCCCAAACGGGACCGGGGCGAGCTCGCGGTGGAGATGATGACCGAGGCCGGGGTCGACGCCGTCGTGCCCTGGTCAGCCGAGCGCTGTGTCACACAGTGGAAGGGTGATCGGGGCGCCAAGGCCCTGGCCAAGTGGCGGGCGAGCGCCAGGGAGGCGGCCAAACAGGCCCGCCGGGCCCGGACGCCCGAGGTCACCGAGCCGCTGGACCGCAAGGGCGTGGCCGCCCTGCTCGCCGAGGCGGAGCTGGCCGTGGTCCTGCACGAGGAGGGGGCGCTTCGACTCTCGGAGCTCCCACTGCCGGAGGAACCCCACGGTGCGGGGCTCGTCCTGGTGGTCGGCCCCGAGGGCGGGATCTCCGAGACCGAACTGGCCGCCTTCGACGCGGCCGGAGCGGTCCGGGCCCTGCTGGGCCCCTCGGTCCTGCGCACCTCCACCGCCGGGGTCGCGGCCCTGTCCGTGCTCCAGGCCCGTACGGGACGCTGGTGAGCGGACGCGAGCCGGGGGTCCGTCCCCGGCGACCGTGACCCGGTGGCCGGACACACGCACAGAGGTATGACGAAGGGCCCGTGGAATCCTCCACGGGCCCTTCGTCATGTCTGTTCGGCGACGCCGTCGGGGGTCAGCTCGCGCTGGCCCCGTCCTCCTCACCGCCGCCACCGGAACCGCTGCCGGGGTCCTCGGCGCCGTCACCGGGGTCCGGGTCGCTGCCGCCCCCGGGGCTGGTGGGCTCGTCGGTGGGCTCTTCCTTCGGCTCGTCGGTCGGGGCGCAGGTCTCCTTGTCGGAGCCCCTGTCGTCGCGGTCGTCGTCCTTGTTCCTCTTGTCCTCGTCACGGGCGCCGTCGGTCGCGGTCGGGACGAGCTCCTCACCGGGCGGGCACGGGGACGTGGCCTCGAAACCGTCGTCCTCCGAGGAGGAGGGCGAGCTGTCGGGGCTGGGGGTGCCCTCGGGGTCGTCCCCGGTCTCCTCCTCCAGCTTGCTGGTGCCGGAGGTGGAGTCCGTCGACGGGTCGGGAGCCGCCACGCCGTCGCCCCCGTCGGACTGGGTCTCGGGCGGGGTGCCCTCGCGGTCGGCCCCGGCCGGGACGATCTCCAGGACCTGTTCGCGGACCTGCGGGCTCGACATGATCACCGAGGCGACGATGAGCACGGCCGCGGCCACGGCCGTCACGGGACGGAGCCACGGCAGCCCGAACCACGACGAACCGCGTTGGCGCTCGGTGCGCTCACGGATGAGGTTGAGGCCTTCGGCCGAAGGTGTGACCTCGTCGGCCTCGGCGCGCAGTATCTGGCGGAGTTGGTCCTCGAACTCCGGTTCGTTCCTATCGTTGGGGCTACTCATGACGTCTGCTCCAGTACAGAGCGAAGGGAGGAGATGCCGCGCGAGGTGTGGCTCTTGACCGCGCCTCTGCTGATGCCCATGGCGTCCGCGATCTGTGCCTCGGACAGATCACCGTAGTACCGGAGCACGATGGCCTCTCGCTGACGGGTGGGTAGCTTGCGCAGGGCGGTGATGACCGCCTCGCGCTCGAGCAGGTTCATGGCCCCGTGCTCGGCACTGGGCGCGTCGGGCAGGGCCTTGGGGGCGTGCTTCTCGACGACTGCCCTGTGGCGAAGCACCGACCGGGCCTTGTTCACCACCGCCTGGCGGAGGTAGGAGAGGGCCTTGTTCGGGTCCCTGAGGCGGCGCCAGGCGCCGTGCATGGCGACGAAGGCGTCCTGGACGACCTCCTCGGCGGTCGCGTGGTCCCTCACGAGCAGGGCGGCGAGCCGAACGAGCGGACGGTAGTGCTCCCGGTAGAGCTCCG
The DNA here is from genome assembly GCF_003182025.1 of Nocardiopsis sp. L17-MgMaSL7. Taxonomy (NCBI): domain Bacteria; kingdom Bacillati; phylum Actinomycetota; class Actinomycetes; order Streptosporangiales; family Nocardiopsidaceae; genus Nocardiopsis; species Nocardiopsis sp. L17-MgMaSL7. The sequence goes on along the minus strand of NZ_QGTF01000001.1, from coordinate 190,034 downwards.
TCACTGCGTGGTCGGCGTCCCACTCGACCGAGAGTGGCGCCGTGGTGGCGTTGGCCACCAAGGTTTCTGTCGTCACATCAGTTCGACGCACACCCTTGTCGCGGGGTTTACGAAAGGGCATACCTCATCATTTCCAGTAGACGTGCGTTCCGATCCGAACACGTCGGACGTGGCCGAACAGCGGGGCGTTGCCCACAGCCTGACGCGCACGGAGACAAAGACTATCGCGCCCCGATCGGTGGCTGGAGGGGAACGCGGATCGGAACGGTTGCGGAAAGGTTGAGGGTTCATCTCCTCGTGGGCCGCGTACCTGCGGCGTTCCGGGCACCTGCGGCATCATGGTCAGCGGACAATCCGAGAACCGAGAGAGCGGTGCCGCCACGGAGCGCGCGGCCGCGTGACGGAAGGTGAGCGATGGTCGACCCCGACTGCCTTTTCTGCAAGATCGTGAAGGGCGAGGTTCCAGCGGAGATCGTCCGTGAGGGGGAGCGCACGGTGGCGTTCCGCGACATCAACCCCCAGGCGCCCACCCACGTCCTGGTCGTCCCCCGCGAGCACCACGCCGACGCCGCCGCTGCCGCGGCCACCGACACGGGGCTGCTCGACGCCCTGGTGAGGGAGGCCCACGAGGTGGCCAGGAACGAGGGTGTGGTGGAGTCCGGGTACCGGATGGTGTTCAACACCGGGGCCGGCGCCGGGCAGACCGTGTTCCACCTGCACGCCCACGTGCTCGGCGGTCGCGGGCTGAACTGGCCCCCCGGGTAGGCGCCGCGATAATCCATCGAGCCCCCCGGGCCCTGGTTGGTAGACTCGGGGACGGGCCCCACCGGCCACTTCGGTTGTCCCACACACCCGTGGTGACCGTGTTCGACACCGTCGAACACGGTGTGCGGCCCGTCCGCGAGGAACCCCGGGCGACCGACCCCGGGGCCGTGACCGAAGGGTAGGGACAGCGGCCGCAAGGCCACACCATGGCCGAGTCAACTCACACGAACCAGGACCCGGAGACCCAGGTCAAGGTCGTGGTTCCGGACGAACACACGATGATCAGCCTGCTGGGTTCGGGGGACGAGCTCCTCCGGGCGCTGGAGCGGTCCTTCAAGAGCGACATCCACGTCCGTGGCAACGAGTTCACGATCAGCGGCACCCCCGAGGAGACGGCCGTGGTGGTCCGCCTCGTGGAGGAGCTGATCGAGCTCGCCAAGAGCGGCACCCACGTCACCCCCGACACCATCGAGCGCATGATCCACATGCTGCGCTCGCCGGGCAAGGAACGCCCCGCGGACGTGCTGACCACCAACATCCTGTCCAACCGGGGCAAGACCATCCGCCCCAAGACGCTGAACCAGAAGCGGTACGTCGACATCATCGACGAGCGCACCGTGGTGTTCGGCATCGGCCCGGCGGGCACCGGAAAGACCTACCTGGCCATGGCCAAGGCGGTGAAGGCCCTCCAGGACAAGGAGGTCAACCGGATCATCCTCACCCGGCCCGCCGTCGAGGCCGGGGAGCGCCTGGGGTTCCTGCCCGGCACCCTGTACGACAAGATCGACCCGTACCTGCGTCCGCTGTACGACGCCCTGCACGACATGCTCGACCCGGACTCCATCCCCAAGCTGATGGCGGCCGGAACCATCGAGGTCGCCCCCTTGGCGTACATGCGTGGCCGTACCCTCAATGACTCCTTCATCATCCTGGACGAGGCGCAGAACACCTCGCCCGAGCAGATGAAGATGTTCCTCACGCGGCTCGGCTTCGGGTCGAAGATCGTGGTCACCGGCGACGTCACCCAGGTGGACCTGCCCGGCGGGCAGACCAGCGGGCTCCGGACCATCGAGAACATCCTGCGTGATATCGACGACATCGCCTTCTGCCGACTGACCAGTGAGGACGTCGTGCGACACCGCCTGGTGGGGCAGATCGTCGACGCCTACGGGCGCTACGACGCCGATCAGGGCGGCCGGAGCGACGCAGACCGGGGCCGACCGGGGCCGCGCGGCGGACGGCGCAGGGGCGGTGACACCCCGAAGGACCGGGGCGACGGCGCCGAGGGCCCCGAACACCGGGCAGACTGAGAAGAAGTACGTAGTGACACCGGCCGGTGGGCCCGCCCCGTGCGGGCCCACCGGTGTCGGTGGGCGCCCCTCCCCGGGCGCCAGGCGGAGCGACCCCGCCGACCCACACCGAATCCAAGTGAGGCAGCCGCAACCGATGAGTATCGACGTCGCCAACGAGTCCGGCGTCACCACCGTGGACGAGGAGCGACTCTCCCGTCTGGCCCGGCACGTGCTCGACGCCATGCGGGTGCACCCGTTGGCCGAGCTGTCGGTCGTGCTGGTGGACGAAGGACCCATGACCGACCTCCACGTGCGCTGGATGGACGAGCCCGGCCCCACCGACGTGCTCTCGTTCCCCATGGACGAACTGCGTCCCGGCGGTCCCGGACGCACCAGCGAGCCCGGTGTGCTCGGTGACGTGATCATCTGCCCGCAGGTGGCCGAGCGCCAGGGCGAGAAGGCCGGTCACGGAACCCGGGCCGAGATCGACCTGCTGTGCACGCACGGCATCCTCCACCTGCTCGGTTACGACCACGCCGAGCCCGAGGAGCACAAGGAGATGTTCGGCCTCCAGGGTGAGATCCTCGCCGCCTGGAATGAGCGCGAGGCCGCCGCCGAGGGGACGACCGAAGGGGACGAGAGCGCCCGATGAGCGCGTCGCTGGCCACGGGTGACCCCGTGGTGTGGTCGGTGTCCCTGGCGGCCGCACTCCTCCTGACCGCGGTGGCCGGTTTCCTGGTGGCGGCCGAGGTCGCCGTCACCCGAGTGATCTCCATGGGCATGGAGGACGCCCACGCCGAGCGCCCCGCACGGGTGCGCGCCGCGTGGGAGCGGGTGCGGGTCAATCCCACCGAGCACCTGAACATGCTGCTCTTCCTGCGTGTGGTGTGCGAGGTCTGCGCCGTGCTCGCCGCCGTGGTGGGCATGGTCTTCCTGCTGGGAGCTGACTGGCCCGCCCTGGTGCTCACCGCCGTGGCGATGGTCGTGGTGGAGTGCGTCCTGATCGCGGTCACGCCGCGCATCCTCGGCCGCCAGTTCGCCGGTCCTCTGGCCCGGGCCAGCGCGACGGTCGTGTACCCGCTCCAGGTGGTGCTGGGTCCGCTGGCCCGTCTGCTGGTGGGGGCGGGCCGCGCGCTCACCCCGCGCGGCAAGGGCGACCGGGACGGCCCGTTCAGCACCGAGGTGGAGCTGCGTCAGCTCGTCGACCTGGCTGAGCAGGGGGAGGTGATCGACCCCGAGGAGCGCCAGATGATCCACTCGGTGTTCAAGCTGGACGACACCTCCGTGCGCGAGGTGATGGTGCCCCGGCCCGACATCGTCTTCACGGGCCGTGACGCGGACGCCGACGCGGTCCTCTCGCTCGCCATGGCCAGCGGGTACTCGCGTATCCCGGTCACCGGTGAGGACGAGGACGACGTGGTCGGCATCATCTACCTCAAGGACCTGGTGGAGCGCCTGCGAGACCGCTGGGCTGCGGCCGCCGGGGGCGCGGACGACGTGCCCCTGACCGCCGGGGACGTGATGCGTGACGCCACGTTCGTGCCCGACACCAAGCCCATCGACGAACTCCTGCGGGAGATGCAGAAGCGCCGCAACCACGTGGCGGTGGCGATCGACGAGTACGGCGGCACCGCCGGGCTCGTCACGCTGGAGGACATCGTGGAGGAGATCGTCGGCGAGATCACCGACGAGTACGACCACGAGATCGCCCCGGTGGACTGGCTGGACGACGACCGTGTGCGGGTCACCGCGCGACTGCCCCTGGGTGAGCTGGCCGAACTCTTCCCCGAGCGCGACCTGGAGGTCTCCGACGTGGAGACCGTGGGCGGCCTGGTGGCGTTCGTGCTGGGTCGCGTCCCGGCGGGCGGCGCCCAGGCAGAATACGCTGGACTCCGGCTCACCCTGGAGGGCAAGAGCAGCCGCCGCAACCGGATGACGACGGTGCTGGTGGAGCGGCTCGCCCCCGAAGGGGACCAGGGCCACGACCACGACGTAAGGAGCACGGACCAGTGACGGACACGACGGGACTCGGCCCCGAGGACGCCAAGCTGATCACCCTCGCGCGGGCCTCCCGGGCACGGAACGCGGCAGCCGAGGGCGCCGCGGTACGCGACGAGACCGGGCGCACGTACGTGGCCACCACGGTGTCGCTGCCCTCGCTCCAGCTGAGCGCGCTCCAGGCCGCCGTGGCCGCGGCGGCCTCCAGCGAGGCCTCCGCCCTGGAGGCCGCGGTGGTCGTCACCCAGGCCAAGGAGCTGACCGAGGCCGACCGCGCGGTGGCGGACGACCTGAAGACCCAGCTGGTGGTGATCGCGGCCCCCGACGGGGTGCCCGCGAACATCGCCCGGCGTTGAGAAGGACCGATGAACGACCTCGACCTTGAGAAGCTCCGCGTGCCGCTGGAACCGCTCTCCTTCCCGGAGGGCTTCCGGAGCGGTTTCGCCTGCTTCGTGGGCCGCCCGAACGTGGGCAAGTCCACCCTGATGAACGCGCTGGTCGGGCAGAAGGTGGCGATCACCAGCAACCGGCCGCAGACCACCCGGCGGACGGTGCGCGGCATCGTGCACCGGCCGGACGCGCAGCTGATCATCGTGGACACGCCCGGTCTGCACAAGCCCCGCACCCTGCTGGGGGAGCGGTTGGACTCGCTGGTGCGGTCCACGTTGGTCGAGGTGGACGTGATCGCGTTCTGTCTGCCGGCCAACGAGCCGATCGGGCGCGGTGACACCTACATCGCCAAGGAGCTGGCCGAGCAGACCAACACCCCGGTGGTCGCGCTGGTGACCAAGACCGACCTGGTGGACCGGGCGGCGGTCGGGGAGCACCTGATGGCCGTGAACGAACTGGGCGACTGGGCCGACATCGTGCCGGTGTCCGCGCGCGGGGAGTTCCAGCTGGACACGGTCACGGACGTGCTGTGCTCGCACCTGCCGAAGGGGCCGCCGCTGTACCCGGACGGCGACCTCACGGACGAACCGGACGAGATGCTCGTGGCGGAGCTGGTCCGCGAGGCCGCCCTGGAGGGTGTCCGGGACGAGCTCCCGCACTCGATCGCGGTGGTCGTGGACGAGATGTACGAGCGGGAGAACACCAAGCCCGGCAAGGAGCTGGTGGACATCTACGCGTCGCTGTACGTGGAGCGCCCCAGCCAGAAGGCGATCGTGATCGGCTCCAAGGGTTCGCGTCTGCGTGACGTGGGCTCGCGGGCCCGCAAGCAGATCGAGGGGCTGCTCGGGCACCGGGTCTTCCTGGACCTGCGGGTGCGGGTGGCCAAGGACTGGCAGCGCGACCCCAAGCAGCTGCGCAAGCTGGGCTTCGACCAGCAGACGTAGTTCGGCGGTCTCGAAGCGGACGAGGGGGCGTGACCACATGTGGTCACGCCCCCTCGTCGTGGTGTGAGTCAGCTCTGGTTGTTGAGGTCGGTGGCCAGGACCCGGGCGCACCGCTGCACGATGGGTGCGGCGTGGTCCACGAAGTCCCAGCCCACGCGGGCTTCGGGTCCGGACACCGACACGGCCATGCCGGAGGGGGCGTCCTTGACGGGGACGGCCACGCATCGCACGCCCACCTCCTGTTCGCCGTCGTCGATCGCGTACCCGGTCTCGCGGATGCGCCGCAGTTCGGCGAGGAAGGCGTCGGGGTCGGTGATGGTGCGTTCGGTGGCGGCGGGCATCCCGGTGCGGCGGACGGCGGCCAGGGCCTCCTCGTCGCTGAGCTGGGACAGCAGGGCCTTGCCGACCCCGGCGGAGTGGGGCAGGACGCGGCGGCCGACCTCGGTGAACATGCGCATGGCGTGGGGTGAGGGGACCTGGGCGACGTAGATGACCTTGTCGCCGTCGAGCATCGCGAGGTTCGCGGTCTCGCCGAGGTCCTCCACGAGTTGGGCGAGGTGGGGGCGGGCCCAGGTGCCGAGCATGCGGGCCGCCTTGTCACCGAGCCCGATCAGACGGGGGCCCAGGGCGTACCGGCGGGACGGGAGTTGGCGCACGTAGCCGTTGCCGACCAGGGTGCGGATGATGCGGTGGATGGTGGGCAGGGGCAGGCCCGAGGAGTCGGCGAGCTGACTCAGGGAGGCCTCGCCGCCCGCCTCGGCCATGATCTCCAGCAGGGCGAAGGCGCGGTCGAGTGACTGCACGCCACCGGAGCGCCGGGCCGTCTCCTCTGGAGGGCGTGGCTGGTCCGTTCGGGGGATCTGTGAGGCTGACAAGGGTCGTGCTCCCATGCTGAGGGCCGCTGCGGTCTCGCCCTTCATTCTGCAATACGAAAGGAGGTTTTCGCTCTCTGTTGCGTGCGGAAGCTTCGCGTTCGGATCCGCAGGGTCCTCGGCACCCTTGTTCTTCCGAATCGCAGAAGTTATTATCCGCATATAGAAATTAGTGCCCGGGCTCTCACTGACCCCCGAGAGACGGCACCGACGACGGAGGAGGACACGACACGTGGCGAGTGACAGCCTTGCTGGCCTGACCGACCTGGTCACCGAACTCGACACCCGGCTGGCCGAGGCCGACGCCCGACTGGACCGTGAGTACCCCGGGACCAGCGGCGGCCGCCAGCCCGTCCACAGCGTCTACGTTCCCGCCGACCGCATCCAGCCCGGCCTCGCCGCCGTCTGGGGCGAGGAGGCGATCGCTTCCCTCGACGAGTACGCGCCCAAGGCCGCCGACCTGGCCGGGATCACCGGGCTGAGCGAGGCCGCCGTGGCTGACGCGATCCCGCTGGTGCGCGCCAAGCTCGCCCGCGAGCCCATCGAGGACCTGCGCGCCGACTTCGAGGACGGCTACGGGTCCCCCGGTGACGAGGCCGAGGACGCCCACGTCCTGGCCACCGCGAACGCGTTCGTCTCGGACCTGAAGCAGGGGACGGCCACCCCCTACTTCGGAATCCGGATGAAGGGCATGGAGGCCGCCGGGCGCCACCGCGGCGTCCGCACGCTCACCCTCTTCCTCCAGACCCTGCTGGAGGGACACGGTTCCCTCCCGGACAACCTCGTCCTCACCCTGCCCAAGATCACCTCGGTGGAGCAGGTCGAGGCGATGGTGTGGGTCAGTGAGCGCCTTGAGGAGCGCTTCGGCCTGCCCGCCGGACGCCTGCGGTTCGAGCTCCAGATCGAGACCCCCCAGTCCATCCTGCTCACCGACGGCACCGTCGCGGTCTCCCGCATGATCCAGGCGGGCCAGGGCCGGGTCACCGCCCTGCACTACGGCACCTACGACTACAGCGCGGCCTGCGGGATCACCGCCGCCCACCAGAGCCTGGCCCACCCGGCCGCCGACTATGCGAAGGCCGTCATGCAGGTGGCCGCCGCCGGGACCGGCGTGTGGCTCTCCGACGGGGGCAGCAACATCCTGCCCACGGGCAGCCCCGAGGACGTGCGCTCCGCGTGGAACCTGCACGCCGGGCTGGTCCGCCGCTCCCTGGAGCGCGGCTTCTACCAGGGCTGGGACCTGCACCCCCACCAGCTCCCCATCCGCTACCTGGCCACCTACGCCTTCTACCGAGAGGCCTTCGCCCCCGCCGCAGCCCGTCTCAAGGCCTACCTCGGCCAGGCCGGGGGCAACGTGATGGACGAACCCGCCACCGCCCAGGCGCTGGCGTCAGTGCTGGCCAGCGGCCTGCGCTGCGGCGCCCTGGAGGAGTCCGAGGTGGTCACAGCCGCCGGTGCCGACGCCGGTACCATCGTCGCTCTGGCCACCCGCCGTGTCGGACAGGAGCAGTGAGTTGACCGAGCACGCACTCGTCGTACGCGCCCGCCGCGCCCTCACCCCCGAGGGTGAGCGCGCCGTCAGCGTGGTCGTGGACGACGGAAGGATCACCGGGGTCCTCACCGGTGACGACGCCCCCGTCGACGCCGCCCGCGAGCTGCGCCTGGCCGAGGACGAGATCCTCCTCCCCGGCCTCGTGGACAGCCACGTGCACGTCAACGAGCCCGGCCGCACCGAGTGGGAGGGTTTCGCCAGTGCGACCCGCGCCGCCGCGCTGGGCGGTGTGACCACCCTCGTGGACATGCCGCTCAACAGCGTGCCGCCCACCACCACGCTCGACGGCCTCAAGGCCAAACGAGCCGTGGCCGAGGGCAAGCTCGCCGTGGACGTGGGCTTCTGGGGCGGGGCCGTCCCGGAGAACTCCGGCGCCGACACCACCGGCACCCTCTCCGACCTCTGGTCCGAGGGAGTGTTCGGGTTCAAGGCGTTCCTGTCGCCCTCCGGGGTGGACGAGTTCGGGCACCTGTCCCCGGAGCAGCTGAACACCGCCGCCACGGCCATCAGGGCGTTCGGCGGCAGGCTGATCGTGCACGCGGAGGACCCCAAGGTGCTGGACTCGGCGCCCGCCGCGTCCGGCCGCGACTACGCGGACTTCCTGGCCTCACGCCCTGATGAGGCCGAGAACGCCGCGATCGCCCTGGTGATCGACACGGCCCGCCGAACCGGGGTCCGCGCGCACATCCTGCACCTGTCCAGCGCCTCGGCCCTGCCGCTCATCGCGCAGGCCAAGCAGGAGGGCGTGCCGCTCACAGTGGAGAGCTGCCCGCACTACCTCACGCTGGCAGCCGAGGAGATCCCGGCCGGTGGGACCAGCTACAAGTGCTGCCCGCCGATCCGCGACGGCGCCAACCGCGACCTGCTGTGGAGAGCGCTCCAGGACGGTCTGATCGACTGCGTGGTCAGTGACCACTCTCCGAGCACTCCCGACCTCAAGGATCTGGACACCGGTGACTTCGGCACCGCCTGGGGCGGTGTCGCCGGGCTCCAGGTGGGCCTGTCCGCCATGTGGACCGAGGCCAGAGGCCGCGGCGTCCCGCTCGCCGAGGTGGTCCAGTGGATGTCCGCCAGGCCCGCCAGCGTGGCCGGTGTGACCGGCAAGGGCTCGATCGCCCCGGGTATGGACGCGGACCTGGCGGTCTTCGCCCCCGACGAGCCCTTCCACGTGGAGGCCAGCTCCCTGGCGCACCGCAACCCGGTGAGCGCCTACGACGGCGCCGACCTCCTGGGCCGGGTCCGCCGCACCATGCTGCGCGGCACCGAGGTCACCTCGGACAGCGTGAACGGCCAGATGATCACCCGGAACTGACCCGGTTCCGGTCCCGGGCGCCCCGCCACCAGCGGGGCGCCCGTTCCCATGCGTGGAGGAGGCGTTGGGCAGGCGCGGAGCCCGAGCGGTTCGGGTGTTCGAACCCCAGCTATGCGTCGTGGTGACCGGCACAGCGCAAACCCCTCAGGTACAGGGGGTACAGAGGTGTAGGTACGCGCTGCGCTGGGTGGCGCGGGGTGTGAAGCTCTGCCACGCGCTGTAGTAACCCGCACGGCGCCGCCTCCTCAGGTACAGGGGGTACAGGTGGCAGGTACGCGCTGCGCTGGGTGGCGCGGGGTGTGAAGCTTCGCCGTGCGCTGTAGTGACCTCACGGCGCAAACCCCCTGAGGTACAGGGGGTGTGGACGTGCACGTGTGCGCAGGGGGTACAGAGGTGTAGGTACGCGCTGCGCTGGGTGGCGCGGGGTGTGAAGCTCTGCCATGCGCTGTGGTGACCCGCACGGCGCAAACCCCCCTGAGGTGCAGGGGGTGTGGACGTGCACGTGTGCGCTGTCTGGGTTGTGCGGGGTGTGAAGCTCTGCCATGCGCTGTAGTAACCCGCACGGCGCCGCTCTCTCAGACACAGCGGGGTACAAACGTGCACCTGTGTGCTTGGTTCAGTGCTGCGGGTTGGCCGTAGAGCGGCAAGCGGTGCCCGGACGGCAGGGGTTTTTACCAGTCCGGGGGACACGCATCTCTAGAACACGTCGGTAGTCCTGGGGGGTGGCCCGTGTCCGTACTTGGCCTTGAACTACCAGTCGTGCACTGTTCTGCTCATCCGCCAAGTGCGGTGCGGGCACAGCACCATGCGCCGTCCCCGCCCTGAATAGACAGAGAAACCCCAAGGGGTACGGTGTAAGCGGTACCTGACTACCTTTAGCTAATGGGAAAAATGGGTTGGCCGTAGAGGCTTCCCGCTACAGCAACCCAAGCCGTAGAACCCACCTACCCGCAGCAACCCCAGGCCGTAGAGCCGTCAACGGCGCCCAGCCACACAGGTGGTGAGTGACGTGGGTGAAAGGTCCGTGTCTCAACAACGTGCAGGTTTGATGCCTTGCCGCTGACATGCATGCAGGTCAAAGAGACTTCTCCCCGCGTGCGAGGGATCGATCCGGTGCGCGTCCCTGCTCGCTCAGCCCACCCCTGCTTCGTGCGCGCGCAGGGATGGGTTCGAATCGCTGTCGCCTGCCGAAACTTATCTCGCTGGATATGCTCCAGAAGAACGTGTCGTGCCCCAAGCAAACAAAAACAAAAACAAAAACAAAAACCTGGATCCTGGGCGTCGTTGTCCGCTCCACGGGTTGGGGTTGCTGTTTGCTGTGGGGTTCTGCGGTTGTGGTTGCTGTCCCGCGAGGGTTCTACGGCTTGGGTTGCTGTCCCGCAGCCTTTCTACGGCCAACCCGGTTTTCCCATTAGCTAAAGGTAGTCTCGTGCGGGTTCAACCGTACCCCTTGGGGTTCTCGGTTTATTCAGGGCGGGGACGGCGCATGGTGCTGTGCCCGCACCGCACTTGGCGGATGAGCAGAACAGTGCACGACTGGTAGTTCAAGGCCAAGTACGGACACGGGCCACCCCCCAGGACTACCGACGTGTTCTAGAGATGCGTGTCCCCACCTCTGGCGAAAACCCCCGCCGTCTGAGCGCCGCCCACCGCACTCCGGCCAACCCGCACCTCCGAGCGAAGTGCGTACCTGCACCTCTGTACCCCGCTGTGTCTGAGGGGATTTGCGCCGTGCGGGTTCAACCAGCGCGGACGAGGCTTCAAGCAAACCCCCCTGGTGCTGGGGGATCTGCGTCCTGTGCACGCTTAACCACCGGTGGTGGAGCTTCATGCAAACCCCCTTGGGGCTGGGGGTACTGCGTCCTGTGCACGTTCAACCATCGGTGGTGGGGCTTCAGGCAGGCCCTCTGGGGCTGGGGACGCTGCACGCCTGCATGTACTTGCGGCCTGCGCGCATGTGGAAGGGCGGGCACGCTGGCGCGTGCCCGCCCTGGACTCTGCGTGGGGAACTAGCCTCGGGTGGCTTCCCAGCGGTCGCGGAGGTCGGCGGAGCCGGTCTCCGTGAGGGAGCCGTACACGTTCAGGCGGGCCATGCCGCCGTCGGGGAACACGTCGGTGCGCACGTGGGTCACGGTGACCGGCGAGTCCAGCACGAAGCGGTGGGCGCTGTCGGGCTGGAGCTTCGTGCGGCCGACGATCTCGAACCACTCGTCCGGGGTGTCCGAGTGCGTGTCGCGGCCCAGGATGGTCACCCAGCCAGCCGAGTTGCCCTTGAGGTAGGCGGTGTCCAGCTCGATGGCGCGGACGGAGGCCTGGGCGGTGAGGCGGAAGCGCACCCAGTCGTTGCCGGTGTCGCGGCGGCGGCGGTTCTCCCAGCCGTCGTCCATCTTGTGCGAGCGGCCCGGCAGGATGATGTTCTCCGGCGAGGAGTAGAAGCGGTCCGAGGCGTCCTCGACCGTGCCACCGTTGACCAGCGCGGCCAGGTCGAAACCGCCCAGCGCCGACAGCCAGGCCGGGTCGGCGACGGGTTCGCCGTACACGCGCAGGCGCGCCACACCGCCGTCGGGGAACTGCTTGAGGCGCAGGTGGGTCCAGCGGCGCTCGACGTCGATCCTGAACCCGTTCTCGGCGTGGCCGTGGACGGCTGTGCGCGCAACGAGCTCGGTCCAGTCGGCGGCCAGGAGCTCCTCGGTGGTCGGGGTCCCGTCGACGTGCGTCACCTCGACGCTGATCTCCGTGGGGTGGTTGCCGCGAAAGTGCGCGGTGTCCACCACGACGCCGCGGATCACGCCGGGCAGGGCGAGGCGGACCAGGGCCCAGTCGTGGTCGTCGGCGGTGGGGTGCGGCTCTTCGGCGCTCGTGCCTCGGCGGCGGCGGGTCTCCCACCCGTCCATGACCTTGCCCTTGTGCCCGAAGTGGTGCGGGTCGAACACCGCGGGCTCGGTCCGCAGCATGTTCTCGCGGTGGGCGAAGAACTCGTCGTTGGCGGCGACGACGCCACCACCCAGTCGGCGGTCGGCGAGGTCCACCAACCCGGCGAAGTCCAGTTCGGTCTTCTTGAAGTCGGCGTAGGGGTCGCCGCCGGGGTACGGCTCGGCGTTGTAGGCGCGGGGGTCGAAGGACGGGTCCTTGCTCACGTTTCTCCTGTCGTTCGCTGCTTCATCCCAGAGTCGCAGGAGAGAACGGTTAATTCCAGCGAAAGTTTTTGATCATTATGTTCGCTTTGGCTGAACGTTTGTCAGGCGAGCGGCGGCGTCGGCGAGGGCTCTCAGGGCGAGGGCGATCTGCGGGCGCTCACCGGCGCCGGAGCGCACCGCGGTGACCACGTGGCGGCGGGGCTGCTCCGAGTGGGGCACGCGCAGGGTGACCCCGGGGGCGTCACCGGCGGCGGCCAGCCTGGGGATCAGCGCCACCCCCATGCCGGCGGCGACCATGTCGAGGATGGCCCGCCAGTCCGAGGCCACGTGCGCCTGTTCGGGGACGAACCCGGCCTGGGCGCAGGCGGCGAGGGTGATGTCCCGCCAGGGCCCGGCGGCCCCGTAGATCCAGGGCTCCTCGGCGAGTTCCCTCATCCGCAGGGCCGGTGTGGTGGCCAGCCGGTGCTGGGCGGGCAGGGCCACGTCCAGGGGGTCGGTGAGCAGCTCGGTCCGGTCGTATCGGCCGTCGTTGCTGGTGGGAGCCTGCGCGGCCAGGGAGAGACCGATGTCGATCTCCCCGGCGGAGAGGAGGTCGTACACCTCCGCCGCCTCGGCCTGGCGCACCCGCGTGCGCAGCCCCGGGTGGTCGGCGCGCAGCGCGTTGAGCGCCGGGACCACCAGACTGGGGATCGCGGTGGCGAAGGTGCCCACGCGGACCCGCCCGGCCTCGCCCCGGACGAAGCCGTCCAGCTCGGCCTCGGCCCTCTCCAGCTGGGCCAGGACCACGTCGGTGTGCCGCAGCAGCACGTGCGCGGCGTCGGTGAGCCGCACCCGGCGCCCGTGCGCTTCCAGCAGGGCGACGCCCACCTGTTGCGAGAGGGAGGAGAGCTGTTGGGAGACGGCCGAGGGCGTCATGGACAGGGCCTCGGCGGTCGCCCGGACGGTGCCGAGCTCTTCGAGGGTGCGGAGTACGCGCAGCTTGCGCAGGTCCCAGTCGGTCACCCTCACAGGCATACCATTCACCGTCACTTAACAGAAGCGGGGCGGGCGCGTGGTCACGGCGCTCCGCCCCTGGGGGATGGGACCCGGGTCAGGTCCGGTCGGCGTCCGAACTCCGGTAGGTGGCGCCCGCCTGGTCGGTGTACTTGGCCTCACCGGGCCCGGCGCTGCCGATGTCCGCCTGGTCGATGTCGGCGGGGTCCGCGGAGGGGCCCCGACCGATCACGTTGAAGCAGATGTTCAGCAGGATCGAGACGATGGCCGCGCCGATGATGCCCGAGTGCGCGATCAGCTCGACGGACTCGGGCAGGAACGCGTAGAAGGTCGGGTAGGCCAGCGGGATGACGGCCACGCCGATGGAGGCGGCGACCAGGATGAGGTTGAGGTTGTTGGTGAAGTCCACCTTGGCCAGGGTTTTGATGCCGCTGGCCGCGACGCTGCCGAACAGCACCAGGCCCGCGCCGCCCAGGACCGGGGTGGGGATGGCCGCCATGACACCGCCGAGCACCGGGAACATGCCCAGGACCAGCAGGATGCCCGCGCCGGTGGCCACCACGAAGCGGCTGCGGATACCGGTGAGGGCGAGCAGGCCGATGTTCTGCGCGAACGAGCTGGTGGGGGTGGCGCTGAAGATCGGGCCGATGATGGACCCGCTCACGTCGGCGCGCAGACCGGCCGAGATGCGCTTGGCGTCCACCTTCGAGCCGGTGATCTCGCCGACCGCGATGATGTGCGAGGCGCCCTCGGTGAGGACCACGAGCATGATGATGCACATGGTGATGATCGCCGCGACCTCGAACTGCGGAGCGCCGAAGTAGAACACCGAGGTCGGGTCGAAGACGACGTCGGCCTCGCCCACCCGGCTGAAGTCGGCCATGCCGAGCGGGACGGCGACGAGCGTGCCCACGACCAGGCCGAGCAGGATGGAAAGGCGTCCCCAGATCCCCGGGAACAGGCGGGAACCGACGAGGATGACGGCCAGGGTGAGCCCGGCCAGGGCGAGGTTGGCGACGGGCGCGGCCGGGACCTCGGCGCCGTCCGCCATGACGCGCACGGAGTCGTCCATGATCCAGCGCGCGGCCACCGGCATCAGGCTGACACCGATCACCGTGATGATCGTGCCGGTGACGATCGGGGGGAAGAAGCGGATGAGCTGCCCGAAGAAGGGGGTCAGGAGCAGTGCGAACACACCGGCGGCCATGGACGCGCCGAAGGCGACGGGGAGGTTCTCCCCGTCCTGGCCGGACGCGAGGGCGGTGATCGCGCTGACGGGCACGAAGGAGCAGGCCACCACGATCGGCATCTGCGCGCCGATCCTCTTGTGGCCGACGGTCTGTATGAGGGTGGCGATACCCGCCACCAAGAGCGCGCCGCTGACGAGGATTCCCATGGCGGCGGGGTCGTTCGCGAGCCCAGCGGCGGCGCCGATGACCAGGGCCGGTGCCACCGCACCGGCGTACATGGTGAGGATGTGCTGGAGCCCGTAGACGAGCATGAGCCGCACGGGCAGCTTCTCGTCCTCGGGCCGGGAGGGGGTAGTGGCGGTTGTTGTGGCCGAGTCCTTCGCGGACGGACTGTTCGACATGGCCAGTTTCCAGCCTTTGCGATCGGCGGTCACCGAGAGAGGGGGGTGACCGGGTTCTCCGGGGCGGGTGCCCGGTGGTGTCGCGCCGGCCTCGAACGCCCGGGACAGCTGTTTCCGGGCATGCCGAAGGCCGGTGTGGCCCAACTCGGGTGGGCAGGCGAGGGTGACCTCGGGTGATGGAGGGGTCCGGGGCCCGGCCGCACGCACGGGCCCCGGCGTTCAGAGAGCTCCGAAGAGCACCGGGGCGGGCCGGGGGAGCACCCCCGGGGCCGTCACCGGGAAGGGGGGTTAGATGAAGCCCGGGACGGCCTTCCAGGCGTCGCCCGCGTCGGGGGCGTCGTCCCGCTCGACCGTGGCCTCGATCTTGCCGTAGGGCCGGTCGGCGGCGAAGAAGACCTCGTTGGGGTTGTCCAGGCCGAACGGGGACAGGTCCACCAGGAAGTGGTGGTTGTTCGGCATGGAGAAGCGGATCTCGGCGATCTCGGGGTGGGCTTCGAGGACGGCCGTGCCCATCGCGTACAGCGTCTGCTGGAGGGCGAGGCTGTGCGTCTCCGCGAAGAGCTCAAGGCAGAGGGCACGGACCGACGCGTAGGCCTTGTCGAAGTTGTGGTCGGTGCCGACGTAGCGCCAGCGGGCGGTGACGTCCGTGGCCAGGATGCGGTCGTTGGTCTCGGGCAGCGTCGTGTACCGGGTCCTGGGGTACCCGTGGAACTCAGAGCCGGTGGACTTGAGCACGGTCAGGCCCTCGAAGCCGGAGACCACCCACTCCTTGTCGCCGTCCTTGTTGACGACGGTGGTGCGGGTCTCGGCGCCCCTGCGGGAGAACGCGTGGTCGTGCGGGCCCTTCGAGGTGGCGATCCGGTCCCAGGAGTACTCGTGGATCTCCTGGCGGGCGCCGTACACGTACTCGTGCTCGTCCACGAAGTGGCGGGCCAGACGCAGGGCGAAGTCCTCGATCGCACCGACGCCGCCCCACTCGCGGGCCTTGGCGTAGACGGTGTTCTTCTGCGTGTCCGTCGGCAGACACTTGGCGTTGTCGCCGACGGTGTGGACCTCCTCCAGGTCGCCGCGGAGCTGGGAGGTGACGTTGATGTCCTTGATCTGGTGGACGTCGGTGTCGCGCTGGACGTGGACGAGGCGGACCTCCGCCTTGCCGTACTGGTTGTCTCCGAGTCTGATGCCCATCAGGGGAACTCCATCCGTGTGGATTCGGTTTCATCGCTCGCGCCGCGCGTGCTGCCACGCGTCGGTGCGCTGTGCGTATGAGGGAGGACCGCTGTGGTCATGCGGAAGGACCTGTCACGCACTCGAAGAGGTGAGGGTGCTACGTGGTGGGTGCCGCCAGGCGGGGCTCCTTCGTTCGTGGGCGGGGACCGTGGTGGGGAAGGTGTGCTCGCGGTCGGGCGCGCCCGACCTACGAGCCCCGGTAGGTCGAGTAGGCGAACGGGCTCAGGAGGAGCGGCACGTGGTAGTGCTGGTCCTCCTCCGCGAGGTCGAACACGATGGTGACCTCGGGGTAGAAGCCCCTCTGTCCCGTCGCCGCGAAGTAGGCCCCGGTGTCGAAGACGACCCGGTAGTAGCCGGCGGAGAGCTGGTCGGGTCCGAGGTCGGGCACACGGCCGTCGTCGTTGGTGCGCCCCTCCGCGACGGTGGTCCACGAGGTGCGACCGGGGTCGGCGGCGGCCTCCAGGCGCACCGGGACGTCGCGGGCTGGCGCGCCCAGGGCGGCGTCCAGGATGTGGGTGGTCACGTGGCTCATGCTGCCTCCAGGAGTTTGACCAGGCGGAGTCCGGAGATCCTGCGGAGCTCCTCACCGACCACGGTCAGCTCGGTCTCGGGGTCGTTGTCCAGTCGGCCGACCAGGTCCGCGAGGAGTTCGCGGCTGCTGCGGCCGCTGGCGCAGACAAGGTAGATCTGTCCGAACCTTCCCTCGTACTCACCCTGGGCGAACGTGAAGATCCGCTGGACCCTTGCGGAGGCGTCGTCGGTGTCGGCGGCGAACGCCGACTGTTCCCCGCGTGACCAGGCGGACTCGGTGTCCTTTCCCTTGGCCTTCTCCCCGATGCGGGGGTGGCGGGCCAGGGCGGTGGCGACCTCGGCAGGAGTGATTCCGCGCGCGTGGGTGTCGGCCACCGAGAGCAGGTTCCGGCGGTCGGCGTAGGGCGCTTCGGAGGCCACGGCCTCGACCCAGCGGTCCACGTTCAGGCACTGCGCGAGTTCGGTGCGCAGCTCCTGCCGGGAAAGGGCGTTCAGACGCGCCAGACCCGGCTCGGGGGCGTCCCCCGACTGGTCCGGGGTGGTCTCGGGCATGTGTTCTCCCGTGGCTCGGCCGGCACTCGGCCCCCGCGCCGTGTGGGGCGCTGGATCGTCGTACCGGCCTGGGCTTTCGTAGTGCAGATACCTGATTCCGTATTACGGATTGCAGGGACTCTAGTTGATGGCAGTGTGACCTTGTCAACACTCGCAAGGGGAGAAATCGGAAAAACAGACGAATCTGTGGCCTCCCGCGAAGAAAGCGTGAAGTTCCTGCTCGCTCCTGAGTCCTCCGGGGCGGGTGGGGGTGTGGCCTCGGGGTTTGTCGGGCGCGTTCGCGGGGGCTCGGGTGGTGAGGGCTCGAAGGTCGGCTCGCCGGGTGGTTGACAAGTGGCGGTGGTCCGGCCCACACTCAGATCATTCCTTAAAGTGAAAACTACTTTCCGCAATATGGAATTGGATGCCGGAGGCAACGCATGAGCCACACACTCGGGTACGCGGTGAACTGCTCCCTGCTGTTCACCGAGCTCCCCGTCAACGAGCGCCCCCGGGCCGCACGGGACGCGGGCTTCCACGCCGTCGAGTTCTGGTGGCCCTTCGAGAGCGCCACCCCGGCGCAGGCGGAGATCGACGCCTTCGTCGCCGCCCTCGACGACGCGGACGTGCGCCTCAGCGGCCTCAACTTCTTCGCCGGACAGCTCCCCGGCCCCGACCGCGGCGTCCTGTCGCACCCCTCCCGCGCCGACGAGTTCCTCGCCAACGCCGAGGTGGTCGCCCAGATCGCCGAGCGCACCGGAACCACCGGCTTCAACGCCCTCTACGGCCTGCGGCAGGACGGCGTGGACCCGGCCGAGCAGGACCCCCTCGCCGTGCGCAACGCGGTGGCCGCAGCCGACGCGGTGGCCAAGGTCGGCGGCACCGTCCTCGTCGAGCCCATCAGCGGCTCCGAGGACTACCCGCTCAAGACCGCCGCCGAGGGCCTCGCCTTCGTCGCCAGGGTCAGGGAGGCCGGGGCCGAGAACGTCGCCCTCCTCGCGGACTTCTTCCACCTGGCCGTCAACGGCGAGGACGTCGCCGCCGTCGTCCGCGACCACGCGGCCGAGTTCGGCCACATCCAGATCGCCGACGCCCCGGGACGCGGCGAGCCCGGCACCGGCGACCTGCCCATCGACGAACTCCTCTCCGCCGCCCAGGCGGGCGGCTACCGGGGCCTGGTCGGCCTGGAGTACAAGCCGACCGTCCCCAGTGCCGAGAGCTTCGGCTGGCGCGACTGACCCACGGGTCACCGCGGCCAGCAGGGTCGCACCAGCCACCGCACAACCAGCCACACCCACAGCCTGAAAGGGGGCCGACATGGCCGCCAGGAAGATCGCCTTCATCGGTCTGGGCATCATGGGGCTTCCCATGGCCGTCAACCTCGTCCGCGCCGGACACACCGTCACCGGCCACAACCGCAGCAGTGCGAGGGTGGACGCCCTGGTCGCCGAGGGCGGCCTGCGCGGCGGAAGCGTCGCCGAGGCCGTCTCCGACGCCGACGTCGTCATCACGATGGTCCCGGACTCCCCGGACGTCGACCAGGTCCTGCGCGGCGAGGGCGGCGTCTACGACAACGCCAAGCCCGGCACCCTGGTCATCGACATGAGCACCATCCGCCCCGACGTCGCCCGAGAGGTCGCCGCGGCCGGGGCGGAGCGCGGCCTGCGTGTCCTGGACGCGCCGGTCAGCGGCGGCGAGGCCGGAGCCGTCGAGGCCAAGCTGTCCATCATGGTCGGCGGGGCCCCCGAGGACTTCGAGGCGGCGCGCCCCGTCTTCGACGTCCTGGGCACCACGCCGGTCCTGGTCGGTCCCAGCGGGTCCGGCCAGACCGTCAAGGCCGCCAACCAGCTCATCGTGGCGGGCAACATCCAGCTCCTCGCCGAGGCCCTGGTCTTCCTGGAGGCCCACGGCGTGGACACCGAATCCGGCCTGGAGGTCCTGGGCGGCGGGCTCGCCGGCAGCACCGTGCTCCAGCGCAAGGGCGCGGCCATGCGCGAGCGCGACTTCGCTCCCGGATTCCGGATCGCCCTGCACGACAAGGACATGCGCATCATCACCGACTCCGCGAGCGCCGCCGGTGTGGCGATCCCGCTGGGCTCGCAGGTGGCGCAGTACGTGGCCGCGCTCAAGAACCAGGGCCACGGCGGCCTCGACCATTCGGCCCTGCTCAAGATCGTCGAGCAGCTCTCCGGCCGCGAGGGCGAGTAGGGGCCCCGGCCCACGGCCCGGCCCACCGGCCGCGGCCGCACCAGCAGTACCCCTGGCACAGAGAATCCGTATGAACGGGGCGGCGCGCGGCCCCCGGGTGTTGGCCCACCCGGGAGGCATGCGGCGGCGTCGCCCCACCCCTGGCACTCACCCCTGGCGGCCGGGGCGTCCACCGAAGGGCGTTCCCGGCACTCCAGCCACCCCAGCACTGAAGGGTTCGCTCCCATGGCGAAAATGCCCGCGATGAACGCCGTCGTGGAGGTTCTCAAGGACGAGGGCGTCGACACCGCCTTCGGCTGCCCCGGCGCGGCCATCCTCCCCCTCTACAAGGCGATGGAGGAGGTGGGCGGCATCGAGCACCTGACCGTCCGCCACGAGGAGGGCGCCACCCACATGGCCGACGGCTGGTCGCGCACGACCGGCAGGGTCGGCGTGGCCATCGGCACCTCCGGTCCCGCCGGGACCAACATGATCACCGGCCTGTACACCGCCATCGCGGACTCGGTCCCGATCGTGTGCATCACCGGTCAGCAGCGCACCGACCTGCTGGACAAGGAGGGCTTCCAGGCGGTCGACATCGTCGAGATCGCCAAGCCCGTCACCAAGTGGGCCGTCCAGATCAAGGAGGCGGCCACCGCCCCGTGGATCTTCCGCGAGGCCTTCCGGATCGCCCAGGAGGGCCGCCCCGGCCCCGTGCTGGTCGACATCCCGGTGGACGTCGCCCAGCAACTCATCGAGTACGACCCCGAGCTGGACGCCGCCCTCAAGATCAACACGGTCGAGCCGCACCTGCCCCGCGTCGAGCGCGCCCTGGACCTGCTGCTGGAGGCCGAGCGCCCGCTCATCCTCGCCGGTGGCGGCGTGATCCTGGCGGAGGCCTCCGACGACCTGCGCGCACTGGCCGAGCACCTCCAGGTCCCGGTCCAGGTCACCCTCATGGGCAAGGGCTCCTTCGACGAGGACTCGCCCCTGTACTCCGGCATGACCGGCGTGCAGACCTCCCAGCGCTACGGCAACGCCTCCTTCCTGGAGTCGGACCTGGTCCTGGCCGTGGGCGCGCGCTTCGCCGACCGCCACACCGGCCAGATCGACGTCTACCGGGGCGAGCGCAGGTTCATCCACGTGGACATCGAGGCGACCCAGATCGGCCGGGTCTTCGAGCCCGACCTCGGCGTGGTCTCCGACGCCCGACTGTTCCTCCAGGAACTGCTGGCCGCCGCCAAGCGCCGCGACGCCAAGGCGAGGGTGGGTGCGTGGATCGAGCGGATCAACGAACTCAAGTCGACCCTGACCCGCCGCGAGGACTTCGACACCGTCCCCGTGAAGGCGCCCCGCGTCTACAAGGAGATCAACGAGGTCTTCGACGAGGACACCTACTTCGTCACCGCCATCGGCCTCTACCAGATCTGGGGCGGCCAGCACCAGAAGGCCTACAAGCCGCGCCACTACCAGATCTGCGGCCAGGCGGGCCCGCTCGGCTGGGAGATCCCCGCGGCCATCGGCGTCAAGAAGGCCCTCAAGAACACCGAGCCGGACGCCGAGGTGGTCGGCATCGTCGGTGACTACGGCTTCCAGTACATGGTCGAGGAGCTCGCGGTCGCGGCGCAGTACAACGTGCCGTACGTGATCATCATGCTCAACAACGAGTACCTGGGCCTGATCCGCCAGGCGTCGATCCCGTTCGACATGAACTACCAGGTGGACATCCACTACGACGAGTACGGCACCGACAGCGTCAAGCTGATGGAGGCCTATGGCTGCTCCGGCCGCCGCGTCTGGGAACCGGGGGAGATCCGGGAGTCCCTGGAGTGGGCCCGCAAGCAGGCCCAGTCCACCTCCCGGCCGGTGCTCGTGGAGATCATGATCGAGCGCGAGGCCAACACCCCGCACGGTCCCGCGATCAACGCCGTCAAGGAGTTCGAGCCGCTGCCCGGCGAGTAGCTCCGAGGCCCGGGCGCCCCGGCGCCCGGAGCCCACAGACCGCCACGGGGTCGGACCTGCACCCCGACCCCGTGGCACGGGCCTCCTCCGCGACCGGCAGGAGGGGGCCCGCACCAGCCCCGGGGGTGGTGACGTTCTTCGCTGGCTCAGCGCCACCCCCGGTTTCCTCGCGTCCGGGCTCCGGGAGGACCCCTCCGAGCCCTGGGCGGTGGAGCGTCCTGACGGGCGCTCCCCATGAACGACGGAACCCCCTCACACGTGCGGACCTTATCTCGGCACGTGCAAGGGGGCGTTCCGTCGGGCCTACGCGGGTGTGACCCTGTGGGTCAGGAGCAGTAGGCCTCCTCCTCACCGATGATGCGGTACGGACAGTCCGCGTAGTCGAGCAGACGCAGCACGGCCTCCTCGTTGCGGGCGGTCTCGCGTTCGATCACCGACGAGGGCGGGTAGAAGCCGCCGTCCCTGGCCGACTTCGGGTACATCTCATAGGTGTAGTTGACGATCCCCTGGTCGGCCCAGAGCCAGTCGTTGATGGAGCCGTCCGTGACGTAGAGGTCGCTGGACTGCTGGGGCGTGTAGCCGTTGGCCTCGGCCATGTACTCGCCCAGGGCGCGGTGGGTGTCGTACTCCTCGCGGCTCATGCCGTCGGTGACCTCGTCGTAGGTGTACCCGTACGGCCACAGGATGAGCTCGCTGTAGGTGTGGAAGTCGATGGCGCTGGTGATCTGCTGTTCGCCGTCCACCACGCGGCTCCGGACGAAGTCGGCGACGGCCCGGACCTCGGGGGCCGACTCGGCGGAGTCGCCCCGGTAGGTGATGCTGCTCGGGTCGCCGGAGGAGCCGTTGCAGCATCCCCAGTTGTGGGCCCAGTTGCGGTTCAGGTCGGTGCCGATCGACGACGAACCCTCGTTGGGCTGACGGTTCTTGCGCCAGTCCCGCCAGGTGTCGCCCGCCATGTCGTACTCGCTGCCGTCCGGGTTGACGTTCGGCAGGATCCAGATCTCCCGGCTGTCCACCAGCCCGGTGACGCGCTCGTCCTCGCCGTAGCCGTCCGTGAACAGGCGCATCAGGTGGATCGCCATCTCCACGGTCAGGTGCTCGCGGGCGTGCTGGGAGTGGGTGAACAGCACCTCGGGCTGGTCCTCGTCCACGGACACGTTGTCGCTGATCTTCACCGCGACGAGGTCCTGGCCCTCGTGGGACTGTCCGTACACCTCCTTGGCGGCGATGTCGGGGTTGGCCGCGACCAGCTCGTCGATGATCTCCAGCAGCTCCGGATAGGTCGTGTAGCCCGGATCGGGATTGGCGAAGGTCTCGGGGAGAGCGTAGGGCTCGGCTGAGTAGCCGAGGTCGTCCAGTTCGGCCATGTCGTGCACCGAACCGGTGACCAGGACGGAGTCCTCGCCCACGTGGTCGATGGCCACTCCGGACGCGGCGATCCGCGAGCGCTCCTCGGCGGTGCTCACGCCGGTGATCTCGTACAGGTCGTAGGAGGGTTCGGCGGTCGCGCCGCCGGGGGCGAGCAGGCCGAGAAGGAGGGCGCTCGCTGCCACCGGGACCAGGGTTCTTCGGACGGGGGTGAGGGACACGATGCCTCCGTTGAGCGGGGGTGAGGCTTCGGATATGTGGCGATATTGGAGATCGGGGGGCCGTGAACTGTCAATGTGGGTAGCTTCGAGGCGCAGGGGTGTCCCATTGTCTGGTTTGGCGCCCTTGCCACGTGAAGCCCGCTTTTGCTGTCATCGGACCCTCGCTCTCCGTGTCCGGATGTGGCCACGACGGAACTCCGTTCCCCAAGCGGTGAGGGAGGGGGAGAAGTGAACATGATCGCGTCCCGTGGCGGATGGTGCCACGGGACGCGCTGTGGTGCGAGTGGTGTGAGGAGACAGGTGTGACCCGAGGGTGAGGAGGAGGGGCGGTAGGGCCGTGCCCCGGGGCGGAGCCGCCGGTGGTGGCGGAGATGGTGCCCGCGGCGCTGGTGCGCCGCGCACGTCGGTGTGTGTCGCCACGGACGGCCCGGGCGGGTCGCCCTCGGGTGTCCGGATCCAGGGTGGCGCGGTCTCGGTCTCGGGTGTTCCTCCCTCCGGTCCGGTCGAAGCCGCCCCTGAACCGCTCCGTCACCTCCGTGGTGAAGCCCGGTTCCGCCGGGGTGGCGAGGACGTCGTCGGCCCCGTCCGTGGGCGGGCAGGCGGAGGGCGGGGTGGGGGTCCCGGTCCCCGGGGCCTCGTGCCCCGGGCGAACAGGGGGAGCCTCCTCGGAGAGTTTCTGGAAAACGCGGACACGGGCAGGTCGCGGAGGCTAGGTTGTGAATGAGGCCATGGGGACTCCCACGGCGCGATCGCCGCCACGCCCGTCAACGGCGTGGTCGGGTTGGACAGAGTTCTCGGCGTCCTCGTCGGAGACTCCTCGGTGAGGCTGTGGGGGAGGGATGCAGGGGTGAGTACGGCACGCGGTCCTCAGCCGCGTCGCACGCCGTCCGGCCAGATCACCTCGACCGGAAGACCCCGCTGACGGGCGGTCTCCACGGCGTCCCCTGTCCCACC
Organism: Nocardiopsis sp. L17-MgMaSL7; assembly: GCF_003182025.1. Lineage (NCBI taxonomy): Bacteria > Bacillati > Actinomycetota > Actinomycetes > Streptosporangiales > Nocardiopsidaceae > Nocardiopsis > Nocardiopsis sp. L17-MgMaSL7. The sequence goes on along the minus strand of NZ_QGTF01000001.1, from coordinate 166,207 downwards.
GTGGCCGTCGGCTGGTTGGCCGTCCCACACGGCGAAGAGGCGGTCCGCCTGGGAGATCAGCGTCTGGTTCGCGGCTTCGTACGCCGCCCGGCCCGCACTGCGGTGCGGCATGTAGCGGACCGAGTCGGCGCGGATGAGCAGCTCGTCGAACGAGTCCCGCTCGTGCGGCTTGACCTTGTTCTCACGGTAGTCGGCCGACGGCAGGACGACCTCGACGCGACCGCCCGCCTCCAGGACGGCCGAAGCGAAGAGCTGGTCCGCACCGCGTGCCAGGCAGGAGATCCCGACCAGGTCCCCGCCCCTGTACGGGGCGAGAGCATCGGCCAGAGCCCCCCTGACCACCTGGGCGCTGTTCCCTGTCAGGTTCGAATGTCCGGTGATACCTATCCGTGTCACAGCATCCCTTTCACGTTCGGGGCAGTGGAAGCAGGGTAAAGGAGAGCTCCTCGCGGAGCTGCGCCACGTCCGGGTCCCGGTGCATGGCGGCGGCCTCGGTGTGCCAGTCCTCAAGCCTCCTGCGCACGCGCCCCGACCCGATGGCGGAGCGGGATCGCAGCACGCTGCGAACGGACGCCGCGGAGGCGGTGGGATCACCGAGTACCAGATAGGTCCGGCCCAGCCCGACGCGGTCGAACGCGCGCCCCTTCTCCTGGCCCTCGGGCCGTGTCTCCAGGGCCCGCAGGATGTACTCCGCCGACAGCTCCGCGTAGCGTCGCCTCTCCGCGGGTTCGCGTTGACGACGTCCCAGGTCCCGGTAACGGGCGCCGACCACCCCCGAGAGTTCGGCGTGGTCGAAGCTCCTCGCCCACAGGGGCAGGTCGTCCCCTCCCTGTTCGAATAGGTCCTCGGCCTGGTGGACGGAGCGGCGGAAGGCCTCGGCCCGGCCCATGTGCGCGTACGACCACGCTTCCCGCGTGCGTAACAGGGACCGGGCCACGGGCGGCAGTCCGAGGGAGTCTGACTTGTCCAGGGCCAGCCGGATGATGTCGAGCGCGTCCTCGGGGCGGTGCAGGTCGAGCATCTGGCGTGCCATGTCGGCCAGGACGCCGATGCCGTAGGCCCGGTGCTCGGGCCCGGCCTGTTGCAGGGCCCTGAGCGAGATTCCGTAGTAGCGCTGGGCGGTGGCGTGATCCCCGGAGTCGAAGGACATCGACGCCACGATCTTGGCGAGCTCGGCCATGACGGCGAAGAGCCTCGACTGGACCTGTGCGCCCTGCGGGTTCTCCACCAGTTCGGAGACCTCCGAGAGCTGGCCGATCACCGCCTTCCTCCGAGTCCCCATCCGCCACCGCTCGCTCCAGTGCCTCAGGCAGACCGTGGCGGCCTCGATCCTTTCGAGTTCCAGTTCCCCGATCGAATTCCTTCCGTTCACCAGCCCTCCGGCGCGCGGCGCCAACCAGTGTTCGACCAGCTCCGTCAGGGCGGCGCCAGCGATCAATCCTCCGCCGACCGCGAAAGCGTCTCTGCGTTTCATGAGGTCCCTCAACGTGATCTCGGCGATGTCCCCCGCCGTTGTGGTGGAGGGAGAGAATTCGCCATGCTGTAGAGACAGTTCTGTCCCAGGATCCACATGATCATGCTTTTCCGGGCCATCGGCGAGTCCGAGGGCGCGTCTGGCCTGGGTGGGCATCTCCAGGCCGTCGGCCACACGCAGCCACGTGTTGAGCGCGGTGACGGATCTGCGCCCGGACATGATCGCGCTCACGTGGGGCTGTGCCATGTCCACGGCGGACCCGATGACCTGTTGGCTCGCTCCGGTGTGCTGCCGGAGGAGGCCGAAGAGCCTCCCCGCGTCCCGTTCGGTGAGGGAGCGGCGGACGTCCAGGCGGCTCCAGAAAGGAAGTGGTGGCCTCAGTGGCGCGTGGGCCAGGTGTTTTGGCATTCATACCACCGGTGTATATCCGTTCGGGATTCCGCGAGGAAGGGTGATCGGGTTCCCATGTCCCTGTTCATCCTTACCCAGAACGAACGGCCGTGTAATGGACTCAAGACCCTGATTGGGTCCGGATCGCGGCGGATGGAGTCCGTCCACCTTGAAAACCGAGACACGGCGTCGAACGCACCAGCGAATCAGCCCCTCGCGAGAAACGGCCCTCCACCTGTCAGGGCTGGTGAACGGGGGGCGTCCGTGACTTCCCACCGGAACGACCTCGTCGGGCGGCTCCTGACACGGGGCCGGTTACCGATGGAGTGGCGGTCCTCCTTCGAGTCCTTGCCACGTCACCTCTTCGTTCCCGAACGGTTCGAGGACTCCGAGGGAGTACGGCTCGACCGGTACGAGGACGAGGACGGGTGGCTTCGCGGGGCCTACGCCGACTCCCAGATCCTGGAACCGCCGGGGCCGGGGCCGGGGGAGGAGCAGGGGCGGCGGGTCCGTGTCTCGGTGTGCTCCCCCTCGCTGGCGGCCGAGGTCCTGGACGCCTCCCGGGCCACACCGGGGATGCAGGTTCTGGAGATCGGATCGGGAAGCGGCTACTGCGCGGGACTCCTGACGATGCGGCTCGGCGACGACGCCGTCACCACGGTGGAATCCGGCTTCACGCGATCCGAACACGTCCGTGTCCGCCTGGCCTCCGCCGGCCTGGAACCGCGGGTGGTCAGCGACGACACGGCGGCGGGGTGGCCGGAGCGGGGGCCCTGTGACCGTGTGCTGAGCTTCGCGCCGGTCGACCGGGTCCCCTACGCCTGGATACGCCGGTGCCAGCCCGGCGGCCGGATTCTCGTGCCCTGGGGGGACGCGTCCCGGCAACTGACCCTGGCCGACCTTCGTGTGGGCGTGGACGGCCTGGCACGGGGCCGGTTCGCGCCGCTGCGGTGGAGCGGCGGCCAGCAGGGCGGGCTCGCTCTCTGGCGTCGTCTCTCACGGAGTCTGCGTCCCGAGGCGGACCGTGCCGTCCGCGGATCGGAGCTGGGCCGCGGCGACATCCTCGACGCCTCCGCCGTGTTCGCGGCGGGGCTCCTCCTCCCCGGGGTCGGCTGGGCCGTGCGCCACGGAGCCGGCCACTCGGTGTCCCTGTGCCTCGTGGACTCGGCCACGGGTTCCTGGGCGCTCCTGCGCACGCCTGCCGAACCAAGGATCGGGAGGTCCGAGGTTCGTCAGAAGGGCCCCAGGTTCCTGGCCGACGAACTCGAACGGGCCCACGGCCTCTGGCAGGAGGCCGGTCGCCCGGCGCCGGACCGGTTCGGTCTGACGGTGACGCCCGACTGGCAGAGCGTCTGGATCGATGACGAGGCGTCGGTCCTGAGTGTTTCCCCATCATCCTGAGGAGTGAAGCCGTGAACCGAACCAGCATCCACCCGAACGAACCCCGCACCGAGCGGCGCTGGAAGTCCCGTTGGTATCCGGGCGACCCCTGCCGCATCCGCGTGGCCCGCGACGACCTGGTGCAGGACCTCTCCCGCCTTCCCGGGGTGGGTGAGGAGACCGAGGACGCCCTGCGGCTCTGCCTGAGCGAGATGTTCACCGGGGCCCTGACCCGGGCCTCCTGGGCCGGTCGGGGGATCGTCGTGTTCCGCAGTCTGTCCCTGCGCCACAGAGGCCCGTCCCAGCGTGTCTTACGCCTCTCAGTGGGGGAGCGGGAGTCCGTCGACGTGGCACGGGTTCCACCGGTCTGGGGAAGCGTGGAGCAGGCTGAGGGAACCGGACTCACGCTCATGGCGCACTTCGCCAGCCGTTGGGGGAGCAGACGAATAGGCACCGAGGAGGAGTGGGCGTATCTCATGTGGGTCGAGTTCGACCTCGACGCCGGCCACTGACGCCGACGGAGTGAGGATGTCCGTCGGCGGTACCGGCCCTGCGGTGGCTGGGCTTACCTGCCTGCCGGGGCCTCGGGTGTTGGCCGCACCCTGGGTCCCGCCGACGGACTCCGTGTGACCCCCCTAGCACTGAAGGGTTCCCCTCCAGGGTAGCTGCTCGCCGCTGTATCTTGAAGTCGAGGTACCTGAATTCGAGGATCGGTGGAAATGCTGAGAAACCGGTCGGCGCGTCCCAGTTCAGGCAGGGTGTGTCCCATCATGTGGACGTTGGGTACCAGAATCCGTTGACTGTCTGCTAGCGTGACGATCGTTATGCTGCGCGAGCTCCTCCTTCTTAGTGGCCGCGGCGGGGATCGTTAGAAGGTCGGCCCCTCGCCGCGGGACTTCGGCTTGCCGTGTCGACCACGACATCACGCGCCACACTTTCCCGAGGAGCCACACCGTTATGGTGCCGCAGCAGAAGACCAGCCCCATGCCGTTCCACCGCTACCAGCCGTTCCAGACGGTGGACCTGCCCGACCGCACCTGGCCCGCCAAGAGCATCACCGAGGCGCCGCGCTGGCTGTCCACCGACCTGCGCGACGGCAACCAGGCGCTGATCGAGCCCATGGACGCCACCCGCAAGCACGAGATCTTCCAGCTGCTGGTCAAGATGGGCTACAAGGAGATCGAGGTCGGCTTCCCCTCCGCCAGCCAGACCGACTTCGACTTCGTCCGGTCGCTGATCGAGGACGACCTGATCCCCGACGACGTACAGATCTCCGTGCTGACCCAGGCCCGTGAGGACCTGATCGAGCGCACCGTGCAGAGCCTGGTCGGCGCCAAGCGCTCCACCGTGCACCTGTACAACGCCACCGCGCCCACCTTCCGCCGGGTGGTCTTCCGGGTCGACCGCGAGGCCTGCAAGGGCATCGCCGTCGAGGGCACCCGCCACGTGGTCCGCTTCGCCGAGAAGTACCTGGGCGAGACCGAGTACTTCGGCTACCAGTACTCGCCCGAGATCTTCATCGACACCGAGCTGGACTTCGCCCTGGAGGTCTGCGAGGCCGTCATGGACGTCTGGCGGCCCGGCCCCGGCCGCGAGATCATCCTGAACCTGCCCGCCACGGTCGAGCGCTCCACCCCCAACTCCTACGCCGACCAGATCGAGTGGATGAGCCGTAACCTGACCCGGCGCGAGCACGTGGTCCTGTCCGTGCACCCGCACAACGACCGCGGCACCGGTGTGGCCTCGGCCGAGCTGGCCGTCATGGCCGGCGCCGACCGCGTCGAGGGCTGCCTGTTCGGCCACGGTGAGCGCACCGGCAACGTCTGCCTGGTGACCCTGGGCATGAACCTGTTCAGCCAGGGCGTCGACCCGAAGATCGACTTCTCCGACATCGACGAGATCCGCCGCACTGTAGAGCACTGCACCCAGCTGCCGGTCGCGCCCCGCCACCCCTACGGCGGTGACCTGGTGTACACGGCCTTCTCCGGCTCCCACCAGGACGCCATCAAGAAGGGCTTCGCCGACCTGAACGCCCGCGCCGAGGAGGCCGGGAAGCCGGTCGAGGACTACCCGTGGGACGTCCCGTACCTGCCCATCGACCCCAAGGACGTGGGCCGCAACTACGAGGCGGTCATCCGGGTCAACAGCCAGTCCGGCAAGGGCGGCGTCTCCTACATCATGCAGCGCGACCACTCGCTGGACCTGCCGCGCCGCCTGCAGATCGAGTTCTCCCAGGTCATCCAGCAGTTCATGGACGCCGAGGGCGGCGAGTTCCCGGCCGACCGGATCTGGGACATCTTCTCGCAGACCTACCTGGCCGAGACCGGCCCGGTGGCGGTCCTGGCGCACCGCTCCAGCACCGCTGAGGACGGCACCTACTCGATCCACGCCGACGCCCGCGTCAACGGTGAGATCCGCGAGCTGAAGGGCACCGGCAACGGTCCCATCTCCGCGTTCGGTGACGCGCTGGCCGACGTGGACGTCAAGGTCCGGGTCATCGACTACGTCGAGCACTCCATGGGTGAGGACGGCAACGCCCGCGCCGCCGCCTACGTGGAGGCCGAGATCGACGGCAGGGCCGTGTGGGGCGTCGGTATCCACAGCAGCATCACGACGGCCTCGCTGAAGGCCATGTGCAGCGCCATCGCCCGCGCCTGATCCACCAACGTCGGGCGCCCCCGGCACAGGGCGCCCGGCACCTTCCCCCGGCACTGGGAGAACGGGGCCCGCGACACTCGTCGCGGGCCCCGTTCCGTGCTGTAGGAGGGAGGCCCCGCCCTCTGCCCGCCCGAGCGTCCCGCGGAACGGAACGAACCCCGGCCGCTCGCCCGACGGCCCCTGGCGGGACAGCCGGACACTCGCCTACGACACGTCCGAAACGACGCGAACGGGCCGCGCCCCATCAGGGACGCGGCCCGCCCTCATGTCGCCCGCGGGACGGCCGGACTACTCCCAGCCGAACTTCTGGGTCCACGCGTTGCCGGACTCGCCGACCCCGATCGACTCCAGGCCGCAGTTGAGGATGTTGGCCCGGTGGCCCGGGCTGTTCATCCAGGCGTCCATGACCTGTTCGGCGCTGGTCTGGCCCTTGGCGACGTTCTCCGCCCCCCAGGAGTCGTAGCCGTGCCTCTGCGCCCGGTCGCCCGGGCCCTCACCGTCGGGGTTCTCGTGCGACATGTAGTCGCGCGCGGCCATGTCCTCGCTGTGCTCCTGGGCGGCCGCGGCCAGCCTGTCGTCCACGCGCAGGGGTCCGCAGCCGTTGGCGGCGCGCTCGTCGTTGACCAGGGTCACCACGGCCGTGGTCCGGGGGCCGCCGGTGGTCTGGTTGCCACCGCCCCCTCCGCTGCCGCCGCTGTTGCCGGCCCCGCCTCCACCGCTGCCGCCGCCCTCGCGACCGCCCTCGTCGGAGCCGGTCTCCTCGGCCTCCTCGGCGGAGGACGAGGCGGTGACCGTGGAGGTCCTCGGTCCGCCGTCACCCCGGGGCTCGGCGTCGCCCGGGGTAGCCGTGGGCTCGGCGAAGAAGTCGTCCTCCGCGTCCGTCTCGGGAGCGTTGGAGTCGTCGCTCACCGAACTCCCGATCTCGCCGCTCGCGTCGGCGGCGGTCGTGCCGTCCGCCGGGTCCGGCTGGTCACCGAGCCCGGAGAGCACCAGGGCCCCGGCGAGGGTCAGCCCCACCGGGACCGCCACCACTGCGGCCACGACCGGGACCCTCCCGCGTCGCGCCTCGCGGTCTGAGCGCTGTTCGCGAGCGCTTGTCCTGCGCCTGCCTCGACGACCTCGCGCCATATCGCTCTGCCTTCCGTACCGGGATGGGGAATCGGGCACCCGCGTGGGGTTTACGGTCACGGTCGTCCTGGCCGCGGGGGAAGGGCGGCGGGACCGAAACCGTCAGGCCCTAGCGCGTGAGAGTAGAGCAAATATCGAGAAAAGGGAATCCAAACCGTAATAAACCAGCTCAGGGTGGTGCGCGTCATGGTGAACCGGGGATGGGACACGGAGCGCCCACACGGGTCGGGCGACACGGGGCGGTCGGAACCATCCGCGACAATGGGGAGGTGAGTCTCTACCGCGACGAGGGCGTCGTCCTGCGCAACCAGAAGCTGGGCGAGGCCGACCGCATCGTCACCCTCCTGACCCGGCGCACCGGCCTGGTCCGCGCCGTTGGCAAGGGCGTGCGCCGCACCAAGTCGCGCTTCGGAGCCCGGCTGGAACCGTGCACCCACGTCGACCTCCAGCTGCACACCGGCCGCACCCTGGACGTCATCACCCAGGCCGAGACCGTGCGCTCCTACGGCGCCGCGGTGGTCAGCGACTACTCCCGCTACACCGCCGCCACCGCCATGCTGGAGACCGCCGAGAAGGTCGTCGCCGTGGAGAAGGACCCGGCCCTGCGCCAGTTCCTCCTGCTCATCGGCGCCCTGCGCACCCTGGGGGAGGGGAGCCACGACTCCCGGCTGGTGTTGGACGCCTACCTCCTGCGCTCCCTGGCGGTGGCCGGGTACGCGCCCGCCCTCACCGAGTGCGCCCGCTGCGGGAGCAGGGGGGAGCACCGTGCGTTCGCGGTGCACGCCGGAGGTATGGTCTGCTCGGTGTGCCGTCCCCACGGTTCCACGCACCCCGCGCCCGACACGCTCCGGCTCATGTCGGCCCTGCTCGGGGGCGACTGGGACAGCGCGGACGCCAGCGACGGCAAGCAGCGCTCCGAGTGCAGCGGGCTGGTCGCGGCCTACCTACAGTGGCACCTGGAAAACGGAATCCGATCACTGCGCCATGTGGAGCGTTCTTGAGTCTGTTCAGCTTCGACAACGGTAGGCGGCGCGAGCCGGACCACACGCCGCCCGTCCCGCACCCGAGCGGGGCCCGGCCCCCGCAGGTCCCGGCCGACCTCGTGCCACGCCACGTGGCCGTGGTCATGGACGGCAACGGTCGTTGGGCGAAGGAACGCGGTCTGGCGCGTACCGAGGGGCACAAGGCCGGTGAGTCCTCGCTCTTCGACGTGATCGAGGGCGCCCTGGAGATGGGCATCCCCAACCTGTCCGCCTACGCCTTTTCCACAGAGAACTGGAAGCGCTCACCCGACGAGGTGCGCTTCCTCCTCGGCTTCAACCGGGACACCATCCGCAACCGCCGCGACGAGCTGCACGCCCGCGGCGTGCGCGTCAAGTGGGCCGGGCGCTCCGGGATGCTCTGGAAGAGCGTCATCAAGGAACTCAAGGACGCCGAGGAGATGACCCGGGACAACACCCGGCTCACCCTCCAGTTCTGTGTGAACTACGGCGGTCAGGCCGAGATCGTGGACGCCGCCCGCGAGCTGGCCCGCCAGGCCGCCGAGGGGCGCATCTCCCCGGAGAAGATCACCGAGGACACCCTCTCCCAGCACCTGTACGCCCCGGACGTGCCCCCGGTGGACCTGTTCGTGCGCTCCTCCGGCGAGCAGCGGCTGTCCAACTTCCTGCTCTGGCAGTCCGCCTACGCCGAGTTCGTCTTCCTGGAGAGGCTCTGGCCCGACTTCGACCGCCGCGACCTGTGGCGGGCCTGTGAGATCTACGCGAGCCGGGACCGCCGGTACGGCGGTGCTGTGCCCAACCCGGTGACGGGGGAGGAGAAGTGATGGTGGGACGGACCGACGACGCGCTGGTCAGGCCGGGGATGTCACTCGTGTCCATCGGTGACAGCTTCACCGAGGGCGTGGGTGACCCCTACCCGGACGGCAGCGGCGTGTTCCGGGGCTGGGCGGACCGGCTGGCCGAGCACCTGGCCGACCACGTGGGCGAAATCGAGTACGCCAACCTGGCCGTGCGCGGCAAGCTCATCCGCCAGATCATCACCGACCAGGTCCCGCCCGCCCTGGAGATGGCGCCGGACCTGGTCACCCTGTGCGCGGGCGGCAACGACCTGCTGCGCCCCGCCGGCGACCCCGAGCGCCTGGCGAAGGTCCTCGACCACACGGTGGCCCGCCTGCGCGCCCAGGGCAGCCAGGTGGTGCTGTTCACCGGGGTGAACGTCTCCACGGGGTACATGCGCGGCACCATCGGGCCGTTCGCGCGCTACTACCTGAACGTGCGCGCGATCGCCGACAGGCACGACTGCTTCCTGGTCGACCAGTGGTCCATGGACGTGCTCACCGACCCCCGCGCCTGGGACGAGGACCGGCTGCACATGTCCCCGCAGGGCCACCGGCGTCTGGCGCTGCGCGTGGCGGAGGTCCTGGGGGTGCCCACCGGTGAGCGCTGGGACGAGCCGTGGCCCGAGACGGAACCGGTCAGCTGGACCGAGGCGCGCCGGGACGACCTGAACTGGGTGAAGGACTCCCTGGGGCCGTGGATCGGCCGCCGCCTCACGGGGAAGTCCTCGGGCGACACGGTGACCGCCAAGCGCCCCGTGCTCACCCCGCTCTCCAAGGACCGCTGACCGCGCCTCCGACACCGTTCCGGGCACACCGCGCATGGTGTGAGTTCCGCCCCAAAACGCGCGAAATCCGCAACCTACTGTCGCGTAACCGTGGCGTCGAGTTGCATCATCGAACACCATGAGCGGTGTGCCGACCGGATCTCCCGGTGACCTGAAAAGCAAGGACATCCTGTCCTACGTCGCCCTCGGGGACAGCTTCACCGAGGGCATGAGCGACCCCTACCCGGACAGCGGCAGCGTGCCCAACGGCCGCTACCGGGGCTGGGCCGACCGTGTGGCCGAACACCTGGCCCACCACGTGCCCGAGGTCCGCTACGCCAACCTCGCCATCCGTGGGCGCCTCATCGCGCAGATCCGCGACGAGCAGGTGCCACGCGCGGTCGAGATGAAGCCCGACCTCGTCACCCTGTGCGCTGGCGGCAACGACATCATCCGGCCCGGCAGTGACCCGGACCAGGTCGTGGCCATCTTCGAGTCGATGGTCGCCGACCTGCGCGCCACCGGCGCCCGGGTGGTCATCTTCACCGGCTTCGACACCAACTGGCAGCCGGTCATGCGCCATCTGCGCGGCAAGATCGCCACCTACAACATGCACATGCGCGCCGTGGCCGACAGGTACGGCTGCGACGTCGTCGACGTGTGGAGCATGAAGATCTTCTCGGACGCCCGCGCCTGGAACTGGGACCGCCTCCACCTGTCCTCCGAGGGACACCGGAGGCTGGCCCTGCGGGTGTGCGAGGTCCTGGACGTCCCGGTGGACTCCGACTGGAACCAGGCCTGGCCGCCGCCCGAGGACCGTGACTGGCGCACGGCCCGGCAGGAGGACCTGCACTGGGCCCGCGAGTTCCTCGTGCCGTGGATCCACCGCCGCCTCACCGGCCGCTCCTCGGGCGACGGTGTCGACGCCAAGCGCCCCACGCTGGAACGCTGCGACCCCTCCCAGGACGGCCGCTGACGGGTTCCGCTGGTCGCGCGGTCCGCGCTCCCCGGTGAGGCGGCGACCGAGAGGTCCGGCCGTCGCCGCGCCAGCCACCGTCCCGCGGGGTGACCGTCGAACTGCTCCGACGACACGAGGCCCCCACCGCGACCCGCGGTGGGGGCCTCCGCGCACGCGGACTCGGGGGCGAGACCTCAGGTGGCCGTGACCAGGTCCTGGGCGGTGGCCATGTTCACCCGGCTCGGCTGGTCGTCGACCGGCCAGTTCGGGGTGGCGCCGCCCGCCGCGTGGATCGCCGTGCGGACGAGGTCCAGGGCCCGGCGCAGCACCCGCAGGGGGTCGCCCTCGTCCAGAACCAGGATCTCCACGGTGACGTTACGCGCCAGGGCGTCGGTGCTCACGGTCGAGTCGGTGAAGTCGGGGTTGTGCCGCTCCAGTTCGAGCAGCTCCCGCATCACGGCCTCACCGTGCGCGTGGACCATCTCCGGAGTGCTCGCGGGTGCGGAGCCCAGCCGGAACTGGAGGGACAGCTGGGTGGCGGTCCTCACGCTCACGCTCACACGTCCTCCTGCTGCTCGGGCGGGCACACTCGTCTCACGTAGCGTACGGTCTGCGTCCAGTAGTGGGGGTTGGAGGGGGACAGGTGGACCTGTCGCTGATGGGCTCCGCAGGGACACTTGATCGTGTAGTACGTGGGCGGGTCCTCGACCCGCCACCCGAGCTCCGCGATCTGCCGGAGCGCCTCCTCACCCTCCTTCTTCGGGTGCTTCGTCCAGTGGCCCAACGCGTTCCTTCCCAGATTCCCCCATGGGCAGGGGGCCTGTCGAGGGTGCTTCCCGCCGGGGTCAGGGGCGCGGGGTGGAACCGAACACCGGGTAGTGGTCCGAGTAGTCGTCGTAGGTGTACGAGCGGCCCCCGGAGCGTACCGTCCAGGGTTCGCTCTTCACCGCCCGGGTCTCGTTGGCGTAGGCACGCGGTGCGGCGCCGTTGCGGATCGGCAGGACGTGGTCCAGCTGCTGGGCGTCCCAGTCCGCGTAGTCGTGCGCGGCGATCGAGTTGCTCGAGGGGTCCCAGGAGGGCGCGTCGCCCGTGTGGTCGGGGGCCACGGCGTCCAGTCGGTCGACGGCGCGCTCCCACTCGGCGCCCCCGCCCACGATGTTCAGGTCACCGGCCAGGTAGATCCGCTCGTCGTCGGGGATGCCTCTGGAGTCCAGCAGAGCCACGATCTGGTCGATCTGGGCCTCGCGTACGCGCGCGTCCTCGCCGGAGCCGCACGCGCTGTCCTCGGACTGCAGGTGGGTGCCCACCACGTGCAGGCGGCCGTCGGGGGTGTCCAGTTCGACGTAGGCGAAGCCCTTGTTGGAGAACCAGTCGGCCCCGCAGGCGCGGGCGAAGAGGTGCTGTTCGGCCCGGACGACCGGCCAGACGCTGTGCACGCTGACACCGCCGCTGGTGACGGTCACGTCGCGGAAACCGGTGGTGTGGTCCCACCCGGACCTGGAACGGCCCACGACGGGGGTGCCGTGCGGGTACTCCTCGGCCAGACCCGCGCGCAGGCGGTCGGCGCTGGAGTTGTCGAAGAGCTCCTGGAGGACCACGACGTCCTGGCCGGAGAGGAGCCCGTCCCGGACGGTCAGGTCGGCGCGGACGTCCTGGCCCCAGTGGGGATAGAGGGCCCTGGGGAGGAGGAAGGCGTTGTGGGTGACGACGCGGGGGTCGGTCAGGTCCTCGGACGCGGAAGCGGAGGCGGAGGCGGGGGAGGCGGACAGGAGCGGGGAGATCAGCAGTGCGGTCAGCAGCGCGGCCGTGGTTCGTCTGTACACGAGGGCACAGCCTGGCCCAGCCATGACACGACACGGCTACCAGTCGGTAACCACCGGGTGGAGACCGCGTGCACTCTCCCGACCGGCGAGGACCCGCCCCGGTGAACGGGGGTTGCACACGACGAGGGCCCCGCACACGCGTGCACGGGGCCCTCGGGCGTCGTCGGTCAGACCTGCTGTGCGCTGCCCTGTGGGGCCGGACGCAGCGAGCAGGGGCCGCAGGTGCCGAACACCTCGACCGTGTGGGTCACCCCGGTGAAGCCGTGCTTGGCCCCCACCTCGGCGGCCCACCGCTCCACGGTGGGACCCTCGATCTCCACGGCAGTGGAGCAAGTCCGGCACACCAGGTGGTGGTGGTGGCTCTCGGTGTCGCACGCACGGTAGACGGCCTCGCCGTCGTCGGTGCGCAGGACGTCGACCTCACCGGAGTCGCTCAGGGCCTGGAGAGCCCGGTACACCGTGGTCAGGCCGATCTTGGAACCGTCGGCACGCAGGTCCGCGTACAGGTCCTGCGCGCTGCGGAAACCGGAGGACTCGGTCAGTGCCTGACGGACGGCCTCGCGACGTGTACTCATGGTGTCACCCTCCCCCGATCTGTCTGGGGCATCGTATCCGCCGGACCCCCCGCCACGGGATGCTGGGGTGCCGGTGTCCGCCGCTTGGTCACACGGCGCAGGACCCCGCCGAGCAACACGGCGAGGCAGAAGACGGCCAGGGCCAGCAGCACGATCGTGGCCCCCGGCGCGAGGTCGGAGTAGAAGGCCGTGGTCAGCCCGCCGAGCGAGGAGACCAGACCGATCAGCACCGCCAGCCCCATCGTCACCCGGAAACTGCGGCTCAGCTGCTGCGCGGCGGCGACCGGGACGATCATCAGCGCGCTCACCATCAGCACGCCGACCACCCGCATCGCGATCACCACGGTCAGCGCGGCGGTCACCGCCAGGAGGATGCTCAGGAAGCGGACCGGGAGGCCGTGGGCCCTGGCCACCTCCTCGTCCTGGCACAGGACGAACAGTTCCCGTCCGAACACGGCCAGCACCGCGACCACGCCCACCGCGAGCACGCCCACGATCCAGATGTCCTGCTCGCCGACGGTGCTCACCGAACCGAACAGGAACGACGTGAGGGTGGCGTTGCTCGCCCCCGGGGTGATCCCGATGAGCAGGACGCCGCCCGCGATACCGCCGTAGAACAGCAGCGCCAGCGCGACGTCGCCGCTGGTGCGTGTGCGTACCCGGACCAGCTCCATGAGGATGGCGCCCAGGGTGGCCACGACAGCGGCCGTGAGCACCGGTGAGGTGCTCGTGAGCAGGCCCAGCGCCACACCGGTCAGGGCGATGTGCCCGATGCCGTCGCCCAGCAGGGCGAGCCTGCGCTGGACCAGGAAGGTGCCGATGATCGGGGTGACCAGGCCGACCAGCACCGCGGCGAGCAGCGCGCGCCGCATGAACTCGTACTGGAGCAGCTCAGTCACGGCGGGGTACCTCCAGGCGGACCATCTCCGCCGGCGCGGCGCCGTGCGTGGAGCTGGGGTCGGGATCGTTGGGGTCGGGGTGCGGATGCTGGTGCTCGTGCCCGGGACGCGCGCACTCGCCGGTTGCGGCGGGGGCGGGGCCGTCGTGCACGACCCGGCCGTGCTCCAGCACGACCGCGCGTTCGATGACCTCCTCCAGGGGGCCCAGTTCGTGCAGCACCAGGACCACGGTGCTGCCCTGGTCGCGCAGACGGGCGATGGCCCGGGCCAGGGCGCGCTGGTTCTCCGCGTCGACCCCGGCCATGGGCTCGTCCATCACGAAGGTGTCCGGGCGTCCGGCGAGGGCGCGGGCGATGAGCACGCGCTGCTGCTGGCCGCCGGAGAGCTCGCGCACGGCGTCCCCGGCGCGGTCGGACAGGTCCACTGCGGCCAGGGCCTCGTCGACGGCGGCGCGGTCGGCCCGCATGGGCAGGGAGAGGCGGCGGCGTCGGGCGACCTGCCCGGAGGCGACGATCTCACGCACGGTGGCGGGCACCGCGCCCCCGGCGGTGAGCCGCTGGGGCACGTACCCGATCCGCTTCCAGTCCCGGAACCGGCGCAGGGGCGTTCCGTGGAGGAGGATCCGGCCGGAGGTGAGGGGCACGACGCCGAGCATCGCGCGCATCAGGGTGGACTTGCCCGAACCGTTGGGTCCGAGTACGGCCATGGTCTGACCCACGGGGACGTCGAGGCTCACGCCGTCGAGGACGGTGACGCCGTCGTAGGCGGCGTGCGCGTCGACGGCCTGGAAGGCGGGCGGGGTGTCGGGGCCCGGGGCCCCGTCCTCCGTGAACTGGGCAGACACTGCTTCATTATCACGAAAACGAAAATGATTGTCAAAACTGACAAGAGTGACGAGCGTCCCCCGGCCCCGGAAGCCGAGCGTCCCCGGCCTCAGAATCCCAGCATCCTCGCCACCGCCAACACCAGCACCACGACGATCATCAGGACCCGGGGCACCCGCTGCTGCCTGTGGAGCGAGGGCCAGGTCAGGAAGGCCAGCCACCCGAAGGCCGCCGCCACCAGCAGCAGGCACGGAGCGCCCAACCAGCCCGGTGCCATCAGGCCCGCCAGGAACAACGCTCCCAACACCACCGGCGGAAGCCACCCCGGCCGCTGGTGCAGCCACACCAAGGGCACCGCGCTGCGCCGCTCCACCTCGTGGCGCAACCGCCCCGCGCCCGGGGTGAAAAGGGAGTCACCCGGGGGAAGCGGACGCCCGGGGGCGGGTCGTCGCTGTTCGTCCTCGTGCTCGGGAGAGGCCATCGCCGCCTGTTCCTCTTCACTGTGTCCCGCCCCCCACGACCCCGACCGGACGCTTTGGGGGCGGTCGGTGTGCGCACCGTGTCTCGGGGCCTGTGATAATCCTGGATCAGACCCTAGTGCAGGGCCCTGGCACAGCGCCGGGCACAGGCGCGGCGCAACACCGCGCATCTCCCCTCGTACCCGCACCCCCGACTGTTCCGGGTTCGACACGAGACGGGTCGTGAACCGTCTACATTCAGTTACTGACCGTCTGTTCCATGCGGACCGTCCGCACCGCGGTGCCCGCACGTCGTGTAGAGACGAACCCTCCGGAGGGTGTCAACTTCCGTGCCCGAACCCACAGTCATCGTGACGTTCGACGTCACCGAACCACACTTGCAGAACTGCCTCGACTCTCTGGCCCGTCAACGCGACGAGAGCCAGACCGGGGCGGCGGCGCGCGACGGCGCCGCACGACCGGACATCGAGATCGTCCTCGCCCCGGTCCGTACCACCAACGGTGGCCCCGCGCCGGAACCGTCCGACCCCGGGACCACCGACCCGGACACGAACGGGGACGACGAGGCGACCACCTCCGACGAGACCCTCCCGGAGGAGAACGACCAGGGGGACGAGGCCGTCGAGTCCGCGCGCGAGGACGGGCTGGCCACCGCCACCGCCTTCGCCGCGGCACCGCCCGCCGGGCTGAGGGTCACCCTCCTGCCCGGGGAACCCGCCCCGCACCACACCGAGGCACGCTCCAGGGGCGCGGCCGCCGCCACCGGCAGCCACCTGCTCTTCCTCGCCGGCTCCGACGCGCTCACCGCCTACGCGCTGGCCCACCTGGCCCAGAGCGCTGCCGACACCCGCTCAGACCTGGTCATCGGCAACGTCCACCAGTTCAACGAGCTGGGCGCCGCACCCTCCAAGGCGCACCGCAAGTTCGGCCGCCACCGGCTCGCGGAGGACCCCAGGGCGGTCCCCGGCCTGATCGCGGACGCCACCCTCGGCAACCGGCTCTGGCGCCGGGAGTTCTGGGACTCCCTGCCCGATCACGGCGTGGCCAAGGAGGACGCCGACCTCGCCATCGGCCGCGCCACCCTGCTCGCCCAGGCCGTCGACGTCCTGCCCGCGCCCGTCCTGCTGATGCGCGAACGAGAGAAGGCCGGCACCCCGCTGGAGAGCGCGGCCCTCACCCGCCGCGTCACGGCCATGCGCGAACTCGGCGCCGACCTCACCACGGCTGACCGGGAGCTGTGGGACCGCATCCGCCTCCAGGGCGAACTCCACCGCCTCGTCCTGCGCCTCGACGACGCGGACCAGAAGGTCCGCGAGACCGTCCTCGACCTGCTCAACGCCTACCTCGACCACGTCCCGGACAGCCTCCTGCGCGGCCTGAACGTGCTGGACCGCCTCCTGTACCACCTGGTGCGCAAGCGGCGGCTGGACGACGTGCTGGAGGTGGCCACCTTCGCCAAGAGCGTGGAGATCAAGAAGGCCACGGTCGTCCGGCAGGGGCTCGGCTACTACATCCGTTACCCGTTCTTCGGAGCCAAGGACCCGGCCAAGGCGGTCCCCCGGGAGATCTACCGCCTCGAGGACGAGATCAAGGTCCGGCAGAAGACCGAGGACATCCACTGGGAGGACGGCCGCCTGCACGTCAGCGGCCGGATCGGCATCCGCAACCTGCGCGCACGTAAGCGCTGGCAGCAGCACGTGGTGGCCTTCGTGGTCAACACCGCCACCAAGCGCCGCGTCCGCGTCCCGGTGCGGACCCGCCTGGCCGCCGAGTACCGCCTCCCGGACCTGCCCGACTCCGCGCGTCACGACTACGGCGGCTTCACGGTCGTCGTCGACCCCCGCCGTCTGCGCGGTCCCGGCGACTGGGAACCCGGCGAGTGGAAGATCGAGCTCGTGGTGTTCAACCGCAGCCTGGCCCGCCGCCGCATCGTCTCCAGCCCCGTGCCCGGCCCGCCCGAGCGGCCCGGCTACCAGAGCGTCGGCGACGACGTGTGGGTGCGCCCGCACTGGAACAAGGACCGGCACCTGGTCATCGCCGTGGAACCCGCGCGCGCCCAGGTCACCGAGCACCGCTTCGACGTCCGCACCGCCGAGCTCACCCTGGGCGGCGAGCTGCTGTCCGCGCCCGCCGCCGAGGCCACCGAGCTGCGGCTGGTGCGGCGTCCCGGCACGGCACGGCTCAGCTACCCGGTCACCATCCAGGGCGGCCGCTTCGAGGCCAGGGTGCGTGCCGAGGAGCTCTTCGCCCGCAGCCTCAGCGAGTGCGGCGGCGTGATCCGACAGGAGGAGTGGGACGCCCACCTGGTCACCGCCGACCAGCGCACCGTCCCCCTGGTCCTGCCCGACGAGGCCCGGACCACCGCCTACGACTCCGAGGGCGCCCAGCAGCAGCTGGCCGTGCAGCGGACCTTCACCGGCCACCTCAAGCTGCGGGCCGGTCGGGCCCACCCCTGGGTCGACCGGGCGGAGTGGCAGGAGCGCGTCCTGGTCCTCGGCGGCGAGTTCTCCCCGAGCAACGAGCTGAGCGTGGTGGCCAAGGCACGCGGTCGCGACGAGGAGCACGAGCTGACCGTGGAGCGGTCCGGGAACCGGTTCACCGCCCGGTTCGACCCCTCCCGCATCGCCACCCTGTCCGGTGAGCTCTCACTGTCCACCGGTTCCTACCAGCTGTGGGGCCGGGTCAGCGAGGAGGCCGCGGGGGAGGGCGGCGAGGCGGCCAGCGTGGACGTGGGCGTGGAGTTCACCGACTCGCTCATCCACGACCTGCCGACCGAGACCGAGAGCCCCGAGCGCACGTACACGCTCTCCTACCAGGGGCGCGGCATCCCGGTGCTCCAGGTCGGCACCGACCTGCGCCCGGCCGAGCGCGGCGCCTTCGCCCAGCGCGAGCTCCGCGAGACCTTCTACCCGGCCCAGCGCGCGGAGCCCGTCACCGAGGGCATCCTCTTCGACACCTACACCGGGCGCCAGTACTCGGACAGCCCGCAGAGCCTCTACGCCGAGCTGCGCAAGCGCGACAAGTGGGCCGACTACCCGATGTCCTGGCTGGTCGCCGACGGGCAGGTCCGCCTGCCCGACGACCTCACACCGGTCCGCCACAAGGGCGAGGAGTACTTCCGGGAGCTGGCCCGCAGCCGGTACCTGGTCAGCAACTCCCGCCAGCCCGCGTGGTTCCACCGACACCCCGACCAGGTGGTCGTGCAGACCTGGCACGGGTCCATGCTCAAGCGCATCGGCTTCGACGTGGAGAACATCCGGGGCAAGTCACGCGACTACTTCGACAAGCTCGCGTGGGAGACGCGGCAGTGGGACTACCTGGTCTCGCCGAGCCCCTGGGCGACCCCGATCCTGCGCAGCGCCTTCCGGTTCGAGGGCGAGGTCCTGGAGACCGGATACCCGCGCAACGACATCTTCTTCTCGCCGGAGCGCGAGGCCGTCGCCGAGCGCACCCGGCGCCTGCTGGGCCTGCCGGAGGGCAAGAAGGTGGTCCTGTACGCCCCCACCTGGCGGGACGACAAGTACTACACGCGCGGCAAGCACAAGCTGGACCTGCACCTGGATCTGCGCCGCATGTACGAGAAGCTCGGCGACGACCACGTGCTGCTGGTGCGCCGCCACCCCCGCGTGGTGGACAGCGTGCCGATCGTGGGGGAGGACTTCGTCTACGACGTGTCCCTGTACCCGGAGATCATGGAGCTCTTCCTGATCACCGACGTGCTGATCACGGACTACTCGTCGATGATGTTCGACTTCGCCAACACCGGCCGTCCCATGCTCTTCTTCACCTACGACCTGGAGAGCTACCGGGACAACCTGCGCGGGTTCTACTTCGACTTCGAGGAGACCGCCCCCGGACCGCTGCTGACCCGCTCCGACGACGTCATCGAGTCCCTGCTGGACATCGACGAGGTCGCCAAGCGCAGCGGTGCCTCCTACCGGGCGTTCGTGGACCAGTTCTGCCCCCTGGACGACGGCCTCGCCTCCGCCAGGGTCGTGGACCGCGTCTTCGGCAAGGAGTAGCAGGGCGGCGCCCGCTTGGGGCCGCGCCTCGCCCCGGCCCGTACCCGGGCCGCTCCGGACCACCTCCGGGGCGGCCCGCTCCCGTGTCTGCGCCACAATGGTCGGGTGATCGTCATCACCCGATACTCCGTGCCCGAGGCCGACACCGAGGCCTTCCGAACCGACGCCGACGCCGCAGTGGCGGTCCTGGCCCAGCGCCCCGGATTCCGGTGCCACCGCATCGGCCGCGCCGCCGACGAACCCACGCTGTGGACCGTGGTCACCGAGTGGGACGGCGCCGGGTTCTACCGGCGGGCCCTGTCCGACTTCGACGTCAAGGTCACCGCCGTCCCGCTGCTCTCCCGGGCCATCGACGAACCCTCCGCGTTCGAGATCCTCGCCAGCGGCGAGACGTCGACCTGACCCTCGCCGCTCTCCTCCGCGCGTGGTCGGGGCGGGGCCCGCACAAACAGTGCGCGCCCGCCTCCGGATTGCTCTAGCCTGGTGGGAAGCGGTCTCCCGGTGCGCCACATCCGTGGCTCCGCGCGCGGACCGCATCCCAACAGAACCGACGATGTATCGCGAACAGCGATCCACCGACCGCCAGCCGGATGGAGAGTCACCCCATGGCCGCCAAGTCAGAGGCAATGGACGCACTGGTCAACCTCGCCAAGCGCCGAGGTCTGGTCTACCCCTCCAGCGAGATCTACGGAGGTCTGCGCGCCGCCTGGGACTACGGCCCCCTGGGCGTGGAGCTCAAGAACAACGTCAAGCGCCAGTGGTGGCGTTCGATGGTGCAGGAGCGGGACGACATCGTCGGCCTGGACTCCAGCGTGATCCTGGCCCGCGAGGTCTGGGAGGCCTCCGGCCACGTGACGGCGTTCGTCGACCCGCTCACCGAGTGCCAGTCCTGTCACAAGCGCTTCCGGGCCGACCACCTCATCGAGGCCTACGAGGAGAAGCACGGCAAGGAGCCCGCCGACGGCCTGGCCGCGATCGCCTGCCCCAACTGCGGCGCCAAGGCCTCCTTCACCGAGCCCCGTATGTTCAACGGCCTCCTGCGCACCTACCTGGGCCCGGTCCAGGACGAGAAGGGCCTGGCCTACCTGCGTCCGGAGACGGCGCAGGGCATCTTCATCAACTACAAGAACGTCGAGCAGAGCGCCCGCCGCAAGGTCCCCTTCGGCATCGGCCAGATCGGCAAGTCGTTCCGCAACGAGATCACCCCCGGGAACTTCATCTTCCGGACCCGTGAGTTCGAGCAGATGGAGATGGAGTTCTTCGTCAAGCCGGGCAGTGACGAGGAGTGGCACCAGTACTGGATCGACCAGCGCCACCAGTGGTACCTGGAGCTGGGCATCGCCAAGGACAACCTGCGGCTGTACGAGCACCCGCAGGACAAGCTCTCCCACTACTCCAAGCGAACCGTGGACATCGAGTACCGGTTCAACTTCCAGGGCAGTGAGTGGGGCGAGCTCGAGGGCGTCGCCAACCGCACCGACTACGACCTCAAGACGCACGCCGAGGCCTCCGGTGTCGACCTGTCGTACTTCGACCAGGAGAACAACGAGCGCTACATCCCCTACGTCATCGAGCCCGCGGCCGGTGTCGACCGGGCGGTGCTCACGTTCATGCTCGACGCGTACAACGTCGACGAGGCGCCCAACGCCAAGGGCAAGCTGGAGAAGCGCGCCGTGATGCGCCTGGACCCGCGCCTGTCGCCGGTCAAGGCCGCCGTCCTGCCGCTGTCGCGCAACGCCGACCTCTCGCCCAAGGCCCGCGACCTCGCCGCCCTGCTGCGCAAGCGCTGGAACGTGGAGTTCGACGACGCCGGTGCGATCGGCCGCCGCTACCGCCGCCAGGACGAGATCGGTACCCCGTTCTGTGTGACGGTGGACTTCGACACCCTCGAGGACAACGCGGTGACCGTGCGCGAGCGCGACACCATGTCGCAGGAGCGCGTGTCCCTGGACCGCGTGGAGATGTACCTGCTGGAGCGCCTGCCCGGCTGCTAGCTCCCGGAGCGCCTCCGACGCCCACGGCCGTCCGTCCCCGAACCGGGGAGGGGCGGCCGTTCGGCGTCGGCGGGGCGCCACTCCCGCGATTCGGACCACCTGCTGAGCACGGGCTCGGGCCCTTCGGTCGGACCACGGCTGACGCGAGGGTGGGGGTGTCCACCGCAACCCCTCTGACGCCCCCGTCCTGACCCTCACCCCGGGGGAGCCTGCGCCGGGGCGGTCCGCCGCGCGCGCGGCGGTGAAGGCGGTGGTCGGCAGGGGAGGAGGTGACACAGCAGAGACGGCCGGACCCGGGGGGATGTGGTTTCCGGCCGCCTCCTCGGCGCCCTGGCCGCACACGGCCACAGCACCGGTACTCAACCTAACGGCAGGCCCGAGGAGCGTTGGGGGAGTTTCGGCCGGTTCGTCCCATCGCGTGAGTAAATCGTGACGACCGGAAATGGCCGCTCCTCGCCCTGGGGTCCATGCCTAGGAGTGCTATGCCTAGAACTGCTAGGGTTCATCGTGTCACGAACGCACAGGGGTGAGGACACGCATGCACATCGACAAGGACCTGGTCGCCGCTTCGGCCACACCGTTGGTCCTGGGAATCCTGTCCGAGGGACAGTCCTACGGCTACGCCATCGTCAAACGCGTCAACGAACTCTCCGACGGGCGGATGACCTGGACGGACGGGATGCTCTACCCGCTGCTGCACCGACTGGAGCGCAACGGACTCGTGCGTGCCTCCTGGGGCAGGTCCGAGGCGGGGCGACGGCGCAAGCACTACGCCATCACGGAGGCGGGGCTGGAGGCTCTGGCGGAGCGGCGCGAACAGTGGAGCGTGGTCGCCGAGGCGCTCCGGCAGGTGTGGGAGTCCGTGCCGCGCCCGGAGTACCCCGGCCCCGCCCCGGCCGGGGGGTTCGCGTGACCGGCGGCACCGCACGCGGTGACGTGCTGGAGGAACAGATCGACCAGTGGCGCGGATTCGTGACCCGCCGCCGGGCCATCTCCGCCCCGGACGTGGAGGAGATGGAGGACCACCTGCGCGAGCAGATCGCGGAACTGGAGTCGGGTGGCCTGGACGGCGAGGAGGCCTTCCTCGTCGCGGTCAAGCGCATGGGCGGCCTGGACGCGGTCTCGCGCGAGTTCGCCAGAGAGCACTCCCACCGGCTCTGGAAACAGCTGGTGCTGGTCCCCGACACCGACGAGGAGTCCGGTGCGTCGCGCTGGCGCGAGCTCGGAGTAACGCTGCTCTTCGCGCTCGGCGCGGGGGCGGCGGTCAAGCTGCTGGAGACCTCGGTCGACGAGGGCCTGGTGGTGACCCGCAACCTGCCCTTCGTGGTCCTGCCCTTCCTGGCGGGGTGGTTCGCCTGGAAGCGCCGCGCCCCTTGGCAGGTGGGCGCTCTGACGGCGGCCCTCGCGGCGGCCCCGGCCCTGGCGGTGAACCTCTACCCGTTCCAGGAGTCCTCCGGGCCCTTCCCGGTGCCCGGGATGACCGCCGTCCTCGCCCTGACGCACGCGCCGGTCCTGTTGTGGCTGCTCGTGGGCGTGCTGCACACGGGCGGCCGATGGCGCTCCCACGGGCGGCGGATGGACTTCGTGCGGTTCACGGGCGAGCTCGTGATGTACCTCGTGCTGATCGCCCTGGGCTCCATGGTCCTGGTGGGCCTGACCGTCGCGGTGCTCGGCCTGGCCGACGTGGACATCACCCCGTTCTTTGCGGACTGGCTCCTGCCGTTCGGCGTGCCGGGGGCGCTGCTGGTGGCCGCGTGGCTGGTGGAGGCCAAGAAGAGCGTGGTGGAGAACATCACGCCGGTTCTGGCCAAGGTCTTCACACCGTTGGCGCTGCTGATGCTGGTCGCGGACCTCGCCGCGCTGCTGGTGAACGGGCCCCTGGCCAACGTCGACCGCGAACTCCTGATCGTGATGGACGCGGTCCTGGTGCTGGTCCTGTTCCTGCTGCTCTACTCGATCTCCGCGCGCGACCCGTTGCTGCGCCTAGGGGTCTTCGACTGGCTCCAGCTGGCCCTGGTGGGCACGGCGCTGGCGGTGAACGCCGTCGCCCTGACGGCCATGCTCACCCGGATCGCGGAGTTCGGCTTCACCGCCAACAAGACCGCGGCGCTCGGTCTGAACCTCGTGCTGTTGGTGCACCTGGCGTGGTCGGCCTGGCTGCTGCTGGGCTTCGTGCGGGGGAAACGACCGTTCGCGGCGGTCGAGCGATGGCAGACCACCTACCTGCCCGTGTACGCGGTGTGGGCGGCCGTGGTCGTGCTGGTGTTCCCGCCGCTGTTCGCCTTCTCCTGACCCACACGAGGCCCTGACGCGCGACGCCCGAGACACGAGCCGGGCCCTCGTGGGCCCGGCCGCCTGGGTGACCGCGTGTTCGGAGACGCCCCGGTCAGGTCGCCGTGTAGACGACGAACGAGACCGCGATGTAGTGGCAGACGAAGGCCGCGATGGTCAGGGAGTGGAAGATCTCGTGGAACCCGAACCAGCGGGGCGCGGGGTCGGGCCGCTTGAGCCCGTAGACCACGGCGCCGACGCTGTAGAGCACGCCGCCCACGAGGATGAGGATCCAGGTGGCCGGGTGGGTGCCGTTGACCAGGTCCGGGATGAACAGGACCGCGACCCAGCCGATGGCCAGGTACAGGGCGGTGGACAGCCAGCGCGGAGCGTTCAGCCACAGGAGCTTGAACGCGACCCCGGCGACCGCGCCGCCCCAGACCAGCGCCAGCATGGCCGTGCGCAGGGTGCCCTCCAGCACGAGCATGATGAACGGCGTGTAGGTGCCCGCGATGATCAGGTAGATGTTCGAGTGGTCCATGCGGCGCAGGACCTTCTGGGCGCGCGGTGACCAGCGGCCCACGTGGTAGATGGCCGAGGTGCTGAAGAGCATCACCGAGCTGAGCGCGTACACCGCGCTGGCCGCCACGGCGGGCGCGGTGGGGGAGAGCGCCACCAGGACGATGCCCGCCGCCAGGGCGAGCGGGGCGGTCCCCAGGTGGAGCCATCCCCGGAGCCGGGGCTTGACCGCTTCCAGCAGGTCCCCGGCGGCCGCCGCAGCTCGCACGCTCCCTGTTTCCCGCGCCTTCGACACCGTTCGCACCCCTCAGATCCAGCGACCCCGCTCCCTGGCGGGCCACATGGAGAAGCCTAACTTACGGCTGCGTAGGTTACTTGACGGTAATGCTGTGTCGCGCGGCACAGTGGGGTCCCGGAGGGGTGCTGGGCAGGGGGATTGGTCGTGCCCCCGGTTCTCGTCGTTTCTGTCCGTTCGGCCCTTGGGGTGGTGCGTGGTCGAGCGTCCCTGACCAGCGTAGTCGTGGGCGGGGGAGTGGTTCCCGTGGGGTCCTCGCGGGTGGGGGGCGTGCGCGGTGAGTGGACCATTGGTATAGACCTCTTTGGCGTCCGTGAACAGGCGCTTTGTCGATGAAGGGTGGTTCATGGAGGGCCGCTCGTGCGGAGTGTGGATAGGGTCGCGCCCAACAGGGGCCGACCCGGCGTCGAACGGCCGCGAGAGAACGAGGGAGCACCCCCGTGACCAAGTACGTCTACAAGTTCACCGAGGGCAACAAGGACCTGAAGGATCTGCTCGGCGGCAAGGGGGCCAACCTCGCCGAGATGACCAACATCGGTCTCCCGGTTCCCCCCGGTTTCACCATCACCACGGAGGCGTGCCGTCACTACCTGGAGCACGGTGCCGTCCCCGACGGGCTCGACGCCGAGATCGAGGCCGACCTCAAGGAGCTGGAGAGCACCATGGGGCGCCGCCTCGGCCAGCCCGACGACCCACTCCTGGTGAGCGTGCGGTCGGGCGCGCGCTTCTCCATGCCCGGCATGATGGAGACCGTCCTCAACATCGGCCTCAACGACGAGTCCGTCAAGGGCCTGGCCGCCCAGGGCGGCGACGAACGCTTCGCCTGGGACTCCTACCGCCGCCTCATCCAGATGTTCGGCAAGACCGTCCTGGGCATCGGCGGCGACCTGTTCGAGGAGGCCATCGACGAGCTCAAGGCCGCCAAGGGCACGACGAACGACCTCGACCTGGACGCCGCCGACTTCCGCCAGCTCGTGGAGCGGTTCAAGGAGATCGTCGGCGAGCAGACCGGCAGCCCCTTCCCGACCGACCCCCGCGTGCAGATGAACCTCGCCGTCAAGGCGGTCTTCGACTCCTGGAACGCCCCCCGCGCCGTCCTGTACCGCCGCCAGGAGCGCATCCCCGCGGACCTCGGCACCGCAGTGAACATCTGCTCCATGGTGTTCGGCAACCTCGGGATGGACTCGGGCACCGGGGTGGCCTTCACCCGCGACCCCGCCACCGGCCAGACCGGCGTCTACGGCGACTACCTCCAAAACGCCCAGGGTGAGGACGTGGTGGCGGGCATCCGCAACACCGTCCCCCTCACCGAGCTGGAGCGGATCGACCCCCGGAGCCACGAAGAGCTCATGGGCATCATGGACACCCTGGAGAACCACTACCGCGACCTGTGTGACATCGAGTTCACCATCGAGCGCGGCAGGCTGTGGATGCTCCAGACCCGCGTGGGCAAGCGCACCGCCGCCGCAGCGTTCAGGATCGCGGACCAGCTCGTGGACCAGGGGATGATCGGCCTGGACGAGGCGGTCCAGCGCGTCACCGGCGACCAGCTCGCCCAGCTGATGTTCCCGCGCTTCGACGACGAGGCCACCGCCGGGGAGGACGTGCACCGCCTCGGACGCGGCATGAACGCCTCCCCCGGAGCCGCCGTGGGCAAGGCCGTCTTCGACTCCTACACCGCAGTGAAGTGGTCGCGCAGCGGGGAGAGGGTCATCCTCTGCCGCCGCGAGACCAACCCCGACGACCTCGAGGGCATGATCGCGGCAGAGGGCATCCTCACCAGTCGGGGAGGCAAGACCTCCCACGCCGCCGTGGTGGCCCGCGGCATGGGCAAGACCTGCGTGTGCGGCGCCGAGGAACTCGACATCGACACCAAGAACCGGCGCATGACCGCCCCGGGCGGCGAGGTGATCGAGGAGGGCGACGTCATCTCCATCGACGGCACCAGCGGCCGGGTCTACCTCGGGGAGGTCCCGGTCGTCGACTCCCCGGTGGTCCGCTACTTCGAGGGCGAGGTCGACCCAGCCTCCGACCAGGCCGACGACCTCGTGCGCTCCGTGCACCGCCTCATGCACTACGTCGACGCCGCCCGCCGCCTGTACGTGCGCGCCAACGCCGACACCGCCGAGGACGCCGCCCGCGCCCGCCGCATGGGCGCCCAGGGCATCGGCCTGTGCCGCACCGAGCACATGTTCCTCGGTGACCGCCGCCAGCTCGTCGAACGCCTCATCCTGGCCGACACCCCCGACGAACAGCAGGGGTCCTTGGACGCCCTCCTGCCGCTCCAGCGCGAGGACTTCGGCGGCATCCTGGAGGCCATGGACGGACTGCCCGTCACGGTCCGCCTCCTTGACCCGCCGCTGCACGAGTTCCTGCCCGACATCACGGAGCTGTCGGTACGCGTGGCGGTAGCCGAGGCCAGGGGCGAGAGCCACGAGAACGACCTGCGCGTCCTCCAGGCCGTGCACAGGCTCCACGAGCAGAACCCGATGCTGGGGCTGCGCGGCGTGCGCCTCGGGCTGGTCGTCCCCGGGCTGTTCACCATGCAGGTGCGGGCCATCGCCCAGGCGGCGGTGGACCGGATCCGCGCGGGCGGCCGCCCCCGCCCGGAGATCATGATTCCGCTGGTGGGAACCGTGCAGGAGCTGGAGATCATCCGGGACGACGCGCTGCGCGCCCTGCGCGAGGTGGGGGAGGAGAACGGGATCGAGCTGGACTTCCCGGTCGGCACGATGATCGAACTGCCCCGGGCCGCGCTGACCGCCGGGCAGATCGCCGAGAACGCCGAGTTCTTCTCCTTCGGCACCAACGACCTCACCCAGACCGTGTGGGGCTTCTCCCGAGACGACGTGGAGGCCTCCTTCTTCTCCGCCTACCTGGAGAAGGGCGTGTTCGGCGTTTCGCCGTTCGAGTCCCTGGACGTGGACGGCGTGGGCCGCCTGATCCGCATCGCCGTGGAGGAGGGCCGAGCGGCGCGGCCCGGCATCAAGCTCGGTGTGTGCGGTGAACACGGCGGCGACCCGGCCTCGGTGCACTTCTTCCACAAGGTGGGGCTGGACTACGTGTCCTGTTCGCCGTTCCGTGTCCCCGTGGCCCGTCTGGAGGCGGGCCGGGCCGCCGGTCGCGCCGTGCGGTGACCGACCGCACGCCCGTGGCGGCGCCCCCCGCGAAAGGGGCGCCGCCACGGACGTTCCACGGAACCGGTGAGACTAGAATCGGGCATCACGGTCGAGTCGACGGAAAAGTCGACCGTGACCTTTTCGTGATATATTTTCGACGTCGGTACGCGCTCACGCGCGACGCCCCGATCCCCCTCCCCGCAGTCGGGGCTCCGGGCACTCTCAGACGCCCGTGCCACGTCCGGCTCCCCCTTCCCGGTCCCCCGCCCACGCGGGGAGATCACGAACCAGCGGTGGGTGCGGGGCGTCCCAGTGGGCGTACCGCGTTCCTGATCCAATCAAGCGGAGGTGAGCCGGTGCGAACGGCGAGCGACGGGCGCGGCGACGAGCCGTGGGATGACCCGGCCATGACCCCCGCTGACCACGAGGCCACCCAGGTCTTCTCCCGCGACGGGCTGGCCGACTCCGCCTCGGCCGCCGAGAGCACCCGGCGGTTCACCCGGCCCGAGGCCTCCGACCCCGGTGACCCCGCCGACGCCGCGGACAGCACGCGGGAGTTCAGCCGTGTCGACCCTGCCGACACCGCGGACCAGGGCGCGGTCTTCACCCGCAGGTTCGTCCGCGACCGACCGTCGCCGCGTGCGGACCGGGACCTCCCCCCGTACCGCGACGAGACCGACGGGTACGGGAGCGAGGAACCGTGGGAGGGGTCCGGTCACGAAGAGCCGTACGACGAGCCGTACGAGGAACCCCGCGTCCGTGAGCGCGGCGGCCGACGCCCGCCGCCCCGCACCCACACGCCCAGGCGCCGCAGGCGCCGCCGTTTCCGTGCGCGCTGGATCATCGCCCTGATCCTGGTCGCCGCCATCGCGATCCCGCCCGGCACCTGGGGGTGGGTGTGGTACACCGCGCGCCAGGACGACCGCACGCCCTCCGACGCCATCGTGGTCCTGGGCGCCAGCCAGTACAACGGCGTGCCCTCACCCGTCTTCGAGGCCCGACTGCGCCAGGCCCAGGTCCTCTACCTGGACGGCGTGGCGCCCAACATCGTCACGGTCGGCGGCAAACAGCCCGACGACGCCTTCACCGAAGCGGCCGCGGGCCGCAACTGGCTCATCGAGGTGGGCGTGCCCGCCGACCACGTCGTCGCGGTGGAGGAGGGCAGCGACACCCTCCAGAGCTTCCAGGCCATGGAGGGGGTCTTCGAGGCCAACGGCTGGGAGACCGCCATCCTGGTCTCCGACCCCTGGCACAGCCTGCGCTCCAAGGTGATGGCCGCCGACCACGGCATCGAGGCGGGCACCTCGCCCTCGCGCTCCGGGCCCGCCGTCATCGAACGCCGGACCCAGCTGTGGTACATCACGAGGGAAACCGCGTCGCTCTGGTACTACTGGATCTTCAACGACAGCAGTGACATCCGTGTCAACGCGGCCTGACCAGGGCCAATGACATGTTTCGTCGTTGCCGGGAAGTAGGCTCAGGCCCATGACGACCATCTCCGGAGAGACCGTGGGCGCGGAGAGCGGCACCCACGGGTACACCGCACGCGACACCGAGCGCTACTCCCAGGAGTCGCGTAAGAGCAGGCGTCGCGGCCCCTTCGAGCGGGACCGCGCCCGTGTCCTGCACAGCTCCGCGCTGCGCAGGCTCTCCGCCAAGACCCAGGTCGTCCAGCCCGGGGTGAGCGACTTCCCGCGCACCCGGCTGACCCACTCCCTGGAGTGCGCCCAGATCGGCCGGGAACTCGGCCAGGCCCTGGGCTGCGACCCCGACCTCGTCGAGGCCGCGTGTCTGTCCCACGACCTCGGCCACCCGCCCTTCGGCCACAACGGCGAACGCGCCCTCGACGAGGCCGCAGCCGCGTGCGGCGGGTTCGAGGGCAACGCCCAGAGCCTGCGCCTGCTCATCCGTTTGGAGGGCAAGGTCATCGACCCCGGCGGCCGCAGCGCCGGGCTCAACCTCACCCGCGCCACCCTGGACGCCACCGTCAAGTACCCCTGGCGGCGCGGTGAGGGCGGCGACACCCACAAGTTCAACTGCTACCCCGACGACTCCGAGGCCTTCGCCTGGCTGCGCGAGGGCGCGCCCGTCGGACGCACCTGCTTCGAGGCCCAGGTCATGGACTGGGCCGACGACGTCGCCTACTCCGTGCACGACGTCGAGGACGCCCTGCACGCGGGCCTGGTCAGCATGGCCGCCCTGCGCGACCCGGGCGAGCGCGCCGAGGTCTGCCGGATCGCCGCCGCGATGTACTGCGACGCCGACCCGGCCGAACTCGACGAGGTCCTGGGCGACCTGCTGGCCGAACCCGTCTGGCCCACCGAGTTCACCGGTGACCTCGCCTCCCTCGCCGCCCTCAAGAACCTCACCAGCGAACTCATCGGCCGGTTCTGCCGCGCCGCGGAGGGCGCCACCCGCCGCGCCCACGGCCCCGGCCGCCTCACCCGCTACCGCGCCGACCTCGTCCTGCCGCGCCGCGCCCTCCTGGAGTGCGCCCTGCTCAAGGCGGTGGCCGCGCACTTCGTCATGTCCCGCGAGGAGGCCCGGATCTACCAGGCCGAGGAGCGCCGCACCATCACCGACCTGGTCGCCGCCCTGTGGCAGGGGTCCCCCGGGGTCCTCGACCCCCAGTTCCGCGCCGTCTTCGAGAACGCCACCGACGACACCTCGGCCCTGCGTGTGGTCGTGGACCAGGTCGCCTCCCTCACGGACACCTCCGCCACCGCCCTGCACGCCCGGCTCGTCCGCTGACACACCCCCTCACCAGGGACGGACGGGATCACCGCCGTTACCGGTCTTGACGCGCACCACACGAGCCCGCACACTGCTCAGTGCGCCCGGCCACCGCGCCCGCGTGGCGGGGCGCCCAGGAGCGCACCGGCACGAGCGAGGGACCAGGGCATGCCCCCACCGCGTGGCCCCGTCATGCACGACGTCGCCCGGCTGGCCGGAGTGTCCCACCAGACCGTCTCTCGCGTCCTCAACGCCCACCCCGGGGTGCTCCCCGGGACTGAGGCCCGCGTCCGCGCGGCCATCGCCGAACTCGGCTACCGCCGCAACTCCTCCGCCCGCGCCCTGGTCACCCGCAGATCGGGACTGGTCGGCGTGCTCACCACCGTCCCCGACCACCCGGACACCGTCCGCGCGCTGGTCGGTATGGAACGCGCCCTGAGCGCCACCGGCCGCACCCTGCTGTACGCCGGAGCCGCGCCCGAGGACCTGCCCGCCGCGGCCGAACGCCTGCTGGAACACGCTCCCGACGGCTGCGTGGCCCTCGTCCCCGGCCAGGAGGGGCAGCTCGGGTCCCTCCACCACCCTCCGCCGACCG
Source organism: Nocardiopsis sp. L17-MgMaSL7 (assembly GCF_003182025.1). NCBI lineage: Bacteria > Bacillati > Actinomycetota > Actinomycetes > Streptosporangiales > Nocardiopsidaceae > Nocardiopsis > Nocardiopsis sp. L17-MgMaSL7. The sequence goes on along the minus strand of NZ_QGTF01000001.1, from coordinate 135,467 downwards.
TCGTGGTCGACCCGGACCCCGGCACCGCACACCACCCCCTGGCGACGGTGGGAACCGACCACCTCGGCGGCGCCCGAGCCCTCACCCGCCACCTGCTCGGACTCGGGCACGGCACGGTGCACCACGTCGCCGACGGCTCCCCGGGGCACACGGCCCGCACCCGAGGCTGGCGCGCGGCCCTGGAGGAAGCCGGGGCGCGTGTTCCCGTCCCCGAGATCCCCACCGTGACCGGACCGGACGCCGGTCACACCGCTGGACTGGCACTGGCGGCCCAACGTGCGGCGGGGGAGGAGGTCACCGCCGTCCTGGCCGCCGACGACCTCCTCGCCCTCGGCCTGCTGCGCGCCTTCGACGAGTCCGGCCTGCGCGTCCCCGGGCAGGTCAGCGTCGCCGGGTTCGGCGACCGTCCGGAGGCGGCCCACCTCGTACCCGCGCTCACCACCGCCGCCTGCGACCCCGCCGAGGTCGGTGAGGCCGCCGTGGGCCTGCTCCTGAACCTGCTCGCCGCCCCCGGGAGGGACCCGGCCGCGCCCCAGCTCGTCCCGGCCCGCCTACGCGTACGCGGGAGCACCGGGCCGCCACCCGTGCGCCGCCGCTGAACCCCGGCGCCGGGCCCCGCGATGATCACCGTCACTCCGGGCAGCCGGACCACCCGCGAACGGGTGTCTTGGGAGACCCGCCCTGTGGACAGTGGTCGGAACGGCCCGGGGGAGAACTACCCTGAAAACCGTGGCAGGCCGGATCAAAGACGAAGACATCGCCCTCGTACGCGAGCGCACACCCATCGCTGACGTGATCGGTGAGTACCTCCAGCTGCGCAATGCCGGAGGTGGCTCGCTCAAGGGGCTCTGCCCCTTCCACGACGAGAAGTCCCCCTCCTTCAACGTCACCCCCGCCAAGAACCTCTTCTACTGTCTGGCAGGGGAGACCCGGGTGCTGACCCGGGACGGGGTCAGGCCCATCCGGGAGCTGGCCGGGGGCAGACACACGATCCTCACCAGGAGTGCCACCTGGGTGGAGGCTCCCTTCTACTCCTTCGGTGAGCAGCGGCTGATGCGGCTCACCCTCAGCAGGAACGGCCAGCACAAGGAGATCCACGCCACCCCCGAGCACCGGTGGTTCGTGCAGTCCGGCAAGGACCGGTCGAAGGTGCGTGAGGTCACCACCGAGGAACTGCGCCCCGAGCACCGGCTCGCCCACGTCTTCCCGCCGAAGAAGGTCACCCGGACCACGCCCTCGCCGTTCGGTATCGCGCACGGGATCACCTTCGGTGACGGCACCCGCCACGGGCGCGGCAGCATGGCCCAACTGGACGCGGAGAAGGACCCCGCGCTGCTCAAGTGGTTCCCCAACAGTGAGACGTCGCAGAGCGGTCGCCAGATCCTTGTCCACCACCTGCCCGGGCACTTCAAGGACCTGCCGTCACTGGAGGAGTCCCACAGCTACCTCTACGGGTGGCTCGCCGGGTACCTTGCCGCCGACGGTCACGTCGCCAAGGACGGAACGGTCCTGCTCAACTGCGCGGACCGCTCCGTGCTGGAGCACGTCCGCGCGGTCGCGACCAGGCTCGGGATCGGCACCTACGGCATCACCGAGCAGGTACGCGAGGGATTTCCCGGCAGGGAGCCCTCCTCGATCTTCCGGGTGCACTTCGTCAACGAGGACCTGACCGAGGAGTTCCTCCTTCACGAGGAGCACCGTCTGCGCTTCACGAGTGCGGAGAAGAAGTTCGCCCGCAGGGGCTGGACCGTGCGCTCGGTGGAGGACACCGACCGGTTCGAGGAGGTCTTCTGCGCTGTTGTGGACGACGGTCACGCCTTCGTCCTGGAAGACAACATCCTCACCGGAAACTGCTTCGGTTGCGGGGAGGGCGGGGACGTCATCTCCTTCGTGCAGAAGATCGACAGCCTCAGCTTCGCGGACGCGGTCGAGTCCCTGGCACGGCAGACCGGGATCGTCCTGCGGTTCGAGGAGGGCGGGCGCAGCAGCCCCCGCAGGGACGAGGGCAAACGGCAGCGCCTGCTGGACGCGCACAGGGCCGCGGCGCAGTTCTACTCCGAGCAGCTCCTGTCACCCGGGGCGGTCGCCGCGCGGCGGTTCCTGGGGGAGCGCGGCTTCAACCGGGTGCACGCCGAGCAGTTCGGGCTGGGGTTCGCCCCCGCGGGCTGGCAGAACCTCACCGACCACCTGCGTCAGAAGGGGTTCACCGACGCCGAGATCATCGAGGGCGGCCTGGCCAGTCAGGGTCGGCGCGGAGCCTACGACCGGTTCCGGAACCGTCTGCTCTGGCCGGTGCGGGAGGTCACCGGGGAGGTCGTCGGGTTCGGGGCGCGCAAGCTCGATTCCGAAGAGGACGGGCCCAAGTACCTAAACTCCCCGGAGAGCCCCATCTTCCACAAGGGCCGCCTCCTCTACGGCCTGGACCTGGCCAAACGGGAGATCTCCAAGCAGGGCAAGGCGGTCATCGTCGAGGGCTACACCGACGTCATGGCCTGCCACGAGGCCGGTGTGACCACTGCGGTCGCCACCTGCGGCACTTCCTTCGGCGAGGACCACCTCAAGATCCTGCGCCGGATGCTGCACGGGCGGCCCAACCACGAGACCCGGGTGGTGTTCACCTTCGACGGCGACAAGGCCGGGCAGAAGGCGGCCGTGCGGGCCTTCGCCGAGGAGCACGGGTTCTCCTCGGAGACCTTCGTGGCCGTCCAGCCCGACGGCCTCGACCCCTGCGACCTGCGCCTCCAGAACGGACCCCAGGCGGTGGTCGACCTCGTGGAGGACGCCACCCCGCTGTACGAGTTCATGGTCCGCAAGACCTTCGAGAACTACGACCTGTCCACGGTGGAGGGCCGGATCGCCGCCCTCGACGCGGCCGCGCCCGTGGTGGCCAGCATCCGCAACGCGGGCACCCGGGAGGCCTACGCCAAGAACCTGGACCGCTGGCTCGGGTTCCTGGACGAGGCCTTCGTGGTGCGCCGCGTCCGCCAGCACATGCGCCAGGGCGGGGCCCGGCCCGCGCCCCAGGCGCCGGTGCCCACGCCGGACGCCCAGAGCGCCCCCTACGACCTGCGCGACCCCTCCGTGCAGCGGGAACGGGAGGCCCTCAAGATCGCGGTCAAGCTCCCGAACCTCGCGCGGGGCTTCGACACGCTCACGGAGGAGGACTTCACCGTCCCCCAGCACCGCGCGGTGCTCCAGCTCATCCGGCAGCAGGGCGGGATCGCCGGGGTGAGCGACCCCGAGACCTGGGCGCTGACGCTTCGGGACGCGGCCCCCAATGACGCGCAACGCGATTTCGTCACGCGCCTCGGCGTGGAGGAGATCAAGTTCTATGGAGAACTCGACGATCATTTCGCCCAGCAAATACTGAGCACAATCAGGACTCATTCCATCAACCGGCGGGAGTCAAACCTGAAATCCGAGCTCCACCGGATTGACCAGGCCGCTCAGCCGGAGGAATACAACCGGGTCTTCGTCGAACTCATGCAGCTTGGCCAGCAGAAACGTGCCCTCCAGTAGTCGGGTTCCACCGGTATGTAGCACCGGGGTGACAATAATAGTTCTCCCTATTGCGGCGGGTTTGCGGGCACAATGGAGTGGTGTCTCCCACAGTCGTGTCCAACGAAATACCACCCGTTCGTCAAGTGGTTCCGCTCCTTCCCGACTCCGGTCGGGGAACGGTGAGCCGTGGGGAGGTCGCGTCGGCTTTGGAAAGCCTCGACGCGCCACCCGACTCCCTGGACCAGACCATCACGGACCTCGCCCGGGCCGGGGTCGACGTGGTCGAGCCGGAGGAGGCGGCGCCGGTCACCGACCCGGGCCGCCGCTCGGGTTCGGACCTGGTCCGCATGTACCTGCGCGAGATCGGCCGGGTGCCGCTCCTGACCGCTCAGGAGGAGGTGGACCTCGCCAAGGCCGTCGAGGCTGGCCTGTACGCCCAGCGCCAGGAACCCGCACCGGGGCACTGCGCGACGGACGAGCTCGCCGCGCTGGTGGAGGAGGGCAGGCGGGCCAAGCGGCGGCTGATCGAGTCGAACCTGCGCCTGGTCGTGTCCATCGCCAAGCGCTACATGGGGCGCGGGCTCCTCTTCCTGGACCTCATCCAGGAGGGCAACCTCGGCCTCATCCGGGCGGTGGAGAAGTTCGACTACACCAAGGGCTTCAAGTTCTCCACCTACGCCACCTGGTGGATCCGCCAGGCCATCACCCGGGCCATCGCCGACCAGGCCCGCACCATCCGCATCCCGGTGCACATGGTCGAGACCATCAACAAGCTCGTCCGGGTCCAGCACCAGCTGCACCAGCAGCTGGGCCGCGAGCCCAGCGTCGCCGAGATCTCCTCCGCCGCCGGCTTCGTCGGGGACCGGGTCCTGGAGATCCAGCGCATCGCCCGCGAACCCGTCTCCCTCCAGGCACCCATCGGTGAGGAGGAGTCCGACTTCGGTGACTTCATAGAGGACTCCGACGCGGTCGTGCCGGTGGAGGCGGCCGCGTTCACCCTGCTCCAGGAACAGCTGCGAGTGCTGTTGGGGGACCTCTCCGAGCGGGAACGGCGGATCATCCGGCTCCGCTTCGGGCTGGCGGACGGCCACCCGCGCACCCTGGAGGAGGTGGGCCGCGAGTTCGGAGTCACCCGGGAACGGATACGCCAGATCGAGGCCAAGACCCTCGCCAAGCTCCGCCACCCCTCGCGCGCGGGCACCCTGAAGGACTTCCTGCACAGCGGATGAGGCACAGGCCAACGTCCGGGGCCCACCGTGGGTTCCCGGGAACGCGGGAACGGCCTCATGTGGCCGACATGGGACGAACGCCCCGTCCTCGTCCCCCGGTGCCCCTACGGTCGAGGTGTGAACGCCTCGCCGACCCCGCCCGAGTCCAGGACGCCCTCCGGACGGCGTCCACTGCTGGTCCTGGGCGCGGCCGCCACCGCCGTCGTGCTGCTCGTGGGGGCACTCGTGCTCAAGAACCAACGCGAACCCGAGCGGATCGGGTACTTCGCCGACTGGAACGTGGCCAACCGCGGCTACACCATCAACGAGCTGCGCGGCAGCGGGGCGCCCGCGGACCTCACCCGGATCATGTGGGCCTTCGGCGGTATCGACCGCGACGGCCTGTGCCACATCCCCGAGGACCGCCACGACCAGCCCTGGGAGCTCTACCAGCGGCGCTACGCGGCGGACGAGAGCGTCAGCGGGCAGGCTGACGAGTACGAGCAGGAGCTCGCGGGCGGCCTCAACCAGCTGCGCCAGCTCCGCGGGGAGTATCCGGACCTGGGCGCGAGCCTCTCCCTGGGCGGCTGGAACTGGTCGGTGCACTTCTCCACCGCCGCGCGCACCGAGGAGTCCCGGGAGGCCTTCGTCGCCTCCTGTCTGGACCTGTGGCTGCGCGGGAACCTGCCGGTGCGCGGTGAGGAGCCCCAGGGCGGGGACGGCTCGGGCGCGGGCGTCTTCGACGGAGTCGACCTGGACTGGGAGTGGCCGGGCGGGAGGGGCAACCCCGACAACGTGGAGCACCCCGACGACCCCGCCAACTTCACGCTGCTGGTGGCCGAGTTCCGCCGCCAGATGGACGCCCTCTCCCGGGAGACCGGGCAGGACTACGTGCTGTCCGCGTCACTGCCCGGGGGTCGCGATCACGCCGGGGTCTTCGAACCCGAGGTGTTCGACCACGTCGACTTCGCCACGGTCCAGGGGTACGACTTCTCCGGCCCCTGGAGCGAACGGACCGCGCACCACTCCAACCTGTACGCCCCCGGCCACGACGAGGACGCCAACAGCGTCGACCAGGCGGTCCAGCGCTACCTGGACCTGGGCGCCGACCCCGACCAGATCGTCATGGGCGTCCCGGCCTTCGGGCGCGGCTGGCAGGGGGTCCCCGCCCAGGACGAGGGCCGCGGACAGGTCGCCGGGGGCGCGGCCGACGACGACTACGACGGCCCCACCCGTCCCTTCGACCAGCTGGAGGAGATGGACGGTCGCCGCTTCCTGGACGAGGAGGCGGGCGCCTACTGGGTCTACGACGGCGACGAGTGGTGGACCTACGACAACCCCGAGGTGATCTCACTCAAGGGCGCCTACGTCCGCGAGCACGGCCTCGCCGGGATGATGGTGTGGAACCTCGACATGGACCCCGACGGCGCACTGGTTCGCGCCATGCGCGAGTCCATGGACTGATCGGCCCGAGAGCCGCGCCGCGCGCCGAGGTTGCCACCCCACACCGCCCGCGCCACGCTGTGGGCATGGCCGATCCGCACAGCACCATCCCACACCCGGACCTTCCCGCACTCCGCCGCGACCTGGAGGAGGGCGTCCGGGGAACCGTCGCCCTGGACGCGGGCACGCTCGCCCTCTACACCTCCGACGCCTCGAACTACCGGCGCGTACCGCTCGCCGTGGTCATCCCCGAGACCGTCGACGACTGCGTGGCCGCCGTCCGCGCGTGCGCCGCCCACGGGGTGCCGATCATCCCGCGCGGAGGCGGCACCTCCATCGCCGGGAACGCCATCGGTACCGGTGTGGTCATCGACACCTCACGCCACCTGCGCGCCATCCTCGACATCGATCCCGAGGCCCGCACCGCCACCGTGCAACCCGGGGTGATCCTCGACGATCTGCGCGCCGCCACCGCCGAACACGGGCTCACCTTCGCTCCGGACCCCTCCACCCACAGCCGCTGCACCATCGGCGGGATGGTCGGCAACAACGCCTGCGGCTCCCACTCGGTGGCCTGGGGCACCACCGCCGACAACGTGGTCTCCCTCGATCTGCTCCTCTCCGACGGCACCCGGATCACCGTCGGCTCCGAGCACACCGAGAAGGAGTTCGAGGAACTGGCCGCGCGCCCCGGACGGGAGGGGGAGATCCACGCGGCGCTGGCCCGCCTCGTCGAGACCCACCGCGCCGAGATGCGCACCGCCATGCCCGAGTTCCGGCGCCGTGTCTCCGGTTACGGCATCGACCGCCTGCTTCCGGAGAAGGGCCGCGACGTCGCCGCCTCCCTGGTGGGCACCGAGGGCACCTGCGCCATGGTCGTGGGCGCCACCGTCCGCCTGGTCGAGTCACCGCCCGCCCGCGCCCTGGCGGTGCTGGGATACGACGACGCCCCCTCGGCAGCCGACGCCGTGCCCGGGCTGCTCGAACACTCCCCTCTCACGGTCGAGGGCATCAACGACCGCATCGTGGCCGCCCTGGACCGCCACGGGTCGAAGTCACGGGTGCCGCTGCCGCTCGGCCACGCCTGGCTGCTGGTGGAGATCGCGGGCGCCACCCCGGACGAGGCGGCCGACTCCGCGCTGAGGATGATCGACTCCCTGGACGAGTCGAGCAGTCCGCGCGACTCCGCCGTGGTCACCGACACCGGTCACCAGAAGGCGCTGTGGCGCATCCGGGAGGAGGGCGCGGGCCTCACCTCGCGCACCCCCACCGGTGCCGAGGCGTGGTCGGGCTGGGAGGACGCCGCCGTCCCGCCGGAGAACCTCGGCGACTACCTGCGCGACTTCGAGGACCTGATGGCCCGGCACGACCGCTACGGGGTCGTCTACGGCCACTTCGGAGACGGCTGCCTGCACGTGCGCATCGACTTCGAGCTCACCCATGAGGAGGGGCGCCGCGAGTACCGGGCCTTCATGGAGGAGGCCGCCGGGATCGTGGTGCGGCACGGGGGCTCGCTCTCCGGCGAACACGGCGATGGCCAGGCCCGCTCCGAACTCCTCTCCCGTATGTACCCGGAGGGCCTCGTACGCGCCTTCGGCGAGTTCAAGCGGGTCTGGGACCCCGACAACCTCATGAACCCGGGCATCATCGTCGACCCGCTCCCGCTGGACGCCGACATCCGGGTGGCCACCGACGTGCGCCCGCGACTCCCGCTGCTCTCCCAGACCTCCCTGGCCTATGGCGAGGACGACGGTGACTTCGCCAAGGCGTTGCGCCGCTGCTCGGGCGTGGGCAAGTGCCGCCGCCAGAGCGGGCCCGGCGTGATGTGCCCCAGCTACCAGGTGACCCAGGAGGAGAAGCACTCCACGCGCGGCCGCGCCCACCTGCTCTTCGAGATGGCCAACGGCGAGGTGATCACCGACGGGTGGCGCTCGGAGGAGGTCCGGGAGTCGCTGGACCTGTGCCTGTCCTGCAAGGGGTGCCTGAGCGACTGCCCGGTCAACGTGGACATGGCCTCCTACAAGGCCGAGTTCCTGCACCAGCACTACAAGGGGAGGGTGCGCCCGGCCGCGCACTACTCGATGGGCTGGCTCCCCGTGCTGGCCCGCCTGGCTTCCCTGGCCCCGGTGGAGGCCAATCGGATGGTCCGCCTGCCCGGGGTGTCCTCACTGGCCAAGCGGATGGCGGGGGTGGCGGCCGAACGCGACCTCCCGGCCTTCGCCCGCACCACGTTCACCCGCGCGCACCGGCGCCGCCTGAACCGCGGCGAGGGGCGCGCCGGCGGTCCCAAGGTGGTGCTGTGGCCGGACACCTTCGGCAACCTGTTCAACCCGAACGTGCTGGTCTCGGCCGTGCGCGTGCTGGAGGACGCCGGGTTCTCCGTGGTGCTGCCCAGGGGGCAGGTCTGCTGCGGGCTCACGTGGGTCTCCACGGGGCAGTTGGACGTGGCCCGAGCCGTCATGCGGCGGGCGGTGGCGGCCCTGGCTCCACTGGTGTCCCAGGGGCTGCCCGTGGTGGGCCTCGAACCGAGCTGCACGGCCGCCCTCAAGCACGACCTCGTGGAACTGCTGCCGGGGGAGGAGAGCACGCGGGTCGCGGCCGCCGTGCACACCTTCGCCGGGTTCCTCAACGAGTACGCCCCGGACTGGACGCCGCCGCGCGTGGACGCCTCCGCGCTGGCCCAGGTGCACTGCCACCAGCACGCCGTGTCCGGCTTCGACGCCGACCGGGAGCTGATCGCGCGCGCCGGGATCGACGGCGAGGTGCTGGACTCGGGCTGCTGCGGGCTGGCGGGCGACTTCGGGTTCACCGAGGGGCACTACGAGGTGTCCTCGGCGATCGGTGAGCGCGAACTCCTGCCACGGGTGCGCGCGGCCGGGCCCGACACCCTGGTGTTGGCCGACGGCTACAGCTGCCGCACCCAGATCGAGCAGGGGACGGGGCGTCGGGCCCTGCACCTGGCCGAGGCGCTCGCGCTGGGCCTGGACCGCAGGGCCCGGGCCCAGAGCGAGGCCTGACGCGTTCGGGGACGGGGTGGGCTCACACGCCCATCTGTTTGTGGAGGAGGGCCAGGGCCCGGGAGACGGCGTCGGACAGGCGCGGGTCCTCGGGGTCCAGGCCCTCGCCCAGGTGCACCCGCCAGCCGATCTCGCTGCCCAGGGGCGCGCGCCGGGCCACGAGCCGGAAGCCGGTCGCGGACTCGGCGTCGGGGAAGGGCACGAACCGGTTCACCAGGATGGTGGAGGTGACCCGTTCGGCGACGGTCTCGGCGAAGCGCCGGTAGTCCACGGGATCACCGGTGAGCTCGGTGCGCAGCCGCACGGTGTGCTCGCCCGCGCCCTCCTCGACGAACGTGAGGGTGTCGGGGCTCCACCGGGCCTGGTCGATGTCCTGCCAGGGCACGCTGTGCCCGTCGGGCAGGTGGAGGGCGCGGGTGGTGGCCACCAGCACCGCGTCGTCCGCGGAACCCTCGCTGGAGTCCGACGCCGGGACGCCCCCGGCCGGGGCGGCGACGCGTGCCTGTGAGAGCACCCGCTCGCCGCGCTCCAACCGGGAACGCAACCGCTCGGGGATGTTCTGGCCGAACAGTGGCATCGTCAGGCGTCCCGGTCCTCGGCCCCGCCGCCGTTGGCGCCCGTCCCGGGGCGGGTCCCGTTGGACGGGCCGGTCTCCCACTCGACGAGCTCGATCTCCTCCTCGGTGGGGCGCGCCAGGAAGTCGCGCACGGAGGTGATGGGCATCCTCTCGACGGCCTTGTCGTAGGCGGCGCGGCCCGCTCTGCTGGTCTGCGCGCCGACGACCCCGGCCACCTCCTGGACCAGGGGGCTGTCGGCCACCTTGCGGGCGGTGCGGGCGAGCTGCTCGTAGCGGGCCCGGCCCGCCTTGGCGCCCAGCACGTATCCGATGGCGAGTCCGGCGACGAACGTGATCCGGTAGCGCATGGCTTCCTCTTTACGGCCTTGGTGACGGTCGGCGTGGTCCGTGCCCCGACGTTACCCGGTCGTGCCGCGGGCCACACGGGCCGACACCGGTCACGAGCACTCCCGAAGCGCGCTAGTCTATTCATGTCGCCGAGGCCGCAGTGCCTTGGAGTGGCGCGATCCCGCGTAGCTCAATCGGCAGAGCAGCCGGCTGTTAACCGGCAGGTTACTGGTTCGAGTCCAGTCGCGGGAGCGTGAGAGGAAGGCCCATCGGAGGGATCCGGTGGGCCTTCGTCGTGTGTGCCCTGTTCCGTCCGTTGGCGGGGCTTCTGTCAGGACTTCGGTCCGGTGGCGGGGCGTGCTCGACGGGCGGTGCGAAAGTGCGCCCCGGCCTGAGAAAAAACGTCACAAGCACCCTTGCGGACGCGCTAGGATTAGTGCTGTCGCCGAGGCCGCAGTGCTTGGAGTGGCGCGATCCCGCGTAGCTCAATCGGCAGAGCAGCCGGCTGTTAACCGGCAGGTTACTGGTTCGAGTCCAGTCGCGGGAGCGTGAGAGGAAGGCCCATCGGAGAGATCCGGTGGGCCTTCGTCGTGTGTGCGGGGGCGACCCCCGCCCGCTGCCGGGCACGTGGGCTCCAACGCGGGGACGAGGGGGGACGTGCTCAGACCCGTCCCATGCCGCCGATGATCAGTTGCCGGTTGCGGTGCGGCATCTGGTAGCTCCCGGGGATGGGGGGAGCGACCGGAAGGGTGCGCCATTTCTGGGCCTGGAGCAGTCCCGGAGGCACGGACTCCCAGCCGTCGAAGAGCGCGGCGATGTCCCGTTCCGAGCGCCAGTACCCGTGCCCCAGCTGGTCGGCGAACAGCTGCTGGAGCTGCTCGGCCCGGAACGCGTCCTTGGGGTGGCGGACGGGGTCCGGGCGACAGTAGTGGCTGAGGACCATGTGGCTTCCGGGTGCCAGGGCCCCGCGCAGCTCCGCGATGCCGCGTGCGGCGGCACCGAGGTCGCCCAGGTGCGAGACGACACCCGTGAGCAGGAGCCCGACCGGCTGGTCGAGGTCGAGCAGACTCGTCTCGGGGTCGCGCAGGAGGCCCGGGACGTCATCCAACCCGCCGCGCACCGCGGTGGTGGTGCGGCCGTCACGGATCAGGGCGAGGTGGTGGGCGAGCACCACGGGGTCGTGGCTGGCGTAGACGACCCGGGTGCCGGGGAAGCTCTCGTGGGCGATCTCGTGCGGATCCCCCGAGGTGGGCATGCCCGCGCCCACCTGGAGGAACTGTCGGATGCCCAGTTCGGCGGAGAGGTGCCGCACCGCCCGCTGGAGGAAGGCGCGTTCCCCCAGGACGAGGTCGACGAACCCGGCCGCGGTGTTCTCGGCCCTGGCTGCCAGGTCCCGGTCCACCTGGAAGTGGTCCTTGCCCTTGAGATGGAAGGAATGGAGCCGGTTGATGTTGGCCCTGGCCAGGTTGACGGGCGGCGGGGGTTTGGCACGGACGTGATTGTCCCCCGCCTGCCTCAGGAAGTCGGGGGAGGTGAAACGAGACATCGCCGTCCTCTTGCTCTGAGGTGGGGAAGTGCGGTCGACTCCCATGAATCTGGGATGACCCCTCGCGGGGTCGCGTCAAAGGATTCTATTCCGCGTTGGCGCGGTTGTTAACAGAGTCCAGGATACAGGTGGTAAAAATCGTCGCCCGGGCTCTCCCTTGGAGGTGCGGACGCCACGCGTTAAGGCGGGCTTGGGTTGACTTGTGTTTATACACCTAATGTCCATTTTGCGAGGAACGGGGTTCGGGGTGCCCCGCACCGACCCGCCTGCCACGGGGTGAGGGGAGCTCCGGCCCCCTCCCTTCGGGCTTCACGGGGGCCCGCGCCGTCCCTGGATCGGGTTCGGTGCCCCCGGCCGCCCCCGGAGCGCCCCCTCCGAAGGACCCGGGTCCTCGGTCCCGAACGGTTCGTCCCCGAAATCGGACGGGGCCACTATTGGAAAGGCGGTGGGCAATTTCCCAAAGGTACCCACTGCCTGCGGAAATCCACCGAAGCGCCGTTAAACCATTCGCCGTCCCGCCGGAGGGAGGGCGTCGGAATGGCGGGCTCGGCGGGAAGCCCTCGCACTCCTCGGACCCCCGGTCCGCGACCGCCGTTAACCTGGTGGCATGGACCGTCCCCACACCATCCTGAGCTGCGCGATGTCGATCGACGGGCGTATCGACGACACCAGCCCCGAACGCCTCCGGCTGTCCAACGAGGCGGACTTCGCCGAGATCGACGAACTGCGCGCCGGATGCGACGCCATCCTGGTCGGCGCGGGCACCCTGCGGGCCGACGACCCCCGGCTCCTCGTTCGCTCGCCGGCCCTGAGGGAGCGCCGCCGCGAGCAGGGGCGGACCGAGAACCTGATCAAGGCCGTGGTCACCCGGAGCGGCGAAGTGGACCCCGGGGCGCGCCTCTTCTCCACCGGGGACGCCGGGGCGGTCGTCTACACCGGCGGTACCGGGGTGGCCACCGCCACCCGGCTTCTGGCCGGGCGCCCCGACACCGACCCGCCCGCCGAGGTCGTGGACGCGGGTGACCCGCCCACCGCTGAGGCGATCCTGGGCGACCTCGCCGCCCGGGGCGTCTCCCGCCTGCTGGTCGAGGGCGGCGGCCACATCCACACCCTGTTCCTCACCTCGGGCCTGGCCGACGAACTCCGGCTCGCGGTCGCCCCGTTCCTGGTGGGGGAGGAGGGCGCCCCGCGCTTCGTCATGCCGGGCACCTACCCCCACACCCCCGAGGCGCCCATGCGTCTGGTGGAGGCACGCGCCCTCGGAGACGTCGCCGTGCTGCGGTACGTCCTCCACCCCGGGGAGCGGTGATGGAACCGACCGGCACCACCAGCGGACCGGCTCCGGAGGAGGGGGCCGCCGACGCGTTCTGGCTGACGGAGGCGGTGCGGCTGTCGCGTTCCTGCCCGCCCTCCACCACCGCCTACTCGGTGGGGGCCGTCGTGGTGTCCGAGGACGGCCGGGTCCTGGGGGCGGGGTACTCCCGCCGCGACGACCCGCACGACCACGCCGAGGAGGTGGCGCTGCGGGGGATCGCGCCCGAGGACCCGCGCCTGGCCGGGGCGACCGTCTACTCGTCCCTGGAACCGTGCAGCTCCCGGGCCTCACGGCCGCGCTCGTGCACCGCGCTGATCCTGGCCACACCCGTGCGCCGGGTCGTCCTGGCCTGGCGTGAACCGGCGCTGTTCGTGGACTGCGACGGCGCCGAGCGCCTGACCGCCGCGGGGGTCACCGTGGTCGAGCGTCCCGACCTCGCCGAGGGTGTCCGCGAGGTCAACGCCCACCTGCTCGGCTGAGGGCCTCCGGCAGGGGCCTCCGACCGGAGGCCCCACCCGCCTAGAGGCGGTTCACGTCCGTCACGTGCACCACCGCGCGGCCCTCGGCGTTGGACGCCGCCAGGTCCACCTCGGCACTGATGCCCCAGTCGTGGTCACCGGCGGGGTCGGCGAGGATCTGCCGCACCCGCCACATGTCGTCCTCCTCCTCGATGAGGAGCATCTTCGGACCGCGCGCGTCCGGTCCGGTGCCGATCCGGTCGTGCTCGGCGTAGTACGCCTCCACGGCCTCGGCCCACTCCTCGCCGCTCCACTCGTCGTCCTCGGAGAGCTTGCCGAGGTCGCCGTAGCGCCGCCGCGAGGCCAGCTCCACACGGCGGAACATCTCGTTGCGGACCAGCACCCGGAAGGCGCGGGCGTTCGAGGTGACCGGCCGGACCTTCTCCTCCGCCTCGGCGCCCTCGCCCTCGGACTCCTCCTCGGGGTTGGTGAGCTGCTCCCACTCGTCCAGCAGGCTGGAGTCCACCTGGCGTACCAGCTCGCCCAGCCACTCGATGAGGTCGCGCAGCTCCTCGGTCTTGGAGTCGTCCGGAACCGTCTGGTTGAGGGCCTTGTAGGCGCTGGCCAGGTACCGCAGCACCAGACCCTCGGAGCGGGCCAGCTCGTAGTGGCCCACGTACTCCACGAAGTTCATCGCGCGCTCGTACATGTCGCGGGCCACGGTCTTGGGCCGCAGCGGGTGGTCGCCCACCCACGGGTGACCGCGCCGGTAGACCTCGTACGCGTGGTCGAGCAGCTCCTCCAGCGGCTTGGGGTAGTCGATCTCCTCCAGCCGCTCCATGCGCTCGTCGTACTCGATGCCGTCCATCTTCATTTCCTGGACGGCCTCGCCCCGGGCCTTGTTGAGCTGGGCGCCCAGGATCTGACGCGGGTCGTCCAACGTGGACTCCACCACGGTGAGCGCGTCCAGGGGGTAGGTCGGCGACTCGGTGTCCAGCAGCTCCAGCGCGGCCAGCGCGAACGTGGACAGCGGCTGGTTGAGCGCGAAGTCGGCCTGGAGGTCCACCGTGAGCCGGGCGGTACGCCCCTGGTCGTCCGGTTCGGGCAGGGTCTCCACGATCCCGCCGTCCAGGAGCGAGCGGTAGATGGCGATCGACTCGCGGATGTGGCGCCGCTGCGTCCTGCGATCGTCGTGGTTCTCGGTCAGCAGGTGCTTCATGGCGGTGAAGCAGTTGCCCGGCCGAGCGATGACGCTCAGCAGCATCGCGTTGCTCACCCGGAAACGCGAGTTCAGCGGCTCGGGGTCGGCGTCGATGAGCTTGCGGAAGGTGGCCTCGTCCCAGGACACGAACCCCTCGGGGGCCTTCTTGCGCACCACCTTGCGCCGCTTCTTGCTGTCGTCACCAGCCTTGGCCAGCGCCTTCTCGTTCTCGATGACGTGTTCGGGGGCCTGGGCGACCACGTTGCCGACCGTGTCGAACCCCGCCCGCCCGGCACGTCCGGCGATCTGGTGGAACTCCCGCGCGCGCAGTCGGCGCACACGCACTCCGTCGTACTTGCTCAGCGCGGTGAACAGCACGGTGCGGATGGGCACGTTCACGCCCACCCCCAGGGTGTCGGTGCCGCAGATGACCTTGAGCAGACCCGCCTGGGCCAGCCGCTCCACGAGGCGCCGGTACTTGGGCAGCATCCCCGCGTGGTGCACGCCGATGCCGTGCCGCACGTACCGGGACAGGTTGCGGCCGAACTTGGTGGTGAAGCGGAAGTTGCCGATCTCGTCGGCGATCCGTGCCTTCTCCTCCTTGGTGCACATGTTGATACTGGTCAACGACTGTGCGCGCTCGATCGCCTGCGCCTGGGTGAAGTGCACGATGTACACGGGCGCGTCACCGTTGCCGAGAAGCTCCTCCAGAGTCTCGTGCAACGGGGTGGTCCGGTAGTCGTAGTAGAGGGGGACGGGGCGCTCGGCGGAGGTGACCACCGCGGTCGACCGGCCCGTGCGCTTCTCCAGATCCTCCTCGAACCGGCTGACGTCGCCCAAGGTGGCCGACATCAGCAGGAACTGCGCCTGGGGCATCTCCAGCAGGGGCACCTGCCAGGCCCAGCCGCGGTCCGGTTCGGCGTAGAAGTGGAACTCGTCCATGACGACGGTGTTGATATCGGCGTCCCGGCCCTCGGCCAGGGCGATCTGGGCCAGGACCTCCGCCGTGCAGCACACGATGGGCGCGTCGGCGTTGACGCTGGCGTCGCCGGTCATCATGCCGACGTTCTCGGTGCCGAAGATCTTGCACAGGTCGAAGAACTTCTCCGACACCAGCGCCTTGATGGGCGCGGTGTAGAACGCGCACTCGTTCCGCGCCAGGGCCGCGAACAGCGCGCCGGTGGCGACCATGCTCTTGCCCGAGCCGGTGGGGGTGTTGAGGATGACGTTCGACCCGGAGACGACCTCGATGAGGGCCTCCTCCTGGTGCGAGTAGAGGGTGAGGCCCCGCTCCTCGGCCCACAAAGCGAACGCCTCGAAGAGGGAGTCGGGTTCTGGTTCGGCCGGAAGCACATCAATGAGACTCACGGTCTCTATACTGCCCGCTCCCCGACCCCCTTCGGGACACACCGGGGTGTTCGTCCCCTCACCTGGCCCGGAACACGGACGGGCACGTCCCCCAGGGGGAACGTGCCCGTGACCGTGCCGCCGCGTCGATCCCCTAGACGAGGCCGAGCTGCTTGACGGTGTCGCGCTCCTCGACGAGCTCCTGCACCGAAGCGTCGATACGGCCACGGGAGAACTCGTCGATCTCCAGGCCCTGCACGATCTCCCACTTACCGTTCTTCGAGGTGACGGGGAAGGAGGAGATGAGGCCCTCGGGGACGCCGTAGGAGCCGTCGGACGGGATGGCCGCGGAGGTCCAGTCGCCCTCGGGGGTGCCGTTCACCCAGTCGTACACGTGGTCGATGGCGGCGTTGGCGGCCGAGGCGGCCGACGAGGCGCCACGGGCCTCGATGATCGCGGCGCCGCGCTTGGCGACGGTCGGGATGAAGTCCTTCTCCAGCCAGTCCTGGTCGCCGACGGCCTTGGCGGCGTTGGCGCCGTTGACCTCGGCGTTGAACAGGTCCGGGTACTGGGTGGCGGAGTGGTTGCCCCAGATGGTGAGCTTCTTGATGTCGTTGATCGACACGTTCAGCTTCTTGGCGAGCTGGGTCAGCGCGCGGTTGTGGTCCAGACGCGTCATCGCGGTGAAGCGCTCGGCCGGGACGTCCGGGGCGTGGCTCTGGGCGATGAGGGCGTTGGTGTTGGCCGGGTTGCCGACCACCAGGACGCGGATGTCGTCGGCGGCGCCGGCGTTGATCGCCTCGCCCTGGGGCTTGAAGATGCCTCCGTTGGCCTGGAGCAGGTCACCGCGCTCCATGCCCTTGCCGCGCGGGCGGGCGCCGACCAGCAGGCCGACGTTGGCACCCTCGAACGCCTTCGTGGCGTCGTCGAAGATGTCGATGCCCTGGAGCAGGGGGAAGGCGCAGTCGTCGAGCTCCATCGCCGTGCCCTCGGCGGCCTTGACGGCCTGCGGGATCTCCAGCAGGCGCAGCTTGACCGGGGTGTCGGTGCCGAGCAGCTGGCCGGAGGCGATCCGGAACAGCAGCGCGTAGCCGATCTGACCGGCGGCACCGGTGACGGTGACGTTGACGGGTGCGTTGGACATGCGTGAACTCTCCTGACGACGTTGTGCGACCCGCGATGTTACCAACGGGTTCGAGGCGGCTCCGGTGCCGGGCCCAGGGGGTACGGCCAGGCGCGCGCCGCACCATCACACCCTAGACCGCCCCCCGACGCCGTTCGCGACCCAGGTGTGCCCAAGCGCTTCGCGCGTCGTCACAGGTGCGGGCAAGCCTTGCGGAGCAACGGATTTCGGGCGCGGAAACGTCGGACGCATCCTGTTAGGATGACGTTTGCTGACGACGGAGGGCCGGTAGCTCAGTTGGTTAGAGCAGGGGACTCATAATCCCTGGGTCGCGGGTTCGAGTCCTGCCCGGCCTACCCCTTCCGAACATACAAAAAGCGCCGCCAGCCTGCACTGACAGGCCAGCGGCGCTTTCTTTCCTATCCGGCCGTGTTCGGACGGCTACGGCCCGAACCGGTCAGCTGTGCTGAATACGTGTTGAAGTATTGGCCGCCCGCTAACCCCCTCCGCGCACGACGGCGACCCTCGGGGGCGCGCCTCACCAAACGGCACGCATAAACCAAAAGTCGGACATCAGTGCCGCGTTCTGCTCATTTCACCACTCATCGGTGTCGCATTGGCGGGAGACCCTTCGTCGGGCCTTCGCCACTCGGGGGCGGGGGTCCGGGGGCAGGGCGCCGACGGTGCGGTCGGGCCGTCGGCGCACCCGGTTCCCTCTCACCGGTCAGTCGTCGCCGAGCAGCCCGCGCACGAAGGCGCGGTAGTCGCGCAGGGCCAGCCGCAGGGCCTCGGTGTCGTCGTCGGCCTTCTCCAGTGCGGCGTGCAGGGCCGTGCGACGCCCCTCGATCTCGGCGATCACGGCGTCGGCCACCTCCGACGCCAGAGCGTCCGCCGCGCGCACCGAGCTCGGCGGATCGTCCACGAACTCTCCCTGGGCCTCGTCCCAGCGCTCACGCACCTCACGGGGGACCAGGGCCCGGGGGTGCGGCCGCCAGGTCAGGGAGGGGGCGGGGGGCCTCGCGGGCCTGCTCTGCCGGGGCACTCTCACCTCGGCCTCCTCGGGGGTTTCCGGCCGCTCCGGCGGTACGGGGCGCTCGACGGGTCCGGGGTCGATCCGCTTCGCACCCGGCCGGTGCCTCGGCCGTACTGGGCGATCCGCCATGTGTACCTCCCTCGTGTGCTTACTCCACCTGGGCGCCTCGTGTCGTCTCGGCGCCGATCAGGGCCTCCACCAGGCCCCGGTAGGCGATCAGGGCCTCGCGCAGGTTCTCGGTGGCGGTCTGGTCGGCCTCCGCGAGGTGCCCGGCGGCCCGGGCCGCGCGGTAACGGGCGACCGCG
Source organism: Nocardiopsis sp. L17-MgMaSL7 (assembly GCF_003182025.1). Taxonomy (NCBI): domain Bacteria; kingdom Bacillati; phylum Actinomycetota; class Actinomycetes; order Streptosporangiales; family Nocardiopsidaceae; genus Nocardiopsis; species Nocardiopsis sp. L17-MgMaSL7. The sequence continues at coordinate 117,066 of NZ_QGTF01000001.1, read as the reverse complement.
TCGGGATGGTCCACGGACAGGTCCCTGGCGCGCCGCTCGAAGCTCGCGTCGTCGTGGACGCCGTCCTCGGAGACGGGGCCGTCGGGGTATCCGAGGTCCCGCATGATGGTGTCGGTGAGACCTCGGGCTCCCCGGATCGACCCCACCGGGTCGTCGACGAACCCCTGTTGCACCTCGGCCCAGGAGCGCGCGTAGTCCGCGCGCTCGGTCTCGGTGGGTGAACGCAGCTCGGTGTCCCGGCGCTGGCTGAGTCGTCCGGCGAGGTCCCGCTCGGCGTCGGCTCTGTCGCCGTGCGCCTCCAGAGCCTGCTCGTACTCCTGGCCGAACCGCGCTCTGAGCCGCCGCGTGTACAAGGCGGGGAGGACCGCCAGCCAGGCGATGATCGCGGCTCCTCCGATGACGACGACCACGGCCGCGACGATGATGACGATCGTTCCGGTCTCCACGGGGGGTACCTCCTGACGAGCCTGTGCCCCCGGGCGGCGAGTACGAAACGCCACGTTCCGTGCTGTTGGGGACCATTGGCTGACGGCGGCCGGGCCGAAACCCCGAACCGTCCGATACGCCCTAGACTGGCCGCCGGTCGGAGGGCACCGTGGCCCACGTCTCGGCAACCACCGCGCCGCGGGGACCGTCGAACACGTGAGGTGAACGGACGGAACCGGTGAGGAAGGCGTGTGGTGGACGGGGGCAGAACGGCGGGGTACGGCACGGACCGGCCAGCCACGGTCTGGGACCACGTCCTGAGGGTGGTCTCCGTCGTCGCCGTGGTGGCCCTGCTGCTGGTCGCCATCAACGCGAGCGTCTCCCGTGACGTCGCCATGCAGTCCGCGGACGACCCGGACGAGCCCGTCGCTCTTCCACTCACACACCTCCTCGACCGCACCGGTGTCTCCCAGGACGGCACCGTGGGCTCCGGCGACCTCGACGGCGCCGGCAACAGCCTCTCCGCGCGCACCTTGGCGGCGGCCGGATGGAATCCGGGAGGAGAGGTGGTCCTCCTGGACACACCGCTCGAACTCCCCGCCTACGGACCGGGCCGCCCCGACCACGTGGCCTCCGACGGCCAGTCGGTGACCCTGTCCGCCGAACCCGCCCGCTGGGAGTCCCTCACCTTCCTGGCGACCGGCACCCGCACCGACGGCACCGGCGCCGACGTGCGCGGCAACGGCCGCGTCGTCTACACGGACGGAACCACCCAGGACTTCCCGATCTCGGTCCCCGACTGGGCCGCGGGCCCGGCCGGGGACGCCGTCCTGTCCCTGCCCTACGCCAACTCCGCCACGGGTTTCGGGCAGGACGCCATCGGTTCCGTGCGCCTGTACGCCCGTTCCGTGCCGATCGACCAGGGGCGGGAGGTCGACCACGTCGTCCTGCCCACCATCGCCGACGAGGACGCCAGCCTGCACGTCTTCTCCGTCGGCGGGCGCCCGGCCGCGCAGGCCTGGACCGGGACCTGGGCGCGCGCGGCGTCCGGGTACGCGTCGGTCGGACCATGGGAGGACCAGACGCTGCGACTGACCGTGCGCACCACCACCGGCGGACACAAGGCGCGCCTGCGGTTCGACAACACCTTCGCCTCGCGCCCGGTCACCCTCGGAGCGGTCTCGGTCTCACTGCGCGGCGTGGGCGCCGCCACGCACGGAGCGGCGGTTCCGCTGACCTTCGACGGGGCGCCCGGCGCGGTCATCCCCGCAGGGGGCCGACTGGTCAGCGACCCCGTCGACGTCCTGCTTCCACCGCAGACCGAACTGCTGGTCAGCGTCCACCTGCCAGAGCGGGTGACCGCCGCACCCATCCACTACGCGTCGGTGGACACCAACTACACCAGCGTCCCCGGCAGCGGTGACCAGACCCTGGACCGCACCGGGGAGCCCTTCACCGGGCTCGTGGACCAATGGCCCTTCCTCACGGGGATCGAGGTGACGGACGGGCCCGGCGCGGTGGTGACCTACGGCGACTCCATCACCGACGGACTGCGCTCCAGCCGGGACAGTCACACGCGCTGGCCGGACGTGCTCGGCGCCCGGCTTCACGAGAGCGCCGACCTGCCGACCCTGGGGGTGCTCAACCTCGGTGTGGCGGGGAACCGGATCACCTCGGACGGCTACCCCGGGGAGGGCGTGTCCACCTACGCCAGCGGTGTGAGCATGCTGCACCGCGCCCAGCGCGACGTGTTCGCGCAGAACGGGGTGGAGGCGGTGGTGGTCTTCGCCGGGATCAACGACCTGCGCTGGGGTGCCTCACCGGACGTGGTGATCGCGGGGCTGGGACGCCTGGCCAGGACCGCCGAGGAGCACGGGGTGCGGGTGTTCGTGGCCACCCTCGCGCCGTGCGCGGGGGGATCCCGGTGTACCCCGCAGGTGGAGGAGGGGCGCCAGCGGGTCAACGCCCACCTGCGCGCGGAGGCGGGCGACCCGGGCTCGGTCTTCACCGGAGTGTGGGACTTCGACGCGGTGCTGCGGGACCCGGCCGTTCCCGAGCGGATGCGGCCGGAGTTCGACTCCGGCGACCAGCTGCACCCCAACGACGCCGGGCTGCGGGCCGTCGCGGAGTCGGTGGACCTGTACGAGCTGGTGGGTGGCTGAGCCGTCGCGGTCAGCGCGGGCAGCGCAGGTGGTGGTGGATCACCAGGTCCACGTACACGCCGCCGAGGTCGTTGAGGCTGAGTCCGGCCTCGGGGTCGTACCAGTGCAGGAGCGAGTCGAAGGTCTCCAGGACGCTGTCGGTGGCGCGGTTGGTGTCCCGTATCCGGAACTGGTCGGCGCTCACTCCCGCCACGATGATCTCGCGGACGTGCTCCCGGTAGGTCCGGAACAGGGAGCTGATCTCCCGGTGCCGGGCGGGGTGGATGGCGCGCAGGGCGGGCAGCAGCTCCTGGCTCAGGGCTATGGCGGACCGGTGCCGCCACCCGGAGTTCACATGCCTGCGGACCAGGCCGGACATACGTTCGGTGGGTGGTCTCCCGGGCGCGTCGGCGGCCAGTTGGCCGTTGACGCGTTCGCGGGTCGCGCGTAAGACCACGGCGTAGGAGAGGTCGAACCTGGTGGGGAAGGCACGTCTGAGGCAGGCCGGGTCCGTGCGCGTCTCGCTGGCGATGCGTCGGGTCAGGTCGGACATGGCGATCCCGCGCGAACCGTGCTCGGTGAACAGCCGGGCCGCGCAGTCCAGGACGGGTGCCGTCGTGCGAAGTGCGTTCGGGGGGAGATCGGCCGTCATTCGTTGTTTTCTCGTCGGTCGGTGCGCCACGGACGTCAGGGGAGTCAAGGATATCCGTGACCGTTCCACACACAGTGTGGAACGGAGGAATTCACCGGAAAACGCGGTATTCACGGTGCGCGTGTTGTTGGTGTTCCCGCCGATGCCCGCTGAGGGCGGCTTGTCGTGTTCTCCCAGGTGGTCCCGTGAACCGAGGGAACGGTACAAGGGTTGTACCAGTGTTTTCCCGGGACGGTTCCGCATGGTCCGACGTTCCCTTTCCTGCCGCCCGCGCCGTTGTTCACGGCGGCCCCTGAGCCGTTTCCTGGGCACGGCCGGAAGTCAGGGAAACGAGGTCGTCCACGCGTTCGGTGGCGAGCGCGTCCACGCCCATTCCCATGAGTCTGGCCATGTCCGGGAACTCGTTCACGGTCCAGGCCACCACCCCGAAACCGTGCCGGTGGAGGTCGGCCACCCGGTCCCGGTCCACCAGGGAGTAGTGCATCCCCAGGAACGTGGGGCGCACCGCGCGGGCCACCTCCTCCGGCGGGGGTCCCGGCTGGTCCCAGGCGAGCATCACGCGGGCACCGGGACTGCGGGCGCGCAGCGCCTGGAGCGTCTCCAGCGGTCCGGTGAACAGCGCCTGGTCGCCGAACCCGTGTTCGCGCAGGACGGCGTCGGCGGCCAGCGCGGCCTGGGGGGAGGCGGCGTCGACCAGCAGCGGCGCGGTGGCGCCGCCGCCGAACTCGGCGATGACCTCCATGAGTGTGGGCACCCGCCGTTCCACGTCGTCGCGGGCGGCGGCGAGTTCGGCCAGGGTCAGGTCGGCGACCTGACGCGGCGGGGAACCCGGGAGGGTCACGACACGTTCGTCCACCAGGACCGGGTACCCGTCCGAGGACAGGTGGACGTCGATCTTGACCAGGTCGGCTCCGGCGCGCAGCGCCGAGCGCAGTGCCGGGAGAGTGTTACCTGGGAATCGTGCGGTGTCTCCGCGTAGTGCGATGGACAACGTCATGCAGTCAAGAGTGGCAAAGAGACCGCGATCACGTGGTGCAAACAGGAAAAACGCCCACCAAGGCGTCCCGGAGCCGTCGGGCGGCGCGGAGCGTGGGGGCCGATCGCGCGGGGATTGCGAGCGGTCTCACGTCGTGGGGGCACCGCCTGGGTACGGCTACCTGGGAAACTTCGATAAGGGGTGTCGTATCCGAACGGCACCCGCCAGGCCCCCGAGTGTGAGGCGAACGATGATCCCGGACCAGCGGCGAGAGCACATCCTGAAGCTTCTCCAGGAGCGCCACGTGCTGAGTATCAACGAGCTCACGTCGATGCTGTCCGTGTCCCACATGACCGTGCGTCGCGACATCCAGGCCCTGGAGAACGACGGCAAGGTCCTGTCGGTCACCGGCGGCGTGCGGTTGGCGGCCCGGCTCAAGAGCGAACCCTCCTACCTGGCCAAGGCACAGTTGGAGGTGCCCGCGAAACGGGCCATCGCCCGCGCCGCCGCCGAGCTGGTGCGCGAGAACTTCACCATCTACCTGGACGCGGGCACGACCACCCTCCAGATGGTGCCGCTGCTCACCGACAAGGTGGGGTTGACCGTCATCACCAGCGACTTCAACGTCGTCGGCCACCTGATGGAGTACCCGGGGATCGAACTGATCCACACCGGGGGTGTGGTGTCGCACTCCGACCACTCCTCGGTGGGCCAGTTCACGGCCGACTTCCTGCGGCAGGTCAACGTCGACCTCGCGTTCATCGCGAGCAGTTCCTGGGACGCCGAGCGCGGATCGACCACTCCGTCGGAGGCGAAGGTGATCGCCAAGCAGGAGCTGCTGCGTATTGCCTCCAAGAGCGTCCTGGTGGTGGACAGCACCAAGTACGGCAAGTTCGGCACCTTCAGGGTGGCCCAGCTGGAGGAGTTCGACCTGATCATCACCGACGAGCGCCTGCCGCGGTCGGCGGTGGACGAGATCGGTGAGCGCGACATCCGACTGAGGACCGTCCCGAGCGAGTAGTCACGGGCCCGGCCACCGGCCCCTGTAACGGGAGACGGAGCCGGGCCGGGTCCCGGAACCGGTCGACTAGTCCTCGCCGGTGTCGGGTTCGGCGGGAACGAACAGGGCCAGCTCGGTGCCGTCCGGGTCCTGGAAGACCAGGGTCGAACCCTCGTCGGCGTGCACGACCGGGGCGTGCTCCACGTCCATCCGGGCGAACCGGTCCTCCCAGGCCTCCAGGACGCCGAGGTTGGCGGCGGCCAGCGTGAGTCGGCCCAGACCACAGCGGCGCCTGTCGAAGCGGCCCTTGAAGTTGTCCCTGTGCTGGACCAGGTCGAGGAACGGCCCTCCGGGGATAAGGAAGACGGTCACGGGCGGCCCGTCGCCGTCCACCGGGTACTCCGGGCGCAGGCCCAGGACGGAACGGTAGAAGCGCACGCTGACGTCGAGGTCGCGCACGGACAGGGTCACGCGGGCGATCCCGGCGAGCGGAGGAGGCGGGCAGGCCTCGCGGAGGAGACTGGCTCGGGGGGCCAGCGCCCTGAACAGTTCAAGCACGATCGACAAGCCTACGCACACCCTCCGGTCCCTGACCAGAGCCCTGACGCGTGCCTGGCGCCGCCGGGACGGGGTAGCGGAGTCGAACCAGCTCAGACCCCCGAGTTGAGCCCCGTGTCCTTGGTCACGGGAGGCCCCGAGCCCGGAGCGGCGGGGCCGTCACTGGCGCCGGACCGCTCGTACCAACGGGCCCGCAACACCAGCGTGGTCACCGCGAAGGAGGCCAGCCCGCCCGCCGTGGCCAGCGCGAACGCCCCCTGGTGGCCGAAGGAGTCGGCGAGCGACCCCGAGACCATGGACCCCAGGGCCTGGCCCAGGATCAGACTGCTCAGGATGATCGCCATCGACTGTGAGAGGCGGCTGGGCGGGGCGGCCCGCTCGATCAGGCCGAACAGGCTCACCAGGTGGGGGCCGATCGCGACGCCCAGCACGAGGATGGCCACGGCCAGGGTCGCGGGGCCGTGCTCCAGGTACAGGGGCAGGGTGAGCAGCGCCAGACCGCCCGCCGCCACACGCACCCGCGCGGTGAGCGTGAAACCCACCGGCAGGGAGGCCATCATCAGCCCCGCGAGGGCGCTGCTGGAGCCCATCACCGCGTACATCAGTCCGGACAGGTCGCCGTGCCCGGCGTTGTCCGCGAACGCGGTCACGCCCGTGGACATGCCACCGAAGAACAGGCCCTGGCAGAACATCGGAACGGCGAGCAGCAGCAGCGCGGGTCGTGTGATGCGGCCTTCGGCGCCGCGCACCGGGGCCGACCCGGGCGGTGCCGTGGGGTGCAGGGCGAACACGGTGCCGAACACACCGATCAGGACGGCCGCACCGAGCACACTCGCGGTGGGGGACAGGGTCAGGGTGAGGACACCGACCAGAGCGGGGCCCAGGACGAACGCGGCCTCGTCCAGGACGCCCTCCACCGACATCACCGCGGACACCGAGCGCTCGCGTTCCAGGCCGCGGTCGGGTCCCTTGCGGATGAGCACCACCCAGCGGGTGCGGGCCATCGGTCCCACCTGGGGCATGCACAGACCACCGACCGCGGCCAGCGCCACGATGGCGGGCAGCGGGACGTCGGCCGCGATGGCCGCCACCAGGGCGACGATGAGGGCGGCGTCCACGATCGCCGTGACCAGCACGGGGAAGCGCTGCCCGTGACGGTCCGCGAAGCGCGCGATGACGGGCCCGCCGACCGCCTCACCGAGCGCGAACGCTCCGGAGACCAGTCCGGCGGCGGCGACGCTGCCGGTGGTGACGGTGACCAGGGTGAGGAGCCCGATCAGGGTCATGGACACGGGGAGCCGGGCCAGGAACGTGGCGAGGAGCAGGGGCCAACCGGCGATCCGGTGCATCCGCCGCAAGGTCTCCAGGGGTGACATTCAGCCTCGTTCTGTCTCGTGGTGCCGCGCCGTCGCCCTCGGCCGCAAACCATCCCATGATAGGTCGATCCATCCTGGTGGCGGACGAACCCTGACTTTCGTGGGTGACCCGTGACCGGTGCGGCTGTGTAGGTTCGCCACCATGGACTTCGCCGAACTCTCCCCGGAACCGCGCCGGGTCCCGGACCCGCTTCGGGTCCTGGTGATGCCCGGCCCGGGATGGCCGACCCGGGGCGCCGCCGTGCGGGACCTGCTGCTGTGGCTCGGGGCGTCCCTGGTCCTGCTCGCCGAGGCCCACGCCTTCGCCGTCGCCGGGTACGAACCGACCCTGACCGCCCTCCACCTGGTGGCTCTGGCCGGGGTGGTCCTCGTGCTCAGTCGCACCCACCCCCTCCTGGCGCCGTGCGCGGCCGTGTTCGTGTGTCTCTGGTCCCAGGCGTTCGTGGTCGTCCTGGTGTGCGTGGCCTACCTGGCCGGTCGGCGGTCGAGACGGACCTGGGTCGCCGTGGCGCTCTTCGCCGCACTGAGCCTGGCCGTCGCGGTGGTCGTGCTCCGTTTGGTGGGCGAGACCCCAGGGCTGTGGCTGAGCTCCGGGATCACCCTGGTGTTCTTCACGGCGCTGCCCTGGCTGGTGGGCGTCTACCGGCGCCAGCACCGGGAGCTGGGACAGGCGGGCTGGGAGCACGCGCGCCAGCTGGAACTCGGACAGCGGCTGACCGCCGACCGCGCCAGACTGCGCGAACGCGCGCGGATCGCCCAGGACATGCACGACTCCCTGGGCCACGACCTCAGCCTGCTCGCCCTGCGGGCCGGAGCCCTGGAGGTGGCGCCGGACCTGGCCGAGCACCACAGGGAGGAGATCTCCCGGCTGCGCTCGGGTGCGGTCGAGGCCACCGCCAACCTGCGCGAGATCATCGGGGTTCTGCGCCCCGACACCGGTGCCGAACCCGCCCCGACCGCCCCCGCCGACGAGGATGTGCCGGCCCTGGTGGAACGGGCACGTGACTCGGGGGTGGAGGTCACGCTGGTCGGCGAGGGGAGGTTCGACGCGCTTCCGCCGATGGTGGACCGCGCGGTCCACCGGGTCGTGCAGGAGTCCCTGACCAACGCCACCAAGTACGCGCCCGGCGCCCCCGTCGAAGTGAGGGTGACCGCCGACGACGCCCGGGTGGTGGCGCGGGTCACCAACCGTGATCCGGGCGAGCGGGGCGGCCAGGAGCCAGGTTCGGGCGGTGGACACGGCCTCACCGGTCTGGCGGAGCGGGTCCGGCTGGCACGCGGAACCCTGACCGCCGGTCCCCACGAAGGCGGCTGGCGGGTGCGGGCCACCATGCCGCTGAACGGGGCCGAGACGACAGACACCGCAGAGCACGCCGACGAGGGGATCGACCGGCTCCACAGAGCGGCCCGCCGCCGGGTCCAGCCGTGGACCCTGGCCCTGGTGGCCGCTCCGGTGGTCGTGGTCCTGCTCGTGGTCGCGACCGTCTACTACGCCCTCGCCCAGATCCTCGCCGCCAGCACCTTGCCACCGGAGGACTTCGCGGCGGTCTCCGTGGGCGAACACCGCGACGAACTCGACCTGCTCCCCGACCAGCCGCTGCGGGTCTCCGAGTCGCAACTGGCGGAGTTCGACTCCGCCGACCCCGGCTGCGACCACTACCGCGGCACGGCGGGGATGTTCGACGAGGACGTGGACTTCTACCAGTTGTGCTTCGAGGACGGGGTGCTCACAGCCAAGGAGAGGCTGACGAGGCGATGAGGGCGCTGTGGGATGCTTCCCGAGCGACCGGGACCGGAGAAGGGGACACGGCTGTGATCAGGGTGCTGCTCGCCGACGACGAGGCGATGATCCGCGCGGGTGTGCGGGCCATCGTGCAGAGCGACCCGGGCATCGAGGTGGTCGCGGAGGCCGCCGACGGACGGGAGGCGGTGGAGCTGGTCCTCTCCCGCCGCCCCGACGTGGTGCTGTTGGACATCCGCATGCCGCGCATGGACGGGCTCGCGGCCTGCGCCGAGATCCTTCGGGTGGCCCCGGGGACCAGGGTGGTCATCCTCACGACCTTCGGGGAGGACGCCTACATCTCCCAGGCGCTCGGCGACGGGGCCAGCGGGTTCCTGCTCAAGGCGGGGGACCCCCGCGAACTCATCGCCGGGGTGCACGCGGTCGCGGACGGGGGCGCCTACCTGTCTCCGCGGGTGGCCCGACAGGTGATCGAACGGTTCGGCGGCGGAAGGGCGGCCAAGGAGGCCGCCGCGGCCGAACGCCTGGCCGACCTCACCGATCGTGAACGGGACGTGCTCGCCCTGGTCGGCGCCGGTCTGTCCAACGCCGACATCGCCGAACGCCTCTTCCTCGTCGAGGGCACGGTCAAGAGCTACGTGAGCGCCATCCTCAGCCGTCTGGGTATGAGGAACAGGGTGCAGGCGGCCATCCTCGCCTACGAGGCCGGGCTGGTCGAGGGCTCCGCGCGCTGACCCGCGCTGACCTTTTGGGGCCGGGCGCGGGCGGGAAGACTGGCCACATGGACAGTTCCGAGCACCGGACGGACCGCTACCACCCCCTGCGGGAGGAGGACGCCGTCCTCCTCGCGGCCTCCTGGCGCCACCTCGCGGGCGGGGGGTGCGAGGCCCGGGCGGTGGGGGACGAGCTCCTCGGCCGCTGGAGCGAGGAACACCGCCGCTACCACACCCTCTCCCACCTGTGGGGAACCCTGCGCGCCGTGGACGTGCTCCAGGAGGAGGCCCGCGACGTCGACGCAGTGCGCTACGCGGTCTGGTTCCACGACGCCGTCTACGAGGGCAACCCCGGCGAGGACGAGGATGAGAGCGCCGCCCTGGCCGAGCGGCTGCTCACGCTCCTGGGGAAGGACCCGGCACTGATCGCCGAGGTGGTGCGGCTGGTGGGCGTCACCAAGGACCACCAGCCCGCGCCGGGGGACGCCGACGGCGCGGTGCTCTGCGACGCCGACCTGTCGACCCTGGGCGGACCGCCGGAGAAGTACCTGGCCTACACCTCCGCGGTCCGGGCGGAGTACTGGCGCTACTCCGACAAGGTGTTCCGGGCCGGACGGCTGCGGGTCCTGCGTTCGCTGCTGGAGAGCCCGCACCTGTTCCACACGCGGTTCGGTCGGGCGCACTGGGAGCCCCGCGCGCGCTCCAACATGCTCGCCGAGGTGGACCGGCTCAGCCGTGAGTCCTCGGAGGAGCCTGCCCCGACCCGGCGTGCTTGGGGCGGCGCAGGCCCGCCCCGCGCAGACGGGTGACCAGTTCGCGGCCGCTGACCCGCTCGGCGCCCATCTCCAGGGCCCGAGCGTGCAGGTGTTCGGGCACGTCGTAGTGGTCCCGCTCGAAGGCACCGGGCGGAACACCCAGCTCACGCGCGAAGGTGTGCAGCTCCTCGAAGGAGCTGTCGCTCACCAGGTGGGCGAAGCGCCAGCCACGGGGGCCCGGCCAGACGGGACTGTCGATCAGAACACTCACCGGTCAACCCTAGTCGGGAAGCGACGGGACGGGACCGCGGGTCTCAACGGGTCTGCGGGGCGTTGACCGGGCGCCAGGGCACCGGACTGGACAGGATCATGGTGCTGGAGGGGCGGCCGTGCACGGCGAGCTGGTCGATGACCTCCTCGAAGTGCTCCATGGAGCGCACCGCGATGAGCAGCACACAGCAGGCGTCGCCGGTGACGCGGTGCACCTGGAGGATCTCCGGCAGCTCCAGGGAGGACTGTTCGCGCAGCAGGCAGTGGGCGCCGAAGCATTCCATGCGCACCAGCGCGGTGACCGGGAGACCGGCGGCGGCCGGATCCACGTGGGCGTGGTAGCCGGTGATCACCCCGCGGTCGGTCAGTCGGCGCACCCGGTCGGCCACGGCGGGCGCCGAGAGGTTCACCCGCCGGGACAGTTCGTTGAAGGACAACCTCCCGTCCCGTTGGAGCTCGTCGAGGATGCGCTGGTCAACGCTGTCCAGCGGGGTTTCGAGTCGTGAGGCCATACTTTGCGTTCCCAAGGCCGATGGCGGATTCCTGTTACGAATGCTAGGTCAACGCCCGACTTGTGTCATCGGTGTGCATTCCTTCTGGTGGTCAATTGCCCCAGTATGTGGGTTCACGTACATGACCACGCAGTACACGAGGGGTACACCCGATGCTCTCCACCACGTCCGCTCAGTGTCCCTACGCCCCGACCGAGGACGTCGGCGCGGCGGAGGCCCGTGCCAGCAGGGCGGAGAGCAACGGGGGCAAGCCGACCCTGAACTTCGAGAAGAACACCCCCTACGTCGACTACGCGGGGATCGACACCCTGCTGAGCCTCCAGAACCCGCGCACCAAGGAGCCCGCCGAGTCGGCCTTCATCATCGGCACCCAGGTGATGGAGCTCCTGTTCTCGCTCGTCCAGGAGCGCTGGGAGGCGGCCCGGGAGGCCCTGGAGGTCGACGACGTGCCCGGCGCCGTCGCCTGGCTGCGCAGCGCCTGCAACGCCCAGGACGTGCTCAACAGCACCTGGGGCCTGTTCGGCGACATGACGCCCACCCAGTTCAACCGCTTCCGTGACTCCTTCGGGGAGGCCTCCGGATTCCAGTCCTACAGCTACCGCAAACTGGAGTTCCTCCTCGGTCACAAGTCCGCCGCCATGATCCGCCCGCACAAGGCCATGAGCGGGGTCGTCGACGACCTCACCGCCCTGATCGAGCGCCCCAGCCTGTACGACGCCGCCCTGCGCCTGCTGCACCGGCGGGGCCTGCCCGTCCCGGACGCCTCCGCCGAGCGAGACTGGACCGAGGACTACGAGCCCTCCGCCGAGGTCGAGGCCGCCTGGATCGAGGTCTACGCCGACGACCGCCCCGGGAACGACCTGTACCTGTTGGCCGAGGCCCTGGTCGACGTCGCCGAGCGGGTGACACGATGGCGTCAGCTCCACCTGGTCGCGGTCAAGCGCACGATGGGCGGCAAGCCCGGCAGCGGCGGCTCCAACGGGCTCAACTGGCTGGCCCGCAACGCCGAGAAGGACGTCTTCCCGGAACTGTGGTCCCTGCGTAGCACCATCTAGACCAGGAGACCCCGGTCGGGCCGCTGAGGCGGACCGGCCGGGGTCCACCACGGCCTCCACCCAGCCCCGGCAAGGAAGCAGGACCCGATGACGCCCACCACTCGTGAGGAGTGCGCCGCACTGGACGCGGCCGACCCCCTCGCCCCCCTCCGCGAGGAGTTCGTCCTTCCCGAGGGGGTGATCTACCTCGACGGCAACTCGCTGGGCGCACTGCCCCGCTCCACCCCCGCCCGTGTCGCCGACATGATCGAGCGCGAGTGGGGGCAGAACCTCATTCGCAGCTGGAACGACGCGGGCTGGTGGGACAAGCCGCGCACCCTGGGTGCCAAGGTCGCCCCGCTGGTCGGTGCGGCCGCCGACGAGGTGGTCGTCGGCGACGGTGCCTCCGCCAACCTCTTCAAGACCCTGGTCACGGCCCTGCGTCTGTCCGACCGCACGGTGGTGCTGGGCGAGGCGGGCAACTTTCCGACCGACCTGTACGTCGCCGAGGGCGCGGTCGGCCTGGCCGGAGCCGAGCAGCGTCGCGTGGACCCCGACGGCCCGGAGCTGGCCGAGGCCCTGGCGCGCGGTGACGTGGCCGTCCTGCTGCTGAGCCACGTGGACTACCGCAGCGGGGTCCTGCGCGACATGGCCGGGATGACCCGCCTCGCGCACGAGCACGGAGCACTGGTGATCTGGGACCTGTGCCACAGCGTGGGCGCGGTGCCCATCGACCTCTCCGGGAACGACGTGGACTTCGCGGTGGGGTGCACGTACAAGTACCTCAACGCCGGTCCGGGCGCCCCCGCGTTCCTGTACGCGGCCCGCCGCCACCACGCCGCCTCCGACCAGCCGCTCAGCGGATGGCACGGCCACGCGCGGCCCTTCGACTTCGACCCCGACTACGAACCGGCCCCGGGGGTCTCGCGCTTCCTCAGCGGCTCGCAGCCCCTGGTGGCCGACGCCGCCCTGGAAGCGGGCCTGGACGTGTGGGCCAAGGCCGACCTCGCCCAGGTCCGGGCCAAGAGCCTGGCCATGACCGACCTGTTCCTGGCCAGGGCCGCCTCGGTGGGGCTGGCGTCGATCACCCCGTCCGAGCACGACCGGCGCGGTAGCCAGGTCTCCCTCGTCCAGCCGGAGGAGGGGGCCGGCTACCCGATCGTCCAGGCGCTGATCGAGCGCGGTGTGATCGGGGACTTCCGGGCCCCCGACGTCATGCGCTTCGGGTTCACCCCGCTCTACCTGCGCTATGTGGACGTCCACGACGCCGCCACCGCGCTGGTGGAGGTCGTGGAGTCCGGGGAGTGGCGTGCCGAGCGGTTCAACCGCAGGTCACAGGTCACCTGACCCGATCCGTACTCCCCGGTGGGACAACCCGCCGGGGAGTTCTTTGTGCTCACCGGCCCCAGGAAGCGTTCCGGTGACCCCTCCAGTGCCCGGATGACGCGGCCTTTGCCTCGGTGTGCCCCCTGTGTGCCGTCCCCACCGGGCCTCCGGTCCGCGCCTTCGCGGTCCGGTCCTTCGTGACCTTTCGGCTGGTCCGTGGCCCTTCGGGCGGTTCTGAGGCGACCCATCTGCGTTCGTTCTGGTTTATGACGAGCGCCACTCGCGAGCCCGCCTGCTGTCCCCGGTCGGGCCCGCGAACCCCTGCTGTCAGGGCGATCCCGTGACCTGCGGGTTCTTAGCCAGTGACGTCGTTGCGTGTTCTGCAAAACACGCCGCGTCATTTTACTCGCGATCCTTCGGCACTTTGCCAAACCCTGGGTTAGTGTCCTTCGTGACCGGTTCGTTATGGACCTTTAGCGATCCGGTGCCGAGCCCTTGACCGGCCTGCGAGCCGAAAGGGAATCGAGACCTCTTCATTTCTCTCGGGAACGAGCAGCGCGAATCCACGCGCAGCTGTCCGGCGGAGCCGATCCGGCCCCCCGTTCCCACCCCGCCACTCGCCGCCAGCGACGCGGGGCGTGCCATGACACGACACTCGTCCGGAACACGGACCCCTTTACGTCCGCGTGCCCCGACACGTCATGGCCCGGTCTTCTCGGCTTCTGTCGTCAACCTGGCTATCACTTCATGAGCAACGACACTCCCATTCAGTACGGCGAAGTCACCGCGACCTATTTCTGGGACGACGGTTCCGGCATCAACGGAGACACCGGGATGCCCGCCGGTGGTGAACCCATGCAGAAGGGGCTGTTCTCCAGCCCCAGCTGGCCGCTGGGCACCGAGGGATTCATCGTCTACGAGGGTGAAGAGTACGAGTTCTTCATCGGTGACCGCGGTCCCGGTATCCCCTCCGAGAACTGCGACGTTCTCCTGGACATCGACGGCGAGACCTTCGCCGACATGATGGGCGAGAGCTTCGACAAGGACTCCCTCGTCGTCAGCGGTGGCAACGGCCACGCTGAGGTCGAGTACTTCATCACCGAGTGGGGCGACGGTAACGGGACCGAAGGTGCTCCCCACCCGTTCAACCAGTCCGGCAACAAGTGCGAGAACGCGGTCTCCGACGTCCCGGCCGAGTACCTCCCCGAGGAGGAGACGGCCGAGGAGGAGCAGGCCGAGGAGCAGGCCGCCAAGGAGGACACCTCCGACGAGGCCTCCGAGGAGACCGCCAAGGAGGAGGAGCAGCAGGACGACGCTCCCGCCGCCGCCGAGCAGGAGGACGAGGACACCGGCGTGACCGCCGAGACCGCGGCCAACGACCTGACCGGCTTCGGGCTGACGGGCGCCGAGGGCACCCCCTCCGCCGCCGGTCTGCTGAGCCTGGCGATCATCCCCGCGATCCTCATCGCGCTGTTCTTCGCCTGGACCCGCCGTCCCTCCGGTGCCCACGCCGGTGCCGAGGACGAGGGCGACAAGGGTCTGATGGCCGAGAGCAACGGTCGTCACGGCATCGCCACGCTGTTCGACAAGCTGCTCGGGCGCTAGTCCCGGCAGTTCCGCGACAACCCCCGGACCCACCCCGGTCATCCGTGACCTCGGGAGTCCGCTAGGCCAGGTGTTCCTCCTGGCGGGGGGAAACAATGAGACTCCCGTAGGGCGCAGACCCTGGGGGTGTGGGTAGGCCAGGGGCCGCGATCGTCGATCGCGGCCCCTGCGCTGTGTGCGCCCGCCGGGGCCGAGCGGTCAGAGCCCTCCCTGCGACAGCCGCGGTGCTCCACGCGTCCGGTCGACCGCCGCACCGCGGTCGCCCGCACGGTGGTCAGGTCAGCGGTCCTCCGGTCGCCTTTGACGCGGAGGGCCCGCCCGACCCGTGGACACGGCGGCGCGTGGCCGCGTGCCCTCACTCGCGCCGTGACCCACCAGGACGGAGCCCGACCCGCCTCGTTTCCGGCGGCGCCGTTGCCGCCCGCGGGTGCGGAGCCGCCCTGTGCGCCCGACACGGTGGTCAGTGTGGAGCCGGTCCCCATGAGGCCGGTCTCTCGGGCGTCCGGTTCCGAGGAGGAGCCGGACGACACCGATCATCGGAGCGCTTCATGTCTTGAATATGAGGCGAATCACCCCATATTGTCGATGCTCCCGGGCGGATGCTGGACGAACTGCTCGGTAGGACGCCTTCCACCACAGTTCATCTGTTGTGTCCACGACGCGGACGGTATGAGGTAAGACAAGTGGCCGTGCAGCTGGACGACACCGACCGCCGGATCATCGCCCTCCTGCGCGACGACGGCCGCATGTCGATCCGTGCCGTCGCCGAGAGCGCGCACATCTCCCGCGCCAACGCCTACTCCCGCCTCGAACGCCTGCGCGACGAAGGTGTGATCAGGGGATTCACCGCCGTCATCGACCCCGAGAAGTACGGCACGGCGCTCTCCGCCTACGTCTCCGTACGGATCGAACAGCACTCCTGGGAGAGGTTCCGGGGCTACCTGCGCGACATCCCTGAGGTCGACCACGCCGCCCTGGTCTCCGGCGACGTCGACCTCCTGCTCCTCGTCCGGGTCGCCGACGCCGCAGCCCTGCGCACCTTCGTCCTGGAACGGCTCCAGCGCCTGCCCGAGGTGAAGAGCACCCAGACCATGTTCATCCTGGACGAACCCCACCTCCAGTAGTCGGGATGGGGTCCACTTCACCCTCCGGTGGCCCTTGGCGGACCGGCTCCACTTGGAAGAATGGACCCATGCCCGAGTACCGCGTCATCGACGCCTTCACCGACCGACCCCTCGCGGGGAACCCCGCGGCCGTCCTCGTACTGGACGACACCTACCCCGACGCGTGGGCACAGGGGATCGCCGCCGAGTTCAACCTCTCCGAGACCGCGTTCGCGCGCCGGATCGACGACCCCGACGCGGACTTCGAACTGCGCTGGTTCACCCCGGTCACCGAGATCGACCTGTGCGGCCACGCCACCCTGGCCACCGCGCACGCCCTCACCGAACTCGGAGAGCGGGGGCCGATCCGCTTCCGTACCCGCAGCGGCGTCCTCACCGTGCAGAACCGGGACGGCAGGCTCTGGATGGACTTCCCCGCCCGCCCCGCGGCCCCCGCCGACGCCCCGGACGGACTGGCCGCGGCCCTGGGCGCCGAACCCCGGTGGACCGGGATCGGCGGCAACAACGACCTCCTCGTCGAACTCGCCGACGCCGCCACCGTCCGTGCCCTGGACCCCGATCCCACCGCCATCCGGGCCCTGCCCGCCCGCATGGTGATCGCCACCGCGCCCGGTGACCGCGGATACGACACCGTGTCCCGGTGCTTCGCCCCGGCCATGGGCGTCCCGGAGGACCCGGTGACCGGGTCCGCGCACACCGTCATCGCCCCCCACTGGGCCGCGCGGTTGGGCCGTACCGAGCTCCTGGCCCGCCAGGCCTCCCGCCGCGGCGGTGACCTGCACCTGCGCCTGGACGGGGACCGCGTGCACATCGGCGGCGACGCCGTCACCGTCGCCACCGGCGACCTGAACCTGTAGAGGAGAACCCCCATGGAGCAGTGGGCCACCAGGGAAGAGATCAACGCCGCCCGCGAGCGGCTGGAGGCGGGCCACCCCGGATGGCGGCGTCCGGCGGCCTACGGGGTCGGCGTGCACCGGGACGGCCGGACGCTCTTCGGGCTGACCAACGTCGGCACGAGCCCCCTGCCCGCCATCGTGCTGGCGATCGAGTGCGGGCACACCTCGGGCACCGCCACCCACGAACTCACGCCCGCGCGCCTCACAGCGGCCGTCGACGCCCTGGCGCCCGCCGCGGCCTGCACGGAGCTCCGGCACCCCAACCTGGTTGAGTGGCGGCGGCTGCTCGCGGACGTCGAAGAGCGGGGCGGACACCTCGTGGCGGTGTTCGTGGGGGACCTGGCCGACGACCCCGTGGACCCGCACGACCGAGCGTTCCGTGCGGCTTTCGCCTGATACACACCACCCATGGGGAAGCCGATCCCGCCGAATTCCCGGATTTCCCCGTGCGGCCGTCCCGGGTCCGGTAAGAATAGTTCCACGACACCCCCCACCCCCCTCCGTGGAGGTGTCGGGACAGCGGCCCGACCGGAGCGCCCCTTGATTCCGGACGGGCCGCGTCCTCCCCGTCGGTCGGTGCTGGACCCCCTCCTGCCCGGCCGTCGCCCTCTGGTGGTCGGGCCGAGAACCCCGTACCCGGCTCGACCCCAGAGGCCCGGGAGCCCTCAGGGCACGTCGACACCGGGCCGGTCCATCATCCGGGGGAACCACGCCCCCGATCTCCGCGAGACCCCTCCCCGTTGATCCGGTCCCTGGCGGCCTGCGCCTGGGCCGTCGTGGACAGCTCGCCCGACAGCAGCCGGGATGCACCGTGCCCCCGGGAACGTCGGTGGCGCGCAGCCCACCGGGGACCAGGGCCGTCTCCTGCTGGAGGAGGTCGCCCGGGGTCTTCGTGCCGTCGTGGTCGGCCCGGGTCCGTAGGAAGGTCTCGGTATCCAGGGTTACCGGGGTGCTGTCACCGAGTGCGGGGACGGGTTCGACGCGCGGGGTCAGGAAACGAGTTCGTGGATGTGGTCGGCGGCGTTCCGGGCTCCGTCGACGCCGGCCAGACGGTGCTGGAGCTCCTCGGCTCGGGCACGCAGGCGGGGGTCGCGGAGCAGGGACTCCAGGGCTCGGCGGAGCCGTTCCCCCTCTGCCTGGTGGGGAGTGAGTCCCACGGCGTTGCCGAAGCGGACGCACTCGGCGACGTTCCAACGCTGCTCCAGCTGGAGTCCGATACCGAGGAACGGTTTCCCGGAGGCGACGGCGGTCTGCACGGTGCCCTCGCCCCCGTGGATGACCGAGGCGTCGACGAGGTCGCCGAGCCGGTGGGCGGGCAGCAGGTCGAACACGTGCACGTGGGGTCCGAGTCGCTCCTGGTCACCGGGCTCCAGGTAGCGGGCGACCGGGGCGATCACCGTGACGGGCAGCCGGGACAGTTCGCGCAGGACCCTCAGGACGATGTCGCGGTTCCCGGAACTGCCCATCGCGAAGTAGACGACCCGGCGGTCGGCCCCGCGGGCGGTCTTCACCAGGTGCTCCACCTCCGGGGGAACCTCCAGGGGCAGCCTCGCGTAGACCGGGCCCACCCAGCGGTAGTGGGGCGGGAGCCGGTAGGGGCGCAGGCAACCGGAGATCGAGGCGACCAGGTTGAGGTCCCCGTCCAGGGCCTCCACGGTTCGGCGGGGGAGTCGCACCCCGTACTCGCGGGCGACCCTGGAGAAGCCGCCGGGCTTGTGGGTGGTGTACCGGGCGGCCTCGCGAAGGAGTAGCGCCGCGCCGGTGTTGACCGCCCGGGACAGGCGGCGGTTCTCCTGGAGGAGCGGCAGGGAGTCGGCCTGGCGCAGGTGCGGCCACGAGTAGGCGAAGGGTTTGACGTAGACCAGCGGGACCCCGCTGGCGCGTGCGGAGATCATCTGGCTCAGCGTGGTGCCGATGACCGTCGCCGAGGGCCGCAGCAGCTTGTTCAGGGCCAGTTCGCTCTGGACCCGGGCCCGGACCCTCTCCGGGGTGAAGGGGTGGCTCACGCCACGGCCCTGGTCGAAGCGGATCAGCTGGTCGGCCTGTTCGTCGGTGAGCTCCGGGGAGAGCGGGTGGTACTCGAACCCCTCGTCCTCGATCAGCCCCGCGTACCGCTCGGAGTACCCGGCGAACACGCACTCGTGCCGGCCTCGGAGTCGACGTGCGACCTCGATCGCCCGTGTCGTCTCGGCGAGGTTGAAGGTTTCCGGTGCGAACAGGACCGTGCTCATGGTGCGGACTCCTCGGGAGAGGGGGCTCCCCGAAACCTAGCCGTCGGGGAGGTGCCGGGCAAAGTCCTCCCCGGGTGGGGTGGCGTGCGTCACTTCGGGTGGTCCGACGGCGTCCTGCCGCACTCCCTGCTGGGCGAGACGATGCCGAGCCCCGACGAGTTCGAGGCGATCCTCACGGACGTTCTGCCCGTACCGCCGACCTGATCCGGGCCGGAGCGCCTCGCGCCGGTGGGTCGGGGCGGGCCGCGCCAGCCCGGCCCGGACGCGGTTGTCCACAGGGTCGGAGCGGGATTCGCACAGAAGTCCTAATCTGGCGGGGGCACCAGTACGTAGCGACACCGGGGGAAGTGATGACGGAGCGACGCGGGAACGGCCAGGGGCGCCGGTACGGCGGGGGCGGCGGTGGCCGCGGCGGTGGCGGGGGCCGCAGGCCCGAACCCGAACCCATCCGAGGGGTGCGGGACGAGGCGCGCCTGTCCGAGGAACTCCTCCGGATGCAGGGCGCCTCCTACGGCCGCTACAAGTCACTCAAGGGCGACTGGGACTTCGGTGACTTCACCCTGACGGTGGAGCGGGTCCAGGCGGATCCCTTCGCGCCGCCCTCGCGCATCCGCGTCCTGCGTCCCGACGCCGGTATCCCCGCGAGCGCCTTCGCCGCCCCGGTGCGCCGCCGGGCCACCGCCGACTACCTCGGGCGGCGCGCCCGCCGTCTGCTGCGGGGGTCGCTGCTGAAGATCGACACCGGCGGCCAGGAGGTCATCGCCCGCTCCTCGTGCCAGGTCACCGAGGACGGGGCCCTCGACCTCCGGATCGGAGTGAACCTGCCCGGACACGGCCGCCGGATCGACGGTCGCACCGCCGAGCGGGAGCTGTGCCGCACCCTTCCGGGGCTGGTCGACGACCTCGACTGGGACGAGGTCGACGAGGCGGAGGCCGTGGCCTTCGCCGACAGCGTGGCCGACACCGTCGCCCTCAGGGCGGGCCTGGCCGACCGCGGCCTGGTCGCCTTCGTCGCGGACGGAGCGATCCTTCCCCGGCGCAGCGGCGTGAGCGACGAACCCATGGCGGGGGAGGGCGTGGTTCCCTTCTCCGCACCCGAGAGCCTGCGGGTGAGCGTGGACCTCCCGCACGCGGGCACGGTCACCGGGATGGGGGTACCCGAAGGCATCACCCTGATTGTGGGCGGCGGTTTCCACGGCAAGTCCACCCTGCTGCACGCCCTGGAGCGCGGTGTGTACGACCACGTTCCCGGTGACGGCCGCGAACAGGTCGTGACCAGGGAGGACGCGGTCAAGATCCGGGCGGAGGAAGGGCGCGGCGTGGAGCGGGTGGACGTCAGCCCCTTCGTGCGCAACCTGCCCACCGGCGCCGACACCCGCGACTTCCGCACCGAGAACGCCTCGGGTTCCACCTCGCAGGCCGCCAACATCTGCGAGGCGGTGGAGGCCGGGTCGCGCACCCTGCTGGTGGACGAGGACTCCACCGCCACCAACCTGATGATCCGCGACGAGCGCATGCAGGCCCTGGTCCACGGCGACCGGGAACCCCTGGTGCCGTTCGTGGACCTGGTGCGACCCCTGCACCGTGACCACCGGGTCTCCACGGTCCTGGTCATGGGTGGCAGCGGTGACTACTTCGACGTCGCCGACCAGGTGATCATGCTGGACGCCTACCACCCGCACGACGTCACCGAGAAGGCCCGCACCCTGGCACACGACCGTGTCGAAGCCGCGTTCACCCTGCCCCGGGCCCGCGTGGTCGACCCCGGGTCGGTGGACGACGACACCGCGAAGGGACGGAGCCGGATCAAGCGCCGGGACATGGACGTGCTGGTCTACGGGGAGGGCGACATCGACGTGCGCTCGGTGGAGCAGTTCGTGGACCCCGGACAGATCACCGGTGCCGGTCTGGCCCTGCGCGCCCTGGTCCGGGGTCGGCACCTGGACGGCCAAAGGACCGTGGCCGAGGCCCTGGATTCCCTGGAGGAGACCCTGGCCAAGGAGGGCGTGACCCTGCTCGGTGCGGACTTCGGCGGCGACTACGCCCTGCCGCGCAGACACGAGATCGGCGCCGTCCTCAACCGGCTGCGGACCCTGAGAGTGGTCCGCCAACGCTGACGGCGTGCGCTGCGCCCTCGGTGTCCGGTGAAGCCGGGCCTGAGCGAGTGGCGACCGGAAGCCCGGTGGGCGACCGGGCCCCGGTCGCGACCTCAGAACGCCCTGACCAGAAGGACCACCAGGATCGTGGCGCCCACGGCGGTGTCGTAGACCATGCACCACTCGGCGAGCGACCGGGAGATCACCTTCCGGGTCCACCAGTGCACGGCGTCCCAGCAGGCGCGCGCGAGCAGACCGACCGCGACCACCGCGACCGCCGCCTCGGGGGCCACGACCAGGGTGAGGAGCCCGGCGCCGCCGAACAGCGCCAGCGCCGGGGCCTGGAAGGCGAACACCCCGGGGCGGCGCAGGGGCCCGCGTACCTGGTCCGCCGCGCCAGGGCCGAGGCCGCAGCCGACCTCCTGGAGTCCACCGCCCTCTCCGTCACCGAGGTGGCCGCCCGCTGCGGCTTCGGTTCCGCCGAGACCCTCCGCCAGGTCTTCGTCGACTTCTACGCGATCCCGCCCTCGCGGTTCCGGGCCGTCCACCGCCGCCTCTGACCCCCGCGGCCGGACGTGTGGGCGTCGTCACCTCCGGGGCCACGGGGTCCGGTCGCACCCGCCCCGGGTCGGTATTGTGGAAAAGCAGGGCACAGCGACCCCGTCACGGGTCCCCTCGGAACCCTCCGGCAGGTCGGCACGGGTGCGTCGCGGCCCCTGCGATCCCGACCAGTTTTGGAGACGAGAACCCGGTGCGCGACCCCGCAGAACTGTACGAACTCCACCCCGGCTTCGACGACGTCACCGGGCTGGTGATGCTCGTCTGTCTGGACGGCTTCGTCGACGCCGGAAACGCTGGCAGCCAGTTGTCCGAGTCGCTGTTCGAGCGGTTCACCGCCGAGCAGGTCGTGACGTTCGACGTCGACCGCCTGGTGGACTACCGCCGCCGCCGACCACAGATGACCTTCGTCGAGAACGTGTGGACCGACTACACACCGCCCAAGCTGGCGCTGTACCGGATGCGCGACGCCGAGGGCCACCCCTTCCTCGTCCTGCACGGCCCCGAGCCGGACGGCGAGTGGGAGGCCTTCACCGCGGCCGTGTCCAGCCTCGTGGAACGGTTCTCCGTCTCGCTCTCCATCAGTGTCCACGGCATCCCCATGGCGGTGCCGCACACCCGGCCGGTGACGGTCACCCCGCACTCCACCCGTCCCGAGCTGATCGAGGGACACACCCCGTGGATCGGCCGGGTCGAGGTGCCCGCCAGCGCGTCCGCGCTGCTGGAGTACCGCCTCGGGGAGAACGACCACGACTTCGTGGGCTACGCCATCCACGTGCCCAGCTACCTGGCCCAGTCCACCTACCCCCGGGCGGCCATCGCCGCCCTGGAGTACGTGGCCGGGGCGACCGGTCTCGCCCTGCCCAGCGAGGAGCTGGAGGAGGTGGCCGCCTCCACCGACGTGGAGATCGCCGAGCAGGTCGCGGCCTCCGAGGAGGTCCAGCGCGTGGTGGCCAACCTGGAACGCCAGTACGACGACATCATGTCCTCGCGCTCTGAGGAGGGCGGCGGGCCGGTCCCGCTGTCCGACGAC
The DNA here is from genome assembly GCF_003182025.1 of Nocardiopsis sp. L17-MgMaSL7. Taxonomy (NCBI): domain Bacteria; kingdom Bacillati; phylum Actinomycetota; class Actinomycetes; order Streptosporangiales; family Nocardiopsidaceae; genus Nocardiopsis; species Nocardiopsis sp. L17-MgMaSL7. The sequence goes on along the minus strand of NZ_QGTF01000001.1, from coordinate 94,043 downwards.
GGCACGGGGCTGCCCACCGCCGACGAACTCGGCGCGGAACTCGAACGCTTCCTCGCCGAACGCGAGGGAGACGGAAACGGATGACCGTGTTCTACCAGATCCTCTTCAGCTCGGTCCTGCGCCACATGGACGCGGAGACGGTGCACAAGCTGAGCTTCGCCGCCTTGCGCGGCGTCACCGCGGTCCCCGGCGTGGCCGAGACCATGGGCAGGGTCCTGGGCCCGCGCGAACCCGAGCTGACCGTGCACGCCTTCGGCCGTGAGTTCCCCGGCCCGCTGGGCATGGCCGCCGGATTCGACAAGAACGCCGAGAGCCCGCGCGGCCTGGCGGCCCTGGGTTTCGGCTACGTCGAGGTGGGCACCGTGACCGCCCACCCCCAGCCCGGGAACCCCAAGCCGCGGCTGTTCCGTCTGGTGGCCGACCGCGCCATCGTGAACCGCATGGGCTTCAACAACGAGGGCTCCGCACTGGTGGCCGAACGCCTGCACCACCAGCGCCGCGGGCCCGTGCTCGGGATCAACATCGGCAAGACCAAGGTCACGCCCGAGGCCGACGCGCCCGCCGACTACGCCCTCAGCGCGCTGCGGCTGGCGCCCTTCGCCGACTACATGGTCATCAACGTCAGCTCGCCCAACACGCCGGGCCTGCGTAACCTCCAGGGCGTGGAGCAGCTGCTCCCCCTGGTCAACGCCGTGCGCGCGTCCCTGGCCGAGGCGGGACGCCCCGAGCTGCCGCTGCTGGTGAAGATCGCTCCGGACCTGGCGGACGAGGACGTCGACGCCGTCGCCGACCTCGCGCTCGCCGAGGGCCTGGACGGGATCATCGCCACCAACACCACGATCTCCCGCGCCGGGCTGGACACCCCGGAGACCGAGGTCGAGGCCGCCGGAGCCGGAGGCCTGTCGGGCGCCCCGCTCAAGGAGCGCTCCCTGGAGGTCCTGCGCCGTCTGCGCTCCCGTGTGGGTGACCGGGTCACCCTGGTCGCGGTCGGCGGCATCGAGACCCCCGAGGACGCCTGGGCCCGCATCCGCGCGGGCGCCACCCTGGTCCAGGGGTACACCGGGCTGATCTACGGTGGTCCGCTGTGGCCCCGCCGCATCCACCGGGGCCTGGTCCGTCTGGTCCGCGCCGCCGGCTACCGGTCCGTCCAGGAGGCCGTGGGCTCGGACGCCCCGGCCCCCGCGCTCACGGTGGTCAGGCAGACCCCCGAGGCGAGCTGACCGACGACGCGGGCGGCCGGTGGGAACCCCCACCGGCCGCCCGCTGGCGTTCGCGGAACCGCCCCTACCAGTCGCCGTCCCAGTCGGGCGGGTAGACGTTGCCGGGTTCGGTGCCGCCGAGGGCCTGACCACTGGTCACGAACACGTAGTCCCTCTCGCGCAGCCGCTCGATGATCTCCGGGACCGCCGCCAGTGTGGCGGGCTGGGGGTCGTGCAGCAGCACCACCGCGCCCGGCTCGATCCCGGCCACCACGTTCTCCACGATCTCGTCCGGAGCGTGACCCTCCCAGTCCCGGCTGTCCACCGTCCACGCGACCTCCGCCATGTCCTGGGCGGCGATCTCCGCGTGCACGTCGTCATTGGTGGCGCCGAAGGGCGGCCGGAACCGCTCCACCGTGAACCCGGTCTGCCGCCGGACCATCGCGCTCACAGCCGCCGTCTGCGCGGCCAGGTGCTCGGGGTCCATCTTGTTCATGTGCTCGTGTTCGTCGCCGTGGCTGGCGATCTCGTGCCCCTCCGCGTAGGCGCGTCGCAGCACGCTCGGCCGGGTCAGGGTCGGGCCGCCGTTGAGGAAGAAGGAAGCGGTCACCTCCTCCTCGGCGAGGATGTCCAGCAGGTGCGGAGTGGCCTCCACCGGGCCGTCGTCGAAGGTCAGGGCCACGCACCTGGTCCCGTCGTCGCGGCAGTCCACCTCGGGGTCGCCGGCGGTGACCACCCCGGGCGGCGGTCCGTCAGCGTCGTCTCCGGACGCGGGCGGGGGCAGGTCGAGGTCGGGCTCCGCCACCTGGGAGGCTTCCCTGGCGCGCTCGCCCAGGCCCGACAGCAGGGGCTCGGACACCTCGTGCCCGACCACCACGGTTCTACGCCCGGGGGAGCTGTCGGGGACGTGTCCGTCGACGATCGGTGACAGATGCCCGTCGTCGAACTCCACCACGAGGTCCCCCGACGCGTTGAACCCGATCGAGTCGTAGGTCCGCAGCACCGGGTGCAGCGCGTCGGGGTCCACGTCCTCGTCGTCGGCCAGGTCCTCGCGCGCGATGGCATTGAGCTCGGCCAGCTCCTCCTGCCCGCGCAGGAGCTGGGTGGAGTAGGAGACCGTGCGGTCGCGGGCGTCGTACCAGTACGTCGAGTAGCCCTGCCGCAGCCCGTGCATGTCCTCCTCGGTGCGGACGAGCCGGACCCCGAGGACGCCGTCCCCGGCGGCGACCAGCTCCCAGCCGATGTCCAGGCTCACCGGATCGCGGGTTCCGGCGCGAAAGTCCCGGACCTCCTGGTCCACCCGAGCGGCGAGATCCTCCGCGAAGGCCTCGGCGCCCTCGAACTCCGGGTAGGCGACGCTGACCTCCACCCCCTCCGGCTCGTGGGGATGGCCGGTGAAGTCCCCGGAGTCGCCGCGCCACTCACCGAGACCGTCCCCGACCTCGTCGGCCAGCACGGTGAGCCGTTGGGGATCGCCCGCGCCCACGCTCACGGCACCGTTCTCACAGGCGGCCAGCGGGAGGGCAAGCAACACCAGCGCGGTCCCCGGCCAGAACGGGTGCCCCCGGCCCGGTCGGGGCGGGGGAACGGCCCGGCCCGGTCCAACTCTCCTCGAAGCCAAAACCCGACTCCCTCGTCCCTCTAGGGGGTGCTCTCACGGTCGCTGGGAGCAACATAGGGGAGAACACCACGGCCCCCGGGCCGGTGTCCACATGTGGACACCGGCCCGGGGGCCGGGACGCTGGTCGGGCGGGTCGGGCTACTCCGAGCCGTCCGGGGCGCCCTCCTCGGACTCCTCCTCGGGGAGGCCGTCGACGTAGGTGCGGCCCGGCTCCGCGGTGCCGAGCAGCTGCGAGACCGTGACCATGCTGTATCCGCGTTCGTCCAGCTCACGGATGATGTCGATCGACGCGTCGATCGTCGTGGGGTGGATGTCGTGCATCAGGATGATCGCGCCGTGCTCCGCGTCGCCCAGCGCGCGCTTGCGCACCACGCTGGCCTTGCGGTCCCGCCAGTCGTTGGTGTCCGCGCTCCACAGGATCTGCGCCAGCCCGAGCTCCGCCGTGACCTCGGCGACCTGGCCGTCGGTGGCCCCGTAGGGCGGCCGCATCAGGTCCATCGTGTACCCGGTCTCCCGGTACACCAGGGCCTGCGTCGCCTCCAGGTTCTTGCGGGCCGCGCCCTTCGAGAGCTCGGTCAGGTTGGGGTGGTCCAGCGTGTGGTTGGCCACCTCGTGGCCCTCGGCGTAGGTGCGCCGCACCACCCACGGGTGCTCGACGACCGGGAGGCCGGTGACGAAGAAGGTGGCCTTGGCGTCGTGCGCGGCCAGGGCGTCCAACAGTTCGGGGGTGCCCCCGCCGGGACCGTCGTCGTAGGTGAGGGCGACACACTTGGCGGCCGGGTCGGAGCAGTCGACGGAGTCGTCACGCGGGGACAGCACACCCGGAGCGGCCTGGGAGGACGAGCCGTCCTTCTCGGCCTCGGGTGCGTCCGAGACCGTGAACTCGCGCACGCCCGTGGTCGCGGCCTCGCGCACCCGGAGCCCGAGGTCGGAGAGCAGCGACTCGGCCTCGTCCCGGGGCAGCACCGCGTGCACGCGGCCCGCGCTGACGGGGGCGACCTGTCCGGCGTCGAACTCCACCACGAGGTCGCCGTCCGGGTTGAAGCCCACCGAGTCGTACAGCGCGCTGATCGGATACAGGGCCGAGGGCGCGGCGTCGGTGTCGGACACCGCCTCGCGGACCCGCTCGTTGAGCTCGGCCAGCTCCGCCTGTCCGGCGAGGAGGTGGCTGGAGCCGTGCACCGCGCCCGTGTCGACCTCGTACCAGTAGGTGCTGTGGCCCTCCCGGGTCTCCTCGGAGTCCGTCTCGGTGGTGGTCATCCGCACACCGACGATCCCGTCCTCGGCCGCGGTCAGCCCCCACTCACCGAGGAACGCGCGCGCCCCGGGGTTGGCCGCCTCGAACGCGTGGACCTGGGCGGTCAGGGTGCGGTCCAGGAAGTCGGACAGCGGACCGGCGTTCGGGATGGACGGGTAGGTGACGGAGACGTCCGCCCCACCCTCATAGGCGAGAGTGACCTCCTCCGTTCCGGGAACCGCGTCGGGGGAGACCGTGGTCAGTTGGTCGAATTCGCCTGTGGCCGGGAGCCGATCCCCGTCCTCGGCCGACTGAGCGCCGTCGCTGTCCGCCAGAGCACTGTCCTCCAACAGGCCGGGTGGTCGGGACGCCGACAGCACCAGCCCCAGAAGGACGACCATCGCGATCGCGACCGTGAGGAGGGGCTGGTCGGGAGCCATGGTCTGCCGGTCTTGCTGCTTCACCTGGGGTTCTCCACGTTCATCGTCAGACGAACGTTCGTGGGGGAGGAGGGGGAGCGCTCCCCCACGTAACGCTGATTGTCGGTTCTGATGCCGGGGTCCCGGCGCGGGTTCACGCCGAGTGGGCAAGGGCCACGCCGAGTGCATGGGCGGAGGGGGCGCTCCCTATACTTGCACCCGTGGAAGGTACACGCTCCACCCTTGGTCACCCCGGAACCCCTCCGGGGCGGGCGTTGCGTGTCGAAAGAGGGAACCCGGTGCGAGTCCGGGACTGCCCCGCAGCGGTGAGTGGGAACGAACGTCGTCATAAGCACTGGTGATCCGACCGGAAAAGTCGGAAACCGGGAAGCGGCGACCAGTAGGAGGCCCGGCGGTAGCGCCGGAGGAGCCCACGAGTCCGAAGACCTGCCTCCGCCCGGCGGCGCGCCCGCGCCGTCGGTGGTCCCGTGCCCCGAGGGAGGGCCGAGGGCGGAGACAGCCATGCGCCGCGAGGCGTTCCTCGGTGTGTCCGCGTCCTCGCTCGCCTCGCGGCCGGTACCCGGCTTTCGACGAGGGAGAGAAGCTCCATGCCCAGCACCCCGGCCTCCGGGCCGTCCGTGCGTTCCACCGTGCACGGGTACCCGCGCATCGGCCCCGACCGCGAACTCAAGCGTGCCAGTGAGTCCTACTGGAAGGGCGACACCACCGCCGCCGAGCTCGACACCGTCGCCTCCGAACTCCGCCTGGGCGTCTACGCCCAGCTGCGGGAGGCCGGCGTGGACGACCTGCCGTCCAACACCTTCTCCTTCTACGACCAGGTCCTGGACACAGCGGTCCTGTTCGACCTCGTTCCCGCCCGCTTCTCCTCCCCGGCCCAGGCCGAGGAGCGGGACGAGCAGCTGCGCCGCTACTTCGCGCTCGCCCGGGGCGAGCAGGGCGCCCCGCCCCTGGAGATGACCAAGTGGTTCGACACCAACTACCACTACCTCGTCCCGGAGCTCTCTCCCAGCACCCGGCCGCGCCTGGTCGGTGACAAGCCCGTCACCGAGTTCCGCGAGGCCTCCGAGGCCGGTTTCCAGACCCGCCCCGTGCTGGTCGGACCGCTGACCTTCCTCCTGCTGGCCAAGGCCGCCGACGACGCTCCCGAGGGCTGGGAGCCCATCGAGCTCCTCGACCAGCTCCTGGACGCCTACGCCCGGCTCCTGGCCGACCTCAGGGCCGCGGGGGCCTCCGAGGTCCAGCTCGACGAGCCGATCCTGGCCACCGACGAGGGCCGCGCCGCCGTCGGCCACCTGGAGCGCGTCTACCAGCGCCTGGGCGCCCTCACCGACCGTCCCTCCCTCCTCGTCTCCACCTACTTCGGCTCCATCGGCGCCGCCGCCCTGCGCGTGCTCAAGGACTCCCCGGTGGAGGCCGTCGGCCTCGACCTCGTCACCGACTCCGAGGGCGTCGAGGACCTGGCCGCCGTCTCCGGCCTGGGCTCCACCCGCCTGGTCGCCGGCGTCGTCGACGGCCGCAACGTGTGGCGCACGGACCTGCCCGCCGCCGTGGCGGAACTGGGCACCCTGCTCGCCCTCACCGACGAGCTGACCGTGAGCACCTCCTGCTCGCTGCTGCACGTGCCGATCGACCTGGACGCCGAGACCTCGCTCGCCCCCGAGCTGCGCGCGGCCCTGGCCTTCGCCAAGCAGAAGGCGGCGGAGGTGGCCCTGCTCGGCCGGGTCCTCACCGAGGGCGAGGACGCCGGGTTCGACGCGGCTGCCGCCGGGAACCCGTCGTTCACCGACGCCCGTGTGCGCGCCCGCCTGGACGCCCTGGGCCAGGACGCCTACGAGCGTCCCGAGGACCGCGGCGCTCCCACCGACGTCACGCTCACCACGACCACCATCGGCTCCTTCCCGCAGACCGCCGAGCTGCGCCGCGCCCGCGCCGCGCACCGCAGGGGCGAGCTGGCCACGGAGGAGTACGAGCGCACCCTGCGTTCGGAGATCGACCGCGTCATCGCGCTCCAGGAGGAGATCGGCCTGGACGTCCTCGTCCACGGCGAGCCCGAGCGCAACGACATGGTCCAGTACTTCGCCGAGCAGCTGGAGGGCTACGCGACCACCGAACGCGGCTGGGTGCAGTCCTACGGTTCGCGCTGCGTGCGTCCCCCGATCCTGTTCGGCGACGTCTCGCGCCCCGAGCCGATGACGGTCGAGTGGATCACCTACGCGCAGTCGCGCACCGACAAGCCGGTCAAGGGCATGCTGACCGGGCCGGTCACCATGCTCGCCTGGTCGTTCGTCCGCACCGACCAGCCGCTGGGCGAGACCGCCCGCCAGGTGGGCCTGGCCCTGCGGGACGAGGTCGCGGACCTGGAGCGGGCGGGCATCCGCCACATCCAGGTGGACGAGGCCGCCCTGCGTGAGCTGCTGCCCCTGCGCGAGGAGCAGCGCCAGGCCTACCTCGACTGGGCGGTGAACTCCTTCCGCCTGGCCACGTCGGGGGTGGCGGCGAGCACCACCATCCACACGCACATGTGCTACTCGGAGTTCAACCAGATCGTCGGTGGCATCGAGGCGCTGGACGCCGACGTCACCAGCGTCGAGGCGGCCCGTTCGCGCATGGAGCTCGTGGAGGCCCTGGGCCAGCGCGGCTACAAGCGGGGCATCGGCCCGGGCGTATACGACATCCACTCGCCCCGGGTGCCCTCGGTCGAGGAGATCGAGACCTCGCTGCGGCTCGCGGCCACGCACGTGGACGCCGGGAACCTGTGGGTCAACCCGGACTGCGGTCTGAAGACCCGCGGCTACGCGGAGGCCGAGCAGGCGCTTCGCAACATGGTCGAGGCGGCCCGCCGGGTCCGCGCCGACCTTCCCTAGCGGGGACCGAACGCACGGAAGGGGGCCGCGGCGTCGCCGCGGCCCCCTTCGGTGTCCTCGCCGCTACGCGGCTCGGACGGTCAGCTGTTCCCGACGATGGCCAGCGCCTCGTTGGCGGCGTTGACCATGATGTCCTCGGTGTTGTCCGGAAGGGCGAGGCTGTCGTGGTCGCCCCGGGTGGTGTCGAGGTAGTAGGTCACCGTGATGATCAGGTTGTCCTGACGCATCAGCAGGCTGGCCTCGGGGAGCTTCTCCCCGAGCAGGTCGGACTTGGTGATGACCAGGTGCGCCTCGCTGCCGAGACCCTCCACCTCCTCGTCCACCTCGATGTCCGCGGCGTCGTAGCGGTCCGACTCGGAGTCGCCCCGGATGCGCTCCAGCGTGTACTGGATGTCCTCGGAGGCGGCCTCCGGGGAGTCGCTGGCGCTGTAGGGGAGCTTGAAGCCCACCTCCAGCGAGCCGAAGCCCTCGGTGGAGCTGCTCTCGGGGAGGTCGCCGAGGTTGGAGCAGCTCGACGTGTTGTCGGAGACGTACTTGCTGCCGCTGTCACGGAGGACGAAGTCCGTCTGCACCTGGTCGGTGAAGGACTCGCAGGGCTCGGTGGGCAGGGCGTGGGGCGGGTCGCCGAGGGCGCCGTTCGAGGCGGGGGTGTCCTCCTCCGCGGGCTCCTCCTCCGCGGGCTCCTCCTCTTCTGTGACCTCCGATGTCTCGTCGGGGCCGGAGGCGATCTCCTCGCCGCCGTTGCCGTTGGTGACGAGCATGATGACCACGGCGATCACCAGGACGACGATGACCACGCCGCCGCCGATGACCACCCACAGGCCGGCCTTGCTGCCGCCGCCGCCCTGCTGGGGCGGCTGCGCGGGCGGGTACCCGCCGGGGCCCATCGGGCCGCCCGGGCCCATGGGGCCGCCGGGCCCGGGGCCGTACGGCGGCTGGCCGCCCGCGTACATGCCCTGGTCGTGGCCGGGGGCACCCGGGTAGGGGCCGCTCTGGTCGTGGCCGGGGGCGCCTTGGTAGGGCCCCTGGCCGTAGCCGGGCTGTCCGCCGGTGGCGGCGTCACCGTAGGGGTTCCCCTGCGGCGGGCCGTAGGGCGGCTGTCCGCCGGTGCCGTCCCCGCCACCGTAAGGATTCTGCGGTGGCTGGTTGTAAGGTCCGTTTTCGCTCATGGCTCCCCTCGCCCGGTGATGTGGTGACCGTCATGTGTGAGGCGCACGTAGGCGCCCGTGAGTTCTCACGAGTTCCCGTGATCTGGCCACCGGCGGATCGCCGGGTGGGTGACAGCACGGGGAACCGTGGGGGAGGTGGGCCCGCCTCGGACGCCGTGACCGCGGGCGAGAGCGGACGGGCGAGGGCGGGAGTTCCCCGTGTCGTGAGGAGGTCCCCGGTTCAAACGGGGGCGCCGACCGCCGCGTGAGGTGCCAGCGGGTCGGTTCCCCGCAGGCCAGGGGTCGGGACGCCTTGCATCTTAGCCCTGACCGGTGTCAACGGGGCAGGCCGGACCTGGGGTTGGAGGGTGAATCGTCACCGTTTCGTGCTTCTGACACGCCAGTTGGTCATTTGCGTGACTTAATCGTGATGTCCTCGCATGGACGGGGCGGCGAATCCTCGGGTATTGGAGCGCGTCGGCGGCACGGCCGCTGCCCACGGGACGCGCGGTCCGAAGCCCGCCCCTGACCTGTGAGACCGCGCCGGACCGCGTCACCGTGTGCGTCGTGTGGCTCCCGTGGCCGGTAGCGGCCAGGGGGAACGTGTCCGCCACCGGTGCCCCCGGGTCAGAACATCGAGATGTGCACGTGGTCGAAGTGGTTCTCGGTCATGTTGCCCCGGTCGGACATGTCCCGCCAGCCCTCGTCGCCGCGCCGCACGTCCCAGATCTGCTGGCGGTAGATGATGTACATGATCCCCAGGTCGTCGGCGTTCTCCATGGCCCACTCCGAGATCGCCCAACCGCGGTCGATCTCCTCCTGGCTGGGCATGCCGCCGTTCGGGTCCAGCATGAAGTCGCAGGCCCGGCCCTTGGGGTGCTCGCCGACCACGAAGCCGCCGTCGGGCCGGTAACAGCCGACCCCGCCCACGTCGTCGCCGCGTCCGAACTCCTCGATCACCAGGTCCCGCATCTGTTCCGTGCGGGGGGTGATGCTGTTGTGCGACTGCATGGGCTGGTTCGGGTGGTCGGCGATCAGAACGTGCACCTCCGACCGGCGGTCCTCCAGCTCGGTGAGGTCATCCGAGGCCTCGTCCAGCCGCTCCTGGGCGTTCTGCTGGGCCACCTCGTCGCGCGAGAGCGCCTGGTTCAGGTGGTCGATCTTCTCCTGGTTCGTGGTGGTCAGGTAGTCGATGACCACGGCCCGATCGATGACCTCGTCCGGTTCGGCCTCCACGAACAGCGACATGGCCGGGTCGATCCCGCTGCTGGTGTAGGTGGCCACCGCAAGGGAGACCACCTGGTCGCGAGCCTCCTTGACCTCCTTGCGGGTGCCGTCGGCGCGGTCCTGCGCCCGTTCGGCCTCCTCCATCACCGCCTCCATGTCCCGCAGTTCGCCCTCGTACTCCTCCGTCAGGGTCGCGGCCCGGGACTTGAGGTCGCTCATGCTCTCCGGCTCCCGGGGCGGAAGCCCGGGGGCCGGGGCGGCCGAGGCGGACAGGGGGACCAACGCCGTGGCGGCGACCAGGGAGAGGCAGAGCGCGGCCACCCGCGCTCCACCGGGACGAACGAGGGACGCCAGCCCGGACCCAGCCGACACGGACAGCGCACGCGCGCCCTCGGCCAGGTCGGCCAGGGCCTCACGCCGGGTGCGGGCCGGGGGGTCGGGTGCCCAGAAGTCCGCGTGGTCGTCGGCGGTGCCCCGTGGACGACCGGACCCCACCGCACCACCGGGGCGCACTGTGTCTTCGGTCTGTGCTCTGTCCTCGAACTGCACGGTGTGGTCTCCTCGGGCCCACACGCGCCCCTGCCTGCGGGCACGGGCGCTGTGGGTGCGTCTGATCGTCTTTCCCGGGCGGGCGCGGCGGCCTGCGGCTGCCAGCTGCCCTCGGTGCTCATGGCGCGTGCGCGCCCATGAAGAGTCACGGGACGGTAATGAGTGTAGGCACTCATGAGGACTTTCGGGTGGGAGAGTACGGTACGTCTCTCCCACAAAGGCCTCGATGTGTTCTAAATAACCATATTCAGGTCAAGTATTTTGCTGAACCGACCCGGTCACCCATGGTTGAGTTGGTGCCGTGAAGGCTCCTGAGCACGGCAAAGCGACCCCCGCCACCACGGCGAACACCACCCGGCGGTGCGTTCCGCTGCCCGGCGGTCGCTGTCGCATGCCCCGTTAGTCACCTCTGACACCGAGCCGTCCGGCCCCGCGCCGGGCCACCCCGGGGCCGCCCTCCGCACGCCCCCCGCGACCGCCGGACGTACCGGCGCGTCGCCGCCGCCCGCCAGGTGGGCGCTTCGTACGCTCGGGTGTGGGCGTCAAACCCACGCTGAGTCCAGAGCCCTCCTGTGTCCGCGAGCGGTCTCCGGGACACCACCGCCAGACGTCGATGGGAAAACCGTGATTGACGCAGTGGGTCTACACAAGACCTACAGGTTGAAGAAACGCCAGGTGCACGCCCTGAACGGGGTGGACCTGCATGTCGAGTCCGGCGAGATCTTCGGGGTCGTGGGCCAGAGCGGTGCGGGCAAGAGCACCCTCCTGCGCTCGGTGAACCTGTTGGAACGCCCCGACAGCGGCACCGTGCGCGTGGGGGACGAGGAACTCACCTCCCTTCGCGGCTCCCGCCTGCGCGCGGCCCGGAGGGGGATCGGCATGGTGCACCAGCACTTCGCCCTGCTCTCCTCCCGCACGGTCGCGGGCAACGTCGGCTTCCCCTTGGAGGTCGCCGGGGTCTCCCGCTCCAAGCGCGCGACCCGGGTGGGCGAACTCCTGGAACTCGTGGGCCTGGGGGACAAGGCGCGCGCCTACCCCTCCCAGCTCTCGGGCGGGCAGAAGCAGCGCGTGGGCATCGCCCGCGCCCTGGCCTCCGACCCCCACGTCCTGCTGAGCGACGAGGCCACCTCGGCCCTGGACCCCGCCACCACCGACTCGATCCTGGCCCTGCTGCGCCGCCTGCGCGACGAACTGGGCCTGACCATCCTGCTGATCACCCACGAGATGGACGTGATCAAGCGGATCTGCGACTCGGCGGCGATCATGGAGAACGGCGAGTTCCTGGAGTCCGGCCGCGTGCTGGACCTCATCGGCACCCCGGGGTCCCTCCTGGCTCGCTCCCTCTTCCCCCTGCCGGACAACGGCGGCCCCCAGAGCGTGGTCATCACCTACCCGCGCTCCTTCGACGAGCCCTTCATGTCCGAACTCACCCGCCGCTTCGACGTGGACGTCAACATCCTCGGCGGCGGCGTGGAACAGGTCGCCGGGCAGTCCGTGGGACGCCTCAGCGTCGACATGCGCGGGGAGCGCCGCCGTGAGGCGCTCAGCTACCTGTCCGAGCACGGCCTGCTGGTCGAGGAGGCCGGAAAGTGACCATCAACCCCGCCGACGTCCTCGTCCTCGCCCAGGAGGGCAACGCGGTCTCCGCCATCGGAGACTTCCTCGCGGACTGGCCCAACATGTGGCCCAGCCTGTGGCTCGGCACCCAGGACACCATCTACATGGTGTGGTGGGCGACCGTCTTCAGCGTCCTGGTCGGCCTGCCGCTGGGTGTGCTCCTGGTGGCCACCGACAGGGGCGGCCTCATCCCGGCCCCGGCGGTGCGCGCCGTGCTCAGCGCCATCGTCAACATCGGCCGTTCGCTGCCCTTCATCGTCCTCATGGTGGCGGTGCTGTCCCTGACCCGCTTCCTGGTCGGCACGACCCTGGGCCCCACAGCCGCGATCGTGCCGCTCAGCATCGGCGCCATCCCGTTCTTCGCCCGACTGGTGGAGACCTCCCTGCGCGAGGTCGACCGCGGGGTGGTCGAGGCCGCGCACGCGATGGGCACCCGCAAGTTCACCATCGTGGGCAAGGTGATGCTGCCCGAGGCCATGCCCGGTCTGATCGCCGGTCTGGTGATGACCGTGGTCACGCTCATCTCGTACTCCGCGATGGCCGGTGCCATCGGCGGCGGCGGGCTGGGCGACCTCGCCATCCGCGAGGGCTACCAGCGCTTCAACGACCACTACCTGTGGGCCACCGTGATCCTGCTGATCGTGATCGTGCAGGTCGCGCAGAGCCTGGGCGACCTGCTCGTGCGCAGGCTGTCCCGGCGCTGACCCGGCCCCCACCCCCCGACACGACCCCCTCGCCCCCCTCCAGAGCGATACGGAACCAACGGCAAGGAGACATCGATGACAGGGACGAACGTGCTGCGAGGGGTCGCCGCGGCCGGTGCGGCGGCGGTCCTGCTGGCGGGCTGCGGAAGCCCCAGTGAGCGGGCGGCCGACGACGGCGGTGAGGAGGGCGTCGTGACCCTGCGGGTCGGCGCCACCCCGCTGCCGCACGCGGAGATCCTGGAGTTCGTCAACGACGAGCTGGCGGCCGACGCCGGACTGGCCGTCGAGGTGGTCGAGTACACCGACTACAACCAGCCGAACGCGGCCCTGGCCGAGGGCGAGCTGGACGCGAACTACTACCAGACGGTCCCCTTCCTGGAGGAGTACCTGGAGGGCAACCCGGGCACCGAGCTGTCCTACGTGGCCGACGTGCACCTGGAGGCCTTCGGCCTGTACTCCGAGAACCTCGCGGACCTGGACGACCTCCCCGAGGGCGCGAAGATCGCCGTGCCCAACGACGCCTCGAACATGGACCGGGCCATGCGCCTGCTCGAGGAGCAGGACGTGATCACCCTGGCCGACGGCACGGACGGCCAGGCCACGGAGTCCGACATCGAGGACAACCCTCTGGACGTCACGATCACTCCGGTGGAGGCGGCCCAGTTGCCGCGCTCCCTCCAGGACGTGGACGCGGCCGTGGTCAACGGCAACTACGCCCTGGAGGCGGACCTGCCCGAGACCGCCAACGCGCTGGCCTGGGAGGAGACCGAGGACAACCCGTACGCCAACGGTCTGGTCGTACGCACGGAGGACGTGGAGTCGGAGGACCTGGTCCGGCTCAACGACCTCCTGCACAGCCAGGAGGTGCGCGACTTCATGGAGGAGCGCTGGCAGGGCATCGTGGTCCCGGTCGGGCCCGGCTCGGACTAGTCCGGGCCTCCCGTGCCTCGCGATCGGCCCCGGTGGGACACCCCGCCGGGGCCGTCCGCTTGCGGGGAGGGAGCGTAACGGTTGAATCTCGGGGCGGGGTGACTCCGTTGACTCACGAGGGGGTGTCTGCTTCGGTGACTGGGAGCGCTCCCAAGCGATCCACCCGCCACGGAAGGTGCGTACCGAAGCAGTGAGCAACCCCAACGACTTCCCCGAAGGCTTCCTCTGGGGGGCGGCGACCGCCTCCTTCCAGATCGAGGGCGCCACCACCGCCGACGGTCGAGGCCGCAGCATCTGGGACACCTTCGCCGACACCCCCGGCAAGGTCCTCAACGGGGACACAGGTGACCCCGCCGACGACCACTACCACCGCTACGCCGAGGACGTAGCCCTCATGCGGCGCCTCAACCTCGGCGCCTACCGCTTCTCCGTCGCCTGGCCGCGCGTCGTCCCCGACGGCACCGGCCCCGTGAACCAGGCCGGGATCGACTTCTACGACCGCCTGGTCGACAGCCTCCTGGAAGCGGGCACCCAGCCCTGGGCCACCCTCTACCACTGGGACCTGCCCCAGCCCCTCGAGGACGCCGGAGGCTGGCCCGCCCGGGACACCGCCTACCGCTTCGCCGACTACTCGCGGGTGGTCGCGGAGGCCCTCGGGGACCGCGTCACCCACTGGATGACCATCAACGAACCCTGGTGCGCCGCCTTCCTCGGCTATGAGAACGGCCACCACGCCCCCGGCCGCCGGGACGCCGCGGCCGCCCTGGCGGCCACCCACCACCTGCTGCTGGGCCACGGCCTGGCCGCCGAGGCGATCCGTTCCACCGGCCACCCCTCGAAGATCGGCCTGGCGCACAACCAGGCGGTGATCCGGCCGCACGGCGCCAACGCGGCCGACGCCCGGGCGGCGCGCCGCGCGGACGGCGTGCGCAACCGCATCTTCACCGACCCCCTGCTCAAGGGCTCCTACCCCGCCGACGTCGTGGCCGACCTCGCCGACATCAGCGACTTCTCGTTCGTGCTTGAGGGCGACCTGGAGACCATCTCCACGCCCCTGGACTTCCTGGGAGTCAACTACTACTCGCCCGAGTTCGTCGCGGGCTCGGCCAAGGGCATCGACCCCGCCCTGGTCAGTGGTGACGGCGACGCCTGGCTGGGCGCTGGTCCCGACGAGGTGCACGTTTCCCAGGGGCTGCCCGTCACCCACATGGGCTGGGAGATTGACCCCACCGGCCTGTACGACGTCCTCCAGCGGCTGGCGGGGGAGAGCGGCGGCGTCGACCTGTACGTGACCGAGAACGGGTGCGCGTTCGAGGACACGGTCAGCGAGGACGGCGCGGTCCACGACCCCGACCGCACCGACTACTACGAGGGGCACCTGCGGGCCGCGAGGGAGGCGATCCACGCCGGGGTGCCGTTGCGCGGTTACTTCGCCTGGTCACTTCTGGATAATTTCGAGTGGGCATGGGGATACTCCCGCCGGTTCGGGATCGTCCACGTCGACTACGAGACGCAGGAGCGCGTGGTCAAGGACACCGGGCACTGGTACGCGGAGCTGGCCAGGACCGGCCGGTTCCCCGAGAGGTAGACCACCTGCGGTCGACCCGAGTGTCCGTGGGGCCCGTCGTACGGGCGCCCCACGAACGCTCGGGTCGACCCGTGCCCGAGCGCACACACAACCGCCGTCCGGGAGACCGGCGGCACGACGTCCAAGGAGCCCCAAGTGGCCAAGAGTGGCGGTCGGCAGCGACCGACCCTGGAGATGGTGGCGGAACGGGCCGGGGTCGGCCGCGGCACCGTCTCCCGGGTGATCAACGGGTCGTCCCAGGTCAGCCCGAGGACCCGCGAGGCCGTCCACGACGCGATCGCCGAACTGGGGTACACCCCCAACCAGGCGGCGCGCACCCTGGTGACCCGACGCACGGACACGATCGCGCTGGTCGTCTCCGAGTCGCGGGACCGCCTGTTCGCGGACCCGTTCTTCGCCGACATCATCCGAGGGGTGAGTTCGGTGCTGCACGAGCGGGACCTCCAGCTCATGCTCACCACCGCCCGGGGCGAGGCCGAGCACAAGCGCGTGGGCGAGTACCTCAGCGGCTCGCACGTGGACGGTGCCCTCCTGGTGTCCCTGCACCGTGACGACCCCCTCACCTCGCGCCTGGCCGAGTCCGGGGTGCCCGTGGTCCACGGCGGCCGCCCCTACTCCGACGCCCAGCCCGCGCCGTTCCGCGTCGACATCGACAACCTCGAAGGCGCGAGGGTGGCCACCCGCCACCTGCTGGACGCCGGGTACTCCAGGATCGCCACCATCACCGGACCGCAGGACATGAACGCCGGTGTGGCGCGCCTGCGCGGGTACCGCGAGAGCATGATCGCCGCCGACCGGAAGGTGGACGAGCGCCTCGTGGTCCAGGGCGACTTCAGCGTCGAGGGCGGGGCCGAGGCCATGGCCCGACTGCTGGACCAGGGCGGCGAACCCGACGCGGTCTTCGCGGCCTCCGACATGATGGCTGTCGGCGCCATCCGCACGCTGCGCGAACGCGGCCTCAGCGTGCCCGGGGACGTCGCGCTGGTCGGCTTCGACGACACCCTCATGGCCCGGCACAGCGACCCGTCGCTGACCACCGTCCACCAGCCCACGGTCCAGATGGGCCAGGAGATGGCCCGACTGCTCGTGGACGTGGCGATCCCGCGCACCGCCGAGGCCCGGACCATCCTCCTCGACACCCGACTGGTGGTGCGCGACTCCGCCTGAGGCCCGGACGGGCGCGGGCCGCCCACCGGCACGTTCGCCCCCGTGACCGCTGGACTCGCGTGTGCCGCCTGTGCGAGGCTGGTCGCGATTTCGCGGAAGACGGTGGGGGCACATGAAGTCGACGCGGGAACCGACCCACGCCAGGTGCGCGATCTCCGCGTGCGGGTGGTGCGACCGGAACGGGAACCACTGCCGGTTCTGTTCCGGGACGGGGTGGTGGCGGCCCGAGCGGCCGCACCGGGAGGTCAACGGGCTGGTCGTCTGGCACCGGGTCGAGGAGCCCTGCCGGGGCTGTGCCGGAACCGGCAAGGAACACGGGTCGAACGCCGCGTCCTGAACCGCGTCACGGGGGAGTGGTCCCCCCACGCCCGTTGCGAGGGCACCCGACACCGAGCCCCGAGGGGCTCGTGAGCAAACGTGGAGGAACATTGCGCTGGGTCACCTATCTGTCACCGAGCGGTGGCGGCGCGCGCGTGGGCGCGCTGGACGACGGTGACGTGATGGGCAGCCCGGGGACGCGGAGCCTCGGCGAACTGCTGGAGGGCGGGAACGACGCCCTGGCGGACGCGCACGAGCGGGCCGTGAACGGCGCGATCGAGATCATCGTCGAACCCGAGGCCCGCATGTGCGCCCCGGTCGCGCCTACCGCGCCGGTGTCGGTGCGCGCGGGGGACCGCGTGTTCGACATCGGCCCCGAGCTGGTGCGCGGGGTCGACGACGCGGTGGCGCCCGAGGCGCGGTCGGCCCGGGTGGGCGTGGCCGCCCTGGCAGGGGGGTCGGGACCCACGAGCGCCTACACCCCCGCCTGCCTCTGGCTGGACGCGTCGGGTGAGCCCGTGGAACTGATCCTCGGCCCGGTCCTGACCACCGCCGACGATCTGTCCGGTGAAGCGGTGGAACTCAGCACCTCGGTGGACGACAAGGAGAACGGGCGCGGCCGGGTCGAGCCCGGCCACGACTGGCTGGTGTCGGGGCCCGGACGGGTCCGCGCGCTGCTGCCGGTGGCCACCCCCGCCTTGGACGCGGACGACGAACTCTTCGTGGACGCCGGAGAACTGGGCACCTACGAGGTCAGGGTCGGCTCCCAGGTCTGAGCAAACCGTGCCAGGCCCGGGCTCAGGGGGTGAACTCCCAGTGCCAGGGCTCGAACCCGCCGCGGGCCCAGTCCGGGTTGTGCCAACCGTGCTCCGGGCCGTGGTCGAGCATCCACCGGTGCTCCGGGGTGTCGAGTTCGTTCACGCCACCGCACAGGTCCACGGCGACGCCCAGCCCGTGCGCGCTGGTACCCGGCTCGGCCGCCATCCCGGGGAGCATCTCCTGGAAGAGGCGCACCTGCTCGTGGTACGGCCGGTAGGAATCGGTCACACACATCGGGCGGCCGAACTCTGACCGGAAATCCCCGTCGAGCTCGATGAAGGCGGCGGCGGCGTCGGCGCGCAGCCGCTCGCCGGGCTGCGGCAGCGGACACAGGACCCCGTCCGGCGCCCGCCCGTTCCGGAAGTCCCCGGTGCCTCCGGCGCAGCCGCCGTCCCCGGCGGCCTCCTGGGCGCTCTCCCGCTCGCCCTCCGTGCCGCTCACGGCCCCACGGGCGTCCGCCAGGGCCTCCTTGCGGCGTGTCTCCTCGTTCCCGGGGTCCCGGGTGTCGGCCAGGGCGGCCTCCAGCCGGGTCTGCTGTTCCAGGAGCTTCTCGGTCCGCTGCTCCTGGGCGGCTATGGCCTCCAGTGCGGTCTCCCGAGCGGTCTCCGCCGCCTCGGTGGCCTCGGCCTGTTCCCGCTCGGCGGACTCCGCCGCCTCGGCCAGGGTGTCGGTGGCCACCTGCGAGGCCTGGGCCCGGGCGAGGTCGGCCGAGCGGCGCTCCCCGAACAGGAGGAGGTAGGCGCCGCGCTCCAGGGCGTGGGTGGGCCCCTCCGCGCTGGTCCAGGCCTGCATGAGGCTCAGGTCCGCGCCCTTGTAGGCGCTGGCGGCCTGGCGGGCCGCGCCCAGCCGGGCGCCCTCGTGGTGCCGGTCCGCCGCGTCCGCGCGGTGGTCTGCGGCCTCGCGCTCGTCGGTGAGCTCCTCCAGCCGGGCGCTCTCCTCCTCGTAGGCCAGGATGCGCTCCGTGGCGCTCTCCCGCAGGGCGGTCACCTCCGCGCGCGCCGTGGCCAGCTCCACGCGCAGCCGGTCCAGGTCCGCCGATTCGGGATCGGCGATCCCGGCGGTCCCCGGGGCCGCACAGGTGAGGGCGAACAGAAGCGCGGTGCTCAGTGGAAGCAGTGCCCGGACCGAAAAGCGGAGGGGCGCACGGCACGGTCCTGAACTGCGAGGAATGCCATGGGCGATGTGATGGTTACTCCGGGTGATCGAATCTGGGCGCGGCGAGGTGCGCATTTCCGCCTTCCCCTCAGGGCCTGCGTACACGTCCTCTCACGATGTCACGGAGGGCAGGCGTGGCAGTGGAAGCTGGTGGTGTGTCCAAATAGTTACCTCCTTGTCCGGCCGGTTTTCGGTCGACCAGTCTGACCTGGGGGATTGGTCCTAATGCGGGCAGGGAGGGGATTACGGCCACCGTTGGCCTCGGATGATCTTGCTTGATGGGCATCAATCGCCCGAAGCGAGCCCTTCTCGCCCATTGGTACGCTATGCACCGCACGCGCACCACGACTGTGTCGGTGCGCGGCGCCTCTCCTCCCAGGCGAGTCCGGCGGACAGTCTTCACATCTCCCCACATTCCCACTGCTTCCTGTTTCTGGTGGACCACTGTGGTCATGCCGACCTTCCGGTCTGGAGCGGTCCGATCCCTGGGTTCAACAGCCGTTCGAGGCGGTGACACGAAAGGTTGCGAGGGTCCGTGTCGACACGAGCGACGAAAAGCGGGGCCAGCGCTCAGAGCGAGGCAGCGCAGGCCGAAAACGCCGATGCCAAGCCCCGGCGCAGAGCCAACTGGTGGCGGCCACGTAACTGGCGGGTGCGCTCCCGACTGGTGGCCCTCATCGTCATCCCGACCGCCGTCGCGCTAGCGCTCGGCGGACTGCGGGTCTACGAGGCCTCGGTCTCCACCGTCACCCACGCGCACATCGAGGACCGCGCCCAAGTGGGCGTCCTCATCGTGGACCTGGCCAACCAGCTGGGCCGCGAGCGCACGGCCAGCGCCGTCTTCATCTCCGACAACGCGGACCCGGACCGACGTTCGGACGAACTCCGCCAGGAGATGGAGACCGAGCGGGCCGCCACACTCGACCTCCAGAGCACCCTGAACGCCCGTCTGGACGACATGGGCGCGATGGACGGCGACCTGGCGCAGACCAGGCTCGCCGCGATGCGCAGCCAGCTCTCCACACTGGAGTCCCTGCGCACCGAGGTCGACTCGACCCGCATCACGGTCCTGCCCGTCGTGACCAAGTACCGGACCATCGCCCGGTCGCTGTCCGACTTCAACCAGACCATCGCGGACGAGACCAACGACACCGAGCTGCGTGAGGCCGTCCGCGCCCTCACCGCGCTGTCGAACGCCCGTGACCAGCTCTCCTACGAGACCGCGCTGATGGGCCACTCCCTGGCCCGCAACACGATGACCGGCGGTATCTCCGAGGCCATCGACTCCAGCCGGGCCCGCTACGAGAACGAGATCTCGAACTTCATTCAGGCCGCCTCTCCCCAGCAGCGCGCGGTGTTCGACGAGAACTTCACCGGTCTCGAGGTCAGCCAGGTCTCCACCATGCGGATGCGCGTCATGTACCGCGCCGACCGTGGCGACCCCCTGACCAACGTCACCCCCAACGACGGCCCCGAGGACTACGCGGCCATCGCGGACACCGCCCTGGAGCGCCTCAAGACGGTTGAGTCCGGCCTGGCGGAGGGCATCGCCGCCGACGCCAACGACCTGCGCGACCAGGCCCTGTTCCGCGCGATCATGGACCTCATCATCGTCGCGGGCGTGCTCCTGGCCGTCTTCATCCTGACCTCCCTCGTGGTCCGTTCCCTGGTGCGCCCGCTGCGCACCCTGGAGGACGGCGCGCGCCGCGTCGCCGAGCGCGACCTGCCCGAGGCGATCAACCGGATGCAGGAGGCCGGGACGGTCCCCGAGTCCGTCAAGGTCAGCCCCATCGAGGTGCACACCCACGACGAGATCGGCGAGGTCGCCCGCGCCTTCGACGACGTCCACAGGGTCGCCCTGACCCTGGCCTCCGACGAGGCCGCGCTGCGCAGCAACGTCAACGCGATGTTCGTCAACCTCTCCCGCCGAAGCCAGACCCTGGTGGAGCGGCAGCTGCGCCTGATCGACGGTCTGGAGCAGTCGGAGCAGGACGCCGACCGCCTCTCCGACCTCTTCCAGCTGGACCACCTCGCCACGCGTATGCGGCGTAACAACGAGAACCTGCTGGTCCTGTCCGGTCAGGACAACACCCGCAAGTGGGCCCAGCCCGTCCCGCTGGTCGACGTCCTCCGAGGCGCCGTCTCCGAGGTCGAGCAGTACGAGCGCGTCAACGTGCGCGCCCCCTCCCACATCTCGGTGCTCGGCCGTCCGGTCAACGACGTCATCCACCTCGTCGCCGAGCTGGTGGAGAACGCCACCTCGTTCTCCCCGCACGACACCGAGGTGCTCGTCAGCGCCAAGATCATGGACAGCGGCGCCGTGCAGGTCGACGTGACCGACAGCGGCATCGGGATGGCCCCGGAGGACCTCGCGGCGATCAACGCCCGCCTGGCAGCCCCGCCGGTCATCGACGTCGCGGTCTCGCGCCGCATGGGCCTGTTCGTGGTCTCGCGCCTGGCGCACCGCCACGGCATCCGCATGGGTCTCAAGGAGGCGCACGGCGGCGGCACCACCGCCAGCGTCGTCTTCCCGCCGGACCTGCTCATCACCCCGGTCGAGGGCCAGCACGCCCTGGGCGGGGTCGGGAACCGCCCCGAGCTGTCCGCCGGGGCGCCCGACACCTTCGCCGAGGCTGAGGCGGCCTTCGCCGCCAGCCCCGCCGCCGAGGAGCCGAACGACCCCTGGAACAGCCAGGAGTCCGGCGACCTCACCGGCGACCTGGGCGGGTTGCCCAAGCGCAAGCCCGTCGGCGGCCGCACGGAGGAGCACCCGCCCAGCGGCCAGGACCTGTGGAACACCACCAGCACCGGCTCCGTCTGGGAGGCGCCCAACCGCGCCGAGGGCCTGTCGCCCAACAGCGGTCTGACCGACAACGCCAACCCGGTCGTGGACCCCTACGACGTGCCCGAGGAGGACGAGCCGAGGCAGGAGGAGTCCACCGGTCGCAGCCTGTTCGACCCGGCCCCCCGCAACAGCACGGACACGGGTTCGTTCAGCGCCCCGGACTCCGGCTCCTTCCGCCGTCCCACCGACACGGGCACCTTCGGCCGCCCCGCCTCGGAGAAGGGCGGATTCGGGAGGAATCCCGAGCCCGAGAACCGGAGCTCGGACTCCTACGACGTCTTCGGCACCGGCACCCACCGGAGCGGGGCCTTCGACACCGGGTCCCGCGAGTCCCGCCAGCCGGAGCCCCCGGCGGCGCCGGCCCGCGGTGAGGACAACACCGAGACCTTCCCGGCGATCTCCTCCTGGGACAGCGGCGCGCAGCAGCCCCAGCAGGCCGCTCCGCAGCCCCAGCAGCCCGAGTCCAACACCACCGGGAACTGGCGCACCGGGGGCGGCGACTCGCGGGAGGGCTATGGTTCCACTGCCTACCTGTCGCGCCGCTATGGTGGCGCCCAGGGCCCGAACAGCACCGTGGTCCCGGCGGCCCCGTCCGGCCAGGACGCGGACTCGCTGCCGATCTTCGACGCGATCGAGTCCAACTGGTTCAAGCGCCGCACCGGCGGTCCCACCGTGGACACCACCGAGACCGGCCCGATCCAGCAGGTGCCCCCGGCGCCCCAGGAAACGCCGGAACCCCAGCGCACGCGCAGGGAACCCGCCCAGCAGCAGCCCGCGGCCAACCCCCGTTCCGAGCAGGAATGGAACTCGGCGGCAGACCGCGGCTGGAAGGCCGCGCGCACCGCGGCCGAGCCGCTTGCCGGTGGATTGACCACCTCGGGCTTGCCAAAACGGGTTCCCAAGGCAAACCTTGTTCCTGGTACCGCACCCAAGCCGGAGAACTTCAAGCAGATGCCCACCAGAAGCGCGGACCGGGTCCGCAACCGCTTCTCGGGCTTCCAGAAGGGCGTCCGCGACGGTCGGAACCGGCTCGGCGACAGTTCGACGGAGGAGTGACCCAAGTGACCAGTGGTGGGACGGGGTCCCTCACAGTCAGGGAAGCCGGATGCAATAGCATCAACCGAGCTTCTCGGACGCGCCACACCCATCGCTTGACGAGAGCGGAACACCAGACTCCCGGTCACCCCCACGGGAGGGGCCGGGTGGTTCGCAAAGGCAGTGCTGTCACATGCCGTGCCGGCGGTAGCAGTGCCCACAGATCGACCGGCGAACTTGGACAGGAGATCAGATGAGTCGACAGGTGAATGAACTCAACTGGTTGATCACTGACTTTGCCGACCGGGTACCCGACGTGGCCCACGCGATCGTCGTCTCCTCTGACGGCCTTCCGCTGGCCTCGTCCGCGGGCTTCCCGGCGGACCGGGCCGACCAGTTGGCCGCAATCGCCTCTGGTCTGTCCAGCCTGACGCAGGGCGCGGCCCGGGTGTTCGAGGGTGGAGCGGTCGCCCAGACCGTCGTCGAGATGGAGCGGGGGCTGATGCTCATCATGGCCATCAGCGACGGCTCGTGTCTCGCGGTCCTCGCGGCGGCCGAGAGCGACCTGGGTCTGGTCGCGTACGAGATGACCCTGCTCGTCGAGCGGGCGGGGCGGGCGCTGACACCAACGGCGCGCACCTCGGGAATCCACTGATCCACCACCGACAGGAGGAAGTGGTGGCACCTCACAGTAGAGATGCCGGGAGCGCCTCGTGGTTCGGACAACAGCCGGGCCATCCCTCCACCGGAGGGATGCCCGCAGTTCCGGGCGGCGGAGATGTTCCTCGACCAATCCAACAACCGTATGACCAACGACCCGCGCCGGGCAGCGCCCCCAGTTCGCTGGTGCGCCCCTACGCGGTCACCAAGGGCCGTACCAAGCCGAAGTCTCAGCTTCCCCTGGAGGCGCTGATCTCGGCCACCGCGGCGGCCCGGAACGAGTCAGGAACGCTGACGCCTGAATGGCAGGCGATCAGCGACCTGTGCCGGGAATGGCGATCCGTGGCGGAGATCTCCGCGCTGTTGCGGATGCCTCTCGGTGTGGCGCGGGTGCTTGTGGCGGACATGTCCGAGCAGGGACTGGTCCAGATCAGGTCTTCGCTCGACAACGACGCTCGCCCCAACACCAACCTGCTTGAAAGGGTGCTCAGTGGACTTCGCAAGCTCTAGCCCAGCCGAGGAAGGCGGTGCTGGGGGGAACGCGATGACGTCGGTCAAGATCGTCGTCGCCGGGGGCTTCGGTGTCGGGAAGACGACATTCGTTGGCTCCGTCTCCGAGATCGTGCCGCTGACGACCGAGGCGGTCATGACCAGCGCCAGCGTCGGGGTGGACGACCTCGCCAAGACGCCGGACAAGCAGACCACGACCGTCGCCATGGACTTCGGCCGTGTCTCCCTCGACTCCGACCTGATCCTGTACCTGTTCGGCACCCCCGGACAGCACCGGTTCTGGTTCATGTGGGACGACCTGGTCAAGGGTGCCATCGGCGCGGTCGTGCTGGTGGACACGCGACGCCTGGCCGACTGCTTCCCCGCGATCGACTACTTCGAAGAGGCGCGTCTGCCCTTCATCGTGGGCATCAACGGGTTCGACGGCTACTACCCCCACGCCGCAGACGAGGTCCGGGACGCGCTCACGCTCAGCCCGGAGATTCCCATCGTCCAGGTGGACGCCCGTGACAAGGCCTCCACCAAGTCGACGCTCATCACCCTCGTCGAGCACGCGATCACGGTGGGGGACCCCGAGGGCGCCGCAGGGCAGCAGCCCACCTCCACCGGGGGCCAGAACTCCTGGCGCTGACCAGGATCTGACCCGGGCCGGGGTCCCGCACGGAGTACGGCCCGGTTCCCGCACGTCGGGAACCGGGCGTCCGTGTTTTCCCTGACCTGGCATCATGGCGGCATGACCTCCTCCTCCCAACCCGACGCGGCCGAGATGACCCGACGCTTCCGAGACGTGGCCGAGCGGGTGCTCGACGCCCTCCTGGCCGACGACCCCGAGTGGGCTCTGGACCTGGGGGACACCCGGGGAGCCCACCGGCTCACCGACCACTCCGTCGAGGCCGACTCCCTGCGCGTCCGGCTCCTGACCGACGCGCTGGGTTCCCTGGACGAGATTGACGCGGACCTCGTCCCGACCGACGACCTGGTCGACCTGGAGATGCTCCGGACCAGGATCAGCGCGGACCTGTGGCACACGACCGAACTGCGCCCGCACACGTGGAACCCCCTGGTGCACTCACCGGGTGAGGCCCTCCACGCCCTCCTGGAACGGGACACCCTCCCGCCGGAGGAGCGCCTCGCGGCCCTGACCGCGCGCTGCGCCGCCCTGCCCGCCTACCTGGACACCGCGCGAGCCCGCCTGTCCGAGGGTCCCGGCATGCCCCGCGTGCACGTGGAGACCGCCCTGGGGCAGCTGGAGGGCGCCCGGGGGATGCTCGCCGAGGCCGTTCCGGCCCTGGCGGCCCAGCACCCCGAGCACGCCTCCGGACTCGAACCCGCCCGCGCCGCGGCCCTGGCCGCCCTCGACGAGTACACCTCCTGGATGCGCACCGAGCTGGAGTTCGCCACCGGGGACCCGCGCCTGGGCGCGCGACGGTTCGCCGCCCAGCTCTGGTACACGCTCGACTCCGAACTGTCCCCGGAGGCGCTCCTGGTACGCGCCGAGAGCGACCTCCTGGCCACGGAGGAGGCACTGGCCGAGGCCGCCGCCGAGTACACCGGTGAGCCGCGCCGCCCCGGCCAGGTCGCCGAGGTGCTCTCCGCCCTGGCCGACGAGTTCGAGATCTCCCCCGAGGGGGTCGTCCCCTCCTGTGTCGACGCCCTCGAACACCTCTACGCCCGGGTCCGGGAACTCGACCTGGCCACCGTCCACGACGACCCGGTCGAGGTCATCCCGATGCCGGTCTCCCGGCGGGGCGTGGCCGTGGCCTACTGCGACGCGCCCGGAGCGCTCGACCCCGACGCCTCCTCCCAGCCCACCTTCATCGCGGTGGCCCCGCCGCCCGAGGACTGGCCCGCGGAGCGCCAGGCCTCCTTCCTGCGCGAGTACAACGCGGGCATGCTGCGCAACCTGATGGTCCACGAGGCGATGCCGGGGCACGCCCTCCAGCTCGCCCACGCCG
Organism: Nocardiopsis sp. L17-MgMaSL7; assembly: GCF_003182025.1. Lineage (NCBI taxonomy): Bacteria > Bacillati > Actinomycetota > Actinomycetes > Streptosporangiales > Nocardiopsidaceae > Nocardiopsis > Nocardiopsis sp. L17-MgMaSL7. The sequence goes on along the minus strand of NZ_QGTF01000001.1, from coordinate 68,455 downwards.
CTCGCCACCGGGGCCGGACCCGGGTGCGCTCGGCGCTGAGCAGCGGCACCTTCGTGGAGGGGTGGGCGGTCCACGCCGAGGACGTGCTGGCCGGTCACGGGTGGTCCGGAGGGTCCGACCCCGCCACCCGGCGCGCCAACCTCGGGCTGCGTCTGGTCCAGCTCAAGATGCGGCTGCGGGCCATCCTCAACGCGATCCTGGACGTGCGCGTGCACACCGGCGACCTCACCGAGTCCGAGGCCGTCGCCCTGCTGACCGAACGTGGCCACCAGGAGGAGGGGGAAGCCGTCGGCAAGTGGCGGCGCGCCCTGCTCACCAGCGCCCAGCTGTCCACCTACTACGTCGGCTACGCGGAGGTCTCCGACATCGCCCGGGATCTGGCGCTGGAGCGCCCCGGCGAACCGGTCGGCCGCCTGCACGACGCCATGCTCGCGCACGGCAACCCGTCCCCGCGCCACCTGCGTACCCTGCTCGGACTCTGAGCCACGGGTCAGTGGAGCACCTGAGCGCGCCACTGACCCGTCGCGCCACCCCCGGACCGCGGGGTCCGACGCTTCACCCGCCGCGCGCTCCTATGCTGGACGCGCGGCACGAAACGGTCAGGCGAGGGGGCGGACGAGCCATGCGCGGTACCCACGACGAACCCGGGAGCGGTGCGGACCGGCCGCCCGGCGCCGGAACCGGAACCCCGGACGGCCACGAACGGCTCTGGACGCCCCACCGCATGGCCTACATCAAGGGTGAGGGGAAGCCGACCGGGCCCGGAGCCGACGAAGGCTGCCCCTTCTGCCGCGCCCCCGGTCTGCCGGACGAGGAGGGCCTGGTGGTCGCCCGCGGCCGGTCCGCCTACGTGGTCCTGAACCTGTACCCCTACAACAGCGGCCACCTGCTGGTCTGCCCCTACCGGCACGTCTCCGAGTACACGTCGCTGGACGAGGGGGAGACCGCCGAGGTCGCCGCGCTCACCCGGGCCGGGCTCCGGGCGCTCACCGAGGCCTACGGTCCGGGCGGCTTCAACGTCGGCATGAACCTCGGTACCGTGGCCGGTGCCGGGATCGCCGCACACCTCCACCAGCACGTCGTGCCCCGTTGGGGCGGCGACACCAACTTCATGCCCGTGATCGGCCAGACCAGGGTCCTGCCCGAGATGTTGGAGCGGACCCGCGCCAGGCTGGCCGAGACCTGGCCCCGGAAGTGAGGCCGGGACCACCCGCGACCCCCACCCCAACGACTGCCCGTGGTCGACGCCACCCCCAGAGGGTGCGGCTCCCACTCCGACGACCGTTACCGTCCTACGATCACTAGAAGACATGCTGAGAATCCTTCGCCCCATGATCTCCCGGGTCACCGCTCCGCTCGGTCGGAGCCTGGCCCGCATCGGCCTGACGCCCAACCTCGTCACCATCATCGGTGCCACCGGTGTCGTCGTCAGCGCCCTCTACTTCTACCCCCGCGGCCAGCTCTACGCGGGTTCCGTGGTCATCACCGTCTTCGCCCTCTTCGACATGCTCGACGGAGCGGTGGCGCGGGCCAACGACAGCGGCAGCGCCTTCGGTGCCTTCCTCGACTCCAGCCTCGACCGGGTGGCCGACGCCGCGATCCTCGCCGGACTCATGTGGTGGTTCGTGGGTGAGGGCGACGATCCCATGCTCGCCGGACTCACCCTGTTCTGCCTGATTAGCGGCTTCATGGTCTCCTACATCAAGGCGCGGGCGGAGGGCCTGGGCGTCAACTGCGACGTCGGCGTGGCCGAACGCACCGAACGCCTGATCATCGTGCTGGTGGCGGTGGGCCTGAGCGAGCTCGGCGTTCCCTACATCCTCGCGGGCGGCCTCTGGCTCCTGGCCGTGATGAGCCTGCTCACCGTCCTCCAGCGCCTCGTCGAGACCCGCGCGCGCCTCAACGACCCCGGCTTCGCCGAGGGCGAGGACGAGAAGACCAGCAACGGCGCCTGACCACGCCGCCGAGGGGACCGAAGCACACGAGGACGAGGACGACGACGTGGACGAACGCATGGCCGACCTGGCCTACTCGGCGGGGTGGACGCTGGTCCGCCGCGCACCCGAGGGGGCGGGCCGGGCGGTGTTCCAGAGACTGGCCGACCGGGCCTGGCGCACCCACAACGACGGCACCCGGGGGCTGGAGCGCAACCTGCGCCGGCTGGTCGGGCCGAACGCCACGGACGCGCAGCTCAGGGCGTTGTCCAAGGCGGGGATGCGCTCCTACATGCGCTACTACTACGAGATGTTCCGCCTGCCCGCCATGGGCCGGGAGCACATCCTCGACCACACCCGCCAGACCGGGATCGAGGTGCTGGAGGAACACGTGAGGTCCGGGCGCGGAGTGGTGGCGGCCCTGCCGCACATGGGCAACTGGGACCACGCCGGGGCGTGGATCGCCGCGCGGGGCACCCGGCTCACCACCGTGGCCCAGCGGCTGCGCCCCGAGAGTCTCTACCAGCGGTTCACCTCCTACCGTGAGTCCCTGGGGATGGAGGTCCTGCCGCTGACCGGCGGTGCGGCCAACACCGTCGGGGTCCTCTCCCGCCGTCTGCGCGAGGGCGGACTGGTGTGCCTGCTCGCCGACCGCGACATCAACGGAACCGGGCTGGAGGTCGACCTCTTCGGAGAGAAGGCACGAGTCCCCTCAGGGCCCGCCGCCCTGGCCCTGAACACCGGGGCCGCCCTCATGCCGGTCTCCCTCTGGTACGACGGCCCCCACTGGCACGTCCGTGTCCACGACGAGGTCCCCGTCGCGGCGGAGGGCAGCCGCACCCAGCGCGTCCACGACACCACCCAGGCGCTGGTCCGGGTCCTCGAGGGAGCCATCGCGGAGCACCCCGAGGACTGGCACATGCTCCAGTCCGTCTTCAGCGCCGACCACGACGCCGACCGCGCCCGCCGTCACGAGGTCGAGGCGGCCGTGGCGCGCGACCGGGAACAGCGGCGGTGACCCGGGCGCGGACGCCCTCGGGAACCCCGGACGCCACCCCCCAGGCGGACGGGAGCGGGATGCGCGTCGGGATCGTCTGCCCCTACGCCTGGGACGTCCCCGGCGGGGTGCAGCAGCACGTGGGCGACCTCGCCGAAGCGCTCGGCGCCATGGGCCACGAGGTCTCCGTGCTGGCTCCGGTCGGCGACCCCGACCACCGGACCCCGCCCTACCTGGTCCCGGCCGGACGCCCGGTCCCGGTGCCCTACAACGGCTCGGTGGCCCGCCTCAGCTTCGGCCCCCGCACGGCGGCCCGGGTCCGCCGGTGGATCGCCGAGGGCCGCTTCGACCTGCTGCACATCCACGAACCCGCCGCTCCCAGCGTCTCCCTGCTGGCCTGCTGGGCGGCGGACGGGCCCATCGTGGCCACCTTCCACACCTCGAACCCGCGCTCGCGCGCCATGGCCGCGAGCTCCGGCGCTCTGCGCTCGGCCCTGGAGAAGATCAACGCGCGCGTGGCGGTCTCCGAGGCGGCCCGCCGCACCCTGGTCGAACACGTGGGCGGCGACGCCGTGCTCATCCCCAACGGGGTGTCCGTGCGCCGCTTCGCGCACGCCGAGCCGCTGCCCGGGTGGCCGGGGCGGGGTGGCTCGATCGGTTTCCTGGGCCGCCTGGACGAACCCCGCAAGGGGCTGGCCACCCTCCTGGAGGCCTTCTCCCGGATGGCGCCGCACCGGCCCGAGCTGCGCCTGCTCGTGGCCGGACCGGGCGAGGCCGACCTGTCCGGTGTCCCCGACTCCCTGCGGGACCGCGTGGTGTTGCCGGGGCGGCTCGACGACGCCGACAAGATCCGCGCCTACCACTCCACCGACGTCTTCTGCGCGCCCAACCTGGGTGGGGAGAGCTTCGGCATCGTCCTGACCGAGGCGATGGCAGCCGGGGCCGCGATCGTCGCCAGCGACATCCCCGCCTTCGGGGCGGTCCTGGACGGCGGCGCGGCCGGGGAGCTGTTCCGGGTGGGCGACGCCGATCACCTGGCCGAGCGCGCGGCGGCCCTGCTCGACTCGCCCGAACGCCGGGCCGGGCTCTCGGAGGCCGCACGCGTTGCCGTGCGCGCCTACGACTGGGACACCGTCGCCGCCGACATCGCCCACGTGTACGAGACCGTCCTGACGTCGGGAGAGGGGGCCGACGCCGGGGTCCGGCTGGACGGCGGACGCCGTTCCTCCGGTGCGCCCCGCCGCGCGCACCCGCGGCTGCGGGGTGAGCGGTCCTGATCGAGGACGTTCGCTTCGTCACCCTGGTCGCGGCGATCCTGATCGCGCTGGTCCTGCTCGGCTTCTACCTGTCGTGGCGGGCCACCCGGCTCGACCGCCTCCACCACCGGGTGGAGACCGCGCGCGCCGCCCTGGACGCGGCTCTGCTGCGCCGGGCCGCGGCCGTCCTCGACCTCGCCGCCGACCCCGGTCTGGACCGGGAGGCGGCCGGGAGGCTCGCGGCGGCCGCCAACGCGGCGCGCCGGGCGGGGGAGGGGGAGCGCGAACTCACGGAGAGCCGGCTCTCCCAGGCGCTGCGCGCCGCCTTGGACCCCCCGGACGCCGGGCTGGCCCCGGACCGGCTGGACGAGGTGACGGTCGCCGCGCGCGGCGTGTACCTGGCCAGGGTGTTCCACAACGACGCCGTGTCCGACACCAGGCGCGCGCGCCGCTCACGACTGGTCCGCCTCCTGCGCCTGGCGGGTACCGCCGCGCTGCCCCACTACTTCGAGATGGACGACCAACCGCCCCGGCGCTGACCGGGCGATCGGGACGGCACTCCGACGAGGTGGCCACACCTCACACACCGATACTCCAGCCTGGCCAAAGGCCGCGAAACGGGTGGAACTAGGATGGGGTGCTGGTCGACCCGGTGCGCGCCGCCGACGGCGCCCGCGCGCGTGCGTGCGGTCGCCGGGCGCGCCCGCCGCGTCGCATCCAGGCCGTGCTCCCGGCCGTGAGGTGTCCGGGGAGCGGGCGGTCTGGGCCCCCAGTCAGCCAAACGAACGGGAGACCACCACCGTGGCCACCAACGCAGCGAACACCACCGACAACGCCGTCGGTACCCAGCGCGTCAAGCGCGGCATGGCCGAGCAGCTCAAGAACGGCGTCATCATGGACGTCGTCACCCCCGAGCAGGCCAAGATCGCCGAGGACGCCGGTGCCGTCGCGGTCATGGCCCTGGAGCGGGTGCCCGCCGACATCCGCAAGGACGGCGGCGTCGCCCGCATGTCCGACCCGGACATGATCGACGGCATCGTCGAGGCGGTCTCCATCCCGGTCATGGCCAAGGTCCGGATCGGACACTTCGTCGAGGCCCAGGTCCTGGAGTCGCTCGGCGTCGACTTCATCGACGAGTCCGAGGTCCTCACGCCCGCCGACGAGGCGTACCACATCGACAAGTGGGCGTTCACCGTCCCCTTCGTGTGCGGTGCCACCAACCTCGGCGAGGCCCTGCGCCGGATCGCCGAGGGCGCGGCGATGATCCGCTCCAAGGGCGAGGCCGGTACCGGCAACGTCGTCGAGGCCACCCGCCACATGCGCTCCATCAGCGGCGAGATCCGGCGCCTGGGCACCCTGGACGAGCCCGAGCTGTTCGGCGCCGCCAAGGAGCTGCGCGCCCCGTACGAGATCGTCAAGGAGGTCGCGCGCCTGGGCAAGCTGCCCGTCCCGCTGTTCTCCGCCGGTGGCGTGGCCACCCCCGCCGACGCCGCGCTCATGCGTCAGCTGGGCGCCCAGAGCGTGTTCGTCGGCTCGGGCATCTTCAAGTCCGGTGACCCGGCCCGGCGCGCCGACGCCATCGTGCAGGCCACCCTGCACTACGAGGACCCGGCCGTGATCGCCCGCGTCTCCCGCGGACTGGGCGAGGCCATGGTCGGCATCAACCTGGACGAGCTGTCCGACTCCCAGCGCTACGCGGGACGTGGCTGGTAGCCGCCGCCCCGACCGCCGAACCCACGACCAACGAGGCCGTACGTGACCGCCAGCCCCACCATCGGCGTGCTCGCCCTCCAGGGCGATGTCGCCGAACACACGCACATGCTCCGGGACCTGGGCGCCCGCACCGCGCGGGTCCTGTCCGCCGAGCAGCTCGACACCGTCGACGGTCTGGTGATCCCCGGCGGCGAGTCCACGACCATGTCCAAGCTCGCCGTCCGGTACGACCTGATGAAGCCGCTGCGCGAGCGCGTCGCGGACGGGATGCCCGTCTACGGGACCTGCGCGGGAATGATCATGCTGGCCGACCGTGTTCTTGGCGGAACGGCCGACCAGGAGACCGTCGGCGGCATCGACATGACGGTGCGCCGCAACGCCTTCGGCCGCCAGACGGAGTCCTTCGAGACCGGGGTGCGGATCGACGGGATCGGCGACGACCCCTTCGACGCGGTGTTCATCCGTGCGCCCTGGGTCGAGTCGGTCGGCCCGGAGGTGGCGGTACTCGGGAGCGTTACCGGTACGGACGAGGCCGGTAGGATCGTCGCCGTACGACAGGGCGGCCTGATGGCGACGTCCTTCCATCCCGAACTCACCGGCGACACGCGTATCCACCGCCTCTTCGTCGACATCGTGAAAGGACATGCATGAGCGGCCACTCCAAGTGGGCCACCACCAAGCACAAGAAAGCCGTCATCGATGCCAAGCGCGGCAAGCTGTTCGCCAAGCTGATCAAGAACATCGAGGTGGCCGCGCGTACCGGTGGCGGGGACCCCGAAGGGAACCCGACGCTCTACGACGCCATCCAGAAGGCGAAGAAGAACTCGGTGCCCGCCGACAACATCGAGCGCGCCCGCAAGCGCGGCTCCGGTGAGGAGGCCGGTGGCGCCGAGTGGCAGACGATCATGTACGAGGGGTACGCCCCCGGCGGCGTGGCGCTGCTGGTGGAGTGCCTGACCGACAACCGCAACCGCGCCGCCTCCGAGGTGCGCGTGGCGGTCACCCGCAACGGCGGCAACATGGCCGACGCCGGTTCGGTGTCGTACATGTTCAACCGCAAGGGCGTCGTGATCGTGCCCAAGGAGGGCACCAGCGAGGACGACGTGACCATGGCGGTGCTGGAGGCCGGGGCCGAGGACGTCGAGGACCTCGGCGAGGCCTTCGAGATCGTCTGTGAGGCCACCGACCTGGTCGACGTCCGCACGGCACTCCAGGAAGCGGGCATCGACTACGAGTCCGCCGACTCCAGCTTCCTGCCGACCATGGAGGTCCCGGTCGACGCCGAGGGCGCCAAGAAGGTCATGCGGGTCGTGGACGCGCTGGAGGACTCCGACGACGTCCAGAACGTCTTCACCAACGCGGACATCCCCGACGAGGTCATGGCCGAGCTCTGAGGCCGGGCCCGGACGCCGACCACGCGTCGACGCCCGTGGCCGCGCCCCCGCCGGGGGGCGCGGCCACGGGCGTTCCATGCGGCGGAGCGCGGGTCGCTCCGCCACCGGCCGTCAGGGCAGGCGGCGCAGGACCTCGGACGTGAACTCGTCGGTCCCGGCCTCGCCGCCCAGGTCGCGGGTGCGCACCCGGCCCTCGGCCAGCACGGCGCGGACCGCGTCCATCATCTGCCGCCCGGCCTCGGGGTGGCCGAGGTGGTCCAGCATCATCGACGCCGACCACAGCGCCCCCAGCGGGTTGGCCACCCCGCGGCCCGCGATGTCGGGCGCCGAACCGTGCACCGGCTCGAACATGGAGGGGTACTCGCGCTCGGGGTTGAGGTTGGCCGACGGGGCGATCCCGATCCCGCCCGCCACCGCCGCCGCGAGGTCGCTGAGGATGTCGCCGAACAGGTTCGAGGCCACGATCACGTCGAACCTGGCCGGTTCCAGGACGACCTTGGCGGCCAGCGCGTCGATGTGCTCCTGGTCCCAGACCACGTCCGGGTGCAGCGCGGCCCGCTCCGCCACCAGCTCGTCCCAGAACGGCATGGTGTGCACGATCCCGTTGGACTTGGTGGCGGAGGTCAGGCGGCCGCCGCGCCGCTCGGCGAGATCGAAGCCGTACTCCAGGACCCGCTCCACGCCGCGGCGGGTGAAGACCGACTCCTGTACGGCGCGCTCCCGCGGGGTGCCCCGGTCGAAGCGGCCCCCTTCCCGCGAGTACTCGCCCTCGTTGTTCTCCCGCACGACCACGAAGTCGACCTCACCGGGCAGAGCGCCGGTGACCGGGCTGGGCACGCCCTCCAGGACGGTGATCGGCCGCAGGTTGACGTACTGGTGGAACTCGCGGCGGATCGGGATGAGCAGGCCCCACAGGGACACGTGGTCGGGCACGCCCGGCCAGCCCACCGCCCCGAGGAGGACGGCGTCGTGGTGGCGGATCCGGTCCAGACCGTCCTCGGGCATCATCGCGCCGGTGTGCGCGAACCGCTCGCACGACCAGTCGAACTCGTCGTAGCTCAGGGCGAACCCGTGGTGGGCGGCGACCCGGTCGAGGACGGCGGTCGCGGGGGTGACGACCTCACCGCCGATGCCGTCTCCGGGGATCGTGGCGATGCGGTACTGCTGCATGGGGTCTCCATCGGATGGGAGGTGGGACGGGGCGGGGGCGGGTGGGACGGAGGTCAGGCGCCGGGGTCGGTGGCCTGGCCCAGGAAGGCGCGGAGGGAGGACGCGGTGGCCTCGGGCGCCTCCTCGGGCACGTAGTGGTCGCAGTCCAGGGGGTGTCCGCGCAGGTCCGAGGCGTACTCGGACCAGGCCTCGGGCACGTCGTAGTGGCGCCCGACGAAACTGTGCTCGCCCCACAGGAGCAGGACGGGGCACTCCAGACGGAGCCCCGCGTCCGCCCGGTCGTGTTCGAGGTCGACGGTGGCGGCGGCACGGTAGTCCTCGCAGGACGCGTGGATGGCGGCGGGGTCGCTGAAGCAGCGCACGTACTCGTCCACCGCCTCCGGGGCGAACGCGGACCCCCCGTGGTGGCGCGCGTTCATCCTGGTGCGGACCCAGAAACCGGGGTCCTGGCCGATGAGGTGTTCCGGAATGCCGTTCCCGGCCGTCAGGAAGAACCAGTGGTAGTACCCGGACGCGAAGTCCGCGTCCGCGTGCTCGAACGCGTACCGCGTGGGCACCACGTCCAGGGCGGCGAAGGCGGTGACGGCCTCGGGGTGGTCGAGGGCCAGGCGGTGTCCGACCCGCGCCCCGCGGTCGTGGCCGACGACGGCGAAGCGGTCGAAGCCCAGCTCACGCATGAGGAGGTACTGGTCACGGGCCATCGTCCGCTTGGAGTAGGCCAGGTGCCGGGGGTCGGAGGGCGGTTTGTCGCTGTCGCCGTAGCCGCGCAGGTCGGCCAGCACGACGCTGAACCCGTCGGCCAGGAGCGGGGCGACCCGGTGCCAGATCAGGTGGGTCTGGGGGTACCCGTGCAACAACAGGACGGGGGGTCCCTCTCCGGCCCGTCGGACGTTGAGGCGCAGTCCTCCGACCTCCACGCTGTGCCGGGTGAATCCGGGGAGAAGTCGGTCGTTCATGTCCTGATCACAGCAGCCCGGCACACCGCCCGTCCAAGACCGGTTGGCGATAGCGCTGATAGGCGCGGCCTATAGGATCGGACAGGATGGGGCGAAGGGGACGGGGGTGCGGTGTGGACGTACGGCAGCTGGAGTACTTCCTGGCCGTCGTGGACCACGGCGGGGTGAACCGCGCCGCGGCCGCTCTGCACCTGTCACAGCCCTCCCTGTCCCAGGCGATCCGCGTGCTGGAACGGGACCTGGGCAGCGACCTCTTCCACCGGATCGGCCGCCGCCTGGTGCTCAGCGACGCCGGGCACGCACTCGTCGAACCCGCCCGGGAGGCGGTGCGCGGGCTCGACCTGGCACGCTCCGCCGTGGAGGCGGTCCGGGGACTGCGCCGGGGGCGCGTGGACGTGGCCGCGCTGCCCACCCAGTCCATCGAACCCCTCACCGGGCTCGTCTCGGGCTTCACCGAACGCCACCCGGAGGTGTCGGTGTCGATCCGGGGCGCCCTGACCAACCGGGACACGGTCCAGATGGTCCGCACCGGCGCCTGCGAACTCGGCGTGGTCGCCACCGACACCCCGATGAGGGACACCGAGGTCCACGTCCACCCGCTGGTCCGTCAGTCCTTCGTCCTCCTGGCGCCCGCCAACGGGCCCTTCTCCCCGGGAACCCCGGTCCCCGTCGCGGACCTGACCGGACGGCGCCTCATCGTCGGCCACGAGGGCTCGGGCATGCGCCGGTTCGCCGACCGCCTGCTGGCCGGTGGTCTGGACGCGCACATCGCCGTGGAGAGCGAACACCGGGTGTCGATCCTGCCGCTGGTCCTGGGCGGTGCCGGGCTGGCCGTGGTCACTGACGCCTGGCGCGGGCTCGCCGAACAGGCCGGGGTCCTCGTCCTGGACCTCGACCCCACCGACCACCTGCACGTGGCCCTGATCAGTCGCCGGGGCCCGCTCACCGCCGCCGCCCGGGCCTTCGTCGAGCACGCCACCGCCCGACCGTGAACCGGGTGCTCAGCCGGTCATGTTCATCTCCGCGATGACCCTGGTCGGACGCACGCGCACCACCAGCTCACCGGCGACGCCGTTGCGGCGGCCGTACTCCTCGGCCACCTCCTCGCCCACGTACCGGCGGGCGATGGCGGTGGCGGTCCGAAGCAGCTCGTCGGGGTCCTCGGACACCTCGGCCACGCCCTGGACCTGCACGAAGCCGTACGGCTCCTCCTCCAGGTCCACCACCAGCGTCACCCGGGGGTCACGGGCCAGCGACCGTCCCTTCGCGGTGTCGCGCCCGGTGTTGAACACCAGCCCGTCCTCGTCGATGGTGAACCAGATCGGCGCCGCCAGCGGACGGCCGTCGGCGGCCGTGTAGGCCACCTTGCCCGTCCGCGTGCCACTCAGCAGGAAGTCTCGGACCTCGGGATCAGTCAGGGAGCTCATGGCCCCAACGTAGGCCGCGAGCCCGACGTGCCCCGGGTCCGACACGCTCAGGCCGGTGCGTGGAGCCGCCGGGGGAGGGGGCCCAGTCGAGGCGCGCGACGGACCGGCACGTGGGCGTCGTCCCTGGTCGGGCCGGTGAACACCGCCTCCAGCGGCAGCCCCAGGGCGTCGGCGAGGGCGGCGGGCGCCGGGCCCGGCACCGGTTCCAGCACCGGCCGGGCGGCGTCCAGCAGACCGGTGAGCCGGGCCTGGCGGGCCAGGTCGGGGGAGGCCCCGGGGGTGATCCGCACCGGACTCCCGTCCGCGAGTTCGTAGCCCACGCACCAGCGCAGGTCCCGACCCAACCGGGCGGGGGCGTCGGCGTGCGTGACCACCAGCGCGTCCACCCCCGCCGTGGCCTCCAACGCGTACCGGAGCGCCACCAGGTCCAGGTGACCCACCCGGAACCCGCCCTGCCACGGGTGGGCGCGGTTGTGCCGGTCGGCCAACCGCTTGGTGAGCAGCGCGTCCTCGGTCACCATCGGCCCCGCGCCGTGGCGGGTCGCGAAGGTGCGCGTCACCCCGATCCGCCGGGCCCCGTCCGCCGCCCCGGCCTCGGCCAGCAGCGCCAGCGGGTTCACGGCGGTGGTGGTGGACCAGGTCGTGTACGGGTGGAAGCCGTGCCACTCGTCCAGCAGCACGCCCTGCGCGCCCTCGAACACCACCGGCGTCCGAGCCAGCAGACGGCGCAGGTACCGATCGTCCACGAGCCGGACCCGCTCGGCGAAGGCCCGGTAGGCGTCCATGCACGCGTCCGGATCGGGGAGGGGTGCCCGGGCCGCACCCCCGTCGCCGTCCGCCGCCTCGGTCAGCACCGAGGCCAGCCGCTCCGCCAGGCGGTCCAGCTTGCGGCGGAGCCGCCCCGGAGACGCGCAGTCGCCCACCGTGGGCGCGTCCTCGGGGTGCTCCAGGGCATAGGCCATCGTCTCGCCCACCCCCATCCCGCACGAACCGTGCCGGTCCCGGCCGCGCGCACGCTCCCGGGCACGGTTGGCGGCCGCGTGCCACGGAGTGCTGATCAGCGCGCGCCGGTCCACCGTGACCAGGGAGAACGGGTCCGCCACCCCCAGCGCCGCCAGGTGCTGGGCCTCGGCGGCCAACGCGAAGGGGTCCACCACCACGAACCGGGACAGGTGGGTGGGCACCGGGCCGCCCGGGGCGAGCGTGCCCGCCCCGAACTGCGCGAACGTGTGGTGCCTACCGTCCGGGGTCACCACGTTGTGCGCGGCCTGGGCGCCGCCGTTGGCGCGCACCACGGCGCCGTAACGGCCCCCCGCGCACAGCAGGTCCACGGTCACGCCCTTGCCCGCGTCGCCGAACCCCAGGTCCACGACGATCGCGTGCTCATCGGACGGCGCCCGGCCGTTCACAGCCGGTCCACCCCGGGGCCGTCACCGGCCAGCCCCTCCAGGTCGGGCGAGGTGGCCACCGCGCCGCGCCCGCGCGCCAGCGGACGCAGGGCCCGGCCCACCACGTCGGCCTGGTCCGACCCGGCGTCGGCCAGGTCCCGCAGACCCTCCTCCAGGTCGATGGCCTCCTCACCCAGGCCCACGGTGACCGCGATCGTCTCGCAGACCGCGTCCAGGTCGTCCAGCAGGACCAGGTTCTGGCCCAGGTGCCGTTCCCAGAACTTCCGGACCCGGTCGTCCCGGAAGTGGTAGCTGCCGGTCGGCATGAGGAAGTACACCTCGTACTTGCGCCGCAGCTCCTCCAGGAGCTCCGGGAGGGCCACGTCCCCGTCGAGGTCGTCGCCGATCACCTCCCGGACCTCCCGCGCCTTGACCGCGCTGTAGGCCATCTCGTCGCCCACGATGAACAGGTACCCGCGCCGCCCGCGCTTCTCCAGGCAGTCCAGTGCGGTGTGCCGGGCCATGAAGTACATCGCCAGTTCGTAGGACTCGGTCATCTGACCCCCGCCCCCGCCCTCCAGCAGGATGTTGCCGAGGTCGTCCTCCAGTTCGTTGCCGGACTCGAACTGGCCGACCTGGAGCGGCACGCGGTCGCAGGTGGCGTCGCCGATGGCACCGAACAGGATCTGCGGGTCCTGCACGTACCCCCGGCGCAGGAGCAGCCCGAACAGGTCGGGGAGCTTGGCCTGGAGGGCGCGGGGCACGCGCCCCATGGAGCCGGTGACGTCGAAGAGCACCGACACCGCCAGGGAGTTCGGGTGCGCCTCGGAGTCGCGGCTCTCACGCATCGCCACGCCGCGCGGGTCGAGTGAGGCGTGGGCCCGCCACTGGTCGCGCGGGGTACTGGTGACGTCGTCGTGGTAGTCGAACCCACTGCTTCCGGCGGAGGCCTGGTAGGCCCGCCTGGCGTGGTGGGCGTCGGTGGACCAGCTGCTGCTTCCCATCGTCGTCTCCTTCTGTTCGGGGTGGTGGGTGGGTAACGGGGGTCGAGTGGTTCAGGCGGGCATGGCGAAGGGGCGGAACCGGCGCGGACCGAAGCACCGCTCCAGCGCCTCGTCCAGCTCACCGAGCAGTGCGAACGCGTCCTTGGGGCGCCTCTCCGGGGAGGGCAGCGTGCACCCGCGAGCCAGGGCCCGCAGCGGACCGGGGAGGCGGCCGTCGGTCACGAACTCCACGCACCGGGTGGCCATGTACACGTCGGTGGCGGGCACGGCGGGGCGGCGCTCGGCGACCTCCGGCGGATACGTCTCCCGGCGGTGCGGAACCATCGCCGGGACGTGCGGCGCGGTGCGCCGCTCGCCGAAGGTGACGGAGTAGCACCAGTCCACGAGGACGAGACCGTGCGCCTCGGGGTGGACCAGAACGTGCTCGGGTACGACCGCGCCGTGCACGACCCCGGACTGGTGGGCGTTGCCCAGCGCCACCAGCAGCCGCCGCCACATCCACGCGGCGTCGCGCGGGTCGATCCCGTCCGGGTACGCCCGTCGCACCTCGGCGAGGCTGTGGAAACCGGACAGTCGGCCCAGCACGTTGCCCCGCCGCTCCACACCCGTGGCCGCGTCCCGGTGGCGGACCGACTCCACCAGCTCCGGGGCGAACGCCCGGTACCGTTCGGCGCCGCGTTCGCGGATCCGGCGCAGCGCGGTTGCCTCGGCCAGGAGGAGGTCGTTGTCGCGCGGGGCCCGGGGGAGCTTGAGCAGTGCGTCCCGCCAGGGGCCGTCCGGCGCCGCGCCACGGGTGCCCTCCCGCCACCGCACCGGATGCAGGTCGGCCACGTCGCCGCTGGCCAGAGCGCCGTCCCGGCTCACGTGGTAGGTCCGCCCCCGGGCCACGAGGGTGATGTCGTCGAGGCCCAGGCCGCCCTCCACCGCCGTCCGGTAGCGCCGCCAGGCCTCGGTGAGCCGGGAGAACCCGGCCGCTGCCTCGGCGGAGCGCTCGGCGGGCGCGGTGTCGGGATGGAGCAGCCGGGCCAGGTGCCGGTACGCGGCGGTGGCGGCCACGGGGACCGCCTCGCCGTCGAGCGGCAGGGGACCGAACAGCGCGGCGGGGTCGGCCGCGAGTCCGAGCTCGCGCAGGGCGGAGTCGAGTCCGCCCTGGGGGTTGTGCTCCACGTTCACCGGTCTCCCTTCCGGGGGTGTGGCTCGACGAGTGCTCACGGGGTCCCGCTCACTGTTGGCGGCCCCGTCTCCTCACTGGGCGCCGCGCAGGAGTGGCGGGTGGAGCAGGGCGGCGCCGCCCGCCCGGTACAGCCGCGCGCGGCGGCCGCCCCCCGCGCCCCCGCGCTCGGCCAGCTCACCGGTGTCCTCCACGAACCCCGGGGTGGCCAGGATCTTGCGGTGGAAGTTGGCGGCGTGCAGGGTCCGCCCCCACACCGCCTCGTACACGCCGCGCAGAGCGGAGATGGTGAACGTGGACGGGAGGAAGGCGGTGGCGAGCGCGGTGTACTCCAGCTTGGAACGGGCGCGTTCGATCGCGTCGGCGAGGACGCGAGCGTGGTCGAAGGCGAGTTCGTGCCGGTCCCTGCCACCGTCGCCGTGTCCGAGGGCGGTCCACGGGACCCACGCGGCCTCGGCCGTGTCGCGGCCGGTGTGCGGGTCGGGCAGGTCGGGGGCCAGCACCATGTACGCCACCGACACCACCCGCATCCGCGGGTCCCGCGCGATCGCCCCGTAGGTGCCGAGCTGCTCCAGGTGCAGCTCGGCGGGCAGGGGGGTCTTCTCCGTGAGCACGCGCAGGGCGGCGTCCGGCAGGTCGCGGTCGGCCGGGGCGTCCGGTCCGTCCTGGGCCCGGACGAAGCCGCCGGGCAGAGCCCACCGGCCTCGCTGCGGCTGCCGGGTGCGTCGGCCGAGCAGGACGTGGGGGACTCCGTCGCGGATGGTCGTGGCCACCACGTCGACGGTGACGGCGACGGGCGCGAACGCGTTCGGGTCGTAGCCGGCGAGGTACCTGCGCTCGTCGGCCGCGTCGTAGCGACCCGCTCCGCGCGGGTCCCCGGTCGGCCCGTCGATCCCCTCGGACACTGCTTCCCCCTTGTTGTTCTCAAGCTGAGTTTTTCTCGATGTGAGTTCAACCTAGCACCGCTCGGTCCGCCCGTCCACCCCTGGGTCCGCCCGTCCACCCCTCGGGGGCGACACGCCGCGCCTGGCGGCCGATCCCGTCGGCGCCCGCCGCTAGCATGGTGCGAACGGACGTTCGAGAACACGGCCGTGGGCGACGAGAAAAGGACAGGGTGGGGACGTGCGCGTGCTGGGGATCGACCCGGGGCTGACCCGCTGCGGGGTCGGGGCCGTCGAGGGCGCCATCGGCCGCCCCCTGCGCCTGCTGGCCGCCGACGCCATCCGCACCAGCCCCGACACCCCGCTCCCGCAGCGCCTGGTGGAGGTCGAACGCGGCATCGAGGAATGGCTCGACAAGTACGAGCCGGACGCCGTCGCCGTCGAACGCGTCTTCGCCCAGCACAACCTCAGCACCGTCATGGGAACCGCCCAGGCCAGCGGCATCGCCCTGGTCTGCGCCGCCCGGCGCGGACTCCCCGTGGCCACCCACACCCCCAGCGAGGCCAAGGCCGCCATCACCGGCAACGGTCGCGCCGACAAGAAGCAGGTCGGTGGCATGGTGGCGCGTATCCTCGGACTCGACGGGCCGCCGAAACCGGCCGACGCCGCGGACGCCGTGGCCCTGGCCATCTGCCACATCTGGCGCGGCGGGGCCCAGGCCCGGGTCGCCCAGGCCCAACAGGACTTCGCCCGCAAGGTGGAACTGGCCCGACGCGCACGCGGCCGCTAGCCCCCGGCAGAGCGGCGGCGTGCGCGTCAGGCAGCACCACAGCCCCCAAGGAAGGAGACGGGCACCCCTCCCGGTGTCCACACGAGATGATCGCGTTCCTCACCGGCCGGGTGGCCGCACGCGGCGCGGCCAGCGCCGTGATCGACGTCGGCGGGGTCGGTATGACCGTCCAGTGCACTCCCTCCGCCCTCTCCCGGCTTCACGTGGGGGAGGAGGGCACCGTGGCCACCAGCCTCGTCGTCCGCGAGGACTCCCTCACCCTCTTCGGGTTCGCCGACGACGACGAGCGGAACCTGTTCGAACAGGTCCAGACCGCCTCCGGCATCGGCCCCCGCATCGCCCTGGCCATGCTCGCCGTGCACAGCCCCGACAGCCTCCGCCAGGCGGTGGCCACCGAGGACACCACCGCCCTGACGCGCGTCCCGGGCATCGGCAAGAAGGGCGCCCAGCGCATCGTCCTGGAACTGCGCGGCAAACTCGACGCCCCGGTCATGACCGACGGCACCCTGCCCCCCGCCGACGCCTCCGGCGGCACCGAACCCAACGGGGCCTGGCGCGGCCAGGTCGTCTCCGGCCTCGTCAACCTCGGCTGGTCGACCAAGGACGCCGAGGCGGCCGCCTCGGCCGTCGCCGCCGAGGCCGAGGACACCGGCGACGTCACCGTCCTGCTGCGCAGCGCCCTGCGCAGACTCAGCCGCGCCTAGCCACCGACAGGAACCGGAGGGAGAAGACCCGTGTACGAGCGTGACGCCGTCTCGCCCGAAGCCGACGTCGAGGAACACCAGATCGAGGGCGCGCTGCGCCCCAGGAACCTGGACGAGTTCGTCGGCCAGCACCGGGTGCGCGAACAGCTCTCCCTGGTCCTGCACAGCGCCCAGCGCCGGGGCCGCGCCCCCGACCACATCCTCATGTCCGGCGGCCCGGGCCTGGGCAAGACCACCCTCGCCATGATCATCGCCGCCGAACTCGGCGCGCCCCTGCGCATCACCTCCGGCCCCGCCATCGAACGCTCCGGCGACCTCGCCGCCGTGCTCTCCACCCTCCAGGAGGGTGAGGTCCTCTTCCTCGACGAGATCCACCGCATGGCCCGCCCGGCCGAGGAGATGCTCTACGTCGCCATGGAGGACTTCCGGGTCGACGTCGTGGTCGGCAAGGGTCCCGGCGCCACCGCCATCCCCCTGGACATCGCCCCGTTCACCCTGGTCGGGGCCACCACCCGCGCGGGCATGCTCCCGGCACCGCTGCGCGACCGCTTCGGCTTCACCGCCCACATGGACTTCTACGAGCCCGGCGAGCTGGAGCAGATCCTGCACCGCTCCGCAGGGCTCCTCGGCGCCCCGCTGGAAGGGGAGGCGGCCGGGGAGATCGCCGGCCGCTCTCGGGGCACCCCCCGGATCGCCAACCGGCTCCTGCGCCGCGTGCGCGACTACGCCGAGGTGCGCGGAGACGGCCGTCTCACCCTGGACAACGCCCGCGCCGCCCTGGAGCTGTACGAGGTGGACGCGCTCGGTCTGGACCGCCTGGACCGGGCCATCCTGGACGTGCTCATGAACCGCTTCCGGGGAGGCCCGGTGGGACTGTCCACGCTCGCGGTGTCCGTGGGGGAGGAGGCCGAGACCGTGGAGGTGGTCGCCGAACCCTTCCTAGTCCGCTCCGGATTCCTCGCCCGCACCCCGCGCGGCCGTGTGGCCACCCCGATGGCCTGGGCGCACATGGGGATCATCCCCCCGCCGGACGCAGCCTTCGGCGCCGCCGCCGACCCCGCCGCGAACGGGGCAGGGAAGGCCGGTCAGGGCACCTCGGCCTCCTGACCGGAGCCGGGAGACTTCACAAGCGGGCCCCCGTCCGGGCACAATGAGGCGCGTGCGCGAACCGGGTCCGAACCGTTAGCGCTCCGACCCCGGGCGGTGGGTGACCGGTGACCGGCGCCACGTAAACTGGGTCGAACCAGCCAGGACGGGGCAGCGGCCTCGTCTGGTGTCGTCGGACACCGGCGGAACGAGTTGGCTCCCCCGAGCGTTGTAGGCATCGGGTACGACTCCGGCCGCCGTGGTCGGTCGGCCCGAGAAGGTGGTCGTCGCGGTGTCCGAACCGGCAGACGTCGGCCACACGAAACGTCAGGAAGGACGCCCCCGTGCAGGGCATTTACACTCTCGCCGACGCGGCCCAGCAGGAGGGCAGCATCTTCAGCATGATGCTCCCGTTCGTGCTGATCCTCCTGGTCTTCTGGCTCCTCTTCTGGCGCCCGAACCAGAAGCGTCGCCAGCAGGAGACGCAGATGCAGAGTTCCCTGGTCCCCGGCGTCGAGGTCATGACCAAGGCGGGCATCTTCGCGACGGTGGTGGAGATCCACGACCAGGACGTGCTCCTGGAGATCTCCCCCGGTACCCGCATCCGGATGCTCAAGGCCGGTGTCGGCGAGGTCATCACGCCCGCCGCCGACGACACCCCGGTCGAGGACCGTCCCGACTTCGGCGACGACGACAAGCCCAAGGGATAGCACCGGGCCGGGCGTGACACCGCGCCCCGGCTCACCACAGACTTCGGTACCGGCCCCCCACCCGGGGCCGGTACCGCTGTTTCCCGGCCAACGCCGCCCGCAGATCCGCCGGGTCAACGCCCGACCGGACCCACCACAGAAGGCCCCGCCACCCATGCCTCACGACACCGCGATCCCGGACGCCCCGGACGCCGCCGACCTCGCCCTGATCGAGGCGCACATCCGCGACGTCCCCGACTTCCCGCACCCGGGCATCCTGTTCAAGGACATCACCCCCCTGCTCAACGAGCCCGGTGCGTTCTCCGTCGCGGTGCGGGCCCTGGCGGCGCCCTTCCTCGGAAGCGGGATCGACCACGTGGTCGGACTGGAGGCGCGCGGCTTCATCTTCGGAGCTCCCGTCGCCATGGCGCTGGGCGCGGGCTTCGTTCCCGCGCGCAAAGCCGGGAAACTGCCCTCGGACACCATCGACCAGGCCTATGATCTGGAGTACGGCACCGCGACCGTCGAGATCCACTCCGACGCGATCACCCCGGGCGGCCGTGTGCTCATCGTCGACGACGTCCTCGCGACCGGCGGGACCGGCAGGGCCGCGGTGGACCTGGTCCGCAAGGCGGGTGGTACGGTCGTGGGATTCTCCGTCCTGATGGAGCTCTCCGCACTGCGGGGACGGGAGAAGATGCCCGACGTGGAGCCGCGCACCCTCCTTTCGGTCTGAGGCCGACACCTCGCCTCGCTGCCGCCCCTCGGGGGAATACCCCGGCAGCCGGTCCTTGTTGACCTACTCCAGCACTCGGTGTGACGTACCTGGTGACCTGAGTCACCGTCCGTACCTCCGAGCCGGACCCGGGGAAACGAGGGGTCGGACCGCTCCCCGCGCAGGTGGGAAGTGGTCCCACTAGACTGACGGGCGAGGGGACCGCGGCGGCCGCGTCAACGACTGGCCCTGATGACACGCACGTGCACCGGAGGCGGGCCGAACGGCGACGTCGGCTCCACCGGGAGGAACCGCGGGAGGTAGGCATGCCAAACGAAGTGGTCTCGACCGGGGCGGTGTCCGAGCAGGGTCCGGACCGGGAGAACCCCGAGACGCCGACGGCCGCCACCCCCGAGGAAGCCGCCACGCGAACCGAGCGTGCGGACGGCAGTGGTGCGCAGGCCACCGACAGACCACAGAAGGACCGCCCGGAGGGCGCCGCGCGTGACGCGGCGCCCTCCGACGTCTCGGGGCCGGGGGCCCCGGGGGCGCAGGCGGCCGCCACCACACCCTCCACGGTGCGAGTACGCCGAAGGCTCGCCCGACTCGGGGCCCAGCGGGGAGTGACGATGAACCCGGTGCTCGAACCACTGATCAAGACGGTGCGGGCCACCCATCCCAAGGTGGACGTACGACTGATCGAACGCGCCTACGAGGTCGCGGCCCACCATCATCGCCACCAGAAACGCAAGAGCGGCGACCCCTACATCACGCACCCCCTCGCCGTCGCCACCATCCTCGCCGAACTGGGTATGCAGGAGGCCACCCTGGCCGCCGCCCTCCTGCACGACACCGTCGAGGACACCGACTACTCCCTCGACGAGCTGCGAGCTGACTTCGGCGACGAGATCGCCGAGCTGGTCGACGGCGTCACCAAGCTGGACAAGGTCAAGTACGGCGAGGCCACCCAGGCCGAGACGGTCCGCAAGATGGTCGTGGCGATGGCCCGCGACATCCGCGTCCTGGTCATCAAGCTGTGCGACCGCCTGCACAACATGCGGACCCTGCGCTACCTCCCGGCCCGCGCCAAGCGGGAGAAGAAGGCCCGCGAGACCCTGGAGATCTTCGCCCCGCTCGCCCACCGCCTGGGCATGAACACCATCAAGTGGGAACTGGAGGACCTGGCCTTCGCCACCCTCTACCCCAAGCGCTTCGACGAGATCGCCCGCCTGGTCTCCGAGCGGGCCCCCCGCCGCGACGTGTACCTCCAGGAGGTCATCGAGGCGGTCTCGGCCGACCTGCGCGAGTCCAAGCTCAAGGCGACCGTGCGCGGCCGGCCCAAGCACTACTACTCGATCTACCAGAAGATGATCGCCCGCAACGTGGGCTTCGACGAGATCTACGACCTCATCGCGGTGCGGGTCCTGGTCGACAGCGTCCGGGACTGCTACGCGGCCCTGGGAACCATCCACGCGCGGTGGAACCCGGTCCCCGGCCGGTTCAAGGACTACATCGCGATGCCGAAGTTCAACATGTACCAGTCGCTGCACACGACGGTCATCGGCCCCTCCGGCAACCCGGTCGAACTCCAGATCCGCACCCGGGCGATGCACCGTCGCGCCGAGTACGGCATCGCCGCGCACTGGAAGTACAAGGAGGACCGCAACTCCGCCGGTGCCGAGGCCAAGTCCAAGGGCAGCACCGACATGCAGTGGCTGCGCCAGCTGATCGACTGGCAGCAGGAGACCAAGGACCCGGGCGAGTTCCTGGAGTCGCTGCGCTTCGACCTCTCCGTGCAGGAGGTGTTCGTCTTCACCCCCGGCGGCGACGTCATCTCGCTGCCGCAGGGCGCCACGGCGGTCGACTTCGCGTACGCGGTGCACACCGAGGTCGGCCACCGCACCGTGGGCGCCCGGATCAACGGCCGCCTCGTGCCGCTGGAGAACGAGCTGCACAACGGCGAGACGGTGGAGATCCTCACCTCCAAGGACCCCGACGCCGGGCCCAGCCGCGACTGGCTGAACTTCGTCAAGAGCGCCCGCGCCCGCAACAAGATCCGGCACTGGTTCACCAAGGAACGCCGCGAGGCCGCGATCGAGCAGGGCAAGGACGAGATCGCCAAGTACATGCGCAAGCAGGAGCTGCCGGTCAAGCGCCTGTTCAACGGTGAGGCCATCATCGCCCTCGCCCGTGACCTGCGCTATCCGGACGTCGACTCCCTGTACGCGGCCGTGGGCGAACGCCAGGTCAGCGCGCAGAGCGTGGTCGGCAAGCTCGTGGACTCCATGGGCGGGCTGGACAGCCACGCGGAGGATCTCGCGGAGTCGTCGCTGCCGACCAAGGTGGCGACCAGCCGCCAGCGCGCGGGGAACCCGGGCGTGGTCGTGGCCGGTGGCGACGCCGACGTGTGGGCGCGCCTGTCCAAGTGTTGTACGCCCGTGCCCGGTGACGACATCGTGGGGTTCGTGACTCGCGGCAACGGGGTCTCGGTGCACCGCGAGGACTGCGTCAACGCCGCGAGCCTGGACCGCGAGCGCATGGTGGACGTCGAGTGGCGGCCCACCGAGGACTCGATGTTCCTGGTGGCGCTGCACGTGGAGGCACTGGACCGCTCGCGTCTGCTCTCCGACATCACCCGCGTACTCTCCGACCAGCACGTCAACATCCTGTCGGCGACGGTCCAGACCAGCCGCGACCGGGTGGCGCAGAGCCGTTTCACCTTCGAGATGGCCGACCCCACGCACCTGGGCAGCGTGCTGCGCGCGGTACGCGGGGTCGACGGCGTCTACGACGTGTTCCGCGTCCGCAACTGACCCTCGGCCACCCCGCGAGGGCGGTGCGGCGGCCCCGGAAAACCGGTGGAGCGGGGGAGATCCCGTGGGCTAACGTGCCTGGGACCACTCCGAGGGAAGGCAGCCCCCCATGCTCGACGTCCGCCCGCTCCGCCCCGGGGACGCACGCTCCCTGGAGGCCCTCGCCCAGCGCCTGTGGCCGAAGTCCCCCCACCCCGGCGGCCTCGGTTGGCAGCTGGCCACCGAGGAGTTCACGTCCGAGAACGCGGCCGTGGCCCGCCGGGACGGTGAGGTCGTGGGCTGGGCCGTGGTCGAGGGCCCCGACGCCCTGCGGTCCCTCGCCACCGTCTCTGCCGTGGGCGCCTCCGACGACCCCGAGGCCGGGGCCGCGCTCCTGGACTGGGCCCTGGCCCGAACCGGTGACGCCGCAGTGGAGCTCTTGGCCTTCCAGGGGGACACCGTGCTCCGCGACCTCGCGGAGAAGGCCGGTTTCGCCCTCGGGAAGGACAACACCTTCGGTGAGTGGATGAGCCGCGACGCCACCGAGGAGGAGATCCACCTGCCGGACGGCTACCGGATCCGCGCGGTGCGTGAGGGCGAGGAGGAGGCCCGGGTGGAGTGCCACCGCACCGCCTGGAAGCCCTCCGACCTGCCCTGGCCCGAGCGCGTGGGCACGGTGAACCCGGACCTGACCAGCCGGTTCAGTCGGGAACGGTACGACAACACCCGCGCCGCGCTGCTGTACGACCGCGAACTCGACCTGGTGGTGGAGGCCCCCGGCGGGTCGCTGGCCGCCTGCTGCGTCGTGTGGTGGGACCCGGAGAACCGCTGCTCGGAGATCGAACCCCTCGGCGTGGTCCCCGCGCACCGGCGCCGGGGCCTGGCCGTCGCGCTCGCCCTCACGGCGTGCGCCCTGACCGCGCGTCGGGGCGGGGACCGGGTGTACATCAACACCACACCGAACGAGGCCTACCCGACCCCGGCCATGACGTACGCGACCGTGGGCTACACGCCGCTCGACCGGGGCACGGCCCTGCTGCGCCCCGCGCGCTGACCCGCACGGCTGAGCCCCGGCCACCCGAGTTCCGGGTGACCGGGGCTCAGCGCGGTTCTACAGACGGATCGTCGTGGACCGCACGATCTGGAAGACCGGGTGCCGGTCGGCCTCGGCCTCGAACGCCTGCTCCGGGGCCTCCGGCGGGGCGTCGAAGTACGGGCCCACGACCGCGGACCTGGGGTTGTCCAGGTACTCCTTGAGCACCGGAGCCGCCTCGGCCGGGCCGAGCTCCCGCACACTCACCAGTTCGATCCAGCCGCCCTGGCGCAGGGTGGCGAAACCGTCCTTGCGGATGTTGCGCACCCAGCCGACCTCGCCGTACGGAGAGACCAGGTACCGTCCGCTCTCACTGTCCAGGACACTGAGCGGGATGGTGCGCAGGAAACCGGAGGTGCGCCCACGCGTGGTGAGCAGGTGCAGCTCCGGCGGGCAGGCCCCGTACTTGACGAAGCCGCTGACGAAGGCGTTGGCGGTCCGCCGCAGTTTCGTCATCTCGAACCGCTTCGTCGGTTCGTTCACCATCTTCGGCAACTCCCTCGATCGGATGCTCCCATTGTGATGGTTTCCGGCCACCGATGGCACCCGAGGGGTGCCCGCCGCCCTACCGGAACGCCGAGACGCCGGTCACGGACTGGCCGATGCTGAGCGCGTGGATCTCCTCCGTGCCCTCGTAGGTGGCCACCGTCTCCAGGTTCACCATGTGACGCATCACCGGGTACTCCAGGGTGATCCCGTTGGCACCGTGGATGCCGCGCGCGGTCCGGGCCACCCGCTGCGCCGCCGCCACGTTGGCGAACTTCCCGAAGCTCACGTGGTTGTGGTGGCAGTTCCCCTCGTCCTTGAGCCGGCCGATCCGCAGCGCTGTCATCGAGGCGTGGTTGACGTCCACGACCATGTCGGCGAGCTTGCGCTGGGTGAGCTGGAACCCGCCGATGGGCTTGCCGAACTGCTCACGCGTCTTCGCGTAGTCCAGGGACGCCTCGTAGCAGGCGCGGGCGGCACCGGCCACGCCCCACACGATGCCGTAGCGGGCCTCGTTCAGGCAGGACAGCGGCGACCCGAGCCCCTTCGACGCGGGCATGACGGCGTCGGCGGGCAGGCGCACGTCCTCCAGGACC
This sequence comes from Nocardiopsis sp. L17-MgMaSL7, assembly GCF_003182025.1. NCBI lineage: Bacteria > Bacillati > Actinomycetota > Actinomycetes > Streptosporangiales > Nocardiopsidaceae > Nocardiopsis > Nocardiopsis sp. L17-MgMaSL7. The sequence continues at coordinate 44,213 of NZ_QGTF01000001.1, read as the reverse complement.
AGCTCGGAGGTGATGGAGGCGCGCAGCGAGAGCTTCCTGTGGATCACGTTGGCCGAGAACCCGGGGGTGTCCGTGGGCACCACGAAGCCCCGGATCCCGTCCTCGGTGGCGGCCCACACCACGGCGACGTCGGCGACCGAACCGTTGGTGATCCACATCTTGGTGCCGTTGAGGACCCAGTCCGAGCCGTCACGGCGGGCGCGCGTGCGCATGGAGCCGGGGTCGGAGCCGGAGTCGGGCTCGGTCAGTCCGAAGCAGCCGATCGCCTCACCGGCGGCCATCTTCGGCAGCCACTCGTTCTTGTGCTCCTCCGAACCGAACTTGTGGATGGCGGCCATGGCCAGCGATCCCTGCACGGACACGAAGCTGCGCAGACCGGAGTCCACCGCCTCGAGCTCCCTGCAGGCCAGGCCGTAGGCGACCGCGCTGGAACCGCCGCAGCCGTAGCCGTCCAGGTGCATGCCGAGCACTCCCAGGTCACCGAAGGCCTTGGCCAGCCCGCGCGGGTCCGGGAGGGTTCCGGCCTCGAACCAGTCGGCGACGTTGGGCAGGAGCTCACGGGTGGAGAACTCGCGGACGGCGTCGCGGATGTCGCGCTCGGTGTCGGAGAGCTCGGCGTCCACGGCCAGGAAGTCGAGGGGGTCGGGGGCGGCGGCCCTGCGCTTGGAGTCGCTCATGGTGGGTGTCCCTTCGTGGTGCTTGCGTGTGTGGGGTCGGTGCCGGGGCGCGGGCCCCGGCTCAGCCGACGTCGGTCTGCTGGACGGCGCCGCTGGCCAGGAGCGCCGCGATCCGGTCCGGGGTCAGGCCGAGCTCGGCCAGGACCCGCTCCGAGTGCTGTCCGAGCAGCGGAGGGGCGGTCATCGGCACGGGGGTGTGCTCCATGCGAAAGCCCGCCCGCACCTGTTCCAACGGTCCGGCCGTGGGGTGTTCCACCGTGCGCAGGACGTCGTCGCCGTTGGCGTCGGCGGTGCGCAGCGCGTCCAGTACCCCGCGGACCCTGCCAGCCGGGACCCCGGCCCCGACCAGGACCCCCATCCAGTGCTCGGCCGGCCGTTCCCGCAGTGTCGCCGAGAGTTCCGCGACCAGTTCGTCCCGGTGCGCCACCCGTTCCGGGTTGGTGGCGTACCGGGGGTCCCGGCCCAGGTCGGGGCGGTCGATCGCGGCGCACAGCCGCTGGTACAGGGCGTCGTTCCCGGCGGCGATCACCACCTCCGCGTCCTTGGTGGGGAACACCTGGTAGGGCACGATGGTCGTGTGGGCGTTGCCCACACGCGCCGGTTCGGCTCCGGTGACCAGCGCCTGCTGTGCCAGGTTGACCAGGCTCGACAGGGTGGAGTTGACCAGCGAGACGCTGATGTTCTCGCCGCGTCCGGTCACCCGGGCCCGCATGAGCGCGCCGAGGATGCCCACTGCCGCGTTCAGGCCGGTCAGGACGTCGGTGAGCGCCACACCCACCTTGCTCGCCGGACCGTCGGCGGGGCCGGTCGTGGCCATCAGCCCGCTCTCGGCCTGCACGACGATGTCGAACCCGGGGCGGGTGGCGGGATCGTGCTCCGGGCCGAACCCGCTCACCGAGCAGTACACGACCGCCGGATTGCGCGCGCTGACCTGCGCGTACCCCAGGCCGAGCCGGTCGATCACCCCGGGCCGGAAGTTCTGGATCACCACGTCCGAGGTGGCGCACAGCTCCTGGACGGCGGCCAGACCCTCGGGGTCCTTCAGGTCCACGGCCAGGCTCCGCTTGTTCCGGTTCACGGACAGGAAGTAGGCGGCCTCGCCGGGGGAGTGGTCCGCCCGGTGCTCCTCGGTGGGCTCGGCGTAGGGCGGACCCCAGGAACGGGTGTCGTCGCCCCGACCGGGCTGCTCCACCTTCACCACCTCGGCGCCCATGTCCGCGAGCAGCATGGTGGCGTAGGGGCCCGCGAGCACGCGGGACAGGTCGGCGATCCGCACTCCGGCGAGGGGGAGCGGGGCGTCCTCCCCTGTTCCGTCCGCGGGGGCGGGCTGGGGACTGGTCTCACTCATGGGGGGTCACTCCTTGCCGTCGAGGCTGGCGGGATCCTCGGGGCCGCAGGGCAGCTGGTCGCCGTCCCGCAGCTGGTAGTAGGTCTCCAGGCAGCGGCGGAGCGCGGTGGTGAGCGCGGCGCCGGACTGGCCCGCGTAGCGCGTCTGGACCCGCTGGACGATCTCCGCGATGTCGTCGGTCACCGAGGCGCCCTCGACCAGGGCACGGAAGAAGTCCTTGGCGAGGTCGGTCAGGAGCGTGGTGTCCGCGGCCACGATCCGGCCGTCCGCGGAGTCCACCGCGAGCACGACCCCGAGCCGCTGGTACTGGGAATGGCTCGCCACCGAGTCGGGAAGACGGGCGTAGCCGGAGATGAGCACAACCCTCGGGTTGCGGAAAAGCTGCTGAACACGGTCGTCGCCGTACAAAGGAAGAGCACCTCTTGTCTGCGGGCACGCGAAAACTCCGACTCACTGGAGTCTCGCGTCTGAAGGGCAGCCGGGGGAAACCGGACACCCGCGACGTGAGGGCAGTTCCCGATCAGTATGGCCCAGCCGGGACGGTCGGTGTCAAGGGCGGGGGTGGCCCGGGGCACACGGGCGCGGATGCGCGCCCACGGGAGCTTGTGTTACATTTCGGCACAGGTCACGAGTACCAGCGACAAGCCCCGGCTAGCTGGTCGGCAACCCTCCTTCCGCGGTGGGGTGCCCCGGGTGAGGACCAGGTCCCGACACGACCGTGTCAGACAAGCGCGGACCCCTGAGGCGCGGCCGTCATCGGCGTACCCCGTGGGTCCCACGACCCACAGAAGAGGTGCCCCATGACCACTGTCATCCCGTTCGACTCCACGCGCTCCAGCCGTTCCGCCGCCAGGGACGCGGCCCGCGACGCCAGGGCCCGCACCGAGTGCGCGATCGTCACAGCCGAGGGTGGGACCCCGCTGGTCACCGGCGAGTACGTGGACTACGCGAACTTCGACTACGCCGCCAGTGCCCCGTGTCTGACCAGCGTCGCCGACGCGCTCGCCGCCGCCCTGCCCTACTACGCCAGCGTCCACCGGGGCGCCGGGCACCACTCACAGGTCAGCACCGACGCCTACGAACGCGCCCGCCGCAGCGTCTCCCGGTTCCTGGGCGTGCGCACGGAGGCCGACGCGTCCGGCTCCGCTGACGCGGTCGTGTTCGTGCGCGGCACCACCGACGCCGTGAACCTGCTGGCCCGCGCCGTCCCCGAGGGCTGCACCGTGGTGGTCTTCGAGTCCGAGCACCACGCCAGCCTCCTCCCGTGGGAGCACCCGGCCTCGCGCGCCGGGAAGGTGGTCCGGCTCCCGCTGCCCGCGTCGCCCGAGGCGGCCGTCACCGCCGCCCGCACCGCGCTCGCCGAGGAGCCCGAGGGTCCCCGGCTGCTGTGCGTCACCGCCGCCTCCAACGTCACCGGTGAGATCTGGCCGGTCGAGGAGCTGGTGGAGGCCGCCCACGCCGAGGGCGCCCGCGTGGTGGTGGACGCCGCCCAGTACGTGCCGCACCTGCCGTTCAGCCTCGCCGCGACCGGCGCGGACTACGTGGCGCTGTCCGGTCACAAGCTCTACGCCCCCTTCGGCTCGGGGGTGCTGGCGGGCCGCGCCGACTGGCTCTCCGCCGCCGCCCCCTACCTCGCGGGCGGGGGCGCCACCCGCCGGGTGACCGAACACGACGTCCAGTGGAACGACCTCCCTGCCAGACACGAGGCGGGCAGCCCGAACGTCCTGGGAGCCGTGGCACTGGCGGCGGCCTGCGACACCTTCACCACCGAGACTCTCTCCCTCCAGCACATCCGCGAGGCCGCGCTCCTGGAGCGCCTGCGCGCCGGGCTGGGCGAGATCGAGGGCGTGCACGAACTGTCCCTGTGGGACCCCGAGCACGCGCGGGTCGGGATCGTGTCCTTCGTGGTCGACGGCCTGCCCGCCGACCTCCTGGCCGCCGCGCTCTCCGCCGAGTACGGGATCGGGGTGCGGGACGGCCTGTTCTGCGCCCACCCCCTCACCACCCGCCTGCTGCCCGAGGGGCACGAGCAGGCCGTGCGGGCGAGCCTGGGCGTGGGGACCACCGAGGAGCACGTGGACCGGCTCGTCGGAGCCGTCGCCGACCTCGTGGCCCGGGGCCCGCTCTGGGAGTACGCCGACTGCGACGGCCGCCTCGCCCCGGTCCCGGACCCCCGCAACGTGCTCTGAACCCGTTGCGGTGCGCGGGCGGTTCGGCCGGGGTCCGGGCCGCCTGCTGTCGTTCGGTCGGCCCTCACCGGTGCCGCGCGCCTTCCCGGGCCCTGGCACACCACCTCTCCCCACACCGCGCTCTGGCCGAATCGGGCCACGTCCGGTAGCGCCCGGCTCTCTCGGGCACAGCCAGTGGGGACGAAAGGTGCGTCGGTGGAGACGTGGTTGCTGGTGTGGGCCCTGGTGATCTTCGGGCTGTGCTCGGGGGGAGTCTGCGTCCTGTGGGTCCGCTGGGTGCGGGAGCTGGGAGGCACCGACTCCGGGGTGTTCGGGAAGGGCGTGGGACCTCGGACTCAAGGAACCTTGTTACGCATGACCCCACATTCGACGCACTAAGTCACATTTCACGCTTAGGTGTGCTGGGGATCACGTTCCCAGACGGTACTATCGGGCCCTGACGGTGGGGCGCGCCGTCGCCGGACCCGACCGGTCCGCACCGACGACGCGGCCCGCCTCCCGCGAGCGAACCGGCTGGGGGAGCGTGAACGTGACGGACGTCCGAGGACCCAAGACAGGTCCCCTCACGGCCGTGTTCCGAGCGACCGAACCCCCGCGCGTGCCCGAGCAACCATCACCGGTGGTCAGCCTCAGCGCGCGCGGCTGCCCGCCGCCCGACCCCGCCGAGACCGAACTGGTCCGTCTGCACCAGGCCTTTCTCGGCCGCGTGGTCGACTACCTCTGCGCGGACGCCGGGATACGCCAGTTCGTGGACTGGGGCTGTCCGGTGCCCGGCACCGCAGAGCGGATCCGCCGGGCCAACACCGACGCCACCGTGGTGCACCTGGCCCCGACCGGAACTGCGGGGGTGCTGGCCGCCCCCGCGCTCAACGCGACGGTTCTGGCCGGGGACGGTGCCGGTGACTCCGGGACGGACACCGTGCTCCGACGCCTCCACACCAGCGGGCTCGTCGACTTCGACGAGCCCGTCGCCGTACTGATGACCCGACCCGGCACCGAACAGGAACCGCCAGCCGGGCTCGACACACTGCACACGATGATGCGCGGCGGCGGATACGTCGCCCTCACCTCCACGGCTCCCCGCCCTACGGCGGAGCGGGCCTTCGCCCCTTTCCTCCCCGTCGAACCGGGGGTCGCCGACCTGACCTGGTGGCCCTATCCGGACGAGGACGTGCCCGCCCCGGGTTGTGGAACCCTGGGCGGACTGGGCCGCGTGCCCAGGCGAGGAAGGGGAGCGACGCGATGGCGCTGAACTGGAACGGCGAGATCCTTGCCCAGATGAGGTTCTACTGGGACTTCTCGCTGTGGCCCAGGCTCGAAGGACTGACGGACGCGGAGTTCTACTGGGAGCCGGTCCCGAACTGCTGGACGGTGCGCCAGCTGCCCGACGGACGCCACGCCCCGGACGGCGCCTATCCCGAGCCCGAGCCACCGCCGGTCACCACCATCGCCTGGCGCCTGGGGCACATCGTGGTGGACGTGCTGGAGGCCCGGATCAACTGGCACTTCGGCGACCGCACCACCAACCGCGACAACATCGACTGGCCCTCCAGCGCGGCCGAGGCCAAACAGCGCCTGCGCAGGGCCTACACCACCTGGTCCGAGCACATCCAGGAGCTCGACGACGACGCCCTGGCCGAGCCGGTGGGAGGCGCCGAGGCACCCCAGTGGTCGGACTTCCCGCTGGTCGTGCTCATCCTGCACCTCAACCGCGAGTTCATCCACCACGGCGCCGAGATCGCCCTCCTGCGCGACCTCCACAGGGCGCGCTTCGGGGAGAGTCCCGGCCCCTGGTCCGAACCGGTCTCCTAGAGCACGTGCAGGGGGTCCACCCGGACCTGCACCAGGTGTTCGTCCCGGCGCGCGCTGCGTGCCGAGGCGGCCGCCTTCAACGCACGGGAGAGGTCGCCCACCGCCGAGCGCGGCACGCGCAACAGCGCCCGCTCGGTCACGTGGTCACCGTTCTCCCCCGTCTCGGAACCCACCGGAACCGGTCCCAGCAGCTCGGCGGACTCGGGCAGCCGGATCTGGTCCAGCAGCTCGCGCACGTGCTCGGGGGCGCCGGTGATCGAGGCCATCGACACCGCGGGGGGAAACCCCAGCCCGCGCCGCTCGGCCAGCTCGCGCTCGGCGAACCCGCCCGGGTCCCAGCGCACCAGTGACTGCACCACCGGCAGGGACGCGTCCGCCGACACCACCACGGTGCCGCCCGGCCGCACCAGAGCGGCCGCGTTGAGCCAGCGGCGCAGCGCCTCCTCCGAGGCGCGCAGGTCGGCCCGGTTGAGCAGCGCCCAACCGTCCAGGAGCACCGCCGCCGCGTACCCGCCGTCCGGGACCACGGGCTCGGCCCCCGGGGTGGACACCACCAGCGAGGGTTTGTTCGGCACCTCCGCCAGGACCTCGTCCCGGCCCGAGGTGCGCACGGTCAGTGACGGGAAGGCCCGGCCCAGCTCCTCGGCGGTTCGGCGGGCGCCCACCACCACCGCGCGCATACGGGTCACCCCGCACTCGGCGCAGGCCCACTGCCCGGCCACCCGGCCGCACCACCCGCAGGAGGGCACGGCGTGCGCCTCGCGGATGGCCAGCGGCCCGTGGCACTCCCCGCAACGGGCCGGTTCGCGACAACCGGCGCACGCCAGGGCGTTGAGATAGCCGCGGCGCGGCACCTGGAAGAGCACCGGACCCTCGCGCGCGCCGTCCCTGGCGGCCTTCAGGGCCAGGCTCGGCAGCCGTGCGCTTCGCGCGGCCTCGTCCCGGGCCAGCTCGCGGTCGTCCCCGGCGGGTTTGACGAGGGGCGCACGGCTGCGCAGGGTCGCCCGGTCGGCGACCAACGGCAGCGCCCACCCGGACTCGACCAGCAGCTGGGTGTCGGTGGTGCGGGTGTGGCCGCCGAAGAGCGCGCCCGCCCCCGACATGTGCGCGCGCATCGCCAGGACCGTCCGGGCGTGCGGATAGGGCGCGTGCGGGTCCACGTGCACGTCGTCCCCGTCGTCCCACAGCACCACCAGACCCAGGTCGTGGACGGGAGCCAGGAGGGCCAGACGCGACCCCACCACCACCCTGGTTCGCCCGTGCAGCACCGAGAGCCAGCGCCGATAGCGCGGGGTCGGCCCCAGGTCGGCGGGCAGCGCGGCGTGCCGTCCCTCGCCCAGGTGACGGGTCAGAGCGGCGTCCACGGCCTGGACGTCACGGCTGTTGGGGACCACGACCACCGTGCCGCGACCGGCCTCCAGGGCGGCCCCGGCGGCCACGGCGACGGCGTCGGCCCACTCGGGGCCGGGCAGGGCGTTCCACACCGCGCGGGCCGGACGCCCCTCGCGCAGGGCCGCGACGAACCCCGGACCCTCCGGATAGTCCCGCCAGGGACCCGGGTCCGTCGCCACGGCCTCCCGCTCCGCCTGGTCCTCCTCGTCCGGTGGGGTCTCCCGCTCCACCCTGACCCTGCGCGGTGGAAGGGCCAGCTTGGCCACCTCGTTGAGGGTGCCCGCGTACCGGTCCGCCACGGCCCGGGCCAGCTCCAGGATCTCCGGGGACAGCACCGGCTCGGAGGAGACCACGGAGTCCAGGTAGAGCAACTGCCCGGCGAAGTCCGACCGCTCCACCCGCTCCGCCAGCAGCCCCGACAGCAGGCGTCCGTGGAACCACACCTTCACCCGGCAGCCGGGCACCGCCTCGGCGTCCTGGTCGCCGGAGACCTGGTAGTCGAAGTACCGGTCCAGGTGGGGGAGCGGGGTGTCCACGATGACGCGCGCCACCGGAAGGCTCGCGGCGGGCCTTCGGGGCTCGGGGCGGGACGCCTCCTTGGCCCTGGCCTTGGCCAGCGCCCTGGGGTCCAGCAGTTCCGACACGTCGAAGAGGCCGTCGTCGGGCTGGTCGGGCTGCTCAGTCATCACCCTTGGTTTACCAGAACCCGCTGACAACACCGCCTTTCCCGCTCGGGAGCCCCCACGGGTACTGGTAGAACAGTGATCCGTAGGCGCAGCGGAGGGGGACCCGAACATGAAGCTTGTCTTTGCCGGAACACCGGAGGTGGCGGTGCCCTCACTCAGGGCGCTCATCGACTCCGAACACGAGGTCGCCGCGGTGGTCACCCGGCCCGACGCGCGTGCTGGTCGCGGACGCCGGGTCTCGGCCAGCCCCGTCGCGGAACTCGCCGAGAGCGAGGGCATCGAGGTCCTCAAGCCCGCCAAGGCCGGGGACCCCGAGTTCCTGGCGCGCCTGTCGGAGATCGCCCCCGACTGCTGCCCGGTGGTGGCCTACGGCGCCCTGTTGCCGCAGTCCGCGCTGGACGTACCCAAGCACGGCTGGGTGAACCTGCACTTCTCCCTGCTGCCCGCGTGGCGCGGCGCGGCCCCGGTCCAGCACGCCGTCCTGCACGGAGACGACGTCACCGGAGCCTCCACCTTCCGTATCGTCAAGGAACTGGACGCCGGGCCGGTCTACGGCACCCTCGCCGAGACGGTCCGCCCCACCGACACCAGCGGGGAGCTCCTCGGGCGCCTCGCCGTGTCCGGAGCGGGGCTCCTGGTGCGCACCGTGGACGGTATCGCCTCCGGGGAACTGAGCCCGGTCCCGCAGCCGGACGCGGACGTGTCCTACGCGGGCAAGCTCACCACTCTGGACGCGGAACTCGACTTCACCGCGCCCGCCCGGCGCGTGGACCGGGTCGCCCGCGCGTGCACGCCCGCGCCCGGCGCCTGGACCACCTTCCGGGGCACGCGTCTGAAGCTGGGCGCGGTGCGGCCGGTCACCGACGCCGACCGGCCCGAACTCGACCCCGGCCAGCTGCACGCGGACAAGAAGCGCGTCATCGTCGGCACCAGCACCCACCCCGTCGAGCTCGGGTGGGTCCAGCCGCAGGGCAAGAAGGAGATGGCCGCCGTGGACTGGGCCCGTGGCGTGCGTCCCACCGATGACGACCGACTCGGCCGCTGAGCTGCCGTACTCTCGGACCTGGCGTGCGTGAACGCGCGTCGGCACCCGTCCCCGGCTTGTTGAGGCAGAGCACACGTTGAGCGAGCAGTCCCGGTCCCGGAACCAGCGTCCCCGTAAGGGTGGAAAGCCCAGGCAGGGCGGTGGCCACCGGAGCGGGCCGCCGCAGCCCCGCGATCCCGCCCGCCGTGTCGCCTACGACGTGCTGCGCGCGGTGGAGCAGCGCGACGCCTACGCGAACCTCCTCCTGCCCGCCCAGCTCAGTGAGCGCGGCATCCACGGCCGGGACGCGGCGCTGGCCACCGAGCTCACCTACGGGACGCTACGCCGTCAGGGCACCTACGACGCGATCCTGGAGACCTGCGTCGACCGCTCGCTGGCCTCGGTGGACGCCGAGGTGCTTCCGCTGCTGCGGCTCGGCTCCCACCAGCTGCTGTCCACGAACATCCCGCCGCACGCCGCCGTCAGCGAGACCGTGGACCTGGCCCGCCGCGTGGTGGGCCAGCACCGGGGCAAGTTCGTCAACGCGATCCTGCGCAAGGTGAGCGCCCGCGACCTGGACGCGTGGATCGAGATCGTCGCCCCCGACCGCGAGCGCGACCCCAGCGGCTACCTGTCCGTGGTCCAGAGCCACCCGCGCTGGGTGGTCAAGGAGCTGGCCCGCGCCCTCGGAGAACGGGCCAGGGACGGTCTGGTCCGGACCGAGGAGCTGTTGGTCGCGCACAACGAGCGCCCCAGGGTCACCCTCGTGGCCAAGCCCGGCCGCGCGAAGGTCGCCGACCTGGAGGAGTCCGGGGCGCTCCCGGGCCGCTACTCGCCCTTCGCCGCGTACCTGCCCGAGGGCGACCCGGGGCTCGTCCGCGAGGTCCGCCAGAACCGGGCGGCTGTCCAGGACGAGGCCAGCCAGCTCGTCGCCCTCGCGCTCTCCCGAGTGGACGCCAAGGGCGACGACCGCCTGTGGCTGGACATGTGCGCCGGCCCCGGGGGCAAGGCCGGGCTTCTGGCCAGCCTGGCGGGCCAGGGCGAGGCCCGCCTGGTGGCCTCCGAGCTCCAGCCTGCCCGCGCCGGTCTGGTCGCCAACGCCGTGCGCCGCGCCCCCCGCGACGCGGGCCGCGCCATCGTCGCGGACGGCACCCGACCCGCGTGGAAGCCGGGTTCCTTCGACCGCGTCCTGGCCGACGTGCCGTGCACCGGCCTGGGCGCCCTGCGCCGCCGCCCGGAGTCCCGCTGGCGCCGGGGGCCGGAGAACGTCACCCAGTTGGCCCCGCTCCAGCACGACCTGCTCACCCGGGCGGTCGAGTCCGCGCGCCCCGGCGGCGTGGTCGCCTACGTGACCTGCTCGCCGCACCTGGACGAGACCGACGGGATCGTTCGGAAGGTGCTGGACGAGCGCGACGACCTCGAACTCCTGCGCGCCCCGGACTACCTCGACGAGGTCCCCGACCTCGCCGCGGGTCCCGAGGGGAAGTACGCCCAGTTCTGGCCGCACGTCCACGGCACGGACGCCATGTTCCTCGCCCTCTTCCGGCGCAAGCCGGAGTAGGCGGACGGGACACCACCCCTGGGCCACCGTGCCCAGGGGTGTCTTTCGGACATTGGGGAATCTACGCTGTAAAGGCGATGCTCAGTCGGTGCCGGTCGCGACCACCACGCAGATCATGCAGGAGTTACCCGCCTCCCTGAGCAGGTAACGGTAGGACTCGGCCCGCACCTCCTCGCCGCTCGCGTCGAGATAGGACCAGCGCACGTGCGCCCAGACGAGTCGGTCGGTGAGCTCCTCGATCCCACGGATCTCGGGGACGGCCTCGACCATCCCGCGCTCCCGGTAGCCCTCCGCAGAGCCCGCGAAGGCGCCTCTGACGTCCTCGGGCGACGCCACGGGGATGCTCTCGACGTCCCCCGCGACGTAGGCCGGATAGCCGTACCGCGCGGCCACCCCGTCCAGGTCGCCGCGCACCAGCTCCCGGCTGTAGGCCTCCAGGAAGTCCCTCAGCCCGTCCTCGTCCAACATGGTTCCCCCTCGGTCGGTCGTGCCCCCGAGGCACACCTGCCCCGAACCCGCCCCGATACACTGCTGACGTGGCAATTCAGATCTCTCCCAGCATCCTCAGCGCCGACTTCGCGCACCTCGCCGACGAGGCCGCACGCGTCCCCAGCGCGGACTGGCTGCACGTCGACGTCATGGACGGACACTTCGTCCCGAACCTCACCCTGGGCCTGCCCATCGTGGAGTCCCTCCTCAAGGCGACCACCACGCCTCTGGACTGCCATCTGATGATCGAGGACCCCGACCGATGGGCCCCTGCCTACGCCGAGGCGGGCGCGGGCAGCGTCACCATCCACGCCGGGGCCGCCAACGCCCCCGTACGTACCTTGCGCGAGATCCGCAGGCACGGCGCCCGCGCCGGACTGGCCCTCAACCCCGCCGAACCGGTCGACCCCTACGAGGACCTGATCGGCGAGATGGACATGCTCCTGCTCATGACCGTCGAACCCGGCTTCGGCGGACAGCGGTTCCTGGACCTCGTGCTGCCCAAGATCCGCCGGGCCCGCGAACTCCTCGACAACCGGGACGCCTCGGTGTGGCTCCAGGTCGACGGCGGAGTGAGCGACGAGACCATCGAACGCGCCGCCGAGGCCGGAGCCGACGTGTTCGTGGCCGGTTCCGCCGTCTACGGAGCCCAGGACCCGGACGGCGCCATCGAGTCCCTGCGCGCCCAGGCCCGCAAGGCCAGCCCGCTCGCCTGACCGCGTCCGGTAACGATCGCGGCGCGCCGGGCCCCGGGGCCTGGCCACCGCGGGCGGCCCGCCCTATGCTGCCCGCTGTAGTCGTCGATTTCGCTTGGTCGCGGCTCCGTCTTCCCCCCGGGGGAGCGGCGCGGCGTGAGCGCGTTGCCAGGCGCGGACCCGTGGAGTACGCGTGAGGACCACCGAGCACCTGGCCATGGACGCCCTCTGGGAGGCGGAGAGCGAGACCATCCGCTGGCTGCAGGGGCTGACCGAAGGGCTCGCCCCCCTCCTGGGGGCCGTCACCTTACTGGGCTCGCAGGGCGTCATCATCGTCCTGCTGGTGACCGTCTTCTGGTGCTTCCACGCGGGCCTGGGCGCCCGGCTCTTCGTGGCCGTCATCGCCTCGGCGGTGGTCAACAACCTGCTCAAGTCGGTGCTGTACGGGTCCCGGCCCTACTGGTTCGACGCCCGCGTCACCGGACACGCGCAGCACGGCAGTTTCGGGATGCCCTCGGGGCACAGCCAGGCGGCGGTGGTGACCTACGGCTATCTCGCGGCCAGGTCCGGCCACCGGGGCCTGGTGTGGGCGGCCGTCGCGGTGATCGCCCTGGTGGCCCTGTCCCGCGTCCTCCTGGGCGCGCACTACTTCAGTGACGTCGTGGTGGGACTGGCTGTGGGCGGGGGCATTCTGTGGCTGGTGCTGCGCTACGAGGACCGTGTGCTGGCCTGGTGGCTCTCCCTGGATACGGTGCGCTGGGTGTCGTACCTGCTGGTCGCCGCTCTGGTGCCGTGCGTGGTCGCGACCGTCTGGCAGACGATCGTACGCGGGGACTGGGTCGTTCCGACCACCGAGTGGATCGGCGCCACCCCCGCCGACCCGGCCGGGCACACCCTGGTCGGGCTCCACACCACCTGCGGCGCCCTGCTCGGCGGGGTCCTCGGCTTCACCCTGCTGTACCGGCGCGGCTGGTACAGCGCTGAGGGCACCGTCACGGCCCGCGCCGCCCGGTTGGTCCTCGGGATCTCCGTGGTCGTCCTCATCCTGGTGGTGGATCGGGTCCTCTTCCGGGACCTGGAGGGCCTGCCCTCGGCTCTGGTGTCGTTCCTGGTCTACGGCGCGGTGGCCCTCTGGGCGTCCTTCGGGGCACCGGAGATGTTCGTGCGCGGCGGCCTGGCCCGCCGCCCCGAACCGCCCTCGCGGGAGGGGACTTCGGCCTCCGGTACGCAATGAACCCCGTCACACCGGCTATGCGCCGGGTGGGGGAGGGGTTACCATCGAGTCGTTAGACAACAGTCAAACGCGTGCTCCGGGGTCGGTGAAAGTCCGAACCGGCGGTGACAGTCCGCGACCCGGTCGATTCCATCGACCGGTTGAACCGGTGGAATTCCGGTACCGACGGTTAAAGTCCGGATGGGAGGCAGTGCGCGTTGGGGCGGGTCCGAGCCGTGCCGAACCTTGGCGACGGTTTCGTGTTCCGTCCCTGTCGTGGACCCGTGATTCCACACCCTTTTCCCCGGAGCCGTGCCAGGCGAAGGGACGTAGGGCGTGTTCACCGGAATCGTCGAGGAACTCGGCAAGGTCGTCTCCATCCAACCCACCGGGGCCAACGGTGAGGCGGCTCTGCTCACCGTGGACGGACCCCTGGTCAGTTCCGACGCCGGGCTCGGTGACTCCATCGCCGTCAACGGCGTGTGCCTGACGGTCGTCGCTCGCGGTGAGGGCACCTTCACCGCCGACGTGATGAAGGAGTCCCTGGACCGCTCGTCCCTCGGCGCCCTCACCCCCGGCGCCCCCGTGAACCTCGAACGCGCCGCCCGCACCGACGGTCGCCTGGGCGGTCACATCGTGCAGGGCCACGTCGACGGCACCGCCACGCTCCTCTCCCGTGATCCGGGTGACAAGTGGGACGTCCTACGGTTCGGCCTGTCCCCGCAACTCTCCCCGTACGTGGTCGAGAAGGGTTCCATCACGGTGGACGGCACCAGCCTCACCGTGTCCGCCGTGAGCGCACCCGGAGCCGAGGACGAGTTCTTCGAGGTCAGTCTCATCCCGGCCACCCTGGAGGCCACCACCCTGGGCGCCCTGGCGGTCGGTGCCGCCGTGAACGTCGAGGTGGACGTCATCGCCAAGTACGTGGAGCGCATCACCGCGGTCTCCCGGGCCCGCGCGCAGGACGGCACCCGCGCCTAGCGCACCGCCACCACCCACCGAGACCCACCACCCACCACGCACCTTCAGGAGCGGGAATGACCGTCACCGACACCACCCCGGCCGCCGACACCGGACAGGCCGTCGTCCTCGACCGCATCGAGGACGCCATCGCCGAGTTCGCCCAGGGCAGGGCCATCGTGGTGGTGGACGACGAGGACCGCGAGAACGAGGGCGACATCATCTTCGCCGCCGAGCTCGCCACCCCCGAACTGCTGGCCTTCATGATCCGCTACACCTCCGGAGTGGTGTGCGTGCCCATGGAGGGAGAGGACCTGGACCGCCTCGACCTGCCGCTGATGACCGCGCGCAACGAGGAGAGCCTGCGCACCGCCTACACGGTGACGGTGGACGCCCGCGAGGGCGTCAGCACCGGTATCTCCGCCGCCGACCGCGCCCGCACCATCCGCCTGCTGGCCTCCGAGGAGAGCGGCCCCGTGGACTTCGTGCGCCCCGGCCACATCCTGCCGTTGCGCGCCCGCCCGGGCGGCGTCCTGGCCCGGAGGGGCCACACCGAGGCCTCCGTGGACTTCGCCCGCCTGGCCGGTCTGCGCCCCGCCGGTGTGCTCGCCGAGGTGGTCAACGACGACGGCACCATGGCCCGCCTGCCCCGGCTGCGCGAGTTCGCCGACGAGCACGGCCTGAAGCTGGTGTCGGTCGAGCAGCTCGCCGCCCACCGCGCCGCCCTGGGCGAGACGCTCACCGAGGAGGAGGCCCACCCCGCGCTGGTCACGCGCATGGTGGAGACGCGCATGCCCAACCAGTACGGGGAGTGGCGCGCGATCGGCTTCAAGGGCACCGCGGACGGCGCCGAGCACGTCGCCCTGGTCCTCGGCGACCTGACCGACGGCGACGACGTCCTGGCCCGCCTGCACTCGGAGTGCCTGACCGGCGACGCCTTCGGCTCCCACCGCTGCGACTGCGGCGCCCAGCTCGACGCGGCCATGGCGGCCGTGGCCGAGGAGGGGCGCGGGGTGATCGTGTACATGGGCGGTCACGAGGGCCGGGGGATCGGCCTGCTGCACAAGCTGCGCGCCTACAGCCTCCAGGACCAGGGCGTGGACACCGTCGACGCCAACCTGCGCCTGGGCCTGCCCGCCGACGCGCGCGAGTTCGGCGCCGGCGCGCGCATCCTCGCCGACCTCGGGGTCGCCTCGGTGCGGCTGCTGTCCAACAACCCGGCCAAGGCCGAGGGCCTGGAACACCACGGGGTGCGGGTGAACGAACGGGTGGCCATGCCGACCTTCGTCACCGACGACAACCTCTCCTACCTGCTGACCAAGCGCGACCGCATGGGCCACGACCTGGCCGCCGTCGCACGCTAGAAGCACCCTCCACCCCCCCGGTTCACCATCCACTCCCATCCCAGGAAAGGCCGGTCATGAGCGGCACAGGACGTCCGGACGAACACCAGGTCGACGCCTCGGGGCTGTCGGTGGGCCTCGTCGTCACCCGGTGGAACGAGGCGATCGTCGAGCCGATGCTCGCCAACGCGCTCGCCGTGGTGAAGGCCTCAGGGGCCGCCGATCCCGTCGTGGTGAGGGTCGCCGGGGCCGTGGAGATCCCGGTGGTCGCCCAGGAGCTGGCGCGCAGGCACGACGCGGTGATCGCCCTGGGCGCGGTCATCCGCGGCGGCACCCCGCACTTCGACTACGTGTGCCAGTCGGTCACCCACGGTCTGACCGAGGTGGCCCTGCGCGAGTCCACCCCCGTGGGCAACGGTGTGCTCACGTGTGACACCCTGGAACAGGCGCGTGACCGCGCCGGACTCCCGGGAAGCGTCGAGGACAAGGGCGCCGAGGCCGCTTCGGCCGCCCTGGACACGGCGGTCGCGCTGCGCGGTCTGCGTCGCTGATCCCACCCTCCTGGTCGCGCGCGCCCGCGCCTGGCCGGACGGTGACCGGGGTGAGGCACGCCCGAGGGCGTGGAGATGGAGCAGTTGGTGCGGACGAGGGAACTACCTGTGGACGAGGCGTCGAGCAAGGCGGCCCTGCCGAGGACCTGGCGGCCCCGTGCGGTGCGTCTGGTCGCGTACGGCCTGGGCGTGCTGATCGTGGGGACCATGGTCGTGCTGGCCGTGATCCTGCCCGCCGAGTGGCGGATGATGGACCGTTTCCTGGTCGTGGGGCTCGGGCTGGCGGTGGCCGCCGGGCTGCACATGCTGGGCCGTCCCCGGCTGATCGCCATGGAGCGCGGGGTGGTCGTCATCAACGGTGTCCGCACGCACCACCTGGCCTGGCCGGAGGTCCTGGACATCCGGATGCCGGTCGGCGAGCCGTGGCCCTGCCTGGACCTGTCGGACGGCACGTCGCTGCCGGTGATGGGCATCCAGAGCACCGACGGAGAGTACGCCCAGCGCGGTCTCGCCGAGTTCCGCTCCATGCTGGACCGGGGCGAGGGCCGCGAGCCCGACCTCCCCGAAGGCCCTCTTTCGTAGACGCGACCGAATCGAGCCCCTGTTTCCTGGAGGAACGGGGGCTCTTTCGTGTTGCGTTGGGCACATAGGTTGATACCAAGGCCCATGAGCGGACCGGGGCGGCCCGCCGGGGGAGTCGTGGAAGAGGTGCAGCGTGCGAGATGTCCGAGCGAGCGTGTCCGAGCTGTACGCCTCGGGGGAGACCTTCGCCGTGGCCACGGTGATCGACACCTTCAAGAGCGCGCCTCGTGACGCGGGCGCGGCCATGCTGGTGAGCGCCTCCGGTGAGGTCGCCGGCAGTGTGTCGGGCGGCTGCGTGGAGGGCGCCGTCTACGAGGAGGCCCTGGAGGCGATCCGCACGGGTGTGCCCGTGCGCCGCACGTACGGCGTCAACGACGACGACGCCTTCAGTGTCGGCCTCACCTGCGGGGGAACCCTGCACGTGTTCGTCGAACCGGTGAACCGGGCGACCTACCCCCAGCTGGGCGCGGTGATCGGTGCCGTGGACGAGCACCAGCCAGTGGCGGTGGCCACCGTCGTGGCCGATCCCTCCGACGCCTCCCGGGTGGGCCGCCGCCGCGTCGTGTGGCCGGGGAACGCCGAGGGCGACCTGGGTGAGGGCGGTGAGCGCCTGGCCGCCGCACTGGACGACGACGTGCGCGGCATGCTGGCCCAGGGCAGCACCGGTCTGCTGCACTACGGCGTGGACGGCCAGCGGCGCGGTGACGAGCTGGAGGTGTTCGTCCAGTCGTTCGCCCCGGCGCCCCGCATGCTGGTGTTCGGCGCCATCGACTTCGCCGCGGCCGTCGCGGATCTGGGCTCCTACCTGGGCTACCGGGTGACGGTGTGCGACGCCCGTCCGGTGTTCGCCACCGCCAAGCGGTTCCCGACCGCCGAGGAGGTGGTGGTGAAGTGGCCGCACGTGTACCTGGACGAGATCGCCGACGAGATCGACCAGCGCACCGCGATCTGCGTGCTCACCCACGACCCCAAGTTCGACGTCCCCGTGCTCAAGCGGGCGCTGTCCACCGAGGCCGGATACATCGGCGCGATGGGTTCCCGGCGTACGCACGAGGACCGCGTGGAGAGGCTCCGCGAGGCCGGTGTGGAGGAGGAGGCGCTGGCGCGTCTGCACTCGCCCATCGGACTCGACCTGGGTGCGCGCACTCCTGAGGAGACGGCGGTGTCCATCGCCGCCGAACTGGTGCGCACCCGGTGGGGCGGCAGCGGCCGGGGTCTGAGCGAGACCAGCGGACGGATCCACCGGGACACGCCACCGACACCCCTGGTTCCGGCCGGATTCGGCCAGTCCAAGGGGTGAACCGAAACCGACCCGGGGGCGAAGGGCCAGCTCAGGGCGGTGATACCGGACCCGGCTGCGGAGCCGTGCCCACGACCTGGTCCAGGCGGCCCACTCGGGGCCCCCGGCCGTGGCATCATCGCGTCATGGGTACGGGGGAGCGAGGAGACGTGCGTTCGGGTGCTGTGGCCGGTCTGCTGCTCGCGGCGGGTTCGGGGAGCAGGCTCGGCCGCCCCAAGGCCCTGGTCGAACTCGCGGGCGAACGCCTCGTGGACCGTGGCACACGCACCCTCACCGAGGGCGGATGCACCCCGGTCCTGGTGGTTCTGGGCGCCGCCGACACCACCGTGTCCGGCGCGGTGACCGTGCACAACCCCGACTGGCCCACGGGGATGGGATCCTCGGTCCGCGCCGGGATCGACGCGATGCCCGACACCGTCGACGCCCTGCTGGTGGCCCTGGCCGACCAGCCCCTGGTCACTCCCGAGGCGGTCCGGCGTCTGGTCGAGGCCTACGCCCAGGGCGCCCGGGCCGCTGTGGCCACCTATCACGGCAATCCCCGCAACCCCGTCCTGCTGGGCCGCGAGCACTGGTCCACGGTCTACTCGATGGCCGAGCAGGACGTGGGCGCCCGCCCCTTCCTGCGGGCCTACTCCCACCTGGTCACCGCGGTGGTCTGCGACGACGTCGCCAGCCCCGAGGACATCGACACCGAGGAGGACCTGGCCCGACTCACGGAGGCGCTCGGGGGAGTGTGAGGGCCCGCTACGACTTCGTCCGCGGACGGTGCGCCGGTGTTCCACGACGGGGTCCACTGGGGTCACACCGGACACGCTCACGGCCGGCCCAGCTCAGAAACGGTTCGCTGTGGACGGGGTCCACGGCGAACCTGACGAGGGCACCGCACGATCCCGCCTCGGGGCAGTTCGCCGTGGTGGCCCGGACCGCGGACTGATCAGCCCAGCGACTCGGCGAGGATGCCGAACGTGTGCTCCACGCTCTCACCAGGGGCCAGGACGATCAGGTCGGTGCCGCTGTTGAGGGCGTCGGGCGGGCAGGTCATGGGTTCGGCCGCCAGGTGGGCCCGGTGGAGGTCGCCGCCGAGGGAGTCGGAGCTGAACAGCTGGAGCCACCCGTAGCCCCGGCCCGCCCACAGGCACACTCGGTGGTCGGGTCCGCTCAGCCGCACCCAGGCGCGCCCGTCACTGTCGCGGTCGAGGTCGGTGAAGGCGGTGTCCAGCTGCGTCGTGCCCGGGTTCCGGCCGGGCGGGCGCAGGTCGTACTCGGTTCCGGACACCGGCACCGGGTCGCCCACGGGCACCAGCGTGGCGTCAGCGGGCTGACGGCTCCCGGCGGTGGCCTCCAGCCGCACCTCGCCCCGCTCCACCAGGTCCCGGAAGGGCGCGCCCAGGGTGAGGTAGGGGTGGAAGCCCAGGCCGTACGGGGCGTCCGAGTCCCCGGTGTTGCGCGCCGTGACGGTGACCGTGAGCCCGTGCGCCGCCGAGGCGTCGGCGGTCAGGCGGTAGGCGGCGGTCAGTTCCAGCGGGAACGGGTATCCGGGAGTGCCGGGGAAGTCCAGACGCAGGGTCACGTCCTCCTCGGAACGCTCCTGGGTGGACCACGCCACCTCGCTGACCAGGCCGTGGATCGCGGAACCGGTCTCCGGGTCGTTGACGTCCAGCCGGTACTCGGTGCCCTGGAAGGTGTAGCGGGCCGAGGCCACCCGGTTGGGCCAGGGCGCCAGCAGCTGCCCCTGGGAGGCGATGGGACCCGACTGGCGGGTGTAGGGCCAGACCAGGTCGTGTCCCCGCCAGGAGAGCGCCTGCAACCCGGCCCCGGTACGGTCGACGCGCGCCCGGTACTCCCCGGCGCGCAGCTCGAACACCTCAGCCACCCGTTCACCCTTCTCCCCGTGGTCCGGCACACCGCCGAACCGGGAGATCATAGCGTGTCCGACGCCTCACCCGGGGTGTCGGCCCGCCGGGGACCTCAGCCCAGCAGGCCGTCCAGGGGGATGAGCACACCGGACCCCAGGGCCAGCAGCCCCGTGGAGAACAGCACCACGAGCATGACCAACGATCCCGCCACGGCCAGGCGGAAGGCGCCCAGCCTGCGACGGGCCTTGAGGGTGGACTTCGCCGCCGTGCGGCCCAGCACGAACAGGGCGATCGACAACAGGACCGGGAACCACCAGGCCGCGCCGATCCCGCCGGGCAGCAGGCCGGTCAGCGCCGCGGCCCCCTCGGTCAGGGGGTTGTCGCTGAAGTCCAGCAGACCCGTGTAGGCGTCGGTCACGAACGCGCTCTCGGGGAAGAAACCCTCCCCGGGGCGCACGGCCCGGCCGAGACCGTCCACCAGGCCCAGCAGGGCGGCCGGGTAGGCGAACCGGCGGCACCGGCCAGCCTTCATCGCGCGCTGGATCTGGCCCATCGTCCGGTCGACCCGCCGGGCCGCCCGGTCCTGCCGACGTTTCTCCTTGGCGGTCGCGGGCTCCTGCGGGCGGGTGGGGTCACCGGGCAGCGCCGGGTTGTCCGGCCGGGTGGCAGCGACCGCTCGACGCTGGCGGGCGGTGGCCACCTTCTCCTGTGCCCCCTCCCAGCGTGCCCGTGCCGATCCGCCCAGGGAGGCCCAGCGGTCCTGGCGGCGGGCCCGTCCGTCGGCGCGCTCGCGCTCGGCGATCGAACCGCCGACCCGTGCGGCCTCCGGCAGCAGGAGGAGGGAGGCCAGGACGGCGCTCCGGCTGGCCAGCTGGTCGCCGCCGTCACGCAGCGCCGCCTTGCGCTGCTCTGACCACCACGGCGCGTTCGGTGCGGAGCTGCGCTGCTGCGGGTGCCAGGACTGGCGACGCAGCAGGGACCGGTGCTGCGCGGCGGTGTCGGGCGACAGCACCAGCTCCACCGCGCGCGCCCACGTGGAGTCGATCTCGTGGGAGGCGGGCGGCCGTGGCGCGTCCGGGTTCCGGGTCGAGTCGGGGCGCGCGTCCACCACCCGCTCCAGGGTCTCGTTGACCCGCGCCATCAGCAGCGGGACCTCGTGCTGGACCCGCTCCAGCAGGGCGCAGCGGCCCGATCCGCCCGAGCGGCACTCGGGATGCGGACACCAGTGCTGGGCGCCCAGTCCCACCACGCCCGACTCCACGGTCTCGCGGACCACGGAGTGGCGGCTGGCGTCGCCCGCAGCCAGGGCCAGCAGCCCGTCCGCGCTGATCTCGTGCCCCCGGAAGCGCGGCGGCATGCCGGGCACGTAGCGGGCGGCCAGGGCGCTGATAGCCACGTGCGCGAGGTCGGGGCGGGCCTCCAGACCGGTGAGGTAGGATCGGTCGAAGGTGTAGTCGTTGACCTCGCGGTCCAGCCAGGTGCGCAGCTCGGACCAGTGGCTGCGCAGCCACATCGCGCCGGTGTCGGAGCGGTCGAGCAGGTCGAAGGCGAGGCTGGGCGGGTCCTCGTGGGAGGTCCCGGCGAAGTTGATGGGGCGCCGGCGGCTCGCGGTGCGGATCGGCGGGCGCTCCCCGGCCAGCCACGCCGCGACCTCGTCGTACCCCCACCGGGTGGAGGGGGCCAGGGTGAGCAGGCCCCGGGCGAGCAGGCGCCAGCGCTCGTCGGTGATGGCGGAGATGTCCACCTCGGTGTTGCGGGCGGTCAGCCAGTTCCCGCCGCGGTCGGGGCGGCGCCCGGTGGTGAGCTCGTGCACCATGACGCCCAGCGACCACCAGGCGGCCGGTGCCTCACGGCGGCCCTCCACCACTTCGGGGGAGGCGTAGGCCTCGGTGACGGCCTGGCCGCCGTAGACGCGGCTCATGGTGGCGCGGACTGCCCCGCCGAAGTCGGTGAGTGCCACCACCGGCGGGTCCAGTGAGCGGACCAGCAGGTTCTCGGGCTTGACGTCGGTGTGGTTGTGCTGGAGCTCGCTCTGCCAGTGGTGCAGGCAGTCGGCGACGGCGCGGACCACGGCCCGGGCGCCCTCGTCGTCCATGGGGGACTGGTTGATGACCTCGCGCAGGGTGCCCAGGGAGAAGTACTCCTGGGCCTCCCAGGCCAGGTCCTCTCCCCAGGAGCTGGCGGCGGTCCCGTAGCCCTGGATGGCGGGCGTGTGCGGA
The DNA here is from genome assembly GCF_003182025.1 of Nocardiopsis sp. L17-MgMaSL7. Taxonomy (NCBI): domain Bacteria; kingdom Bacillati; phylum Actinomycetota; class Actinomycetes; order Streptosporangiales; family Nocardiopsidaceae; genus Nocardiopsis; species Nocardiopsis sp. L17-MgMaSL7. The sequence goes on along the minus strand of NZ_QGTF01000001.1, from coordinate 22,316 downwards.
GAGGCGGTGCCCCGCGCGCGCAGACGGTCCAGGAGTTCGCGGTTGATGTCGTGACCGGGCCGGTACACCTTCAGGGCCAGCTGGCGCCCGGGGGAGTCGGTGGGTTCGGCGAGGTAGACGACGGCCTCGCCGCCCGCGCCGATGTGGTCCAGGACCTGGTAGCGGCGGCGGAGTTCGGCGGGCACGGCGTAGTCGAGGTCGCCCGCGGGGCCCACGACCACGCGGGAGACCAGACGGGCCATCCAGTCGAGGAGGGGCCCGAGGAGCACCCGCCACCACGGGGTCCGGCCTCCGGAGGGCTGGGACGCGACGACGGCGGGTCGGTTCGTGCCCGGGCGCCCGGTGGCGGCGGCTGGCGCCTGGACCCGGGTGCCGTCGGCGGGCGCGGAGCCCAGGGCGGCGTCGCCGGGCAGGACGGTGGTGCGGTCCGTTCCGTTCGGCGCGCCCGGGGGGACCACGCGGGTGGGCCCGTCGTCCGGGGCGGGGGGCGGCCCCGGGTACGCGCCTCCCGGCTCGGGTGGCGGCGCGGCGCCTGGGCGGAACACGCGTGTGACCCAGCGCGTGGCTCCCACCGCCGGGTTGGCTCGCGTGGTGGGTGTCGTCGGGTCGATCCGCTGGGTGGGTGCGTTCTCGTCACCGGGGTCGGGCGTGACCATCGAGGCCGGAGCCATCCTTCGGATAGGCGGTCGTCTGCGGGTGTCCGGGGGGATCTCCGTGGCGGGGCGGACCCCTCCAGGTTAGGTCGTTCCCGGGTCCGGTCGGAGAGGTGGAGCCGCCTCGTTCCGGACCCGTGAACGGTCTTCCCCCGTCACCGGATGGGACTCCTCAAAGGCCGTTCGGGTTCCGGTTTTCGTGACCCTTCGTCACCGGACCCTCCTGCGATGACGGGCGGGGGTCAGTGCTCGCCGCGCGGGGTGGTTCCGAGAGCGGCGCAGGCCTCCTGGTACATGCGGACCACCTCGACGCGGATCTGCGCGCGTTCGGTGAGCGGGGCGGACCAGGGGATACGCACGTCCTCCTCGGTTCCGTCCACGGTGACCGCGTAGTCGCCGCCCTCACCGTCCAGGCCGGTCATCCGGGCGGCGGTCGCGTCGGGTCGGTCGCCCAGGGCGCGGCAGATGAGCAGGGTGTCCTCGGGGTGGTCGCCGTTCATGTGGGCGGTGACGGCGGTGACGACCTCGGGGGCGAAGGGTTGGGACGGCACGGTGGTCTCTCCTGCGGTCTGTGGGGCGCTGCCGGACATACGGAACGGGGGAGGGTCCGTGTGGACCCTCCCCCGTCGACGATATCCGAGGCCCCGCCGGGTTACTGACGGAGTGTCGTCAAAACTCGGGGCGGTGGCGCCGGACCGTGTCGTCGTGCCCGCCGGAGCCGGAGCGGCTCAGGCCTGGCGGGTGAACTCGGCGTCGATCTCGATGGAGATCTTGTCGCCGACGACCACGCCGCCGCTCTCCATCGGCATCTCGATGTCGACGCCGAACTTCTTGCGGCTGATGGTGGTGGAGGCGGCGAAACCGGCGCGGTCCAGGCCGTAGGGGTCGACGGTGGAGCCGTTGAACTCCAGGGCCAGCTCGACCGGGTGGGTGTTCTTCTTGATGGTCAGGTCGCCCTTGAGGACGAAGTCCTCGCCCCTGGCCTCCAGCCCGGTGGAGCGGAAGCTGAACGCGGGGTGGTTGTCGGCCTCGAAGAAGTCGTTGGACCGGATGTGGTTGTCACGGTCGGCGTTGTCGGTGTTGATCGAGCTGGCGTCGATGGTGGCCTCGACGGAGGACTGGGTGGGGTCCTCGGGCACGGTCAGCGTGGCGTCGAACTTCTCGAAGCGGCCACGGACCTTGCTCACCATCATGTGGCGGACGGAGAAGCCGACGATGCTGTGGGCGGTGTCGATCTTCCAGGTGCCGGGCTTGAGTTCCTGATCGGCCATGGTGTCTCTCCCTGTGTTCGGGCGGCCCGGGTGCCGGGTCGACCCACTGGCTGGTTCTTTGTCTGACAACAAAGTACCTTAGAAGTATCTTCCTTGGAAGTAGATTAGGTGTTCGTCCCCGAGGGTGCAAGGGCCTTGCCGCTCCGCCACCGCCACCCGCTCCACCGGGCTAGAATCACGCCCATGGAGAAGGCATGGCTCGAACCCGACGAACAGGACGTCTGGCGCGGGTTCCTGCGGATGAACGCGTGGATCTACGACGAACTCGAACACGACCTGCGCGACCGGGACGGCCTCTCCCTTATCGAGTACGGCATCCTCGCCCACCTCTCCGAAGCCCCCGAACAGCGCATGCGGATGCGCGACCTCGCCGAGACCGTGATCGTCTCCAAGAGCCGCCTGTCCCACCAGATCGCCCGCCTCGAACGCGACGGACACGTGCGGCGGGAGAACTGCGAGGACGACCGGCGCGGACTGTGGGCGGTCCTCACCGACGACGGCACCGCGGCCCTTCACCGGGCAGCACCGGGCCACGCCACCCGGGTGCGCTCGCTGATGTTCGACCGGCTCACCCCCGAACAGGTCGACCAGCTCCGGGGGATCGTCGACACGCTCGGCGGCGCCCGACCCTGATCCGCGCGGACTTCCCGGAACCGCCCGCGTCCGCGACGCCCTCCTGTGAGGCTGGTGTCCGCGGGGCGGAGCACACGAGCGCCGACCCCGCGAGACGGCGGCCGAGTCCGCCCGGAACAGGGGAGAGGTCACATGGTTCTGTCCGAGAAGCGACTCCGGAACGCACGCACACCCCGGGTAGAGTCGGAGCCCGTGAGCAGACCATCGATCATCGGCGCCCAGAACTTCCGTGACGACGACGGCAGCGCCGACCCGGACGTCGAGGCAAGCCTGCGTGAGCACGCCGCGGGCCGGACCGGCGACCGACAGGTCCTCGCCGCCCTCAGCGGATCCCGGGTCCTCATCCCCGTGGTGGCCGTGGCCACCGAGACCGAGCAGGGCGTGGGCGGGCTCACCAAGGACAAGAACAGCGAGGTGGCCATCCCCATCATGACCGGCAAGGACGGTCGTCGCGGGGTCCTGGCCTTCACCTCCGTGGACGCCGTACGGCGCTGGCGCCCGGACGCCCGCCCGGTGCCCTTCACCACCCAGGACGCCTGCCAGGCCACCCTGGAGGAGAACGCGGACGCGCTGGTCATCGACGTGTCCGGGCCGGTCCCGCACACCATCCAGGGCCGCTTCCTCACCGTGCTCGCCGAGCAGGGATCGGTCCCCGAGCCCAAGGACGACCCGCAGGTCCTGGGCATCGTCTACGGGGTGACCCACACCGAGTTCGGGATCGAGCGCGTGCGCATCCACCCCTCCGAGCGCGCCGACCTCGGCATCCGCCTCGAACTGGAGGAGCGCGACGACGAGTCGCTGCGCAGGGTCGCCGAGCGGCTCACCGCCGAACTCCGGCACGTGCTGCCCGGCGGTGTCGAACTCAGCGCGGTCGTACGGGCCCGGCGCGACGACGAGTGACCCCGGGGTTGTCCACAGGTCGCCCCACACCCTGTCGCCGGACGACGCCAACAGGTAGTTTCCGAACATGCCCACCCCCCTGGTGCTCACGTCGTCCCCGCTCCCGTGGGCGGTCCTCGCGGCCGCCGTGCTCTTCGCCCTGGGCCTCACGGTCGGCCGTACCGGCGGCCGGCTGGTCCACCTCTTCGGTACGGCCCTTCCGCCGGGGCCACCCGGCCCCGGGCGGCCCGCTCCCCACCAGGACGCTGCCACAGGTGGAATCGAGGAGCGGGCAGGCGCGCCCGACACACCGACGGCGCCCGTCACCACGACCGTCCCCGACCCGGAGGAGGAACACGACGGGCCCCCGCCGCCCCGCTGCCCGCACTGCCTGAACCCGATCCGCTTCGCCCGGGGGCTCCCCGTCGTCGCCTCCCGTGCCTTCCGGCGGGACGGTACCTGCCCCCACTGCGCGCTCCGGGTCCGACCCCACCCGGCCGTCGTCGCCACCACGGCGCTCCTCTTCGCCGCGGTCGGCGCCCTCAGCCCCGCCCACCTGGCCGACTGGTCGCCGTTCGGGCTCCTGGCCGTGCTCTGGCTCGTCGCTCTCGGCGTCCCGCTGTCCGTCGTCGACCTGCGCGTCATGCGCCTGCCCGACGCCCTCGTCGCCCCCGCCTACCCCGTCGCCGCGCTCCTCCTGGCCGCGGCGGTGCTCCTCCCGCCCTTCGGACCCCACCTGGAGCGCGGCGCCGGTGCCCTGGTCGGCATGGCGCTCATCACGGTCCTCTACTGGCTGATGTGGCGGATCAGACCGGGCGGGCTCGGCTTCGGGGACGTCAAGCTCTCCGGGCTCACCGGCCTCTACGCGGGCTGGGTCGCCGGACCGGTGGGCGCGCTGGTCGCCGCCTTCTGGGCCTTCGCGGCCTTCTCCCTGCTGGGAGTGGTCCTGCTGCTCCTGCGCCGGATCACCCGGGCCGAACCGCTCCCGCTCGGCCCCTTCATGCTCGCCGCCACCCTCGCGACCGTCCTGGCCGGTCACCCCCTGCTTCCGCAACCCTGAACCCGGTGACCACGCCTCCCTCCGATCCGTGGGAGGATCGTGCACATGTTGCGTTGGCTGACCGCGGGGGAGTCCCACGGACCTGCACTCGTCGCGATCCTGGAGGGCCTTCCGGCCGGTGTGTCCGTCACCTCTGACGACATCGCCGCCGCGCTGCTCCGACGTCGCGCCGGGTACGGTCGGGGCGCCCGGATGAAGTTCGAGAAGGACCAGGTCTCCGTTATCGGAGGTATCCGGCACGGCATCACCCAGGGTGGGCCGGTCGCGATCGAGGTCGGAAACACCGAGTGGCCCAAGTGGGAGAAGGTGATGTCGCCCGACCCGGTTCCCGCCGAGGAACTGGACGGCACGGCGCGCAACGCGCCCCTCACCCGCCCCCGCCCCGGGCACGCCGACCTCGTCGGCATGCAGAAATACGGGCACGAGGAGTCCCGCCCGATCCTGGAGCGCGCCAGCGCCCGCGAAACCGCGGCCCGGGTCGCGGTCGGCGAGGTCGCCCGGCAGTTCTGCCGACAGGCGCTCGGCATCGAGATCCTCAGCCACGTGGTCTCCATGGGCCCCGTCGCGGTTCCCGAGGGTGCGCCCGAACCGCGCCCCGAGGACCTCGCGGCGATCGACGAGGACCCGCTGCGCTGCTTCGACACCGCGACCAGCGCCCGCATGGTCGAGGAGGTCGACGACACCAAGAAGTCCGGGGACACCCTGGGCGGCGTCGTCGAGGTCCTCGCGTACAACCTGCCGCCCGGCCTGGGCAGCCACGTGCACTGGGACCGCCGTCTGGACTCCCGCCTGGCCGGGGCCCTCATGGGCATCCAGGCCATCAAGGGCGTGGAGGTCGGTGACGGCTTCCGCACCGCCGCCCGCCGCGGCTCCGAGGCCCACGACGAGATCGAGCCCGGCCCCGACGGCGTCCGCCGCCGCACCAACCGCGCCGGAGGGGTCGAGGGCGGCATGTCCACCGGCGACCCCCTGCGGGTGCGCGCCGCGATGAAGCCCATCGCCACGGTGCCCAAGGCGCTGGACACCATCGACACCGAGACCGGCGAGCCCACCAAGGCCCACCACCAGCGCAGCGACGTCACCGCCGTGCCCGCCGCCGGTGTGGTCGCCGAGGCCATGGTCGCCCTCGTCATCGCCGAGGCCGCCATCGAGAAGTTCGGCGGCGACTCGGTCCCCGAGACCGCCCGCAACCTCCAGGGCTACCTGGACGCGCTGACGATCCGCTAGAACCACCCCACTGGCCCGCCCTCCTCGGAGAGCGGGCCAGTTCACTTTCACCACCAGGAGCACCCCCATGCACCACCCCCGCCTCGCCACCGTCTGGTGGGACCTGACCGAGTCCGACCAGACCATCGAGTCCCTGCGCGCGTACCTGAAGGAGACGTCCGTCGACGCCTTCGCCGAGGTGCCCGGTCTGCGCCTCAAGGCCTGGATCGCCGACCCCGAGACCAACCGTTGGGGAGCGGTCCTGCTGTGGGAGTCCGCCGCGGCCTCCGAGGGGCCGGTCCCCAGCCGCGCCCTGCAACTCATCGGCTACCCGCCCACCGAGCAGCACGTCTTCGACGTCGAGGCCACCGTGGAGGGACGCTGCGAGGACACCGAACTCAGCCACCGGGGCCTCGCCTTCGCCGCGCAGGCACCCTGACGCCTCGGAGAGGCCCTGCCCACGCGGGCAGGGCCGTGCTGTTCACCGCCTGAGCGCCCTGTGCGGTTGCTTCCCCGGCACGGGGCCCGGAGCTTCCATGACCATCCCCCGCGCGGACAGTGTCTTCCCCCGCGCCCACGGCGATGATCACACTCGGAGCCGTGGTCCGTCCCGTTCGAGCGAGCCACACACCCACGCGGGGCGGCGCCCCTGCCAGGCGACGGCTGACGGCTGAGGTGGGGGAGCCCCGCGCACGTGGGAAGGGTCCTCGCGACTACCGGTAGCGTTGGTCGAACAGAGCCTGCTCCCCGCACGCGCGGGGATGGGCCGCCGTCAGGCGCGGCTCTGAGCAGGCGGTCAGAACGTTCCCCGCGGGCGCGCGGGGGTGACCCCCAGAGGTAGGCAGAGCGTGGCAAGAGCGATCGCGGTGCTCATCGGTTCGCCCGGTTCGGGCAAGTCCACCGTCGGCGAGGCCCTGGCCCGCCGCCTGGACACGGACCTGTTGTGCACCGACACCGAGGTCGAGAGGCGTGCGGGCAAGCCCATCAGCGACATCTTCCTCCAGGAGGGCGAGGAGCACTTCCGCGCCCTGGAACGCGAGGTCGTCGCCGAGGGCCTGCGCTCGTGGGAGGGCGTCATCGCGGTCGGCGGCGGCGCGGTGCTGAACGAGGACACCCGCAAGGACCTCGTGGACCACCACGTCGTCTACCTCCAGGTGGACTTCGGTGAGGCCGCCAAGCGCGTCGGCATGGACGTCGCCCGCCCGCTCCTGTCCGGTAACCCCCGCACCCAGCTGCGCAGGCTCCTCAACGAACGGCTCCCGGTCTACGAGGGCCTCGCCTCGGTGACCGTGCCCACCACCGAGTACCACCCCGAGGAGATCGTGGACTCGATCGTCGCGTCCCTCCCCACCGGAAAGGCCGCCCAGTGACCGTGACCCGGATCGGCGTGGGGGAGCCCACCGGACGCTACGACGTGGTGGTCGGCAGTGGCATCCTCGCGGAACTGCCCTCCCTGGTCGGCGGCGCCGCGCAGGTGGCCGTCATCCACCCCGAGGGCCTGGACCAGATCGCCCGCCCCGTCGTCGGGGTCCTGGAGGAGGCCGGATACCGCGTCCGGCCCATGCCCGTGCCGAACGGCGAGGCGGCCAAGACCGCCGCGGTCGCCACCGAGCTGTGGTCCCGGCTGGGGTCGTTCAACTTCACCCGCACCGACGCGGTGGTGGGCGTGGGCGGCGGCGCCGTCACCGACCTCGCCGGGTTCGTCGCCGCCACCTGGCTGCGCGGGGTGCGTTCGGTGCTGGTTCCCACCACGCTGCTGGGCATGGTGGATGCCGCCGTGGGCGGCAAGACCGGCATCAACACCCCCGAGGGCAAGAACCTCGTGGGCGCCTTCCACCCCCCCGCGGGGGTGCTGTGCGACCTCGCCACCCTGCCCAGCCTCCCCCGGGCGGACTACGTCGGCGGGCTGGCCGAGATCGTCAAGGCGGGGTTCATCGACGACCCCGTCATCTGCGACCTGGTCGAGGACGACCCCGAGGGTGCCGCCCTTCCGGAGGGCAGGCACACGCGCGAACTCATCGAACGCGCCATCCGGGTCAAGGCCGACGTCGTCTCGGGCGACCTCAAGGAGAGCGGCCGTCGGGAGATCCTCAACTACGGCCACACCCTCGGGCACGCCATCGAGCGCGCCGAGAACTACACCTTCCGGCACGGCTACGCGGTCTCCATCGGCATGGTCTTCGTTGCCGAACTCGCCCGGCTGGACGGGCGCATCGACGACGCGCTGGTGCGCAGACACCGCTCCGTGCTCACCTCCGTGGGCCTGCCCGTGGCCTACGCCGCCGAGGCCTGGCCGGAGCTGCGCGCCACCATGGCCGTGGACAAGAAGGCCCGCGGCTCCACACTGCGATTCGTGGTCCTGGACGGTCTGGCCCGGCCCGCGATCCTGAGCGGACCCGCCCCCGAGCTGCTGGACGAGGCCTACCAGGCGGTCGTGGACGGTTCCTGAGTCCTCGGAAGCCACTAGACTGACCCAAGGCGAGGAGTGCCCGGGTGCCGGTCGGCACAGCCGCCGGCGGCCACGGGAACCACGCCTCGCCCCACTGACCACCGACCGGACCAGCGAGTCCGGTCTCCGACGTGTCACACCCCTGGGAGAGACGACCGAAGTGGCCACGACGAACGACATCAAGAACGGCACGACCCTGCGGCTCGACGGCGGCGTCCTCTGGAACGTCCTGGAGTTCCAGCACGTCAAGCCGGGCAAGGGCGGCGCGTTCGTCCGCACCAAGCTCAAGAACGTCCTCACGGGCAAGATCGTCGACAAGACCTTCAACGCCGGTTCCAAGGTCGAGTTCGCCAGCGTCGACCGCCGTGACATGGAGTACCTGTACCACGACGGTGACTCCTTCATCTTCATGGACACCCAGACCTTCGACCAGATCCCGGTCGGCGACGCCGTGGTCGGCGAGGCCAAGGGCTTCCTGCTGGAGAACACCAAGGTCACGGTGGCCACCAACGAGGGCAACCCGCTCTACATCGAGATGCCCGCCGCCGTCGAGCTGGAGATCACCCAGACCGACCCGGGCGTCCAGGGCGACCGCTCCACCGGCGGCACCAAGCCCGCCACCGTCCAGACCGGCGCCACCATCCAGGTGCCCCTGTTCGTCACCACCGGCGAGCGCGTCAAGGTCGACACCCGCACGGGCGACTACCTCGGGCGTGTCAACTGATGAGTGGCGCACGGCGCAAGGCCCGTCGGCGCGCGGTGGAGGTCCTCTACGAGGCCGAGGTGCGCTCCACCTCGGTGGAGGACGTCATCAAGCGTCGCAGAGCCCAGCCCGAACCGCCGATCAACGAGTTCACGGAGCTGCTGGCCCGCTCCGTCGACGAGCGGCGCGACCGGATCGACTCCCTCCTCGACGAGTACGCCATCGGGTGGACCCTGGAGCGCATGCCGGTCGTCGACCGCAACATCCTCCGGATGGGAGCCTACGAGCTCCTGTGGGCCGAGGACATCCCCGACGGTGTGGCGATCGCCGAGGCCGTCGGTGTCGCCAAGGAGCTGTCCACCGACGAGTCGCCCAACTTCATCAGCGGACTCCTGTCCAGGCTGATGGAGAACAAGGCGACGCTCGCGCTCTGAGACCTCGCGCCGAGGCCGGACACTAGCTGATTGAGGGAACGCAGGTGACTGACAGGAGCGGCACGCCCGCGACCGCCGCGAGCGGTTTCGGCACGGGTGGTCCGACCGGCCCCGGGCGGGCGGCCAACGCGGCCCGCACCGCCGTGGTGTGGGACGCCCTCTCGCGGCTGCTGGACCGTCTCTTCGACGGTGAACCCCTGGAGATCGTCGACGCGGGCGGTGGCACCGGTGGCGCCGCCGTTCCGCTCGCCGAGCTCGGTCACCGCGTGACCGTCGTCGAACCCAGCCCCGACTCCCTGGCCGCCCTGGAGCGCCGCGCCGCCGAGAGCGGTGTCATGGTGCGCGGCGTCCAGGGGGAGACCCAGGACCTGGCCTCGCTCTTCCCGGCCGCCAGTGCCGACCTCGTGCTGGTGCACAACGTGCTGGAGTACGTCGACGACCCCGTCGCCGCGCTGGCCGACGTCGCCGGCGTCACCCGCTCCGGCGGCGCGGTCAGCCTGCTGGTCACCAACGCCGTGGCCGGGGCCCTGCACCGGGTCCTGGCCGGGCACATCACCGAGGCCCGGCACCTGTTGGAGGACCCCGACGGCCGCTGGGGCGGGGCCGACCCCATGCCCCGCCGGTTCACCCGCCAGCAGCTCCTCGACCTGATCGGCCAGTCCGGCCTCACCGGGGAGAGCGTGCGGGGGGTCCGCGTGTTCGCCGACATCCTGCCCGGGCACGCCTGGGAGGGCGACGCCCAGGCCGGACAGCAGCTGGTGGAACTGGAGCGGGCCGTCGCCGACCACCCGGAACTGATCGGCGTCGCCACCCAGCTGCACGCCGTCGCCCTGAAGCCCTAGGGCCGGGGCGGGGCGCTGCGGACAGGGCATAACCTGGGCATATGAGCCGACGTCAACTGGAGCGCGGTGCCGCTCTGCGGGGTGTGGTCACCTCCGAGGGGATCACGCCCCTGCGGTCCGACTTCCCCTTGGACGGCTCCGGTCCGGACGACGACTGCAACATCCTGCACCTGGACATGGACGCGTTCTTCGCGAGCGTGGAACAGCTGCGCCACCCCGAGGCGCGCGGCCGTCCGGTGATCGTGGGCGGCACCGGTCCGCGCAGCGTGGTCTCCTCCGCCGACTACATCGCCCGCCGCCACGGCGTGCACTCGGCGATGCCCATGGCCCAAGCGATGCGGCTGTGTCCGGACGCCCTGGTCTACCCGCCGGACGGGGCCGCCTACCGTCAGGCCTCCGAGGCCGTCATGGACATCCTGGGCTCGGTGACGCCCCTGGTGCAGCCGCTGTCGTTGGACGAGGCCTTTCTGGACGTCTCCGGCGCCCGCCGCCGTCTCGGCGGTCCGGTGCGCATCGCCGCGATGATCCGCGAACGCGTCCGCCGCGAGCAGCGGCTCACCTGTTCGGTCGGGGTGGCCGCCACTCGTTTCGTGGCCAAGCTCGGTTCCACCCACTGCAAGCCCGACGGTCTGCTGCTGGTGCCCACGCGGGAGGTGCACGGCTTCCTGGACCCCCTGCCGATCGGCGCCCTGCCCGGGGTGGGGGACAAGACCGAACGCACGCTCGTCCGGCTGGGGCTGCGCACGGTGGGCGCCCTGTCCCGGGCCGACCCCGACCTGCTGCGCATGGAGCTGGGGGAGAAGGCCGGCGTCCGCCTGGCCGCGCTGTCCCGGGGTGAGGACCCCAGCACGGTCGTCCCCGAAACCCCGGACAAGAGTGTCGGCGCGGAGGAGACCTTCGCCGAGGACGTGGATGACCCGGGCCTGATCGACCGCGAGCTGTTGCGGCTGTCCGAGAAGGTGGCCCACCGTATGCGGGTCTCGGGGCAGGTGGGGCGCACGGTGAGCGTGAAGCTGCGCCGGGCCGACTTCTCCACCATCACCAGGGCGCGGACCCTCTCCGAGAGCACGGACGTGGCCCGGGAGATCAGCGCGGTGGCGCGCGCGCTCTACGCGGCGTCGGGGCTGAAGGGCACCCCGCTGCGCCTGGTGGGGGTTCGGGTGGAGGGCGTCGCCCCGGTCGGGCAGGCGCACCACCAGCTCGCACTGGGGGAGGAGGACTCGGGTTGGCGGGACGTTGAACGGGTTATGGACCGGGTGAAGGCCCGTTTCGGTCCAGGCGCGATACAGTCGGCCGTATTGGCCAAGCGTGACGAAAACGACGTATGATGCGGCAACTTCCGGGGACCTCTGAACGTTCTCAGAGTAGAACCGGAGTAAGGGTAAGAAGAGAGGCATGGAAGCCGGTGTTTCCGATACAGGGCGAGGGTATCGTGGCCGTAGTGGGTCAGGTACACACGCAGCTTTTCTTTCCACCAGGCGCTAGTGCACCGTATTCTGGGCATACCACTGACCAAGAGACTGTTCATCAGTACCCGTCACCCCAACCGGGGACTGCCGTAGGGAGGCACCGTGCCGCTCTCTGAACACGAGCAGCGCATGCTCGACCAGATCGAGCAGGCGCTGTATGCCGAGGACCCGAAGTTCGCGAACACTGTTCGGCAGACGAACCCCGGAGTCCATTACAAGCGCTGGATCATCAAGGCCGTCATCGGCTTCGTACTCGGTATGGCATTGCTGCTCCTGGGGCTGCTGCTGAGTAGTCCGGACTCGTCGATCGCGGTTCCGGTCACCATCAGCGTCCTCGGGTTCATCTTTATGCTCGCCTCCTTCCTGCTGGGCGCCAACGCCTGGCGCAAGGCCGCCGGGGGCGGCGCGGAGGCGATGCTGGCCGAGGCCGAGACGGAGACCAAGCAGAAGCGCAGGGGCGCCAAGCGTCCTGGGATGATGAACCGCTTCGAGGAGCGGTGGCGCCGTCGCCAGGAGGGCGAGGAGTAGCAGCCCGCTCGGGACGGACACCGGTCCTCCCAGGTGACGGATGCCCAGAACGCTCGCCCGTTCGCACCGGTGGGGCCCGCACACGCCAGTCGTGTGCGGGCCCCACTGTCGTGTGTGCCCCGCGTCGCCCCGTCCGGGCGGCCCCATCGGGAGGCTCCCCATCGGGGCGGTCCCGGCAGGGCCGCCCCGGTCGGTCAGGCGGTGGCGGGAACGGCGTCGGCGGCGACCCGGGGGCGGTGCCACGGGGCCAGGGAGCGCGGCAGCAGCAGGGCGCGGCACCGGTCGCCACGGGTGGCCGCGGCCCTCGCTCCCGACCGGGCCGTGGCGAGGTCCGCGGTGAGCTCGGCACCGTTCGGGTGCTGGTCGTCGCCCGGGGCGGGGGCGTAGCGGGCCGCCTCCTCCGCCAGAGCCAGGCGCCACACGGCGGCGTGCGCCTCCGAGGGCAGCAGCGCCCCGTTCGGGCGGACGGCGCCCAGCCGGGCGGCGGTCGCCCGGGGGCTCTCGGTGAGTGTCCACTCCACACCCAGGTCCAGGCAGGTGTCCCGCAGCTCCAGCCACGCGGCGTGCGCGGCTGCGGTCCCGCCCGAGGCCACCGCGGCCCGACGCGACCAGCGGATCACGGACCGCACCAGGGCGGGGCCGGCCAACAGCAGCAGTCCGCCGAGCAGACCCACCGCCACCGGCCACCAGGGAGCCGCGCCGGAACCAGCGCTCCCCCCCGGGGTACCGGCGGCGGAGTCCGTGGGATCCTCGTCCGCCTCGGGGGGCGGGCTCGCGTCGGAGGGGCTCGCGGAGGGCTCGTCCTCGGGGCTCGGGCTGGGCTCGGGGGTGTTCGAGGCGCTGGGTTCGGGTTCGGGGCGGAGCTCGGGGGCTGCGTCGCCACCCGCGTACTCGGGGACCGAGGCCGTGCCCTGCCCCTGCGAGGAGGCGGGGGTGGGCTCGAAGCGCAGCCAACCCGCACCCTCGAAGTACAGCTCGGGCCAGGCGTGCGCGTCCCCGACCGAGACCGACCAGCTGCCGTCGCCGCCCCGCTGGCCCGCCGTGTAACCCACCGCGACCCGGGCGGGGATGCCCGCCTGGCGGGCCATGACGGCCATCGCCCCCGCGAACTGCTCGCAGTAGCCGACCCTGTCCTCCAGGAGGAAGTAGGACAGCGGGTCGGCGCCGTTCGGGACCGCGGGCGGACTGAGGTCGTAGGTGAAGTCGCCGCCGGTGAAGAACTCCTGGAGGGCGACGGCCCGCTCGTAGGTGGAGTCCGCGTTCTCGGTCAGCGAGTCGGTGAGCTCCTGGACCCGCCCGTCAATGCTGTTGGGGAGGTCGAGGTGGTCGTCGGTCAGGGAGACCGGGGGACCGGCGTCGGCCAGGGCCTCCGCCTCGGGGCGGTACTCGGAGGACTCCACGGTGAAGTCGAACCCGGTCGAGGGGGTGTCGGTGGTGAAGACCATCAGGGTGGCGGGGTCCACGTACCAGTCGCCGGACACGTCCACCGAGCGCGCCGGGTAGGGCAGGGGCAGGAACTCCATGCGGGGTGCGTCGGAGGTCAGCGACACCTGGGTGGTGACAGCCGTTCCGGAGTCACGGCTCCAGCCCGTGGGCAGCGGGAGGGTGCCCCTGAGCGCGGTGTCGCGTCCGGTGCGGACCGGTGACATCGTCCAGTTCTCGCCGCCGAACTCGTCCAGGACGTAGGTGCGCAGGTACTCGGGCTCCTCGGCGTCACTTCGGTAGGTCAACACCGTGCGGTCGGAGGAGGCTGCCAGGTCACGGCGGAGCGAGACCAGCGGGTGGGTGGTGGTCACGCTGCCGCTGGAGCCGAACTCGGCGCCGTCCGCCATCGTGCGGAAGGCGTCGGTGCGCAGCGACGGCACCATCAACGGGAGGGACAGGGCCAGGAGGATCGCGACGGAGGCGGCGACGACCACGGTGCCCAGCTGGGCGGCGCCCGCCACGAACCGGCTGCCGGGGGTGTGCCCGTCCGGGACCCGGACCCCCCACTCACGCCCGCGGACCCACATGTCCGTGGCCAGCAGGGTTACGTACCCCGCCGCGCAGACGGCGGCCTGCACCCAGGTCAGACCGGCACCGTCCACGGCCAACGGCACCACGATCAGTGCCAGGAGCAGCCCGCCCACCATGCCCGGGCAGCGGGCGGTCACCGCGAGGAAGTCCGCCGTCATCGTGAACACCAGGAAGGTCAGCGCGATGATCAGCTGGAGCCCGGTGGTGGTCGGAACCGGGGGAGTGCTGGTGTTGATGCCGTTGACGCCCTGCTCGAACAGCACCCAGGACTGCTCGAAGGTGGCCGCGGTCGGCACGACACCGAGGAACCCGGTGCCGGGGGTGAGGATCGGGGTGAACAGCAGCGCCGCCACCAGCAGTTGGAGGAACGGCACCGGGATCGAGGTGCGTCCGGTGAGGCGGTACAGGGCGGACACCAGGGTCACCGCGACCATGAGGACGACGGCGGGCCCCCACCAGCCGTCGCCGCGGATGAGCCCGCCGAGCAGCGGCAGCGCCGCCAGCATGGAGACCAGGGCGGCCAGGGGCATCAGTGTTCGCGACAGTCTCAACGGGACCCCTCCCAGGGGACACGGGTGCCTGCCGGGGCCAGCGGCGTCTCGCCGGTGAGGGGGCCTCCGGGGGCTACGGGGGACATGGGGGAGACCCCGGAACCGGGGGTGATCGCCCGCCCCCACAGCGGGGGGAGTTCGGCGGGGTCGGCGACCGGAACCACCCGCCAGCCGTTGGCGGCCAGCAGCTCGGCGGTTCTCCGGGTGTGCTCGGGGTCGGTCCACGCGGCCCGCGTGCACAGCACCGCCACGTGGAGCCCGGAGCCGCGCACCCGGGACAGCGCAGCGGCGTCCTCGGGCGACAAAGCGCCCAGGACGGCCACCACCAGACTGGACGAGGAACCCCGCGCGCCCTCCAGGGTGCTGATCCCTCCGTACAGGCTGTCCGCCTCGGAGGCTTCCACGGTGGCGAGCCCGTCCAGCACACCCGAGGTGTTCCCGGTGTGCAGCTGGCCCCGCTCGGTGTGCAGACGCAGTTCGTGCCCGCTGTCCAGGAGGTTCACCGCCACGGAGGCGGCCACGCTGACCGCTGTCTCCAGCGAGTCCCGGACACCCTCGCCGTCGTGCGCCCCGAACCTGGTGTCCAGGAGCAGGGTGCTGTGCTCCCGCCAGTGCTGCTCGTCCCGGCGCACCATGAGTTCGCCGTGCTTGGCGGTGGAACGCCAGTGCACCCGGCGCATCTCGTCGCCGTAGCGGTACTCCCGCGGAATGGGGTCCTGCTCCCCGGCACCGGTCACCGAACGGCGCGGCGAGTGCTCCCCCTGGGAACCGTCGGAGACACCGAGCGTGGAGAGCGGGACCACGGGCGGGGTGACCAGCAGCGGAGTGGGCGCACCGACCTGACGGGTCACCCGGACGCAGCCCAGGGGGTCCACCACGCTGACCCGCAGCGGGCCGATCGGATAGCGGCCGCGGACCGCCGGACGCACCAGGTAGGTGACGTCCCGCACCGCCCTCGCGGACAGGAAGCCCACCGTGTAGCGGGGCTCGTACCCGAGCCGGACCGGCAGGGCGTCCTCGATCCGCAGCCAGACCACCGGCCAGGCGGTGGAGGCGTTGCCGATCCGCACCAGGACCCGGGTGTCGGTTCCGGCGGGGATCCGGTTCGGTTGCAGCGCCCGGCTCTGCACCACCCGACCGGTCGCGCCCAGGATCGTCAGCGCCGAGATCGGGGGCACCAGGAGCAGGAAGAGACCCACACCCGTGAGCTCCCGCTGACCGATGACGAAACCGCACACGAGCGCGACGACGCCGAAGAACAACATCAGACCACCGCGTGCGGTGAGGGTACGTTGCGGGCGCATGGTCCGTCTCTCGGGGATCAGGGGGCAGAGGGTCAGCGGGGGCCGGGCACGGGTAGCCGGGAGACCAGCTTGGCAACGATCTGCTCGGCGCTGAGCCGCTCCATCTGGGCCTCGGGACCGGGCAGCAGCCTGTGGGCGAGGACCGGGACGGCCAGCGCCTGGACGTCGTCGGGGACGACGTAGTGGCGCCCCTCCAGGGCGGCGTGCGCCCGCGCGGCGCGGACCAGGTGCAGGGTGGCGCGGGGAGAGGCACCCAACCTGAGTTCGGGGGCGGTCCGGGTCGAGTTGACCAGGTGCACGACGTAGCGGCGCATGCCCGGGGCCATGTGCACGTTGTGCACGCGGTCCACCAGGGATCGGATCTCCGCCGCGTTGGTCACCGGCTCCATACGGTCCAGCGGCGAGCGGGTGCTGTGGCTGTCGATCATGTCCAGCTCGGCCTGGGGTGAGGGGTAACCCACCGAGACCCGGGCCATGAAGCGGTCCCGCTGTGCCTCGGGCAGCGCGTAGGTGCCCTCCATGTCCGCCGGGTTCTGCGTGGCGACGACCATGAACGGCCGCTCCAGGGCGCGCGTCTGGCCGTCCACGCTGACCTGCCGCTCCTCCATGCACTCCAGGAGCGCCGACTGCGTCTTCGGCGAGGCCCGGTTGATCTCGTCGCCGAGCACGATGTTGGCGAAGACCGGGCCGGGGTTGAACTCGAACTCGTTGCGGTCCTGGTGGTAGACGCTCACACCGGTGATGTCGCTGGGGAGCAGGTCCGGGGTGAACTGGACGCGCTGCACCGAGCAGTCGACGGCGCGGCCCAGGGCCTTGGCCATCATCGTCTTGCCCACGCCGGGAACGTCCTCGACGAGGAGGTGGCCCTCAGCGAGCAGGACGGTCAGCGCGATGCGCAGCACGTCGGGCTTGCCCTCGATGACCGTCTCGATCGCGCCACGGACGCGTTCGGCGACGGCGACAACGGCACCGACGTCTCCTCGGACGTCGCCCCCGTGACCGTCCTGCTGTGTGCCGAGTGACACGAGAACCCTCTCGATCGGTGTGTCTGCGTGTATCGCTCCGAGGCTAGGGCCAATCAGATCCCTTGCAAACCAAAATGCCGGAATCGGCCGCCGAACGGTTGCCCGGGGGGTGGAGGTGGTGCGCGACGCACGCGGGCGTCATGGTGCCCCACGCGCAGACCGTTCCCATCCCGCCATTCTGACCTGCGCATTTGTCGATTCTTCAGCGTCTGAATACGGATTGAAGCTGTTGACGGTGGGGAAGAGTGGAGTAAGGTGGAGCAGCGTGGAGAGGGTGAATTCTCCGCATAGGGGTGAGGGGGTGAGTGTGTGTTCCTCGGCACCCACACACCTCGCCTCGATCAGAAGGGACGGCTGTTCCTTCCCGCGAAGTACCGCGACGAACTGTCGGGGGGTCTGGTGATCACGAAGGGCCAGGAGCGCTGTCTCTACGTCTTTCCGGCGGACGAGTTCCGCCGCGTCACCGACGCCCTGCGCTCCGCACCGGTCACCGCCAAGGCGGTCCGCGACTACAGCCGCGTCCTCTTCGCCAGCGCGTCCGACGAGTCCTGCGACAAACAGGGCAGGATCACGATCCCGTCGAAGCTGCGCGCCTACGCGGGCCTGGACCGCGAGTGCGTCGTCATCGGGGCCAACACACGCCTGGAGATCTGGGACGCCGCCGCGTGGTCGGAGTACGAGACCGAGCAGGAGCAGGCGTTCTCGCAACTCTCAGAGGAGGTGCTGCCCGGGGTGCTGTGACGGCGGGGCGGTCGCTGGAACGCCTCGATCCACCAGCACACAGTCCATGCAACGCCGGGACCGGTGGTGGTCTCCGGAGACGGTCACACGAGCTGGCGCGACTTCCCCGGTGCCAGGTCGTGAGCGTTCGCCCACCGAAAGGTGGACAATAGCGGCCGTGTCCGGAGGCCCCGCCGGTTACTTCGGAGGGGCCACGCGAAGGACACCGTGGAGCGCGCCCAGTGCGCTGCACGGACCCAGGGGGAGATCGCGACAGCGTGGAGGAACAGCAGCGCATGGGGGACAACCGGCAGGACGGGCGGCCCGAAGGGGACCGCTCGACGGACCACGGGGCCGACGACATCGCGGCCCGCATCCAGGCGGCCAGGGCGGGGATCGACCCCCTGCACGTGCCGGTGATGCTCGACCGGATCGTGGAACTGCTCGCACCGGCGC
Organism: Nocardiopsis sp. L17-MgMaSL7; assembly: GCF_003182025.1. Lineage (NCBI taxonomy): Bacteria > Bacillati > Actinomycetota > Actinomycetes > Streptosporangiales > Nocardiopsidaceae > Nocardiopsis > Nocardiopsis sp. L17-MgMaSL7. The sequence continues at coordinate 4,117 of NZ_QGTF01000001.1, read as the reverse complement.
TCAGCAGGCCCGGGGCGGTGTTCGTCGACGGCACTCTTGGGTTGGGCGGACACTCCGAGGCGCTGCTCAAGGCCTGCCCCACCATGAGGCTGGTCGGCGTGGACCGGGACACCACCGCCCTGGAACGCAGCGCCAAGCGCCTCGCACCCTACGCGGACCGGACCCACTTCGTCCACGCCGTCTACTCAGAGATCCCGCGCGCACTCGACGAGGCCGGGGCGGAGCACGCCGACGCGGTCCTGCTCGACCTCGGCGTCTCCTCGCCGCAGCTGGACGAGACCGAACGCGGCTTCGCCTACGCCCACGACGCGCCCCTCGACATGCGCATGGACGGTACCCAGGCGCTCACCGCCGCCGAGGTCGTCAACGACTACTCCGTCGCCGAGCTCACCCGGGTCCTGCGCACCTACGGTGAGGAGCGCTTCGCCTCCCGTGTGGCCAGGGCGATCGAACGCCGCCGCGCCCAGGGACGCATCGACTCCACCAGGGAACTGGCCGAACTGGTGCGCGACGCCATCCCCGCGGCCACCCGCCGCACCGGCGGCCACCCCGCCAAGCGCACCTTCCAGGGCCTGCGCATCGAGGTCAACGCCGAGCTCTCCATCCTCAAGGAGACCCTGCCCGCCGCGATCTCCCGCCTGGACGTCGGCGGCCGCATCGCGGTGCTGTCCTACCACTCGCTGGAGGACCGGATGACCAAGAGGGCACTCGCAGCCCTGGTCACCGACACCACACCCGCCGACCTTCCGGTCCCCCTCCCGGACCGCCAACCGGAACTCCGGCTCCTCACCAGGGGCTCGGAACTCCCCACGGACGAAGAGAACGAACGCAACCCGCGCGCACAGTCGGCACGCCTCCGGGCGGCCGAACGTGTGCGCTGGCCGTCGCGGCAGTAGGGAGACCAGATGGGCACGAAGACGGACACGAAGACGGACACGCGCCGCGCCACCAAGGGGCGGGCGACGACCACCAGGCGCACAGGGGCCACCAGGCGTCCACCGGCGCCCAAACGTCCGGCGCGCCCAGCGGCGACCACACGCACAGGCGGTACCGGACCCGCGCCGAAGATCCCGTTCGTCCTGCTCATCCTGTGCCTTCTCGGCGGTGCGCTGGTGTCACTCCTGGTGCTGCGCAGCGTCGTCGCCCAGGAGGCGTACACGATCACCAGTCTCCAGTCGGAGAACCGGGAGATGTCCTACGTGGAGCAGCAGCTGGAGAAGTCGGTGGCCCACATGGAGACCTCCGAGCGCATCGCCAGGGAGGCCGAGGAGATGGGGATGGAGCAGGGGGACGCTCCGCTCTTCCTCGACCTGGACAGTGGTGAGATCACCGGCAGCGGTACGGACACCGGGAACGTTGGGAGCGGAGAGTGAGCAACCCCCGGGACCGCCGCCCCCGTGACCCCCGTGGACCCGGAGCGGCGGGACGCTCCGGGTCCCGGCCCAGCAAGCGTCCCCAGCGGGAGCCCAGGCGCCCCGCCAGCGGTGCCCGCGCGAGTTCCGGAACGAACCGTGGCGGGTCCGCGCGCGAGGTGCGCAGGGGCGGTGAACGGCCGCGGCGACGGAGCCCGGCCCCGCCGCCTCCGCCGCCGCTCCTGCGGCGCACCTTCCGGCAGGGCGACCCGAACAAGCGCATCAGGATGGGCGGGGCCATCATCGTGGTGATCCTCCTCCTGTTCGCGGGGAGGCTCACCCAGATCCAGGGGGTGGAGGCCGAGAGGTACGCCGAGGCCGCCGCGAACCTGCGGCTCCAGACCATCGACATCCCCACCCTGCGCGGACAGATCACCGATGCCGGGGGCAACCCGTTCGCACTGTCAGCCGAGGTGCGCACCGTCTTCGTCGACCCCGAGGAGGTCAAGGAGGAGGAGCGCGACCAGCTCGTGGACGAGCTGGTCACCCGCTTCGACCTGGAGCAGGAGGAGGTCGAGGCCAAGGTCGACGCCGCGCCCAGCCGCTATCAGGTGGTGGCCACGTTGGTGTCGCCGGAGGACTGGCAGGACATGCGCGACCTCGGCCTGTCCGGTGTGGGGGCCGAGGTGGACTACGAACGCGTCTACCCGGAGGAGACCGGCGCCGCGGACCTGGTCGGCTTCGTCGGTTCGGAGGGGCACGGCCTGGAGGGACTGGAGGGCTACCTGGACTCCACGCTCGCCGGTGAGGCCGGCAAGCGGCAGGTCGAGGTGGGTAACGACGGTACCCAGATCCCCATGGCGGGCGGTCTGGTGCGCGAGCCCGAGCCCGGTCAGGACGTGCGCCTGACCCTGGACCGCGACCTCCAGTGGTTCGTCCAGCAGGCGCTGGCGGAACGCGTGGAGGAGTTGGACGCCGAGGGCGGAAGCGCCATCGTCACCAACACCGACCAGGAGATCCTCGCGATGGCGGACTACCCGTCCTACTCGCAGAACGACATCGCGGCCACCGGTCCGGAGGAGTGGTCCAACGGAGCCGTGGCCGAGACCTTCGAGCCGGGCAGTACCAACAAGGTGATCACGGTCGCCGCCGCGCTGGAGGAGGAGCTGACCACACCGGAGACGGTGTACACGGTGCCGTACACCCTCCAGTACTACGACCAGACCTTCCGCAACTCCACGAACAACGGCACCCAGCGGCTGACCGTCAACGGCATCATGGCGCAGTCCAGCAACGTGGGCACCATCAAGATCGCCGACCAGGTCAAGGCGGGGGTGCTGCACACCTACATGAAGGACTTCGGCCTGGGACAGCCCACCGGTCTCGCCCTGCCGGGGGAGGAGTCCGGGGTGCTCACCGACCCCGACGACTGGTGGGGGACCCAGCTGCCGTCGGTGTCCATCGGGCACGGCCTGTCGGTGAACGCGACCCAGATGGCCTCGGTCTACGGCACCATCGCCAACGGCGGGGTGCGCGTCGAGCCCCGGCTCATCGCCGGAACCGTCGACACGGACGGGGAGTTCACCCCCGCCGAGGAGCCGGAGAAGACCAGGGTCGTCAGCAAGGAGACCGCCGACCAGCTCGCCCTGATGCTCGAAGCCGTCACCAGCGACGAGGGCACCGCGCCCCAGGCCCGCATCGACGGCTACCGGGTAGCGGGCAAGACCGGTACCGCCAACCGGATCAACCCGGAGACAGGCGGCTACGACGGCGGTGGCTACACGGCGACCTTCGCGGGCTTCGCCCCGGCGGACAACCCCGAGCTCATCGTCCAGGTGGTCCTGCATAACCCGCAGGAGACCTACTACGGCGGCGAGGCCGCAGGACCGGTGTTCAACGACATCATGTCCTTCGCCCTCAAGACCATGAAGGTCCCTCCGACGGACACCGAGCCCCCGGCCATCCGCCTCTTCGAAGAAGAAGAGGACCGCTGACCCATCGGCGGGAGCCGCAACCCTGCGGCTCCCGCCAGCGTTGCATGGCCCTTCCCCGCCCTTGGGGTAGCTGTACTCCTGTCCTTCTGAACTGAGCAGGAGCCATCCCCGCGTGCGCGGGGAGCAGCGCGCGGGCCTCGGCCCGCTGCCGGATGATCAGGGTCCATCCCCGCGTGTGCGGGGAGCAGACGACTCTGGGGTGGTGGCCGGCCTCCGCGAGGGGTCCATCCCCGCGTGCGCGGGGAGCAGAGTGACGTCCTACACACCTCACCGAACGCTCTGGGTCCATCCCCGCGTGCGCGGGGAGCAGCAGCCGCTGTTCGAGTTCAAGCCCAACGGCACGGGTCCATCCCCGCGTGCGCGGGGAGCAGCCGCAACGACGACCTCCATCTGTGACGCTTGGGGGTCCATCCCCGCGTGCGCGGGGAGCAGGAAGGCCTGGCCTTCCCACGTGGTGCCCGCTCGGGTCCATCCCCGCGTGCGCGGGGAGCAGGTTGAGAGGATCTTCCGTCGTCAGGGCCTGGCGGGTCCATCCCCGCGTGCGCGGGGAGCAGTTTTTCACCTGGGAACTTACCGGTGGCAAGCGCTCGTTTTTCCAACTTGTCGAGAAACAGACAAAACCGACATCCACCTTCGTCGTTGCTGTCATGGGTGAGCCTACGGCCACAGCGATGTGTTTCTCCATGCCTGCGCTGACCGGGATTCGTGTCGCGGCCGGTCACGCTTCCCGACGCAACAGCGGCAGCGAAGGAGAGCGCGGGACCAGGACTG